>NZ_VXCW01000049.1:0-879 GCF_052850675.1 Pseudomonas sp. 1152_12 | reverse complement strand
TTGTAGGTGTAGTCCGTAACGTGGCCGTCAGGATCAGTCTTACGCGTGACGTCACCCTGATCGTTACGCTCATATTTCCAAACCGCCTCACCCCGCCTTACAACCCGTACGAACCCATTGTCATGCTCGTAGGAAGTCGGTTCATCTTCCCCAGGAAACAGCGCCACCAAACGCCCGGCTTCGTCATACTGATACGCCGTCACCGCCCCCAGCGGGTTTTGCTCAACCGTCAGCCGGACCTTGGCGTCATAGGATTTGAAATGCTCAGCGCCATCCGGATCAATGCGCTGTACCAGTCGCGCGCGCTGATCGTGGACATAAACTTCCTGGCTGCCATCAGCGTTGTGAACCGTAACCCTGCCGCCGTCCTCCCACGCATAGCGCGTGTCCATCTGCGAGAAACTGGCCCAATGCCGAACACAGCGCGCCGCCTTGCCAGCCCGTTCCCACTCCCAAAAAAAACTCGCCCCACCGGCCAGCTGCCGCTCAAGGATGACGTGCTGATCGTCGTACCGATAAACCTCACGTTCGCCTACAGCATTGGTCGCTGAAACCAGTCGTCCCGCCTCGTCGTAGGCGTAGGAAACGACGTTCTGCTCAGTCACCCAGACGTAGGGTTCATACCCTTTGGCGCGATGAACCTGATAGTCCACCGCCACAATGCGGCCCAGTTCGTAGCGCAAAAACAAACAACGGCCTACACCGTTATCCAGCCGCTCAATCCCCCCCAAACGATCACGAGCAATACGCAGCCGGTTGTCATACGGATCGCTGATCGCCGTCAGCACACCGTCGCGAAAGTGATAAAACCGTGACGCCTGAGCCAGTACCAATTCATCAGGCAGCGACCCCAAGTAAATCGTCGCTTCCGCCAAGCTG
>NZ_VXCW01000048.1:0-1069 GCF_052850675.1 Pseudomonas sp. 1152_12 | reverse complement strand
TCTGATTTTTCATGAGTGAAAACGCAATACGTGCCAGCTTGCGGGCGATGATGACCAGGGCCTGAGTCGTTTTCAGGCCCCTGGCCAGGTAACCTTCATACAGCGGTTTCCAAGCTTTTGACCTGATGCCGGCTGACGCAGCGTTATGCAGTAATCGACGTATCTCGCCGTCACCTTTCTTGCTCAATGCGCGACGTCCGTTCATCTGCCCGGAGTCAGTTACTCTCAAGTCCAACCCAAGGAACGCGATATACGCATCTGCGCTTTCAAACTCTCCTCGTTGAAAAGCCATCGTTAGTGCAACTGCCGTAAGAAAACCAATACCTTCGACGGCTTGGCAGCGCTTGACCTGATGTAGAAGCCCAGCTTCAGTGACAGCGTCTAATATCCGTTTCTCAATGAGTGCTTCGTGCCTTTCCAGGCAAGCAGAGACGCTTTTTGATGATGCTTTGAGTAACGGTTCACCCGCCCAGCTTTGATTAAGGGCGATACGTGTTTTCACCAGAGCGGCACGCCGACGAAGCAAGCTTTGAAGCTTGGTATAAATTTTCGGCGGCGGGCTCCAAACGCGTAAATCTGCTTGTTCATTTTTCAAATAACGGGCCAGCAAGCGCGCATCGCTGGCATCTGTTTTAGCCCGGCCTCCAGTGCTTTTTCGGTAGTGATTAAGGCGAAACCCATCGACCACGTAGACCTTATGACCCATCGAGTGAGCCAGGGTTACGGTCTGCAAGTGATAGATGTTGGTGGCCTCAATCGCAATAGCGCTGCCCGCCGGCAAGGTATCGAGCCACGCTTTAAGTTTGGTTTTAGTGTTCGGTACGATCTTTAGTTCATCAGTTTCAGTTTGGTAGATCACAACTTCCGCTTTAGCGACATCCACACCGATGATTGATTGCGAGACAGTCATTGCCATGAAAAACGCTCCGGGTTAGGGTTTGCAGACTTGTCGGGGCTTCACCATTGCGCTGGCTTGCTTCTATCGTCGGTCATGGCCGATGCATTCCTTATCGGCGCTTTGGTGAAGGGGTGGGGCGAAGTCTCCCACGGTCTGTACTGGCTAGAGTCA
>NZ_VXCW01000047.1:0-1252 GCF_052850675.1 Pseudomonas sp. 1152_12 | reverse complement strand
TACTCAAGTCGACAACCAAAACCAAGGCCGCATCCTCAGCGCAGGTAGCCTCGCACTAACTGCCGATCAACTGCTCAACAGCCAAGGTGGCCTCGTCACCAGCACCGGCAACCTGACGGCGGGCATCGGGCAACTGGTCAACCGCAGTGGCGAATTGTCGAGCCAGGCGCAGGTCACGCTGCAACTGGCGGCGTTGGACAACGTGACAGGCTTGGTCTCGGCCGGGCAGGGGTTAAGCCTCACTGTCACCGGCCCGTTCAGAAACCAGCATGGCACCGTGCGCGGCGGCGTGCGCCTGGACCTGAACGCCGGCCACGTGGACAACAGCGCGGGCGGGCGCATCAGCGCCGGGCAGACGCTTAATGCCAGTGTCACCAGCCTTGATCAGCACGACGATGGTCGGCTGTTCGGCCAGGGCGAAGTCAGCCTCGACCTCAATGGCGGCCACCTGAATAACCAGGGCGGTGTGATCAATGCCCCGGGACGCTTGTTGCTGAGTAACCTCAACAGCGTCGACAACCAGGGCGGGGAAATCTCCAGCGCTCAGGCGCTGGGCTTCACCGCCGACAGCCTCGACAACCGCGGCGGCAAATTGCTCAGCGAGCAAGGGCTGCTGGTGCGCATCGCCAAGGCGCTGGACAACACCAAGGGCTTGATTGCCGCCTCCAGCCTGGACCTGCAGGCCAACAGCCTGATTAACGCCGAAGGCGAACTCAAAATACGCGATGACGCAAAGGTGTTCGTCACCACTGCGCTGGATAACCGCCAAGGCAAAATAGTCGCGGCGACCACCACCTTGGGCAGCCTGACCCTGGATAACCGCCAAGGCCTGCTGCAGGGCGACCGTTTGTTGAGCGTCACCCATGCCGGGGTCGCGATCAACCGTGGCGGTCACTTTATCAGCGGCCAGCACCTGAACCTGAATATCGACCAGTTCGACAACCAGGGCGGTGAGGTTTCCAGCGTCAACGACCTGTCCTTCGGCGGCAAACAGTTCGACAACCGCAACGGCGGGCGCCTGCTGGCCAACGGTACACTGCAACTGACCCTTGATGAGCTGAACAACCAACAAGGCACGGTGCGCAGCGATGGCAACCTCAGGCTGCAAGCCGCCACGCTGAACAACGACGGCGGCCGACTCAGCAGCGGCGCGGCGCAGCAATTGACCACCACCGGCGCCATCAGCAACCGCAGCGGCGAATTGCTCAGCGCCATGGCGCTGACCCTCAACAGCGCCAGCCTCGATAACCGT
>NZ_VXCW01000046.1:0-1260 GCF_052850675.1 Pseudomonas sp. 1152_12 | reverse complement strand
TCGGCGAAGGCGGCAACATCGTTTACACCGCTTCGCTGGTCGACAAGTCGGGTAACCCGGTGACCAACATCACCAACCCGCTGACCGTGACTTTGGACAATGGCCAAACCATCACCATCGGCGTGAACCAGTCGAGCGGCACCATCACGGTCGTAGCTCCGGATGATGTCTACAAAGGCGATCAAACCGTTACCACCGCTATCAAAGGCGTGACTGGCGGCGAGCACTTTGAAAACTTAGTACCTGGCACCACGCCGGTTAACACCACCGTAACGGATACTCCAGACACCGATAACACCACCACCGTAACGCTGACCGCGCCAAGCGCAGTGAACGAAGGTGGCCAGATCACTTACACCGCTACGCTTTCCAATAAAGCGGGCACTGACGTAACGCTGAAACTCGACAACGGCTCGACCATCACCATCAAAGCGGGCGACACCGTCGGCACCGTGACTGTTCCGGCGCCTAGCGATGACGTGTTCATCGACAAGAGCACACAGACCGTCAAGATCACCGACACCGCTGGCGGCAACTTCGAGAAGCTGGAAGTTGCAGGCAACGGCGCCACCACCACGATCAATGACACCATCGATAAAGTCGACGTCGTACTGACCGCCACCACCACCATTGGCGAAGGCGGCAATATCGTCTACACCGCCAGCCTTGTGGATAAGAACGGCGCGGCAGTGACTAACATCACCAACCCGCTGACTGTGACACTGGATAACGGCCAAACCATCACCATCGGCGTTAATCAGTCGAGCGGCACTATCACCGTCGTAGCTCCTGATGATGTGTACAAAGGCGATCAAACCGTTACCACCGCTATCAAGGGTGTCACTGGCGGCGAGCACTTCGAAAATCTGGTTCCTGGGACCGATAAAGTCACTACAACAGTGACTGATACTCCAGACACCGATAACACCACGACCGTAACGCTGACTGCTCCGACTGAGGTTAGCGAGGGTGGCCAGATCACCTACACCGCGACCTTGAGCAACAAGGCCGGCACCGACGTCACCCTCAAGTTGGATAATGGTTCGACCATCACCATCAAGGCAGGCGATACCGTCGGCACCGTGACTGTCCCAGCGCCGAGCGATGACGTGTTCATCGACAAGAGCACTCAGACGGTCAAGATCACCGACACCGCTGGCGGCAACTTCGAGAAGCTGGAAGTTGCAGGCAACGGCGCCACCACCACGATCAATGACACCATCGACAAGGTCGATGTGGTTCTGACCGCGACCACCACTG
>NZ_VXCW01000045.1:0-1277 GCF_052850675.1 Pseudomonas sp. 1152_12 | reverse complement strand
TCTGCAAGTTGGCCAGTTGGATAACCGTCAAGGCGTGCTCAACAGCAAGCAGGCGCTGGCGATCACCGGGCAATCCCTGAGTAACCAAAACGGCCTGGCCAGCGCCGTTGGCCCGGTGCGGCTGACGGTCGACAGCGTCGAAAACGCCAAGGGCCGCATCGCCAGCCAAGGCGACTTGGAAGCCACCGTGGGTGTGCTGAACCAGCAGGGCGGCGAGATCGCCGCACAAGGCAACCTGACCCTCACGGCCGACAGCTTGGACAACCACGACAAGGGCTTGGTAGCGGCGACAAAAGCGCTGAAGCTCACGATCAACAGCGTTGACAACCGCGCCGGGGAAATCTCCAGCCAGCAGAACATCGACCTCAGCGGCCAGCGCCTCGACAACAGTGGCGGCAAGCTGTTGGCCGGGACTGGGTTAGAGCTGGCGATGCACGACGTGATCAACAGGGCCAAAGCCTTGGTGTTTGCCCAGAACACCCGGTTTACCGGTGGGAGTCTGGATAACACCGACGGCACCTTGGGCGGCCAACACAGCTTGGCACTGCAGGTCTCGGCTGGACTGGATAACACCCGCGGCAAACTCAGCAGTGAAGGCTCGATGGCGCTGGCTGGGCAGCGCATCGATAACAGCGGCGGCAGTGTTTCCAGTGCCGGCCCGCTGACCCTCACCAGCGCCACGGATTTGATCAATACAGGCGGCACCGTCGAGAGTGCACAAGGCCTCACGCTGACCAGCGCCAGCCTGGATAACACTTACGGCCTGCTCAAAAGCCAGGGCGCGGCCAGCCTCGCGACCGGTGAGTTCAACAACGGCCTCAAAGGGCAGGTGATCAGTGCCGACAGCCTTGACCTGACGGCCACCCACGTCACCAACGCCGGGCATATCGGCAGCGTCGGCAGCCTGACTGCCAACCTTACCGGCCTCACGCAACTGGGCGGCGCCGAGCTGCTGAGCACCACGCAACTGAACCTCGACCTGCACAACGGCGAGCTGGTCAACGCGGGCGTGATCAACGCACCGATCCTGGCGCTCAACAACCTCGCTAACCTCAACAACCAGCACGGCGAAATTTCCAGCCAGAACGCTTTCACCCTGGCAGCGCAAAACCTCGATAACAGCAACGGCAAACTGATCAGCAACCAGGGGCTGACCTTGCGCGTTGAGCAAGTGCTGGCCAACGTCAAAGGCCACATCAACGCTGCCAGCCTCAACGCAAGCAGCACGCGCCTGGACAACACCGACGGCCTGCTCAGTGGTCGCGGTGATGTCGCAA
>NZ_VXCW01000044.1:0-1277 GCF_052850675.1 Pseudomonas sp. 1152_12 | reverse complement strand
GTGCGACATCACCGCGGCCACTGAGCAGGCCGTCGGTGTTGTCCAAACGGGTGCTGCGCGCGTCGAGGCCAACGGCGTTGATATGGCCTTTGACGTTGGCCAGCAGCTGCTCAACGCGCAAGGTCAGCCCTTGGTTGCTGATGAGCTTGCCGTGGCTGTTGTCGAGGTTGTTGGCCGCCAAGGTGAAGGCGTTCTGGCTGGAGATTTCGCCGTGCTGGTTGTTGAGGTTAGCGAGGTTGTTGAGCACCAGGATCGGTGCGTTGATCACGCCCGCGTTGACCAGCTCGCCGTTGTGCAGGTCGAGGTTCAGTTGCGTGGTGCTGAGCAGCTCGGCGCCGCCCATTTGCGTGAGGCCAGTGAGGTTGGCAGTCAGGCTGCCAACGCTGCGGATTTGCCCGCTGTTGCTGACCTGGGTGGCCGTGAGGTCAAGGCTGTCGGCACTGGTGACATGCCCCTCAAGGCCGTTGTTGAACACGCCGGTCGTGAGGGTCACGGCGCCTTGGCTGTTGATCAGGCCGTGGGTGTTATCGAGGCTGGCACTGGTCAGCTTGAGGCTTTGTGCACTCTCGACGGTGCCGCCTGTATTGATCAAATCCGTGGCACTGGTGAGGGTCAGCGGCCCGGCACTGGAGAGGCTGCCGCCGGTGTTGTCGATGCGCTGGGCCGCCAGGTCCATCGAACCTTCGCTGGTGAATTTGCCACCCGTGTTGTTCAGCCCAGCCGCCAGCTGCAACGCCAGGGAGTGCTTGGCGCCAAAGGTGCCTTCGGTGTTATCCAGGCGGGTGCCGGTGAAGCGCGTGTCTTGGGCGAAGACCAGGCCTTTGGCCTGGTTGATCACCTCGTGCATCGCCAGTTCCAGCGCCGTCCCGGCCAACAGCTTGCCGCCACTGTTGTCGAGGCGCTGGCCGCTGAGGTCGATGTTCTGCTGGCTGGAGATTTCACCCGCGCGGTTGTCGACGCTGTTGATGGTGAGCTTCAGCGCTTTTTTCGCACCGAGGACGCCGCCGTCGCGGTTATCCAGGGTGTCGGCGTTGAGGCTCAAGTTGCCCTGGGCGACCAACTGACCGCCCTGCTGGTTGAAGATCCCGACCGTGGCGTCCAGATCAGCCTGGCTGGCAATGCGGCCCTTGGTGTTGTCGACGCTGTCGAGCGTCAGCCGCACCGGGCCAACGGCGCTGGCCAGGCCGTTTTGGTTACTCAGGGATTGCCCGGTGATCGCCAGCGCCTGCTTGCTGTTGAGCACGCCTTGACGGTTATCCAACTGGCCGACTTGCAGG
>NZ_VXCW01000043.1:0-1311 GCF_052850675.1 Pseudomonas sp. 1152_12 | reverse complement strand
GAAACCTCCCACGTAACTGCCGGATAAGCTCTACAGATATCCCCTAAAAACCGCTGCAAAGTCCTTCGCCTGATCACACAGTGCGAGGGATTGCAGATGGCCTTTTGTGTTGAAAACCCTGTTGATGGGGCTGGCGCTTGAACCCGGCCATTGGCCGGCTGGCCCTGACGCCCATGGATGCCAAAGCGCCGGATGTTGAAGGCGTTTTGCGTGACTTTCGCAACTGCCTGAACACCTTTGACGACTGGGCTTCGAGCTTCTGGAGCTTTTCGGCGCTGGATGTCGAGCAGGTGTTCAAGGTCGGCGATGAAGTGGCGCTGGTCGCGCCCATCAACCGCTCCATTTTTCCCAGCAGCACCGTCGCCACCTGCCAGGCCAACGGCACATTGACCCTGGTGCACATGTTCCAGAGCACGCGGTTTGTGCCCATCGGTGACACGCCGGTGATACTGCAACGCGTCGACCCCAACGGCGGCCCATTGGGCGAGCCGATCCACAAGACCATCGGCCCCAGCGGCATTCTCGAAATCACCGAGTGTGATCGCAACCAGCAGTACCGAATCAGTTTCTACCCCAACGTTTCCAAGGATCACGTCAAGGCGCTGTATGCGTCTTATCAGTCGGTGATCGGGGAGTTGGAAGCGCGCCTGCGTGATGAGTGGAACAGCACCTTTCAGGCGCGGTGGAAAGACTATTCGGACGCTACCCCGCTGGACCGGCGCAGGATGGTGGAAGCGGCGTTCCTCAGTGGCATGGGCAAAGCGCTTTACGGCCTGTGGGACAACATCACCCAACTGGTTGACTTGCTGGCGGACATCAAGCCCAACAGCGAGAAGTTGCTGAACTACATCTCCCAAACCGAACTGGATGAACTGCTGAAGCTGGGTGACGACGCTATTGCGCAGGGTCTGCTGGTGCTTAGCGATGAACCGCTGCTGTTCATTTATGTGTCGGCGATGGTCAGCTGGATGCGCATGCTGGCGCCGCAAGAAATGAATGAGTTGATGGGGGAGATCACTGGCGAGGTATTGATCAACCTGCTGCTGGTTTGGGCAACGGCGGGAATGGGTGTGGCGGTGCGCCTGGGTACGCAGGTGCTTGGGCATATCAAGTCTGGACGGGCCCGGGATTTGTTGGAGTTGCTGGCTAAAAAGCTGGTGATGCCCAGGTTGGAGCCGCATGCCGAGGTGGTTAAGCCGTTGCTGGTGAGTAGTGCGGCGATGCAGATTAAGACGGTGCCGGTTGCGCCGTTGAAGGTTGGGGAGAACCTGGTTGCGAACGCGGTGCCAGCGGTTCGCAGCAAGACGCAGA
>NZ_VXCW01000042.1:0-1348 GCF_052850675.1 Pseudomonas sp. 1152_12 | reverse complement strand
TTTTTTTATGCGTCTCGCTCGGGCACTGGAACTGACCCACAACATCGCCTCTACCCCCAACGCCATCGAGGGATTGGGTGCTTTGCTCGATCCTTCTCTGGTCGAACAGGCGCTTGAACAAGCTGGTGTGGCGACGCTGCGCAAGCGTCGTTTGCCTCTGGAAATGATGCTCTGGTGCGTGATCTCCATGGCGTTCTTCCGGCGCATGTCGGCCTGGGATGTGGTCAGTCGCATGAATATCATGTTGCCGGGTCAGCGCCCGTTGGTAGCGCCCAGCGCCGTAGTCCAGGCCCGTCAGAGATTGGGCAGCGAAGCTGTACGACAAGTCTTCGATTTGACCCAGAAAAGTTGGCATGAGGCAGCCGGTCACCCGACTTGGGCCGGTCTGCGTTTGTTGGGTGTCGATGGCGTTGTCTGGCGCACGCCCGATACGCCGGAAAATCGGGCGCGCTATGACTCCGCCAGCAACCAGCATGGCGACACCGGTTTTCCTCAGGTGCGCATGGTCTGCCAAATGGAGTTGACCAGCCATTTGCTGATTGGCAGTGCGTTTGAAGGCTACCGCAGCAACGAAATGAAACTGGCCGAGCAACTGATCGAAACCACCCCCGATCACTCGCTGACGCTGTTTGATCGTGGTTTTTACTCGTTAGGTTTACTGCATCGGTGGCAGCAGGCAGGTGTCGAACGCCACTGGCTGATGCCGCTGAAAAAAGGCTCGCAGTACGAGGTGATCCAGCGTTTGGGGCGCCAGGATGCGATTGTTTTGCTGAGCACTTCGCCGCAGGCCCGCAAGCAATGGCCTGGGTTGCCGGAGCAGCTGACCGCGCGACTGCTGAGCAAAACCGTCAAGGGCAAGGTGTGTCAGATTCTGACCTCGATGGCTGACCCACTGCGTTTTCCTTCCGACGAGATCGTTGATCTGTACAGCCAGCGCTGGGAAATCGAATTAGGCTTTCGGGAAATGAAGCAGACGCTGCTCAACAGCAGCTATACGCTGCGCAGCAAGACACCCGAGATGATCGAGCAAGAGTTGTGGGGCGTGTTGTTGGGCTACAACTTGTTGCGCTATCAGATGGTGGAAATGAGTCGCCACTGTCCTGGCATTTACCCGTGCGAAATGAGCTTTACCGCGTGTACCTGGGCGATTCTTGGGTTTATCAACAGCGTCTCGGCCGACCGTTCCGGGAACATCCCCAAGTATTTGGCCGAGCTTCATGCTTCAGCGCCGCACTACGTTCTGCCGCATCGACGTGAGGAGCGCGTTTATCCTCGGGCGATTCGGCTGAAATCACCGAAGTATCCGATCAAAAATAAAAATGCCAGTCAGCTTAACTGACTGGCATTA
>NZ_VXCW01000040.1:0-2245 GCF_052850675.1 Pseudomonas sp. 1152_12 | reverse complement strand
GCTGCGCTGGTCAAGGCCGGTGATGCTGGCGCTAAGGGCTTGGTTGCTGGCGATCTGGCCGTCAAAGCGGTTATCCACCTGCCCCGCCGTCAGGTCCAGGCGCTCGACACTGAAGAGGCGCCCGCTGTTCTGGTTGTTCAAGCTGGCGGTGGTGACGCGCACGGCGCCGTCGCCGATCAGCTTGCCGCCACGGTTATCGAGGCTAGCGCTGTTGAGGGTCAGCGCCATGGCACTGAGCAATTCGCCGTTGCGGTTGCTGATGGCGCCGCGGGTGGTCAATTGCTGCGCCGCGCCGCTGCTCAGGCGGCCGCCGTCGTTATTGAGACTGGCAGACTGCTGGATCAGGTTCGCGTCGCTGCGGATTACGCCTTGCTGGTTGCTCAACTGACCAGTGAGAACCGCACTCAGGTTACCTTTGGCATACACACTGCCCTGGTTGCTGTTGTCAAAATCCCCCGCATTGATATCCACCGACTGTTGCCCGGAAATGACGCCCTTGAGCTGGTTATTCAGGCGCGCCAGGGTCAGTTGCAGAGTGCCGTTGGCCAACAGGCGGCCGCCATCGCTGTTGTCGAAATCAGTCCCGGTAACGCTCAAGTCACCGACGCTGGACACTTCTCCGGCACGGTTGTCCAGGCTGGCGGTGGTCAGGTCCAAGGCCTGGCCGCTGATCACACGCCCGTTGCGGTTGGTCAGCGCGTCGGCGTTGTTGAGCGTGAGCTGCTTGTCGCTCTGGATAAGGCCGTTGCGGTTGTCCAGCGCGGTACTGCTCAAGCGCAGGTCCGCGCCGAGGATTTCGCCCTGCTGGTTGTCGAGTGTCGTGCCGACCTGAGCGACCAGTGCGTCGCGGGCCTTGAGTGCACCTTGGGCATTCACCAGGCGGTCGGCGGACACGTCCAGTGCACGGGCGTTGATCAAGCCCTTGGTATTGTCCAGCGCCTGGGCGATACGCACGATCAGCCCTTGTTCACTGAGCAACTGGCCGGCGCGGTTATCGAGGCTGTCGGCGGTAACGCCCAGCGCCTGGGTGCTGGAGATTTCCCCGCCCTGGTTGTTGACGCCGGCGAGGTTGTTCAGCAACAACGCGCCCGGGGCGTGGATCAAACCGCCTTGGTTGTTCAGGTGGCTGCGGTTGAGGTCCAGGCTCACCAATGCCTGGCTGTAAAGGCTGCCTTGGGTGTTATTCAAACCGTCGATGACCGACAGGCTCAGTTGCTGCTTGCCCGTCAGGCTGCCCTTGGCGCTGTTGTCGATGCTGCCTGCCGTCACCTGCACGTTGTTCGCGCTGAACAGGCCGGTCACGTTCAGCAGTTGCCCGGCGATACGCGCCTTAAGGTGTTCATCACTGCTGAGCTTGCCGGCGCTGTTGTTCAGACTGCCCGCGTTGATGTCCAACGTCGAACCGGCAAACAGCGTGCCTTGGCGGTTGTCGATGGCATCGCGGCTGGCGAGGTTCAGTCGCGTGTCGCCCTGAAGCAGGCCCAAGCGATTGTCCAGTGAACCGACGGCCACCGAGGAATCACGCGCCAGCAGCTTTCCGCTGCCGTTATCCAATGCCCCTTCTACCTGCAGCACCAACGCATCACCGGCACTGACCGTACCGCCCTGGTTACCCAGGGTGGCGGCCTGAACATCCAGGGTTTTGGCCGAAACCAGCCCCTGGGTGTTATCCAGGGCGCGGGCGATGCGCAGCGTCAAGCCTTGCTCGCTGAGCACCTTGCCGGCGCCGTTGTCGAGGCGGTTGGCAGCCAGGGTGAAGGCCTGCGTGCTGGAGATTTCGCCTTGGCGATTATCCACCTCGTTGAGGTTATTCAGGGTCAGTTGGCCGCTGGTGTTGAGCACACCGCTGCGGTTATCCAGACGACCTTGGTGCAGGTCCAGGGCCAGGCCCGTGCTGCTAGAGATCCGGCCACCGGCGCTGTTATCCAGCGCCCCGGCGTTGACCTGCGCGGCTTGACGCGCCGTGATCCGACCGCTCTGATTGTTGATCCGGCCTGTGGTGTTGAGGCTCAACGACTGCGCGGCCGATACCAGGCCCGCAACATTGTCCAGCGCCGCCAGTTGCAGCGTGACCTGCGCCTGGCTCGACAATTCGCCACTGCGGTTGACCAGTTGCCCGATGCCCGCCGTGAGGTTGCCGGTGCTGGTGACGAGGCCACCTTGGCTGTTGAGCAGTTGATCGGCAGTTAGTGCGAGGCTACCTGCGCTGAGGATGCGGCCTTGGTTTTGGTTGTCGACTTGAGTG
>NZ_VXCW01000004.1:0-509994 GCF_052850675.1 Pseudomonas sp. 1152_12 | reverse complement strand
GCATCGTCCACGGGTGGGCGATGCATGGCTGGGGCAATCTTAACGGCGCTCAGCGCTTATTAAGCACCCGCGCCAACCGATCCCCACCCAATTGAATCACCGCCACCAGAATCACCAGCAGCACGATCACGGTGAGCATGATCTGCGTATCAAAGCGTTGATAGCCATAGCGATAAGCGATGTCGCCCAGACCGCCCGCACCAATCGCCCCCGCCATGGCCGATGAGTTGATCATCGTCACCAACGTGATCGTGAACCCGCCGACGATCCCCGGCAGCGCTTCCGGCAACAGCACATGCCAGATGATGTGCCAACGACGGCAGCCCATGGCTTGTGCGGCTTCGATCAAGCCATGGTCGACCTCACGCAAGCTCACTTCGGCGATCCGCGCAAAGAACGGCGTGGCGGCGATGGTCAGCGGCACCACGGCCGCCCATACACCGTAGGTGGTGCCGACGATCAGCCGGGTAAATGGAATCAGCGCCACCATCAGAATCAAAAACGGAATGGAGCGGAACAGATTGACGAACGCCCCCAGCACGCGGTTCAGCGCCGGTGCCTGGTAGATCCCGCCCTTGCCGCTGGTGACCAGGAACACCGCCAACGGAATCCCCACCAGCAGCGCGATCAACGATGACACGCCGACCATCAACAAGGTGTCGATAGCGCCCTGCAATAAGCGATCAAACCCCATAGCCCAGCACCTCCACCTGTTGCGCCCAACGCCCGGCGCGATGGCGCAGTTCTTCGGCGTTGTGCGGTGAACCGTTCACCGCCAACAGCAATTGACCCAGGGCATGCCCCTGGATGCGTTCTACGCCGCCTTGCAGCAAGCGCACGCGCCCGCCGAGGGCGTTGAACAGCGCAGCCAGATCGGGCTCCTCGGTGGCACTGCCGGTGAATTGCAAACGCAATACCAGCGCCGCGTCGGCGCAGGTCTGGGTGAGTTGCAGACGGCTTTGCAGTTCTTCCGGCAGCCGGTGTTGCAGTGGCGCCAGCAGGGTTTTACTGACCTCGTGCTGTGGGTTGCCGAACACGTGCCACACCGGGCCTTGCTCGACGATGCGCCCGTGCTCAAGCACCCCTACGCGGTCGCAGATTTCGCGAATCACCGCCATCTCATGGGTGATCAACACGATGGTCAGGCCCAGGCGCTGGTTGATCTCGCGCAGCAGGCCGAGAATCGACTGCGTGGTCTCCGGGTCGAGCGCCGAGGTGGCTTCGTCGCACAGCAGAATCTGCGGATCGTGCACCAGCGAGCGGGCAATACCCACGCGCTGTTTTTGCCCTCCGGAGAGCTGCGCCGGGTAGGCCTTGTGCTTGTCGTTGAGGCCCACCAGTTCCAGCAGCTCGCGTACCTTTTGCTCGCGTTGCAGTTTGGGCACCCTGGCAACTTTGAGCGGCAACTCGACGTTCTGCCAAACCGTTTTGGCCGACATCAGGTTGAAGTGCTGGAAGATCATGCCGATGCGCCGACGCAGCACCACCAGGTGGTCTTCGTCGTATTGGCCGATGTCCACCTGATCGATCAACACCCGCCCGCTGCTCGGTTGCTCCAGGCGGTTGATGGTGCGAATCAGCGACGATTTACCGGCGCCGCTGCGGCCGATGATGCCGAACACTTCACCGCGCTGGATCGACAGGTCAATGCCTTGCAGGGCATGCACGCTGCCGTCATAGGTTTTGCCCAGGTTGATAAAACGCACATGGGCGCGGTTCAGGTCCGGGTGCAGTTCGGTCTGCTCGGCGCTCCTGGGCGGCAAGCCCAGGTCGCGCAGTTGAGTGTTGGCGGCAGTCATTTTTTATTTTCCCCGCCCACTTGGTAGAGCTTGCCGAGGGATTTATCCAGGGCCGCACGCACCACCGGCGAGTGCTGGTAGATGTCGACGAACTTGGTCACGCGCGGGTCGGTTTTGCTCTTTGGCTGGATCACGAACTGGATCACGTATTCCGGGTGGTCGAGGCCGTCGAACAGCAACGCCGACTCGGCGTCGAAGGTCTTGGACAGGCGGATATATGCCGGGTAGCCCTGCACCAAGTCCGCGTCGTCATAGGCGCGCACCAGTTGCACGGCTTCCACTTGCAGGATCTTGATTTTCTTCGGGTTGGCGACGATGTCTTCTTCGGTGGCCTTGTAACCCACGCCCGGCTTGAGCGTAATCAACCCGGCCTTGGCCAGCAGTTGCAGGCCACGACCGCTGTTGATCGGGTCGTTGGCGATCGCCACGCTGGCGCCTTGGGACAAGTCGTTGAAGCTTTTGTATTTCTTCGAATACAGCCCGACGTTATTGATGATCCCCGGTGCGTACGGCACCAAGTCAAAACCGGCGGCAGCCTTGGCGTTTTCCAGGAACGGGATGTGCTGGAAGTAGTTCACGTCGATATCGCCGGCGGCCAGGCTGACGTTGGGCGCAATCCAGTCGGTGAACTCCACCAGCTCGACGTTCAGGCCTTGCTTGCCAGCTTCGGCGACAGCGGCTTCCAAGGGGATCGCGAAGGCGGCGGTGGTACCGACTTTCAGTGGCGCATCGGCGGCGAAGACCGCCGAGCTGAATAAACCAAGGGCCAGGGCCAGTGCTTTGACTGGGTGAGTGAGCAGTGTCTTTTTCATAGTCGGTTTCCAGTCATAAGGTATTTGGGCAAGCGATGAAGATCCAATGTGGTAGCGGGCTTGCTCGCGAAAGCGGTGTGTCAGCAAACGAATTCGGTGACTGGCACACCGCATTCGTGAGCAAGCCCGCTCCCACATTTTTTGATTAGTGACGGTAGGTAGAACCGGTGTGTTGTTCGGGTAAGCGAGCGGAGCCACGGAACACTTTCTCGCGCAGTGTTCCGTGCTCGTAAGCGGTTTTGTAGGACCCGCGCTTTTGCAACTCCGGCACTACCAGGTCGATAAAGTCCACGTAGCTTTCCGGCGTCACAATGCGCGTCAGGTTGAAGCCATCCAGCCCTGTCTCACTGATCCACGACTCCAGCTCGTCAGCGACCTGTTCCGGCGAGCCAACCAAGGTGATGTAGCGCCCGCCGAGGGCGTGCTGCTCGAGCAATGTGCGCCGGGTCCAATCGTTGTTTTGCAGGTTCTGGGTGGCCGACTGGATCGCGTTGCCCAGTACGTACTGGATCGGTTCGTCCAGTTCGTACTGGGCAAAATCAATCGCCGTCGATGCCGAAAAATGCGCCACGCCGGCCTCCGGGCTGGCGTAGCTCAGGTATTCGGTATGCTTGGCCCTGGCCGACTCTTCTGTGGCGCCAACGATCACGTTGAGGCCCATGAACACCTTGATGTCGTCCGGGTTACGCCCAGCCTCGACCGCATTGGCGCGGACCTTGTCCACTTGGACCTTGGTCGCCGCCTTGTTCTGCCCGCTGATAAACACGCACTCTGCATGCCGTCCGGCGAACAGCAAGCCGCGATCCGAACTGCCGGCTTGGAACAGCACCGGCGTGCGCTGCGGTGATGGTTCGCAGAGGTGATAACCCTCGACGTGATAGAACTCGCCGTGGTGCTCGACTTTGTGCACTTTGCCTGGTTGTGCATAGACCCGTTGCTGCGGATCGTTGATCACCGCGTCGTCTTCCCAGCTGCCCTCCCAGAGTTTGTACAGCACTTGAAGGTACTCATCGGCCTGGTTGTAACGCCGATCATGCTTAACCTGTTCGGTCAGGCCCATGGCCTTGGCGGCGCTGTCGAGGTAGCCGGTGACGATGTTCCAGCCGACCCGGCCACGGCTCAAATGGTCGAGGGTGGACATGCGACGGGCGAACAGATAAGGCGGCTCGTAGGTAAGGTTGGCGGTGAGGCCGAAGCCGAGGTTTTTGGTCACTGCCGCCATCGCCGAGACCAGCAGCAGTGGGTCGTTGACCGGCAGTTGGATCGACTCTTTGAGCGGCACATCGATGGCGTTCTGGTAGACGTCGTACACGCCGACGATGTCGGCGATGAACAAACCGTCGAATAGCCCGCGCTCGAGTGTTTGCGCCAGCTCGGTCCAGTACTCGACGGTTTTGTACTGCGTTGATGTGTCGCGTGGATGCGTCCACAGGCCATGATTGATGTGCCCGATGCAGTTCATGTTGAAGGCATTGAGCAGGATTTTTTTCTTCGCCATTTAAAGGGTCCCCCGCAGTGGCGGGTTTTCATCGTTGAGGTAGTAGTTGCCCACAGCGAAGTACTTCCAGCGCACCGGGTCGTGCAGGGTGTGCACGCGGGCGTTACGCCAATGGCGGTCGAGGCCGTGTTCGGCCAGGGTCGCCTGGCTGCCGGCCAGTTCAAACAAGGTGCTGCCGGCGGCCAGGGCAATTTCGGTGCTCAGGGCACGCACTTCGGCGACGGCGATGGAGGCTGCCGCGACGGTCTGCGCATTACTGTCGGCCTGGGCACGGTCGAGGAACTCGCCGGAGCGTTCCAGCAACGCTTGCGCCGCGTGCAGGCGGATGCTCAGGTGGCCGAAGCTTCTCAGGGTCAACGGGTCTTCAGTGGCCTTGTCGTTGCCGGAGTCGATCCATGGGCGGGTCTTGGTGCGCACAAAGTGCAGCGCATCCTCAAAGGCAGCGCGGGCGATGCCGGTGTCGATGGCGGCGTGAAGGATCTGCGCCAGCGGGCCTACCGTGGTCGGGCGCTCGAAGGCGCTCTGGAATGGAATCACGTCTTGCGCTGTGACCCACACATTGTCGAACACCACCGAACCGCTGCCGGTGGTGCGTTGGCCGAAGCCGCTCCAGTCGTCGATTACGTTCAGGCCTTCGCTGTCGCGGGGCACAAAGGCCAACTGCTGCACGCCGTGTTCATCCACCACCGAGGTCGGTATACGTTGCGCGTAGATGGCGCCGGTGGCGTAGAACTTGCGGCCGGTGATACGAAAACCGTCACCGTCGCGGGTGATTTTGGTCACGCGATCGTGAGCAGTCTTGGTGCCCAACTCCGCCAAGGCGTTGCCGAAACGTTGACCTGCCAGCACTTCGGCGTACAGGCGTTGCTGCTGTGCAGGGTCGCCGTTCACGCGCAGTACTTCCAGGGCATAAAAGTGGTTTTGCGGGATCTGGCCCAGCGACGCATCCGCCTGGGCAATCAGCGCAATGACCTTGGCCAGGGTGACGTTGGACACACCGGCACCGCCGTGTTCCTTCGGCACGCTGATACCCCACAGGCCGGAGCGCGAAAATACGTCCAGTTCGGGCAGCGGCAGGCGGCGTTCACGGTCGCGTTGGGCGCTGTCGCGGCGGAAATCTTCGGCCAGGTCGCTGGCGACAATGAGGGCTTGTTCGTCGCTGGTGATGACCGCAACGTTAGGGGAAAAAGTCATAAGTTTCTCCAGATGTCTGGCCGGTCAGATCCAGGAATGTCGAGCAGGCAAAGTGCCGTTCAGTCGATAAGTGCCCACGGCGTGATATTTCCAGCGCACCGGGTCGTGCAGGGTGTGCACGCGGGCGTTGCGCCAGTGGCGGTCGAGGTTGAATTCGGCGAGGGTGGCGCGGCTGCCAGCCAGTTCGAAGAGTTTTTCGCTGACCAGCAATGACACCTCGGTGGTCAGCACTTTCGCCTCGGCCACGGCAATCGAAGCCTGCGCGGCGGATTGCGCGGTGATCGGCGCCGCGCTGACTTCGTCCAGGACCTTGCCGGCCTTGCGCAACAAGGCTTCGGCGGCGTGCAGTTCGATCTTCAGCTTGCCGATATCGGCGATGACATACAGGTCATCGCTGGCGCGTTCGACCTTGGCATCGATCCACGGGCGCGAGCGTTCGCGCACGAATGCGATGGTGTCATCGAGTGCGCCACGGGCGATGCCCGCGTCGATGGCGGCCTGGATCAATTGCGAGACGGCCCCCTGGATATTCGGGCTCTCGCCGATGCGCCAATTCTCGACCACCAGTTCTGCATCCACCGGCACCCGGTCGAGCAGCACGGTGCCGCTGGCGGTGGTGCGTTGGCCAAAGCCCGACCAGTCGTCAACAATGCGCAGTCCTTTGGCGCCTCGGCGTACAAACGCCATGACTTGTTTGCCGTCAGCGTTCAACGCCTTCACCGCCACCCAATGGGCAAACAGCGCGCCGGTGGAGTAGAACTTCTGGCCGCTTACCACGTAGCCGTCGCCCTCGGCGGTGATACGCGCCTTGAGCTCCAGGGTGTTTTTGGTGCCGCGTTCCGGGCCGCCGTTGCCGATGCGCCAGCCATCGAGGACGCTTTGGAATAGCTGCTTTTTCTGGCGTTCGGTCGCGGCGCCCTGCACCAGGTGCAAGATGCCGAAATGGTTCTGCGGGATCTGCCCGAGGGCCGGGTCCGCTGCGCTGATGATCGCGAACACGTCGGCCAAGGTGGTGAAAGACACCTGGGGGCCGCCGTATTCACGGGGAATGGAAATACTGCCCAACCCGCTGCGGGTAAATTGTTCGATTTGTGCCCATGGCAGCTTGCGCTGCTGGTCGCGCCTGGCCGCTTGCAGACGCGCGGCCTGGGCCAATTCATGGGCTGCGCTCAACGCTTGCGCGTCGTCACGCAGCACAATGGCCGGCAGCAGCAGTGGGGCTACATCCAGATCACTCTGGGTGGGTGTTAGAGCCAAATTAGACATCAGCGCCGCTCCTTGGCTGCACGTAATGCCCTGGCGTTATGCACCGGGGTAATTTTGACCATACCGACCTCGCATTCAATGAAATGAAAACAGAAAAATCAGAGATGTCCGGTGGTCCGGTGCATATACCCTAAGCGTGTTAAATCTTTAAAGGAACTAACTTCTAGGAATATGCATAGAAGGGCTGTCACCCAGGTTCGCAGGGTGAGCCGCACTGGCGCGGCTGATAGGTCGATGCGGCCTTGGCCGGGCGGGGCGGCGTTTGTGGCGAGCAGGCAGCGATGGTCAGGCTGCGCACCGGTGCCCAGCGTGAATTATTGCCGACGCGGTCAAGGATGCAGTACGTCACGTCCAGGCGGCTGTCGTCGCCTGCTTCGATAATCACCGCTGAGGGCACCCACACCTGCACCGCCAAGCCGACGCCTTTGGCCTGGATTTTCGGCAGGTCCAGGCGCACGTCACCCCAACGCAGGGTAATGGCGTCGCCGCTGGCCATGTTCAGGTAGGGCTCAATGCGCAACGGAATGCCGCGCCGTACCTGGCTGGGGTTGATGCCGTAGCGTCGGATGGTGTCGGGCAGGCTGACGGGCGCGAGGTTCTGGTTCTCGTCGCTGAAGAGGGCCGAAGGTTGGCCACCTGGGTAGTTGGTTTTTACCCGCACCTGCGTGACGGCCGAGCGTGCCGGACCATGGCCGATCTGCATGACTTGGTAGTGAACCTGCGCTGGCCCGTCCAGCACAAAACTTTCCGGGACCCGCAGGTGGGTAGGTGTGCCGATTTTGCACGCTGTTACGCGCCGAGAGTCGGCAAAGCAGTTGTTCCAGAACAACTCGATCAGGTCACCTTCCTCCATGCCGGGGTAGGGTGCGATAGCCACTTGCAGGTGGGTGGCGGCGAGGGCATTGATACCGTGTCGATGAGCCTGGGGCAGGGTCGGGGCGGTGAGCATGGCCGGGGTTGCAGTGCGCGTCATAAGTAATCTCCTTGATGCAGCCAGCAGCAATCGTTACGGCGCCCGTGGCGCGGTTGTGCGCAGGTGCCGAAAGGAACGATTCAGTGAATAGCCGGGATAGGATCCAATCCTCTGAGCGCTAGATAAGAGGGTTGTCCGGGGGGCGTCAATGGCGGCAAAGGGCTAAACGGCGGGTTGGGGTAGATTCAGACGAGTCTGACGAGGCGGGGGATTCTGAGACGGGTACGGCGGTGATTTTTACGCGTTGCAATAAGGGGTTCGTGTAGGAGCGGCTGATTGTGGCAAGGGCGCTTGTTACCGCTGGAGCAAGAAGCGCTCTCAACATTTTGGAGCTGCTACGCAGCCCAGCGGGAGCAAGCTCCCTCACCACAGTGCGGGCCTGCTCTCAGGCAATTAATGAGCCAGAAACTTGCTCAAGAACTGCTTGGTCCGCTCCTCCTTGGGGTTGGCAAACAACGCCTTGGCTTCGCCCTGTTCGACGATCACGCCCTTGTCGAAAAAGATCACCCGGTTGGCTACATCGCGGGCAAAGCTCATTTCATGGGTGACGATGACCATGGTGCGTTTTTCTTCGGCCAGGCTGCGGATGGTCGCCAGTACTTCACCGACCAACTCCGGGTCGAGGGCCGAGGTAGGTTCGTCAAACAGAATCACCTCCGGCTCCATGGCCAGTGCCCGAGCAATCGCCACGCGTTGTTGCTGGCCGCCGGACAGGCGCCGAGGGTAGGCCCCTTCCTTGCCCGCCAGGCCAACCCTGGCCAACAGCTTGCGACCCAGTTCGGTCGCTGCTTCGCGTGGCATCTTCTTGACCACGAGCGGGCCTTCGATGACGTTTTCCAGCGCGGTGCGGTGCGGGAACAGGTTGAAGTTTTGGAACACGAAACCCACGTGCTGGCGCAAGCGCCGCACCAGGCCTTGTTGCTGGTTAAGCGGCTTGCTGCTGTCGATCTCGATGTCACCCACCTTGATGCGGCCGCTGGTGGGCTCTTCGAGGAAATTCAGGCAGCGCAGGAAGGTGGTCTTGCCGGAACCGCTGGGGCCAATGATGGCGACAACTTCGCCTTCCTTGACCTCGAGGTCGATCCCGTTGAGTACCACCTGACCCTTGAATTGTTTGGTCAGTTTTTCAACCACGATCATGTTTCAAGACTCCAGGTCATGCCGGTTGACCCGGTCTTCCAGGCGATTTTGAAAATGCGCCAGGATGCTTGCCAGGATCCAGTAGATCAGGGCGGCGGAGAGGTACATGGTGAAGATTTCGAAGGTGCGCGCAGACACCAGTTGCGCCTGACGGAACAACTCGGGCACCTGGATGGTGGCGGCCAGCGCCGTGTCCTTGACCAACGAAATAAAGCTGTTGCCCAGCGGCGGCAAGGCCGTGCGCATGGCCTGCGGCAGGATGGCCCGGCGCAGGGTTTGCGCGCGGGTCATGCCGATACTGGCAGCCGCTTCCCACTGGCCGCGCTCGATGGAGCTGATCGCGGCGCGCAGGATTTCACAGGCATAAGCGGCCATGTTCAGCGAAAAGCCGATCATGGCGGCCGGGATAGGGTCCAGCTCGATGCCCACTTGCGGTAAGCCGTAGTAGATCAAAAACAGCTGCACCAGCAAGGGCGTGCCGCGAAAGAACGACACGTAGACACGGGCGGTCCAGCTCAAAAGTTTGAAGCGCGACAGGCGCATCAAGGCCAGGCCGAAGCCCAGCAGCAAGCCGAAAAACATCCCGCCAAGGCTAAGGATCACCGTGTAGTACGCGCCCTTGAGCAGAAAGGGCGCGGAGTCCAGCGCGAGTTGGAAACCTGCTTCCATTATTGAGTGACGTCAGCGTTGAAGTATTTCTCCGACAACTTCTTCAAGGTGCCGTCGGCGCGCAGCTTGTCGAGGGCCTTGTTCACCGCATCGAGCAGTTCAGGCTCGCCTTTGCGCAGGGCAATACCGGCTTCTTGACGGGAGAAGGCATCACCGGCGGCTGCGGTGTCCGGGGCTTTCTTGGCGTATTCCAGAGCGGCCAGACGGTCGATCAGAATGGCGTCGATGCGGCCGATGCGCAGGTCCTGGAACTTGGTGGGGTCATCGTTGTAGGTTTTGATAATGGCTTTCGGTTGATTGTCCTTGAGCCATTTTTCGTAGTTGGTGCCCAGGCCTACGCCAACTTTTTTGCCGGCCAGGTCGTCGGCGGTTTTGATGGTGTCGACGTTTTTCTTCAGCACCAGCGCTTGGATACCGGAAGCGGTGTAGGGCTTGGAGAAGTCATATTTCTTCTTGCGCTCTTCGGAGAGGATCACTTGGTTGACCACGGCGTCCAGGCGCTTGGATTCCAGGGCCGCGAGGATACCGTCCCACGGCGTGGCTTGCAGCTTGACCTTGACGCCCAGCTCTTTGGCCAGCGCTTCGGACAGCTCGACTTCGAAACCGCTGAGCTTGCCGCTTTCGTCGACGAAGCTGAACGGCGGGTAGGTGCCTTCCAGGCCGATCTTGATTTCGCCGGCTTTCTTGATGTTTTCCAACTGCTCGCCGGCAACTGCCTGGCTCAGCCAGCTAGCCCCGAGCGCCAGCCCCAATGTGCCAACCAGCAATGTGCGACGAAATACAGAAATAGTCATGAAGAGCCCCTGTGTTTTTATGTTGAGCGAAGCAGGTGACGCGGTAGTCGTATCCTGCCTTAAAGCGCGAAGCGCGTCTTCGCCTTCGGCGCGACTATAAAGCCAGCTTTTAAGACTTGAAAATAATATAAGTACAATCTTTTATTCTATATTGGAATATGACGCTGATTGATGTCGGAGCTGGCTTGCCTGCGACAGTGACGGGTCAGCACCTTATGTGTGGCTGACACACCGCTATCGCAGGCAAGCCACACACACATTTGACCCGCGTTCATTCAGTTAAATGCTGCGCCATAAGCAAACAACGCCGGCGCCCCGCCGGTGTGCAGGAAAATGATCGGGCCTTCTTCAAACCGCTGGCGACCGATGCCATCCAGCAATCCGGCCATAGCTTTGCCCGTGTAGACCGGGTCCAGCAGCAGGCCTTCCTGGCTCGCCAATAGCTTGACCGCAGCGAGGGTGCCGGCGTTCGGTTCGCCATAGCGCGGGCCGAAATATTCGTCCCACAAAATCACGTTGAACGCCTCGGGGATATCTACGCCGAGCAATTGGGCGGTGCGTTCGGCCAGGCCCTGCACTTTCGGGAACTGAGCTTCCTCGGTGCGCGATACCGTAATGCCCACCACCGGCAAGTTCGGCAGCACTTCACTCAAGGCCAGCGCGAGACCGCTGTGGGTGCCGGCACTGCCCGAGGCCAGTACCACGGCGGCGAATTCAATCCCGTTGTCTGCGATCTGCCCGGCCAGTTCCAGCCCGGCGCGTACATAGCCGAGGGCGCCGAGAGCATTGGAACCGCCGATAGGCACCAAGTACGGCTTTTTACCGTTGCTGCGCAGGCGATTGGCGAGGGCGTTGAGTTGCTCGTCGACGTTGTCGAGGTTCTCGACCAATTCAACCTTGGCGTCGAACAGCTCCAGCAGCAGGCGGTTGCCGTTGGCCAGGTAGTTAGGGTCTTCGGTGCCGGTGGGGTTTTCCAGCAGCGCAACGCAGCCCAGGCCGAGCTTGGCGGCCAGCGCAGCGGTTTGGCGCACATGGTTGGACTGGATTGCACCGGCGGTGACCAGGGTGTCGGCACCCTGGGCGAGTGCATCGGCAGCCAGGTACTCGAGTTTGCGCAGCTTGTTGCCGCCCATGGCCAGTGGTGTCGTATCGTCGCGTTTGACGTAGATGTCCCTGCCCAGCCAGGCCGACAGCCGCTCGAGTTTTTCCAGGGCAGTGGCGCCGCCCAGCAGTTCCAGGCGGTTAAAACGGTCGAGCTGTTGTTTGATCATGGCTACGCACGGTGGCTAAGTGATTGGGCGACTATAGGCAGGCACTTTTCATCGGGCAACCGGCAATCGCTTATTCCGTATGGTTCTTTACATCACACCATTGGTTCTTAAGAGCGGCTTGGGTGCATACCGTAAAGTGACGGCTATATCGTCAGGAGTGAATACCGTGAGTGAGCGTTCCAGTCATTGGCAATTGCAGACCATCGTCAGCCAACTGCGCAGCGCCCGGGACCAGTGGCGCACGCGCAATGGTCGCTTGAGTGGTGAGCACGGCGGGCGTGAATTGCCGTCGCGCGAAGCGGTGGCGCAGATTCTCGAGTCGCTGTGCGGCGCGTTGTTTCCGATGCGCCTGGGGCCAGTGGATTTGCGTGAAGAAAGCGAAGATTTTTACGTCGGTCACACGCTTGATGTCGCCTTGAATGCCTTGCTCGCCCAGGCGCGTCTGGAGCTGCGGTACGCTGCTCGCCAAGGCGGTAAAGATGACGGCGAGGTCGATGCCTTGGCCATCCGCCTGATCCAGGATTTTGCCTTGGCCCTGCCTTCCCTGCGCAGCCTGTTGGACACCGACGTGTTGGCCGCCTACCACGGCGACCCGGCCGCGCGCAGTGTGGATGAAGTGCTGCTGTGCTACCCGGGGATTCTGGCGGTGATTCACCATCGCCTGGCACATCACTTATATCGTGCCGGGTTGCCGCTGCTGGCGCGAATCAGCGCGGAGATTGCCCACTCGGCCACCGGCATCGATATTCACCCCGGCGCGCAGATCGGCCCGAGTTTTTTTATCGACCACGGCACGGGTGTGGTGATTGGTGAAACCGCGATCATCGGCGAGCGGGTGCGTATTTATCAGGCGGTGACCTTGGGCGCCAAGCGCTTTCCGGCGGATGAGGATGGTCAGTTGCAGAAGGGCCACCCACGTCATCCGATCGTTGAGGATGATGTGGTGATCTACGCCGGGGCGACGATTCTGGGGCGGATCACCATTGGCAAAGGCTCGACGATTGGCGGCAATGTGTGGCTGACCCGCAGCGTGCCGGCGGGGGCGAATATCACGCAGGCGAACTTGCAGCATGAGGATGGGGCACAGAAGTAAAGGACCTGCATACATCCAATGTGGGAGGGGGCAAGCCGCTTTCCGCATTTTTTGATCGCGCTCCAATTTTGAGCTGTGTTTAACGCGGAAATCGGTGAACGTTTTTCCTCGCGCACCCGTCATATCAATCCTTGAGCTAGTGTAGGAATTACCTACCACTCAGCTCTGCGATTAGTCCAAAACCGCTTATCCATGTTTAACTTGAATGTTCGTTCAAGTTAAACCGGTGGTTCGCTGCCCGCTCACAACAGGAGGCTTACCTTTGCTGAGTCCGTTATTTACAGCCACATCCCACACCCTAGGGGTGCATCGTTCATGAGTGCATCGTCCACCCCATCCAGTGGCATGGTGCGCATGAATGCGCCCGTTTTCTACTTTGCCGCCAGCTTCATCCTGCTATTTGGCATCACGGTCATCGCGATCCCGCAACAGGCCGGTGCCTGGCTGCTGGCCGCGCAAAACTGGGCGGCCAACACGGTCGGCTGGTACTACATGCTGGCGATGACCCTGTATCTGGTCTTCGTGGTGGTCACCGCGCTATCGGGCTACGGCAAGATAAAACTCGGTGCCGACCACGACGAACCCGAATTCAGTTACCTGTCTTGGGCGGGCATGCTGTTCGCCGCCGGGATCAGCATCACGCTGTTTTTCTTTTGCGTGTCCGAGCCGCTGACGCACCTGGTGCAACCGCCTCAGGGCGCGCCAATGAATGCCGATGCCGCGCGCCAAGCCATGCAGATTCTGTTTCTGCACTGGGGCTTGCACGGCTGGGGTGTGTTTGCCTTTGTCGGCATGGCCTTGGCGTATTTCGCCTACCGGCATAACCTGCCGCTGGCGCTGCGCTCGGCGCTGTACCCGCTGATCGGTAAGCGCATTAACGGCCCCATCGGCTACGCGGTGGATGGCTTCGGCATCATCGCCACGGTGTTTGGCCTGGGTGCCGACATGGGCTTCGGCGTGTTGCACCTCAACTCTGGCCTCGACTACCTGTTCGGCATTGCCCACACCCAGTGGGTCCAGGTCGGCCTGATCACGCTGATGATGGGCGCCGCGATCCTCGTCGCCGTCGCTGGCGTCGACAAGGGCGTGCGGGTGATGTCCGATATCAACATGCTGCTGGCCTGCGCGCTGCTGCTGTTTGTGTTGTTCGCCGGGCCCACCCAGCACTTGCTTAACACCCTGATCCAGAACATTGGTGACTACCTCGGTGCCTTGCCGACCAAGAGTTTTGATGTGTACGCCTACGATAAACCCAGCGACTGGCTGGGCGGTTGGACGGTGTTCTACTGGGCCTGGTGGATCGCATGGTCGCCGTTCGTAGGCCTGTTTATCGCGCGTATTTCCCGTGGCCGCACCATCCGCGAATTCGTGTTTGGTGTGCTGCTGATTCCGCTGGGCTTTACCCTCGCGTGGATGTCGATCTTCGGTAACAGTGCCATCGATCAAGTGCTCAACCACGGCTTGACCGCGCTCGGCCAGTCGGCCATCGATGACCCGTCGATGAGCCTCTACCTGTTGCTGGAAACCTACCCGTGGAGCAAGACGGTTATCGCCGTCACGGTGTTTATCAGCTTCGTGTTCTTCGTCACCTCGGCCGACTCCGGCACCGTGGTGCTGTCGACCCTGTCCTCCAAAGGCGGTAACGCCGACGAAGACGGTCCGAAATGGCTGCGCGTGTTCTGGGGGGCGATGACTGCATTGGTCACCAGTGCGTTGCTGTTTGCCGGCAATATCGACTCACTGAAGTCCGCGGTGGTGCTGACCTCGTTGCCGTTCTCGCTGATCCTGCTGTTGATGATGTGGGGCCTGCACAAGGCGTTCTACCTCGAATCGCAAAAGCAGATCGCGCAGATGCATTCCCTCGCGCCGGTGTCCGGCTCACGCAAAGGCACGGGCGGTTGGCGCCAGCGTTTGACCCAGGCGGTGCATTTCCCGTCGCGCGATGAGGTGTACCGGTTCCTTGAAGCCACGGTGCGCCCGGCGATCGAAGAAGTGACGGCGGTGTTTGTCGAAAAAGGCCTCAGCGTCGTCGCCCAGCCCGACCCAGCCAACGACAGCGTCAGCCTGGAAATCGGCCACGGCGAAGAACACCCGTTCGTGTATCAGGTGCAGATGCGCGGCTATTTCACACCGTCATTTGCACGCGGTGGCATGGGCTCCAAACAGCTCAACAACCGTCGCTATTACCGAGCGGAAGTGCACCTGAGTGAGGGCAGCCAGGACTACGACTTGGTGGGCTACACCAAGGAGCAGATCATCAACGACATCCTCGACCAATACGAGCGTCACCTGCAGTTCCTGCACTTGGTGCGCTGACGTAGTAATCCCCGCAAAGCCCCGTCCCACGGGGCTTTCTTAAACGTAATTTCATTCGTTGAAGCCCGGCTTTGACGCGCAACTGTCATCTGGCCACTGCGTAATTGTGTAAAGCGTTTGACGCTTTCATTTCGGAACAGTGACGGAGACCGGTAACTAATGAAGACGTTAATAAGCCCCATGGTGTGGTCAACAGCCGCGCCAAGGCCCACAGCGTGCGGGATTGGGGCCAGGGTTTCGAGTTCAACTTCAAGTCCGGCTACACCGATGGGCCGGTCGGTTTTGGCCTCGACCTGCAGGCGTTCTATGGCTTGAAACTGGACTCCGGTGGTGACCTCAACGACAAGAATCATCAAGGTCGCTACCCCGGCAGCATGTTCCCACTGGATAACGGCAAATCCGCCGACCAGTTCGGCGTACTTAGCCCTACGTTCAAGATGCGCTTCGCCAAGGATGAGCTGCGCGTCGGCACGCTGCACGGCAATAACCCGGTGCTGTCCAACACTGACGGCCGCCTGTACCACCAAACCAGTACCGGTGTGCAACTGGTGTCCAAGGACCTCAGCGACTTCACCTTCACCGGTGGCGATATCTTCAAGACCAAAATTCGTAATGAAACCGGCGACCAGGGCATGACCACCGCCGGCGGTATCCAAGAAAGTGATCGCTTCCTGTTCGGCGGTGCGGACTACACTGGCATCCAGAACACCACCGTCAGCCTGTGGAGGACTTTGCCGCGGCCGGCCTCTACGGTGATGGCACCAGCAAGGGCCGCATCAACCAGACCACCGCCAGCTTGCTTGAAAGCTACAGCCTGGACGGCCATACCGTCGGCCTGGGCATCCAGAAAAACAGCGGCGACAGTGATTTCCCATACCTCGATTCCGGCCTGAACAGTGGCGATGCTCGCCAGGGCCCAGGTTCAGGTGCCGACACCCCGGCACTGACCAACATGCAGTTGAACAAATTCCAGCACGCGGGCGAACGCACCTGGCTGGCGCAGTACAAATATGACTTCGGCAAGCTCGGTCTTACTGGCCTGACGTTCTCCGCCGCCTACGCTCACGGTGACGACATCCGCACCGCGCAGGGTGACACCAGCGAATGGGAACGCAACATTGCGGCGGCCTACCAAGTACCGACCGGCACCCTCAAAGGCCTGGGCGTGACCTGGAAAAACGCGCACGCCAGCCCGGACATTACCGGTGCCACCGTGCAAGATGAAAATCGCTTCTATGTCAGCTATGTCGTTCCACTCTGGTAGTAAATTGCTGTAAAACGGATGGGTATAGTTAAGCGATTCAGCGGGTTAAAAGGCCTGGAAATATCGTTACTTCCAGGCCTTACTGGCCCTAAGCCCAGAGAGGATTCGATGACGTATATTGCTGCCGAAAACCGCTATGAATCTATTCCCTACCGCCGCGTAGGCCGCAGTGGATTGGTGCTACCTGCACTGTCCTTGGGGCTGTGGCACAACTTTGGCGACAGCACCCCGATCGACACCCAGCGCGCTTTGCTGCGTACCGCCTTCGACCTGGGGATCAACCACTTCGACCTGGCCAACAACTACGGCCCGCCCTACGGCAGCGCCGAGATCAACTTCGGCCGTTTGCTGCGCGAAGACTTCAAGCATTACCGCGACGAGCTGATCATCTCCAGCAAAGCCGGTTGGGACATGTGGCCCGGTCCTTACGGCCAGGGCGGCGGTTCGCGCAAATACATACTGGCGAGCCTGGACCAGAGCCTGCAACGCCTGGGTGTCGACTACGTGGATATTTTCTACTCCCACCGTTTTGACCCCGACACCCCGCTGGAAGAAACCGCCAGCGCTCTCGCCACGGCCGTGCAACAGGGCAAGGCGTTGTACATCGGTATCTCGTCCTATTCCGGCGTGAAAACCCGCGAAATCGCAGCCTTGCTCAAAGAGTGGAAAGTGCCGCTGCTGATTCATCAGCCTGCCTACAACCTGCTTAACCGCTGGGTGGAAAAAGACCTGCTGGACACCACAGAAGAACTCGGTGCCGGGGTGATTGCGTTCACGCCGCTGGCTCAGGGCTTGCTCACCGACAAGTACCTCAATGGCGTGCCAGCGGATGCGCGGGTTAACCGCCCGGGTGGCAGCTCGTTACAGGCCAAGCACTTGTCTGAAGCCAACATCGCCCACGTGCGCGCTTTGAATGAAATCGCCAAGCGTCGTGGCCAGAGTTTGGCGCAACTGGCGCTGGCCTGGACCCTGCGCGACCCACGGGTGACCAGTGCGCTGATCGGCGCAAGCCGGCCCGAGCAGATCATCGAGAACGTCGGGGCGTTGAAGAACTTGAGCTTCAGTGCGCAGGAGTTGGCGGAAATTGATCGGTTTGCGCAGGAAGGCGGGATCAACTTGTGGGAAAAGCCATCCACGGCTGAATAATTTGGTACGACCCGGTCAATGTGGGAGGGATCAAGCCCCCTCCTACATTTGACTTTCAGTGTGGCGACTAGAACGGCACATCGCCCAAAATCGTTGCCCGATGCATCACCCGGCGCTGCGGCCGGTAGTCATCCACCGCGTAGTGTTGTGTCACGCGGTTATCCCAGAACGCCACATCATTCTCTTGCCACCGCCAGCGGATCGTGAACTCCGGGCGTGTTGCGTGAGCAAAAAGCAGCTTTAGAATGGCCTCGCTTTCCGCCGCCTCCAGCTCGTTGATCCTGGTGGTAAACCCCTCACTGACAAACAGCGACTTACGCCCACTCACCGGATGCGTGCGCACCACCGGGTGCGACAGCGGCGGATTTTTCTTGCGGGTTTCGTCCCAGCGCGTGAAGTCTTCGGCGGTGTTGCCAAAACGCTCCAGCGGGAAGGACTTGGTGAAGTCGTGGGTTGCCGTCAACCCGTTGAGCAGCACCTTCAACGGTTCGGACAACGCTTCATACGCCGCAATGCCGCTGGCCCACAAGGTATCGCCACCAAACGCCGGCAACAGCTTGGCGCTGAGCACCGCGCCCAGTGCCGGCGTGGGCAGGAAGGTCACGTCGGTATGCCACACGGCGTTGTCGCGCACGTCGGTCACGGCGGTATCGAGGATCAGCACTTCTGGCTGTTCTGGCACGTTGGGATAAATCGGATGAATATGCAGGTCGCCAAAATTCGCCGCGAACCGCGCCTGTTGTTGCGGGTTAATGGCCTGGTCTCTGAGGAACAGCACAGAGTGCTTGAGTAACGCCTGCTCGATGGCGTCGCGTTCTCCAGGGGGCAGCGGCTGGGTGATATCGACGCCACTGATCAGGGCGCCCAGAGCGGTGCTTATTGGTGTAACGGTCAGGCTGCTCATGCTGTTCTCTCTCAGTGTGCCTGGCCATGCCAAGGCACCCATTTACGCTGCAGGGCACGCAGGCCCATTTCCATGGCGAAGGCGATCAGCGCGATCACCAGAATCCCCAGCACCACCACATCGGTGACCAGAAACTGCGCCGCCGACTGCACCATGAAGCCCAACCCGCTGGTGGCCGCGATCAACTCTGCAGCGACCAATGTCGACCAGCCCACACCCAGGCCGATGCGCACACCGGTGAGAATGTCGGGCAGGGCGCTCGGCAGGATGACATGGCGAATCAACTGGGCACGGTTGGCGCCCAACGACTGCGCGGCACGCAGCTTGGCGAGGTCGACCGTGCGCACGCCGGTCGCGGTGGCGATGGCGATAGGTGCGAAGATCGCCAGATAAATCAGCAACACCTTGGACAGCTCGCCGATGCCGCACCAGATCACGATCAGCGGTAAATAAGCCAGCGGTGGAATCGGCCGGTAGAACTCGATCAGCGGGTCGAGAATGCCGCGCGCGATGCGGTTGGAACCGATGGCAATGCCCACCGGCACGGCGGTCAGCACCGCAAAACCGAGGCCCAGGCCGATACGCTGCAGGCTTGCGCCCAAGTGCTGCCACAAGGTGGCGTCCATGTAGCCGGTGGTCGCCAGCAGCCAGCCTTTTTGCAGCACAGCAGACGGAGGCGGCAGGAATAACGGTTCGATCAAGCCGGTGGCGGTCACCGCCCACCAGATCGCCAGCAAGACGACCAAGGTGAGTACGCTGACCCAACGTGTGCTCAGGCTGCGACGCACCGCAATAACCGCGTGCGCTGCCGGCTTGGCGGCGGTGGCGGGAAGTTCGTAGCTGCTCATGCGGACACCTGCCGTTGCGAGAACACGTGGCCCAGCACGTGTTCGCGGGTTTCGATAAAGCGCGGATCGGACTTGATCGCCCGCGCCGACTCACCGGCGGCGTAGCGCTGGCCGAAGTCCAGGTGCAGACGCTCGACGATCTGGCCGGGGTTGGGCGCCAGCAGGATCAAATCGGTGGCGAGGAACACCGCTTCTTCAATGTCGTGGGTTATCAGGAACACCGGCTTGGCCGTGCGCCGCCAGACTTGTAGGAGCAGTTCCTGCATGTGTTCGCGGGTAAAGGCGTCGAGGGCGCCGAAGGGTTCGTCCATCAGCAACACGCGTGGGTCTGCCGCCAGGGCGCGGGCCAGGCCCACACGTTGCCTCTGGCCGCCGGAAAGTTGCCAGATACGGCGGCTGTCGAAACCGGCGAGCTCAACCAGGGTGAGCATTTCCCGGGCGCGTACTTCACGTTGTGCCTTGGGCACGCCGGCCAGTTCGAGACCGAAACCGACGTTGGCCAGCACGTCCTGCCAAGGCAGCAGGGCATCGTCCTGGAACACCACGCCGCGTTCGGCGCTAGGGCCTTTGACCGGCACGCCATCGAGGGTGATGCGCCCGGCAGAAGGCTCGACGAAACCGGCAATCAGGTTCAACAGCGAAGTCTTGCCACTGCCGGACGGACCGAGGGCCACCAGCAATTGCTGGGGCCCAAGCTCGAGTGAAATGTCAGACAGTACCGGTTCTGTGGCGCCTGGGTACTGTGCGCTGATGCGCTCCAGTTGTAGCAAGGCCATCGCAATGAACTCCTGAATCAGTGGGTGATGAACTTGGCGCTGACGTAAGGGGCGTAGTCCGGCAGCACCGCGTCGACCTTTCCTTGTTCCTTGAGGAACGCAGCGGTGTCGGTCACAGCCTTGGTGATCGGTGCGCCCAGCAGGGTCAGTTGGTCAGCGGCCAGCGGGTAGACGTTGCCTTGCAGCAGCAGTGGGATGTCACTGGACTTGGCGCCGGAGAGCTTCACCAGTTTGTCGACGTTGCCTTTATCGGCGAGCCAGGCTTGGGGGTCTTTGCTGTATGCGGAGTAGGCATCCAGAGTGACTTTGGCGAAGGCCGTGACGATTTCCGGGTGCTTCTCGGCGAAATCCTTACGCACGATCCACGCATCGAAGGTCGGCGCGCCGAACTTGGCCAGTTCGCCGGAGGTGATCAGCACCTTGCCGTTTTCCTTGGCCACGCCCAAGGCTGGGTCCCACACGTAGGTGGCGTCGATGTCACCGCGTTTCCACGCGGCGATGATTGCCGGCGGCGCGAGGTTGAGGATGGTGACTTTCGCAGGGTCGATGTTCCAGTGCTTCAATGCGGCCAACAGGCTGTAGTGGCCGGTGGATACGAAGGGCACGGCGATTTTTTTGCCGATCAGGTCCTGAGGGTTGTTGATCCCTGAGCCGTTGCGAGCCACTAACGCTTCGGCGCCGCCGATTTGGGTGGCCACGAGGAAAGTTTCCACTGGAACTTTGCGGGTAACGGCAGCGGTCAGCGGGCTGGAGCCGAGGTAGCCGATCTGCACGTCGCCGGAGGCGATGGCGGCGATGATGTCGGCGCCATTGTCGAATTTGCGCCAGTCGATCTTGGCGCGGGTGGCTTTTTCATACGTGCCGTCGGCCTGGGCCACTTTCGCCGGGTCCACGGTGGTCTGATAAGCGATGGTCACATCCGCCGCCCGGGCAAACAGGCTGGCACCGGCCAGGGACAATGCGGCCAAGAGGCGCAGAGGGGTTAAACGTTTCAAGGGGGAGCTCCTCAATCAGGCGGCCGAGGGTCGGCGTGTGAGGAGACTAAATGATCTAAGAACTCGAAAATAAATAACTTTTTCGAATTAGCTTATGAGGAGAAAGGTGAAAGACGGTCTTCAGTCAACAGCGGGCAAATGTGGGAGGGGGTTTGCTCCCGATGGCGGTGGGCCAGTCAATGATAGATGACTGATAATCCGCTATCGGGAGCAAGCCCCCTCCCACATAAAGCCCATTCCCATGAGGAATTGAGCTCGGCTTTTTAGTTGCTGATCGCCAAGATGCTCGCCTGGTACGACCCGACAAACACATCAAAGTCGCCCACTTCGTTCTGCTCCAGCTCCGCCTGCTGCGCCAGCGAATTGTGCGCCAATTCTTCAAAGCGTGCCTGCTCTTGCGCCGGCAACGGCTCTTTACGGAAATATTCGGCGTGCACCTCGCTCTGGTGCAGGGAGAACTGCGCAAAACTCTCCTTACGTTCGGCCATCGCCGCCAACACCTGAGCGGACGGCGTCAGGGACGGATCCTTGACCTTGGCCAATTGAGCATCCAGCGCCTGGTTGTGCTCGGTGATGCCGTGGCTCTCATCAAGCAGCGCCGCCAGCGGCGCGATCTGCTCCAGCAACTCGGTGGCCCATTCCTTCATGTCCACAGGCTGGCCCTGACGCTGCAACTGCAGGCCCGGACGACGACCTTCCTTGACCACGCTGAGGAAGTTGGAGGTGGCATTGCCGCATTCGTTATTGGCGAACAGCGGGCTGTCGTTCAGCGCGCAGTACAGCAGGAACGCGTCGAGGAAACGCGACTGCGGCAGGTCGATGCCCATCGGCAGGAACGGGTTTATGTCCAGGCAGCGCACTTCGATGTACTGGATGCCGCGCGCCATCAGCGCCTGGATCGGCCGTTCGCCGGTGTAGGTCACGCGCTTTGGGCGGATATTGGAGTAGTACTCGTTTTCGATCTGCAGGATGTTGGTGTTGAGCTGAACCCACTCACCGTCCTTATGGGTGCCGACTTCGACGTAAGGCGCGTAGGGTGTTGCCACCGCTTCGCGCAGGCTGTCGGTGTAGCTGCTCAAATCGTTGTAGCACGGCGTCAAACCGGCCTGAGCGTTGCTCTGGTAACCCAGGTCACTCATGCGCAAGCTGGTGGCATAGGGCAGGTACAGGGTGTCGGCGTCCAGCACTTCCAACTGGTGTGAGCGGCCGCGCAGGAAACCGGCGTCCAGGGCCGGTGAGGCACCAAACAGGTACATCAGCAGCCAGCTGTAGCGGCGGAAGTTACGGATCAGTGCGATGTAGGCGGTGGACTGATAGTCGCGGTCGGTGCCGACGAAACCTTCTGTCTCCTTGAGCAACGGCCACAGCGCTTCCGGCAGGGAAAAGTTGTAGTGGATGCCGGCGATACACTGCATGGTCTTGCCGTAACGCAGTGCCAGGCCCTTGCGGTACACGTACTTGAGCTGCCCGATATTGGAGGTGCCGTAGTAGGCAATCGGAATATCTTCCTCGGCTGGCAACGGGCACGGCATAGAAGGGCTCCACAGGTACTCGTTGCCGAGCTTGCTGTAGGCAAAGCGATGGATCTTGTCCAGGCTGCTTAGGGTATCGGCCGGGTTCGGCAGGGCTGGGGTGATGAACTCCAGCAGCGACTCCGAGTAGTCGGTGGTGATCTGTTCATTGGTCAACGCGGCGCCCAAGGCTTCAGGGTGCGGCGTCTGCGCCAGACGACCCTCACTGGTGACGCGTAGGCATTCACGCTCGATGCCGTGCAAGCACTGCTCTAGCAGGGAGAGGTGTTCGCGCTTGCCGAGCAAGGCCAGGCGGCGGTTGAGAAGTTCGCTCAAGTTGGATTCCTTCACGCGTCAGTCGCCCCAATATGGGGGTGGGCAGGACGGTCTACAAGGGTGAAGTTGAAACTGGCGTGATCGCCTGGTTTTGAGTCGATTTGACCCGCTTTGAAAAAGCCTACTTCACTCCATGAATTGGGCTATAGCGCAGCAAGAAAATTCCGACGCTGTTGTCGCAGCGCCGAAATTAACTCAAATCGAGGGCGGGGAGCTAGAGGACAGCGAAGGTACCTTGTGCTTTTGCGATAAGTCTTTCGCCTTGATGCACATCGGCTTCGACCACCAGCGTGCGTCGGCCGGCGTGAATCACGCGGCTGACGCACAGCACATCGCCGTCTTCAACGGCGCGTATATAGTTGATTTTGCACTCGATGGTGGCGCTCTGCTGGTCGAAACCATGGGAGCTGGAGCATGCCAACCCCATGGTGATGTCTACCAGGCTGAAAATCGCCCCGCCATGGAGCTTGCCCGCGCGGTTGCGCAGCTGCGGCTCAAGGGTCAGGGCCACCTCGGCAACCCCTTCATCCAAGCGTTGCAGGCGGCAGCCGATCAGCTCGCTGAACGCGCTCTGGGTCAAGCCGACTGGAATTTCCATCAGCGCTTCTTCAACTGCTTGGCATTGGCGAACAGCGACGCCATAGCGTTGTTGCTCGGCGCTGCGGTGGCGGTTTCCTTCCGAGGTGCGTTGTTTTGCGACTGACGCGGCGCCGAACCTGGGCGTGCGCCACGGGCACCGTCGATTTTCTCGCCCGGGGTGTCGCTCATGCGCATCGACAGGCCGACGCGTTTGCGCGGGATGTCGACTTCCATGACCTTGACCTTGACCACGTCACCAGCTTTGACCGCTTCGCGAGGGTCCTTGATGAACTTCTCCGAAAGTGCGGAGATATGCACCAAACCGTCTTGATGCACGCCGATATCCACAAAGGCACCGAAATTGGTCACGTTGGTCACAACGCCTTCGAGGATCATGCCCAGTTGCAGGTCCTTTAGGTCTTCGACGCCGTCCTGGAACTCGGCGGTCTTGAACTCGGGACGCGGGTCGCGGCCAGGTTTTTCCAGCTCTTGCAGGATGTCGGTGATGGTCGGCACACCGAAGGTTTCGTCGGTGTACTTCTTCGGGTCCAGGCGCTTGAGGAACGCAGCGTCGCCGATCAGTGAGCGAATATCGCGGTCAGTCTCGGCGGCAATCCGTTGCACCAGCGGGTAGGCTTCCGGGTGAACTGCCGAGGCATCTAGCGGGTTATCGCCGTTCATTACTCGTAGGAAACCGGCCGCCTGTTCGAAGGTTTTTTCACCCAGTCGTGCGACTTTTTTCAGTGCCGCGCGGGTTTTGAACGCGCCGTTTTCGTCGCGGTGAGTGACGATGTTCTGCGCCAGTGTTGAATTGAGGCCGGAAATACGGGCCAGCAGCGCGACCGAGGCAGTGTTGACGTCCACGCCGACCTTGTTTACGCAGTCTTCCACCACCGCATCCAGGCCACGCGCCAGTTTCAGTTGCGACACGTCATGCTGGTACTGGCCGACGCCGATGGATTTAGGGTCGATCTTCACCAGCTCGGCCAGCGGGTCTTGCAGGCGGCGAGCAATGGAAACGGCGCCACGGATCGACACGTCGAGGTCGGGGAATTCCTTGGAAGCCAGCTCTGACGCCGAGTACACCGAAGCGCCCGCTTCGGAGACCATGACCTTGGTCATCTTCATGGCCGGGTATTTTTTGATCAGTTCGGCGGCCAACTTGTCGGTTTCCCGGCTGGCGGTGCCGTTGCCGATGGCGATCAGGTCCACCGAATGCTTGGCGCACAGGGCGGCCAGGATGGCCAGGGTCTGGTCCCACTTGTTGTGCGGCACATGCGGATACACGGTGGCGTGGTCCAACATCTTGCCGGTGGAGTCGACCACCGCGACCTTGCAACCGGTACGCAGGCCCGGGTCGAGGCCCAAGGTTGCGCGCGGGCCCGCCGGGGCGGCCAGCAGCAGGTCATGCAGGTTATGGGCGAAGACGTTGATCGCCTCGGCTTCGGCGCCGTCGCGCAACTCGCCGAGCAGATCGGTTTCCAGGTGGGTGTAGAGCTTGACCTTCCAGGTCCAGCGCACCACTTCACCGAGCCACTTGTCCGCAGGACGGTTCTGATTCTGGATGCCGAATTGTTGCCCGATCATGCCTTCGCACGGGTGCATGGTGCCTGGCAGTTCGTCACCGACTTTCAGTGCGGAGCTGAGAATGCCTTCGTTACGGCCACGGAAAATCGCCAGCGCACGGTGGGACGGCATGCTCTTGAGCGGTTCGTCGTGTTCAAAATAGTCGCGGAACTTGGCGCCTTCTTCCTCTTTGCCGGCAATGACACGGGCGCTGAGGGTGGCTTCCTGCTTGAGGTAGGTACGCAGCTTTTCCAGCAGGCTGGCGTTCTCGGCGAAGCGCTCCATCAGGATGTACTTGGCGCCTTCGAGGGCGGCCTTGACATCGGCGACGCCTTTGTCAGCATCAATGAAGCGTGCAGCTTCGGTTTCCGGGGTCAGCGATGGATCGTTGAACAGGCCGTCAGCCAGATCACCAAGGCCGGCTTCCAGGGCGATCTGGCCCTTGGTGCGGCGCTTCTGTTTGTACGGCAGGTAAAGGTCCTCGAGGCGAGTCTTGGTGTCGGCGAGCTTGATGTCGCGTTCCAATTGCGGCGTCAGCTTGCCTTGCTCCTCGATGCTGGCGAGGATGCTGACGCGCCGTTCGTCGAGTTCTCGCAGATAGCGTAGGCGCTCTTCCAGATGCCGCAACTGGATATCATCGAGGCTGCCGGTGACTTCTTTACGGTAACGGGCGATGAAGGGCACCGTGGAGCCTTCATCCAGTAGAGCGACGGCCGCTTCGACCTGTTGTGGGCGTACACCGAGTTCCTCGGCGATGCGGCTGTTGATGCTGTCCATAAAACCACCTGAATTCTGAAAGCAGCTCACAGGCCCGGAAAACAAGGCGTTGCGAGGCTGGTTGAGCGGCCCTTTCGGCGCCGCTGCCTGGGTCAAAAGGCAGCCTATTGACCCTCGAAATCGGAAAATTGCTGCCCGTCGCTGAAAAAACGAGTGAGGCAGTAAGCAGTAAAGTCTGACATTACCCTGCACAAAGGCGGCGCATTATAACCAGCGTTCCGACCCCCGTGGGGATTGCGCCGCAGGTTGCAAGGCAAGGGTTCGCTGGCGGTAGAGGAAAAATCTGCTAACAATGCACACGGTGCGTATAACGGCAGCTACGCCATAATGCGCGCCGAGATAAGAGGAGCATCTAATGAGCAGCACTGCACAAACTGCTGAAGGCGAAAAAATTCTCATCGTTGACGACGACCCGGGGCTGAGCAGCCTGCTGGAGCGCTTCTTCAACTCCAAGGGCTACCGTGCCCGCGCGGTGCCGAACACCGAGCAAATGGATCGCCTGTTGGGGCGTGAAGTGTTCAATCTGGTCGTGCTCGACCTGATGCTGCCGGGCGAAGACGGCCTCACCGCCTGCAAACGCCTGCGCGGTGCGAACAACCAGATTCCAATCATCATGTTAACCGCCAAGGGCGATGAGCTGAGCCGCATCAAGGGCCTCGAACTGGGCGCTGATGACTACCTGGCCAAACCGTTCAACCCGGACGAGCTGATGGCGCGGGTCAAAGCCGTATTGCGCCGCCAGGCAGCCCCGGTACCGGGCGCGCCAGGCAGCGAAGACGAAAGCGTCACCTTTGGTGACTACGAGCTGTCGCTGGCGACCCGTGAGCTCAAGCGTGGCGAAGAAGTGCACATGCTGACCACCGGTGAATTCGCCGTGCTCAAGGCTCTGGTGATGAACGCTCGCCAGCCGCTGACGCGCGACAAGTTGATGAACCTGGCCCGTGGTCGGGAATGGGACGCCTTGGAGCGCTCCATCGACGTGCAGATTTCCCGTCTGCGCCGGATGATCGAGCCGGACCCGTCCAAGCCGCGTTATATCCAGACGGTGTGGGGCGTGGGTTATGTGTTTGTGCCGGATGGCACTGCAACCAAGTAATCGATGATTTGCAGGCGCGGGCAGCCAGGCGTTTGACTCCCTGAGGGTCAACGGGCTGCCCGGCGTCTGCATGTCTGCGAGCGCCGCTCGTATATGCAAGGTGTCTGGCAGTCCCCTATGAAAACCCCGTTGTGGTTCCCGCAAAGTTTCTTCTCACGCACCCTTTGGCTGGTGCTGATCGTCGTTCTGTTTTCCAAGGCACTGACACTGGTTTATCTGCTGATGAACGAAGACGTGCTGGTGGACAGGCAGTACAGCCACGGCGTCGCCTTGACGCTGCGCGCCTATTGGGCGGCTGACCCTGAGAACCGCGAGAAGATCGCTAAGGCCGCAACCCTCGTGCGTGTGGCTGGCGCGGGTGTGCCGGAAGGGGAGCAGCATTGGCCCTACAGTGAGATTTACCAGCGCCAGATGCAGGCCGAGCTGGGTGAAGACACCGAGGTGCGGCTGCGTATGCATGTGTCGCCAGCGTTGTGGGTGCGGGCACCGAGCCTGGGGCAGGATTGGCTGAAGGTGCCGTTGTACCCGCACCCACTGCGGGGGCAGAAGATCTGGAACGTGCTGGGCTGGTTCCTGGCCATCGGGCTGCTTTCAACGGCGTCCGCGTGGATTTTCGTGCGCCAGCTCAACCAACCACTCAAACGCTTGGTATTTGCGGCTCGCCAACTGGGACAGGGCCGCAGCGTGCGCTTGCCGGTCAGTGATACACCCAGTGAGATGACTGAGGTTTACAGCGCCTTCAATCAGATGGCGGAAGATGTCGAGCAGGCCGGCCGCGAGCGCGAGCTGATGCTGGCGGGCGTGTCCCATGACCTGCGTACGCCGTTGACGCGACTGCGACTGTCCTTGGAGTTGATGGGTAACCACACCGACCTGACCGATGACATGGTGCGTGATATCGAGGACATGGACGCGATTCTCGACCAGTTTCTGGCGTTCATTCGTGACGGTCGCGATGAGGTGGTGGAGGAAGTCGACCTCACGGACCTGGTGCGCGAGGTCGTGGCACCCTATAACCAGAACGGCGAACAGGTGCGCATGCGTCTGGAGCCGATCCAGCCATTCGCGTTGCGTCGTGTATCGATGAAGCGCTTGCTGAACAACCTGATCGGCAATGCCTTGCACCATGCTGGTTCCGATGTGGAAGTGGCGGCGTATGTGTCCGGCGACAGTGCTGCGCCTTATGTGGTGTTGAGTGTGATGGACCGTGGCGCGGGTATCGACCCTGCGGAACTGGAAGGCATTTTCAACCCTTTCACCCGTGGCGACCGTGCCCGTGGTGGCAAGGGCACGGGCCTGGGCCTGGCGATTGTGCGGCGGATTGCCTCGATGCATGGCGGCAATGTTGAATTGCGCAATCGGGAGGCGGGAGGCCTGGAGGCGCGGGTTCGGTTGCCGCTTGGCCTGATGCTGCCGCGAGACGCGGTTTAACCAGTAACAGAAATCAAGTGTGGGAGCTGGCTTGACTGCGATAGCGGTGTATCAGTCAACGTATAGGTTGCTGGCCCACCGCTATCGCAGTCAAGCCAGCTCCCACACTGTTTTGTGGTGTTTGATAAATGAGCTGATTCAGCCCTTACCCTTGGTCCGCGTCATATTTGGCCCACCATTCTTCTCCAGGTGCTGAATGATGATCCCCGCCACATCCTTCCCGGTGGTGGTCTCAATCCCTTCCAGACCCGGCGAGGAATTCACCTCCATCACCAATGGCCCATGGTTTGACCGCAGGATATCCACGCCCGCCACCGCCAACCCCATCACTTTTGCGGCCCGCAGCGCGGTCATGCGTTCCTCCGGGGTGATCTTGATCAGGCTGGCACTGCCGCCACGGTGCAGGTTGGAGCGGAACTCCCCCGGCTTGGCCTGGCGCTTCATTGCCGCAATCACCTTGTCGCCCACCACGAAGCAGCGGATATCCGCACCGCCGGCCTCCTTGATGTATTCCTGCACCATAATGTTCTGCTTGAGGCCCATGAACGCCTCGATCACCGATTCCGCAGCAGTCGCGGTTTCACACAGCACCACACCGATGCCCTGGGTGCCTTCGAGCACTTTGATCACCAGCGGCGCGCCGTTGACCATGTCGATCAGGTCAGGGATGTCATCGGGGGAGTGGGCAAAACCGGTCACTGGCAGGCCGATCCCGCGCCGCGACAGCAACTGCAGCGAACGCAACTTGTCTCGTGAGCGCGCAATGGCCACCGATTCATTGAGGGGGAATACGCCCATCATTTCAAACTGGCGCAACACCGCGCAGCCGTAAAACGTCACTGAGGCACCGATACGCGGGATCACTGCATCAAAGCCTTCCAGAGGCTTGCCCCGGTAGTGGATCTGCGGCTTGTGGCTGGCAATGTTCATGTAGGCACGCAACGTGTCGATCACCACCATTTCGTGGCCACGTTCGGTGCCGGCCTCGACCAGGCGGCGGGTGGAATACAGACGCGGGTTTCGCGACAGCACAGCAATCTTCATGCAGCACCTGGGGTAGAAATAGTAGAGACCGGGAACACCGGCTTGTCTTGAACGTACTTGACGCCGGGACTGACCACCAAGTGGCCGTCAATCAGCGCCTTGGAACCCAGTAACAGGCGGTAACGCATGGCCTTGCGACAGGCGAGGGTGAATTCTACCCGCCACACCCGATCACCCAATGCGAGGGTGGTGCTGATCACATAGCGCACCTGCGCGTGGCCGTTGGAGCTCTTGATGGTTTTCATTGTCACCAGCGGCGCTTCGCAGCGGCGGTGACGCAGTTGCACCACGCTGCCCAGGTGCGCGGTAAAGCGCACCCACTTCTCACCGTCGCGTACAAATGGCTCGATATCGGTGGCGTGCAGGCTCGAGGTGCTGGCCCCGGTGTCGATCTTTGCGCGCAGGCCAGCCACTCCCAAGTCGGGAAGAGCCACCCACTCACGCAGACCCACAACGGTCAAATGGTCAAATGTCTTCAATATGGGTAACCGATCAGTTCGCCCAGGCGTGAGGTGGAACCTCGGCCAAGGCTTTAAATGCAGGCTTGGCGAACCAATAACCCTGCATCAGAAATATTCCGCAGTCGGATAGGAAGTCGCGCTCGCCGGCACTTTCGATGCCTTCGGCAATGACAGTAACGCCCAACTGCTCACAGATTGTGACAACCCCCTGGACGATTACCTGGCGGACACGATCTTGGTCGACGTCGCGAATCAGCGCCATGTCGAGTTTGATCAGGTCAGGTTGGAAATCGGCCAGCAGATTCAGCCCCGAATAGCCCGCGCCGAAATCGTCGATGGCGGTCTTGAAGCCGAATTCGCGGTATTCACGCAGAATATTGGTCAAATGGCGATAGTTATCTACGTGCTCGCTTTCCAGCGTTTCAAAAATCAGCTGGTTGAGCGGGAAATTATGTGCGCGGGCCGCCTCCAGGGTACTGCGAATGCACAGTTCCGGCCGGTACACGGCATTGGGCATGAAGTTGATCGAAAGATGGGTTTTCATCCCCAAAGCAGCGGCCCCGGCAATTGCCTGGGTACGACAACGCTGGTCAAAGCGGTAACGGTTGCTTTCGTTGACCAGGTCCAGCACCGACCAGGCCCCCTCGCCATGGATGCCCCGTACCAAGGCTTCGTGGGCGAAGATCGAGTGATCCCTAAGGTCTACGATAGGCTGATAGGCAAATGCAAAATCGAAACCCAGGGGCTCGCTTTGCTGGCAGCCCACGCAACGCTGGTTGGGCGAGGTGAGTGAGGCAGGGAAATCGGTCACGGCGTATCCTCGCAAAAACAGGGTGGTACCTGGCGTATCTTAGGTGAGCCTTGGGGTTTATGCGTCGAAGGGCTTCAACGGTAAAGTTGCGACATTTTTCAGAGCGAGGAATTCAAGTGGCTCAAAAGCAGGAAGAGGAAGAAAAAGTCCGTTTGGACAAGTGGCTGTGGGCAGCGCGTTTCTTTAAAACTCGTGCGCTGGCCAAGGCTGCCATTGAGAGTGGCAAAGTGCATCATCGCGGTGAGCGCTGCAAGCCGGGCAAAGAGCCTCGCGTGGGTGACGAGCTGCAGATTCGGGTGGGGTTTGATGAAAAGACTGTCGTGGTGCAGGCCCTGTCCGTTGTGCGTCGCGGTGCACCCGAAGCGCAGGCACTGTATACCGAAACCGAGGCCAGTATCGCCAAGCGCGAAAATGCGGCGGCCATGCGTAAGGCGGGCGCTACCGGCATGACCACCGATGGCAAACCGAGCAAGAAGCAGCGTCGCGATTTGTTCAAGTTTCGCGGCAGTGGCAATGATGATTGATTGCGCAAATCTCCAGCAAACAAGGAGATCAACTGTGGGAGCCGGCACGCCAGCTCCCACATGAGTAGGCGGTGTTACGCGGTAGTGCGCATGACGCTCAATCGCCCGACGATCGGCAGCTTACCCAGCAACCCGAAGATCGGCGCCGTCAGTCGCAGCAACCCATTCGACACCTTCGCCGCAAACGGCGTGTAGTAACCCCACCCCAGCGCCAACAACGCCAGCAACACGCCGCCGATGTAATCGTCCTGCCCCCAATGCGCACCCGCCACCAGCCGCGGCATCATGAATAGCAGCGCCAGGCCCCAGATCACCAGCACTTGGCCGATGCGCTTGGCAAATACCGTCATGAACATGCCCCAGATCAGCAGCACCGACGCATGATCGCCAGGGAAACTCTGACCCGAACGGTCCTTCAGCTCCCAGGTTTTCTCCAATCCTGGGAAATAGTCGCTCATGTGAATCGCGCCACTGATCACCATCGACGGGCTGCTGTGTTGCCAGCCCATCTGCGCGGCAAGCTTGGAGAACAGCAGGCGGATAAACAGCAACAGCAGCAGAATGCCAAGGAAACCAAAGAACGCCTGGCGTACCTGGACGGCCTTGAACACCCAGTCACCGCGAATCAGCAGCGCCAGCAAAATCACCCCGACCACCGCATCAAAAGGCCGCAAGCTCGCTACTGCCCACACATGCAACCATGCCGAATTGCTCGCCAGTGGGTCATTGAGCAGATGAAACAACCATTCGTCGAAAATCACACACAGCATTTGGCCCGTGGGCCACAGCCAAAAACACAGCAGTCCGATAGCGACTAGATTGCACAGAGCCCATCGCCGGAGGTTCCACTTGGCTTGGAACAAACCCGGATTGTTCATAAACTGTCCCTCTTCGCTCTATTTTGCTCTCCGTTTCCAGCAGAAAGCCGCACCAATGTGGTGCTAAAGCGGTTAATTTTATAAACCTTGTAATCAATTTGTCATCAATTCAGATACCCAGACCTATGACTGATCTACCGGATACCGACTTCACCCAACGCTTCATCTTCGACGAGAACGACGCTCGCGGCGAACTGGTCTCGCTGGAGCGTAGCTATGCCGAAGTCCTCGCCAAGCACCCCTATCCGGAGCCGGTCGCGCAGTTGCTCGGTGAGCTGATGGCAGCGGCATCGCTGCTGGTGGGCACCATGAAGTTCGACGGTTTGCTGATTTTGCAGGCGCGCTCCGAAGGTCCGGTGCCGATGCTGATGATTGAGTGCTCCAGCGAGCGCGAAATCCGTGGCCTGGCCCGTTACGACGCCGATTTGATCAAGCCGGATGCTACGCTGTCCGACTTGATGGCCAACGGCGTGCTGGCGATCACCGTCGACCCGACTGAAGGGCAGCGCTACCAGGGCATCGTCGACCTCGACGGCGAGACCTTGTCGGACTGCTTCACCAACTATTTCGTGATGTCCCAGCAGGTCGGCACCAAGTTCTGGCTGAATGCCAACGGCAAGCGCGCCCGTGGCCTGCTGCTGCAGCAACTGCCGGCCGACCGCATCAAGGACGACGATGAGCGCACCGATAGCTGGCGCAAACTCACCGCTCTGGCCGGCACCCTGACCGCTGAAGAGCTGCTGGGCCTGGACAACGAAACCATTCTGCACCGCCTGTACCACGAAGAAGCCGTGCGCCTGTTTGATGCACAGGGTCTGCGCTTCCGTTGCAGCTGCTCGCGCGAGCGTTCGGCGAACGCCTTGGTCAGCCTGGGGCTGGAAGATGCGCAGAACCTGGTGGTGGAACACGGGGGCAATATCGAGATCGACTGCCAGTTCTGTAACCAGCGTTACCTGTTCGACGCCGCCGATGTCGCCCAATTATTCGCCGGTGCGGGCATCGACACCCCTTCTGACACCCGCCACTAAAACGTTTAAGCACAGGTAAATCACCTGACAAACGCCGGATTAGCGCAGTTCTGACGGGAGGGCCCTACTATTTTTGGGCTTTTCTGGCATAATCCGGCCCACTTTTTTCGCGGTAGTAGTGCGCAACTTTCTACTACAAAACGTTTGGAGCACTCGGCCATAGGCCGACGGGGAACCTCATGACGCAAGCCAATAACGCCGTATACACCGATCTGAGTGTTGACGATCTGGTCAAAGAAGCCCTGCAGCGCGGTGAAGGCGTGCTTGCCGATACTGGCGCGCTGGTCGTAGAAACCGGTCACCGTACCGGCCGTTCTCCGGTCGACCGTTTCATCGTTGAAGAGCCCTCCACCCAGGACGCTATCGCCTGGGGCCCGATCAACCGCAAGTTCCCGGCCGACAAGTTCGACGCCCTGTGGGCTCGCGTTGAGGCTTTCAACAACGCGCAAGAGCATTTCGTTTCCCACGTTCACGTAGGGGCTGCAGATGACCACTACCTGGCCGTGAAAATGACTACCCAGACGGCCTGGCAGAACCTGTTCGGTCGTTGCCTGTTCATCAACCCGGCCCAGTACAACCCAGCCGGTCGTGATGAGTGGCAAGTGCTCAACGTAGCCAACTTTGAGTGCGTGCCAGAGCGTGACGGCACCAATTCCGATGGTTGCGTGATCCTCAACTTCGCACAGAAAAAAGTCCTGATCGCCGGCATGCGTTACGCCGGTGAAATGAAAAAAGCCATGTTCTCGGTGCAGAACTTCCTGCTGCCGGCTGCCGACGTACTGCCAATGCACTGCGCCGCCAACATCGGCGAAGCGGGCGACGTGACCCTGTTCTTCGGCCTGTCGGGCACTGGTAAAACCACTCTGTCGGCTGACGAAAGCCGTTACCTGATCGGTGACGACGAACACGGCTGGGGCGAAGGCGTGGTGTTCAACATCGAAGGTGGTTGCTATGCCAAGTGCATCGACCTCTCCGAGAAGAACGAGCCGGTTATCTGGAAAGCTATCAAGCACGGCACCGTGCTCGAAAACGTAGTGATCGACGATGCCAAGCACGCCGATTACACCAACGTCAGCCTGACCCAGAATAGCCGCGCCGCCTATCCGCTGGAGCACGTTGCCAAGCGTTCCGAGAAGAACCTCGGCGGCGAGCCAAACGCTGTGATCTTCCTGACCTGCGACCTGACCGGCGTGCTGCCGCCCGTCTCGATTCTCAGCGAAGAACAAGCGGCCTACCACTTCCTGTCCGGCTACACCGCGCTGGTGGGCTCGACCGAAATGGGTTCCGGCAGCGGCATCAAGTCGACCTTCTCCACCTGCTTCGGCGCGCCATTCTTCCCACGCCCGGCCGGTGAATACGCAGAACTGCTGATCAAGCGCGTGCGCGGCTTCGGCTCCAAGGTCTACCTGGTCAACACCGGCTGGACCGGCGGTGGCTACGGCGTCGGCAAACGCTTCAACATCCCGACCACTCGCGGCGTCATCGCAGCGATCCAGAGCGGCGCGTTGATCGGTGCGCAAACCGAACACCTCGACACCATCAACCTCGACGTGCCATTGGCCGTACCAGGCGTTGAGACTGGCCTGTTGAACCCACGTAACACCTGGGCCGACAAGGCTGCTTACGACGAAGCGGCGAAAGCGCTGGCGGCTCTGTTCATCGAGAACTTCAAGAAGTTTGAAGTGAGCGATTCGATCAAGGCGGCTGGGCCTAAGTTGTAAGGCTCGGTTGTTGTAAAAAAGCCGCCTCTTGTGGGCGGCTTTTTTGTGCGCGAAGGGTTAGTCGGCGAGGTGCAAAACTACGGCTCCGACCAACACCAACACAACGCCTAGCACCTGAACCGCTGACAACCGCTCCTTGAAAAACACAAACCCCAGCATCGCCGCAATCCCACCCGACAACGTACTGATCACCGTCACCACCGAAACCGACCCCGCCATCGCGCCCCACGAAAACGCCGAGAAACCACCGAGGTTCATCAAGCTTGCACCGGTCAACGTCGCGCAGTTTTTCAGCGGTGGAATTTTCAGGCCGTCCTTGATCTTCAGCACCATCACCACCAGCACGCAAAGACCCACCAGATAACCCAGCCACAACATGGTAATCGGCCCCAGCGCGGGCAGCGTGTAGCGACCTTGCAACCAGAAGCTGGTGCCGTACAGCGTTGCTGCAAGCATGGCGTAGGCGATCGACTGGCGTGGGTTGTTGTGGGGCACGCCGTTGTCCTTGTGAATGCTGGAGAGGATCACGCCGAAGACGCACAAGCCGATGCAGCCGAGTTGGATCAAGCTGATCTGTTCGCCGCTGGCCCAGGACAGTAGCGTGGTGACCACACCGTAAGAGGTCACCAGTGGCGCGACGATGGCGGCTTTGCCCAGGGCGAAGGCCTTGGACAGCGCGAGGGCGCCGGAGACGGTGAGCAGCGCGGCGGTGATGCCCAGGAGCCAGACGCTCAACGGGGCATTCAGGGATTTGAACAGGTAGGCCGGGAAGATGACCAGCAACAGGGTCATGATCAGGAAACCGAGGGCTTGGCCGAAGTACACGGCGCGTTTAACGCCGACGGCCCGGGCGTTGAGGCCCACGAGGAAATCCGTGCCGCCCCAGAGCAGGGCGGCCAGCAGGCCCATGATTACGTCCATGTACGGTCCTTGAAAGGTAGGCAACTCGCGAGGTTAGCGCATAACCAATGTGGGAGCGGGCTTGCTCCCACATTTGATGCTCGGCGCTCTCGGGGTCAGCTGAGGTTTTCCAGGGTCTGCGTGTCCCAGCTATGGGTCTTGATGGCCAGGTAGAGCATGCCGATGGTCAGCGGCACCTTGTCACCACGGCCTTTGGCCCGACGCTTGAGGAACACATCGAACACCGGCGGTTTGAAGTAACGATAAGCGTCGTAATCGCCCAGGTCGAGGGCAAATTCTTGCTCCATCGCTTCCATCAATTGCTTGGCCTCGGCGCCGTCGCAGCCGAGGTCGAGGTTGATCGAGGTTTCGAGGCGAAGGGTCTTATGCTTCGGCAGGCCGATTTCTTCGTGCAGCAATTGCAGGAGCTGCTGCATGACGGGGTCTCCGGGGAGGTTGGGGGCCAGGTTCATGGTGGGGGCACGCAGGAGTGGGTGGGTTGGTGCGGGCGACGTTACGCGTCGGTATTTGTTTCGTTTCCGCATAAAGCCGATGCCAGTGAAGAGGATGATATAGGCGATGGTACTGTTTATAGGCTCGTGGGCAGAAAAAGTCAGCCTGGGCATCGGTGCGAATATCAGTACTAGCCCACTGACTAGCAAGGTAAGCCCAAGGCCTAACCGATACTTGTAGTTTTTTATCAGCCAAAAGGTCAGCAATGGCAGAGTGACGATCAAGGCTAACTCTAAATAAAAGTTCACGCTGTTTCTGCCGGGACAGTTGAGAGGGCGCTAGTTTCGGTCATGCGAAGGAGAGTTATGTAGGGGGGGAACAGGTGTTTTAAGTAGTTTGGGAAGGGGACTACGTGGTGTTTGATGGTTTCTCACTGCGTTTTCCGGTATTTGCGATTTACCAGTGATTTTTTGGGCAGCAACCATCAAATGCGGGAGCCGGCTTGCCCGCGATGGGTGGCGGACTGTGTCCAGGTTGGTCAACCGGCAGAGATTCACCCGGCACGCCCGAAGGCGTCCCAAACACAGCCGCCATGAAGCGTGTGGGCACACGAGTGCCTACGACATCTGAAGGTGCGTATGTGAACTCTGTATCGGGTGACCAAACCTGATCGCTGATTTTGCAGCGAGGGGCGAACTATAGGTGGGTGTGGTGGTGCAATACAGGCAACAGGCCGTTTAGAGAGGTAAGCTGATACACCGCTCAAAAATCGCCTCAAGCCCCCGATAATCACACGCCACCGCGTCAATGTTCGCCGGTATCCATGCCGCGTGTTTCACCAGCCACCAGTTCACCGAAAAACCGGCATTCACGATTATCTGTTCGAATAAAATTCGCTGCGCCCGGCCGTTGCCTTCACGAAACGGGTGGATGACGTTGAGGTCGCCATAAGCCTCGGCAATCAGGCGCACCAGTTCAGCCTGGGGCGCGCCAACATACCAATTGGCCTGTTCCATATGCTGGATGATCTTTGCCGCTTCTGGCGGGATGCGCTCCGGGGTGCAGAACAGAGTGTCGCCTTTCTGGATGTTGACGCTACGTAACTCTCCGGCCCAGTCGTAGATGTCGCCGAACAGGGTACGGTGGATTTGTTGCAGGCGTTCGAGGTCGTAGGGTGGTGGATAGAGAGGGAGGCTGCCTACGGCGATTTCGGATAACTCTCGCTCGGCTTGGTGCAGGAGCATTTCGTCGCGCAAATCGAGGCGGTTGCGCAGGGCGCCGCTACCGGGGTAGCAGTACGGATCCTCGCCCACCCCGTATTTGTCGAGCATCAGTGTGGGGTTTTGCGGTACTTGGCAAGAACGGCTTCGCGGGTCGGCAGGGGTTTGTCGACATCGGCCGGTTGGGTGTCGAACCCCTCCAGGCGCAGGCTTGCCAAGTAATTGGAGCGGCGGATCTTGTGGTAGTGATCCTGTTTTTGCTCAAACGTCGGTTCGCTCATTGCAGCGTACTCCTGGTCGCAAGGCCTAATTGTAGCGCAATGCGTCAGCAGACAGGCGGGATAAAATGACTACCCGCCAGGCCGGCACATTCAATATCAGCACCGCTACAAGCGCGACGCTGCGTCCAGGTCCATCAACCCGCGTCCGTAGGCTTCGCTGTCGGCATAGATGCCCGTTCGATTGGCCGTACTGAGCAAACGTTCGCGAATCTGCTGCGCGGTCATCTCGGGAAAGCGGCTATGCAGTGCCGCCAATGCTCCGCTGACCAGTGCGGCGGCTGGCGAGGTGCCAGCGGCAGGGCCGTAGCTGCCGTCCTTCTGCGTGGTCAACAGGCCCGCCCCGCCATCGCCACCCGGAACAGCAATGCACCAGCGCGCGGCCAGCCCGCAGTAGTTGGACTTTAGGTTTATCGCGGTGCCGTCGCTCTTGAGGGCCGTGACCGCGATCCAGCCTTTCTCCAGCTCCGGCACCAAGGCAGGCAGGCCGGGTTCGGCGAGCGGTTCACGCTTGACCTCGTTACCGGTGGAAAACACAAAGACAGCCCCTTCGGCGACCAGTTGTTTCGCGGCCTCCAGCGAGTCGCCCATCAAACGCTCATAGATGGGCACTTGGTTGGTATTGGCTTCGATGGGGTTTGCCCATGAGTTGCTGAAAAAGCGGGCGCCTTGGGCGTGGGCTAAACGCCAGGCCTGGGCAATTTCGCTGTCGAAGTAGAACGGCTCCTTGTCATCGCCGAAACGCATAGGGATCAACTGAGCGTTGAAGGCCATCCCATGCATGCCTTGGTCGTTCTTGTTCGCGGCAAGAATGCCGGCCATTTGTGTGCCGTGCCCCTTGATGTCAACGACGCCGGGCTGTTGGCGTACAAAGTCGTAACCCATGCTGGCCAGGCGCCCTTGGAACTCCGGCAACGTGCTGTTGAGGCCTGAGTCGATCAATGCCACTTTCACGCCCTGGCCAGTACCACCGCGAGCGTAGAGGGTTGACGCCTTGACGGTGGGAAGGGCGTTTGAGGCGAAGTATTCAGGGGTTTCAAAGGCGCGTGCGGCCAAGTGCACAGGTGTTGGTTTGGGTGGTGCTGCACAGCCCATCAGCAGCAGGGGCAATGCGAGCAAGGTCGCACGTTGCAGCGAAAACATCAGCGTGTTGGGCATTCACGACTCCTTGTCGGGGCTTACGATCAAGCGTGTTACTGTCTGCGTTTTTGCGCAGGCTTGCTGGTTTTCTCTGTATCAGTTTGTAGCGTTTATTCCCGACGTTTTTCTGATCGCTGGACTATGTTTTTGACTCTGTCAGCGGTCAATGGAGTGACAGCCTATGCACAGCACCCTCCAACAGGTCTTTGGTTATCCACAGTTTCGTCTGGGTCAGGAAGCCGCGGTCAGCGCGGTGTTAGCCGGGCGTTCGGCCGCAGCCATTTTTCCCACCGGGTCGGGCAAGTCCCTTTGTTATCAGCTGTCGGCGGTATTGCTGCCGCACCTGACGCTGGTGGTGTCGCCGCTGTTGGCGTTGATGCAGGACCAACTGGGTTTCCTGCAGCGCCATGGCATTTCAGCCGGCAGTATCGATTCGGCGCAGAGCCGCGAGGACGCCAATGATGTGATGGCCCGTGCGCGTTCGGGCGAGCTGAAAATCCTGATGATTTCCGTGGAGCGCTTGAAGAACGAGCGCTTCCGTAATTTTTTGCAAAGCGTGCAGATTTCGCTGTTGGTGGTGGATGAAGCGCACTGTATTTCCGAGTGGGGTCACAACTTCCGTCCGGACTATTTGAAGCTGCCGGACTACCAGCTCCAGTTCAATATCCCACAAGCGCTGCTGCTGACGGCGACGGCCACGCCCAAGGTGATTGCCGACATGCAGGCGAAGTTCGCGATTGCGCCGGACGATGTCATCACCACAGGCTTCTACAGGCCCAACCTCAACTTGCTGGTGGAGCCGGTGAGCGGTCACGACAAACGTCGGCGCCTGGTCGAATGGATGAATGAACGCGCCAATCAGCCGAGCATCGTCTACGTCACGCTACAGAAAACCGCCGAGCAGATTGCCGAGCACCTGAACCGCAACGGCATTCAGGCCGAGGCTTATCACGCCGGTTTGCCCCACGATAAACGCGAGGGTATCCAGCAACGCTTTATGGGCGGGCGCTCCAATTGCATCGTTGCCACGATCGCGTTTGGCATGGGGATCGATAAAAGTGATATCCGCAATGTGGTGCACTTCGACTTGCCCAAATCCATCGAGAACTACAGCCAGGAGATCGGCCGCGCAGGACGTGATGGGCAGCCGTCCGACTGCTTGGTATTGGCCAACCGCGACAGCCTCAATGTGCTGGAAAATTTCGTGTACGGCGATACGCCGGAGGAACAGGGCATTCTTCGTGTCCTCACCGAGTTGCAGGCGGTGCGCAGTGATGGGCAGTGGGAATTCTTGCTGAAGTCGCTATCGGACCACAGCAACATCCGTGAGCTGCCGCTCAAGACGCTGTTGGTGCAGTTGGAACTCAAGGGCGTGATTGCGCCGCGTTATGCATTTTACGCCGAGTACCGCTTCAAATACCTGATTGAACCTGAGGCCTTACTGGCGCGTTTCTCCGGCGAGAGACAGCAGTTTGTCGCAGCGATTATCCAAGTGTGCAATCGCGCCAGGACCTGGGCGACTGTGGATTTCGACGCGCTTTACCAGCAACACAATGCCGAACGCAGTCGCGTGGTGAAAGCCTTGGATTACTTCCAGGAGCAGGGCTTGATTGAGCTGGAAAGCAAGCAGATGACGGAGGTCTACAGCCTGCTGAATACCGACTTTGATCCACAGACGTTGAGCGAGCAGTTATACACAGGCTTCAAGCAGCACGAGGTGACGGAGGTGGCTCGGATACACGCCATGCTTGACCTGTTTGCCACCGAGCATTGCCTGGGCCAGCTTCTGGCCAAGTACTTTGGCGATGAAAACGCGCCGCTGCGTTGTGGGCATTGCTCGGTATGCCACGGCCACGTTGCGCATTTACCGCCTGCGCCGAGTTTGCCGCCGCTTGTGGATAAAAACTTCATGGGACTGTGCGGTGATTTTATCCACAGGCATCATGAGCACACCGGGAGTTTGCCTGGCGCGGAGCGACTGACGCGGTTCCTCGGTGGTATCAGTGTGCCGTTGTTTACCAAGTTGAAAGCGCGGGGTATTGCGGGTTTCGCTGCGCTGGAAGCCTACCCCTACGCCGAAGTGCGTGAGTGGGCCGAATCCCATTTGAATGATCTGTAAGCCCACTTTCACGAGACTTGCCTATGCCTGACTCAATGCCTTTGCGCGCCGACTACCGTCACTTCCAGCCGATCATTACGCGTTGGCACGACAACGATGTGTACGGCCATGTGAATAACGTTACCTACTACAGCTTTTTCGACACGGCGGTGAATACCTACCTGATTGAAGAGGGCGGGTTGGATATTCATGACGGTGAAGTGGTGGGATTTGTGGTGAGTTCGGCGTGTGATTATTTCGCCTCGGTCGCGTTTCCCGACCGCCTGGAAATCGGCCTGCGGGTCGGCAAGTTGGGTAACAGCTCGGTGCAGTATGAGTTGGCGGTGTTCAAGGCGGGCGAAGAGGACGCCTGCGCGGCGGGGCGCTTTGTGCATGTGTTTGTGGATCGGGCCACGAACCAGCCGATGACGATTCCGGGGAGGTTGCGCGAGGCGTTGCAGCGGTTGGTGGTGTGACTCGCCATTTTGATCAGCGACGATCACCTGTGGGAGGTGGCTTGCCAGCGATAGTGATGGGTCAGGTTCAAATGTGTTTCCTGACAGTACGCCATCGCGGGCAAGCCCGGCTCCCATAGGGATTTGCCTTGTGCTTTAGACCGATGGCTTACCGATGATTGCGGTGGTGATGCTTGTTCTTGCGATGCCCGTACGCATGGCCGCGGCCACGATGATCATCACGGTCATAACGACGGTTATCCCGCCCACGATAACGGCGGTCGTCGTCATCGCTCTTGTTGCCCATATAGTTGCCCAGCGCACCGCCCGCGCCACCGCCGGCGGCTGCGCCGATCAGGCTGCCGGTGTTGCCGCCCATGCTGCGGCCTACCACGTTGCCGCCTGCCGCGCCCAGGGCACCGCCAATAGCGGCTTCGCCACGGCTGCGCTTGTCGGCGCCGACCGCACTACCGCCCGCACCGCCCAAGGCTGCGCCGATGGCCGAACCGGTGTTACCGCCCATCTGCTGGCCGACAACGGAACCTAAAACCCCGCCCAATGCGCCGCCCACACCGGCTTCGGTGGTGCCACCGGCCATGGCTGCGCCACTGACCAGGCCAAGGGACAACAAGAGAATCGAGGAGAACTTCATAGACAGACCTCAAGAGGATGACGGCGCGATCCTGAGGTTGTATCGAGTCGCTGACAATCGAAAACCGACCGGTGGTACAGGTTGTATACAATTTGCTAACTTGCTGTTTTGTATAGGGAACTTAAGTCATTTTTACGAGTCTTTAGCTACTTGGGAAAGGCCGTTTTTATGCAAAAGCGGCCTTTTTTTGTGCCTGGGATTTGTCATTTCGGCGAGCGGTGTTTGTGGCGAGCGGGATTGTTGTGGCGATGCGACAAGCCCGCGCGCTACAAAAAAACGTCAGGCCGAACGCGCCATGATCAAACCGGTCGCGCTCGCCGCTTCCAAACGAATCGCCACAAACTTAGACGTCGGCGTATGGCTGCCATCTCCGGTGCTTTCCAGCGGCACCAACGGGTTCACTTCCGGGTAATACGCTGCCGCCTGCCCCGCCGGAATATCAAACGCCAGCAGGGTGAAGCCCTTCACACGCCGCTCACGGCCGTCTTCCCACAGCGAAACGATGTCAGCCTTTTGCCCCGGCTTGAAGCCCAAGCGGATGATGTCGGCTTCGTTGACGAACAGCACGTCACGCTGGCCTTTTACACCACGGTAGCGGTCGTCCAGGCCGTAAATGGTGGTGTTGTACTGATCGTGGGAGCGCATCGATTGCATGATCAGGTCCGGCACCCGGCCTGTGGCGTGGGTGCGTTCGTGGATCAGGTCTTTGGGCAGCACGTTCGGGCGGAAGTTGGCACGACCCGAAGGCGTGTTCCAACGACGTGCACCGGCGGAGTTACCCAGGTAAAAACCGCCCGGGTGTTTGAGGCGTTCGTTAAAGTCCTTGAAGCCTGGGATGGTGTCGGCGATCAGGTCACGGATACGGCTGTAGTCAGCCACCAGCCAGTTCCAGTCCACCGGTTTGCTGCCCAGGGTCGCGGCGGCAATACCGGCGAGGATGGCAGGCTCGGATTTCATCAGCTTCGACAGCGGCTGCAACTGGCCATTGGAATCGTGAACCATGCTGAACGAGTCTTCCACTGTCACCGCTTGCGGGCCTTCGGCCTGTATGTCGATGTCGGTGCGGCCCAGACATGGCAGGATCAGCGCGTCTTTGCCGTGCATCAGGTGGCTGCGGTTGAGCTTGGTGCTGATCTGCACAGTCAGGTCGCAGTTGCGCAGCGCTTCGAACGTGCGCGGGCTGTCGGGTGTAGCTTGGGCGAAGTTGCCACCCAGGCCGATAAACACCTTGGAGCGGCCTTCGAGCATCGCGTGGATTGCTTCAACCACGTTGTGACCATTGTGGCGCGGCACTTGGAACTGGAAGCGCCGTTCCAGGGCATCGAGAAACGCCACTGGTGGGCGCTCGTTGATGCCCATGGTGCGATCGCCCTGCACGTTACTGTGGCCACGCACCGGGCACAGGCCGGCACCTGGGCGGCCGATGTTGCCGCGCAGCAGCATCAGGTTGGCGATTTCCTGGATGGTCGGCACCGAGTGGCGGTGCTGGGTGATGCCCATTGCCCAGCACATGATCACGTTCTTGCCTTTGGCGTACATGCGCGCCGCTTGCTCGATCTCGACCAGGGTCAGGCCGGACTGCTCGACGATTTCATCCCACGAGGTGTCGTCGATCTGGCCTAGGTACTCGAGCACGTTAGTGGTGTGCTCGTTGAGGAAGTCGTGGTCGAACACCGCTTCTTTGCCTTCGGCCTGTGCCTGGCGCTCCCACAGCAGCAGGAACTTGGCCATGCCACGCACGATGGCCATGTCGCCACCCAACGCCGGACGAAAGTAGGCAGTGTTGGTCGGCTTATCGCCGTTGGTGAGCATTTCCAGCGGGTGTTGCGGATGCTGGAAGCGCTCCAGGCCACGTTCTTTCAGCGGGTTGATGCACACCACTTGGGCGCCGCGTTTAACCGCTTCACGCAGTGGTTCGAGCATGCGCGGGTGGTTGGTGCCGGGGTTCTGGCCCCAGACAAAAATCGCATCGGCATGTTCGAAGTCATCAAAGGTCACGGTGCCTTTGCCCACGCCCACGCTTTGCGCCAGGGCCACGCCGCTGGCTTCGTGGCACATGTTCGAGCAGTCCGGGAAATTGTTGGTGCCGTAGGCGCGCACAAACAGCTGATACAGGTACGCCGCTTCGTTGCTGGCCCGGCCCGAGGTGTAGAACTCCGCCATGTCCGGGCTTGGCAGGGCGTTGAGGTGCTTGCCGACCAGGTCGAACGCCGCTTCCCAACTGATAGCCTTGTAGCGATCAGTTTCGGCGTCGTAGCGCATCGGTTCGGTCAGGCGGCCTTGGTATTCCAGCCAATAGTCGCTTTGCTCCAGCAGCGCGGTGACGCTGTGCTTGGCAAAAAATGCAGCATCCACCCGGCGCTTGGTGGCCTCCCAGTTAACAGCCTTGGCGCCGTTTTCACAGAACTTGACCATGCCGCTTTCCGGCGAGTCGCCCCATGCGCAGCCCGGGCAGTCGAAGCCGCCGTTCTGGTTGGTCTTGAGCATCATGCGCAGGTTTTTCATCGCGTTGTCGCTGGTCAGCCAGGCCTGCGCCACGCTGATCAGCGCGCCCCAGCCGCCGGCCGGGCCTTTGTAGGGCTTGTAGCGCGGGGTCGGGGTTTGGTCGGCTTGGTGATGCATGCTCATGGCTGGTACTCCATCGCGGGGCTGTAGACCCGCGGCGCACTTTTCTGCGGCAGGTGGATGAGGTTGAGGTTGTGCCGGCGCGCCCATTGCAGGGCCAGGCCGGTGGGTGACGACAGGCTGACCAGGGTCTGGATGCCCGCGCGCAAAACTTTCTGAATCAATTCGAGGCTGCAGCGACTGGTGACAATCGCCAGGCCGCCGTCGGTCGGAATCTTTTGGCGGATCAACGCGCCGATTAATTTATCCAGGGCGTTATGCCGGCCGATGTCTTCACGGCCCATCAGCAATTCACCTTGGTCATTCATAAATACTGCTGCGTGGACCGCGCCGCTGTACTGGCCCAGGGGCTGGAACGCGCTGATGCGCTGGCGCAGCCCGGCGAGCCATTCGGCGGGTGGCAAGGGCGCGCCAGGTAACACTTGAAGGTCGGGCAGAGCCTGTTCCACGGCTTCGACGCCACACAAACCACAACCGCTTGTACCTGCCAATTGGCGGCGCTGCTGCTTGAGGTTCCAGAAGGCGCGACTGGAAATCTGCACTTGGGCGTACTGGGCAGAACCTGAACCGCTGAGTTTCAGATCATAGATATCGCTAACGTCGGCGATAATGCCGCTACCTATGCTGAAACCGACGATGAAGTCTTCCAGGTCCGTGGGTGTTACCAGCATCACCGCCTGGCTGATATCGTTATAGGCAATCGCTAACGCCACTTCTTCCGCCAACGCAGTGCTGGCGACGTCGGTGTGTTCGAGGTTGCAAAACTGGTAACTCTGGCTGGCGGCGGGCGCGGGCGTTTCAGCGGCGGGCGCCGCGCAGACTGGGCGCTTGGCGTTCATGGGGCAGTACCACCGGCGGATTGATCAGCGTTCAGACTAGGCGCGACAAAGCGTCGCGTCTAATTGCCAGTACTGATCTACCGATAGATGCCGTCGATCAAGACTCTTCCTGCGATTTTTGAAACAGCGCAAAACAGGCTTCCGCCAACGCCGAACGGGGTGCGGTGCGGCGCATGATCAGCCCTAGACGCGCCAGCGTGTGAGCATCTTCAATGGGTTGCAGGCGTAAATGCTCGGTGAGGGCGTCGAGGCCACCGTCCAATGGCATTACGGCGCAACACAGGCCGCCGTGTACGGCTTGTAACAATTGATGCACCGCATCAGTTTGTAGCAAAGGCTGCGGGTTGAGCCCACGGCTGTGGAAATTGTGGTCGATGGACTGACGAAAGTGCATGCCGCTGGTGAGCATACCCAGCGGCAGTTCGATCAGCGCTTCCCAGCTCAAGGGCTTGTCGCCGAAGCTGAAAAAACGCTGGTCGTAGAGCAGGCCCATGCGGGTCTCGCCCAGCGCCAACGAGTCGAAGCGCTCGTTGTCCAGGCGCTCCAGGTAAGACACTCCGAGATCCAGGCGATTGCTCGCCAGCTGTTCGAGGATTTGCTCGGAGCTTAATGCCGAGAGTTCAAAGCGCAAGCTCGGGTGCTCTTTATGCAACTGCTGCATCAGCGCCAAAGGATCGAAGCTCGACAGCGGCACCACGCCCAGGCGCAGCGTGCCGACCAAATTGCCGCGACAGGCCGCCGCTTCAGCCTGCAAGCCGTCATAGGCCGCCAGTACGGTGCGCGCCCACGCCAACACGCGTTCGCCCGGCGCGGTGAAGCCTTCGAAGCGCTGGCCACGATTGACCAACGGCAAGTCCAGCTCTTCTTCCAGGTTGCGCAGGCGCATCGACAAGGTCGGCTGGGTGATATGACAACGCGCAGCCGCCTGGCCGAAGTGACGGGTCTCGTCGAGGGCGATGAGGAATTTCAGCTGTTTGATGTCCATCTTCGCTCCGGGCTTATTCCAATGGCGGGGGATTCTAGCGCGTTTGGGTCTTTGGTCGGCCTGGAACCCAAGTCGGTAGGACTGGTCTAGTCTTGGGCATCTGGAACTTAAACCCCAAGGAGAGCGCACCATGAGTATTTTTAGCTTTGTTAAGGAAGCTGGCGAGAAGCTTATTGACCTGTTGACGCCGGGTAATGCGAACGCAAGTGATGAGTTGAAGAAGCACATCAGCGATGTCGGGCTTGGAAACCCGAATGTCACCGCAACCGTTGATGGCGACAAAGTCACCGTCAAGGGCGAAGTTGCCACCCAGGAGGAGAAAGAGAAAATCATCCTGGCCGCAGGCAATATTGCCGGTGTTGGCAGTGTAGATGACCAGATCACCGTGACCGGCCCGGCCGTGGCTGCTGCGCGTTTCGTGGTAGTGAAAAAGGGCGACACCCTCAGCGCGATTTCCCTGGCGGTGTACGGCAATGCCAACCTGTACAACAAGATCTTTGAGGCCAACAAGCCGTTGCTTAAAGACGTGAACAAAATCTACCCAGGGCAAACACTGCGTATTCCTGAGTAACACGCGGAACAAAAAATGTGGGAGCGGGCTTGCCGGCGATAGCATCACCTCGGTGCAATTGATAAGCCGAGGTGCCTGCATCGCGGGCAAACCCCGCTCCCACATTGGGTTAGAGTCCGGCAATGAGATCCCGGTAGTCATCAACTGCCGCAAATTCCGCCGTGTCCTTTGGCCCCTTCTTACTGTCCGGCTCTTTCACCGCCAACAAATGCCCCACGCCAAAATCCCGAGCACTGCGCAAGATCGGCAAGGTGTCATCGATAAACAGGCTGCGGGCCGGGTCGAAGTGGATGTCGGCTTGCAGGGCTGCCCAGAATTGCGGGTCTTCCTTGGGGAAACCGTAGTCATGGGAGCTGATCAACCGCTCGAAATACGGCGCCAGTTCAATGCGTTCCAATTTCAATGACAGCGAATCACGATGAGCGTTGGTAATCAGAATCACGCGCTTGCCAGCCTGTTTGATCGCCGCCAGAAAGGTGTCCGCATCCGGGCGCAGGGCAATCAGGTGGGCAGTTTCCAACTTAAGCTCGCGCACCGGAATATTCAGCTCCGTGCTCCAGAAATCCAGGCAATACCATTGCAACTGTCCGGCATTACGCTCGAACAGCGGCTGCAATTCCATCTCCGCCATGGCGCGGCTCACCCCGTGAAGCTCGGCGTAGCGCTGGGGCAGGTGCTCCATCCAGAAGTGGTTGTCGAAATGCAGGTCGAGCAAGGTGCCATCCATGTCCAGCAAGACGGTGTCGATGGCGTGCCAGTTCAAAGCGGGCATGGGGCGTTCTCATGTAAGTAAAGATATCCGACACAGACAATCGGAAAAGCCACGGTATAGTAACCCGATCACGTCAAGGAGCCGCTTATGCGCCAGAAACCCACCGTCCTCGCCCGCGAAATAGTCGCCAGTAGCCGTTTGTTTCGCGTGGAGGAAGTGCAATTGCGCTTTTCCAATGGCGTTGAACGGACCTACGAGCGCCTGGTAGGCCGCGGTGCCGGCTACGGCGCGGTGATGATCGTGGCGATGATTGATGAGGACCACGCATTGTTGGTTGAAGAGTATTGCGGCGGCACCGACGAATATGAGTTGTCGTTGCCCAAGGGGCTGATCGAGCCCGGCGAAGACGTGCTGGCGGCCGCCGACCGTGAACTCAAGGAAGAAGCCGGCTATGGCGCGCGCCAGTTGGAACACATTACCGAGCTGTCGCTGTCGCCGGGCTACATGAGCCAGAAGATCCAGGTGGTGCTGGCCACCGACCTGTACGAAGAGCGCCTGGAGGGTGATGAGCCTGAGCCAATGCGTGTGGAGCGGGTCAACCTGCGTGAATTGTCGCAACTGGCGCAACACGAGCAATTCAGCGAAGGCCGTGCCCTGGCTGCACTGTATCTGGTACGAGACCTGCTGACCCAGCGTGGAGCGTTTAGCGCATGAGCGAACTGTTTTTAGGTCACCCGTTTATCGCCCCTGTGATTGAGTTGGCGCGTCAGGCGGGTGAAGTGATCCTGCCGTATTGGCGCGCCGATGTGGTGGTCACCTCCAAGGCTGATGATTCGCCGGTGACGGCGGCGGACCTGGCCGCTCACCACTTGATTCTGGCGGGCCTCACCGCCCTCGATCCGAGCATTCCGGTGCTGTCCGAAGAGGACGCGGATATCGACCAGAGTGTACGCGCAGGCTGGCAGCGCTGGTGGTTGGTGGACCCGTTGGATGGCACCAAAGAATTTATCGCCGGCAGCGAAGAGTTTACCGTCAACATCGCCCTGATCGAGCAAGGCCGCGTGGTGTTCGGTGTGGTGTCGATGCCGACCAGTGGCCGCTGCTACTTCGGTGGCGCGGGCCTGGGGGCCTGGCGCTCCGATGTGAGCGAAGCACCCAAGCAGATTCAAGTACGTCAGACCCCGGCAGCGGGCGAGGCCTTTACCGTGGTGGCCAGTCGTCGTCATACCAGCCCGGAACAAGAACGCTTGCTCGACGGTTTGAGCGAAGGTTTGGGGGAGTTGAAGCTGGCTAACATCGGCAGTTCGCTCAAATTCTGCCTGTTGGCCGAGGGCAGTGCTGATTGCTACCCAAGATTGGCGCCGACTTCGCAGTGGGACACGGCTGCGGCCCAGGGCGTGTTGGAAGGCGCGGGTGGTGAGGTGCTGGAGTTGAGTGGTAAACCGTTCAGCTATCCGGCGCGGGAATCGTTGCTGAACCCGTTCTTTTTGGCGTTGCCGGCGAAGGCCGCGTGGCGCGAGCGCCTGCTGACCCTGGCTCGTTCTTAAGGCCTCAAAAAATCAAAATCTGGGAGGGAGCAAGCCCCCTCTCACATTTGCTTTGTGTTGTGGGGCCTAGCGGTGCAGGACGTACTGGCCGGTGAAGGCCACCGCCCGCTCCTCACTGCCCTCATTCACAATCCACGTCTCCAGCGTCAATCGCGCCCGGCCGTAACGCTTGTACGTCGCCACAAAGCGCTTCCACACCTTCTCCTCTGGCGCCTGGCACACCACTGTGGCATCCAGCGTCACCGGCAGCGGATAACTGATCTGCCCTTCTTGAATCACGATATGCCCGTCTTCAATACCTGCTTCACGCAATTGCAGGTGCAGCCAACCCCAGCCCGCTAGCACTGCGCCGCAATAGAGGCTGCCGCCAAACATCGTGCTCTTGTGATTGATATTGGCTTGCAAGGGTAGGTGCAACTGCAGTTGGCCGTGTTGCCAGTCGAGCACCTTGAGGCCCATTTCCCGCGTGAGGGGGATGTCGTGGTGAAGGATGGATTCGAGGTAACGGCTGTCGCGGCTCATGGTGGCCTCTTGGGGGATGGGCGGGATCATTCGTCGTCGGCGCTATGGCTGGCGCTGTCGGCGAAGTTCAGGCCGTGCTTGCGCAGTTTGTCGTGCAGAGTTTTGCGCGGTATGCCCAAGGCCTCGGCGAGGCTGCGCACGGAGCTGTGTGGGCGGGTCAGTTCGGCGGCGATCAGGCTTTTTTCGAACTGCTCGACCTGCTCACTCAAACCTCCTGGGGTGGAAGTCAGCACTCCGGCGGCGGGGTTGTCCGCCGTGGCATCCAAGGCCAGCTCCAATCCAAGGGCAAAGCGTTCGGCGGCATTTTGCAATTCGCGCACATTGCCCGGCCAACTGTGGCGCAACAGCAGCGCCCGCTGGCCCGGCTGCAGCTCGTGCAATGGCAGGCCGTGGCGGCTGCTGGCTTCGTCGGCAAAATGTTGGAACAACATCAGCGCATCTTCACCGCGCTCGCGCAACGGCGGAATGCGCAGTGGCGCGACATTGAGACGGTAATACAAGTCGGCACGAAAACGCCCCTGGTCGGCTGACTGACGCAGGTCTTCCTTGGTAGCGGCGATGATGCGGATATCCAGCGGGATTAGCTGATTGCCGCCCAGGCGCTCGACCACGCGCTCCTGCAGCAGGCGCAGCAGCTTGACCTGCACATCCAGGCTCATGCTCTCAATTTCATCGAGAAACAACGTGCCGCCATTGGCGAATTCGAACTTGCCGATACGGCGTTTTTGCGCGCCGGTAAACGCGCCCGGCTCATGGCCGAACAGCTCGCTTTCGACCACCGATTCGGCCAGGGCACCGGCGTTGATCGCCACAAACGGCCCGCTGCGCCGGTTCGACAGGTCGTGCAGCGCACGCGCCACCACTTCTTTGCCGGCACCGGTTTCGCCGAGGATCAGCACGTCGGCACGGGTGGCGGCCAGGGCGCCGATCTGTTCGCGCAGCCGCAGCATTTGTGGCGAGTGCCCAACCAAGCGGGTGCTGAGTTGCTGGCGGTCACTGAGGGCCAGACGCAGGCTACGGTTGTCCAGCACCAGCCGGCGCAGGGCCAGGGCGCGGCGCACGCTGTCGAGCAGGGCGTCGCTGGCGAACGGTTTTTCCAGGAAGTCATAGGCCCCGGCACGCATGGCTTGCACCGCCAGCGGCACATCGCCGTGGCCGGTGATCAGCAGCACCGGCAATTCCGGGTCCAGGCCGTGCAGTTCGGTGAGCAGCTCCAGACCGTCCATGCCGGGCATGCGGATGTCACTGACCACCACGCCCGGCCAGTCCCGCGACAAACGCGCGGTGAGGCCGGTGGCTTCGCCCAGGGTCAGGACGTTCAGCCCGGCCAGGTCCAGGGTCTGGCACAGGGCCTGACGCAAGTGTGGATCGTCGTCGATCAACACCACCTGAATCTGGTTATCGATACTCATACACTGCGGTCCTCGGACGGTTGCAGACTGACGCCCGGCGAGCCGGCACGCAATTTCAAGGTTAACAGCGCGCCGCCTTCCTTGTGGTTGGCAAACAGCAATTCGCCGCCAAAGGCACGCATCAACGTGTCACAGATCGCCAGCCCCAGCCCGAGGCCTTGGGTGCGCGTCTTGGTGGTGTAGAACGGTTCGCTTGCGCGGCCCAGCGCTTCCATACAAAAACCCGGGCCATTATCGCGAATGTACAGATTGACGCCCTGTTCGGTGGTTTCGGCACTCAGCCAGAGTTTGCGCGGTGGGCCTTTTTCAGTGAGGGCGTCGAGGGCGTTGGCCAGCAGGTTGCCGAGCACCTGGCGTAAGCGTGTTTCGCCGGCTTGCACCCACAGAGTGGCTTCCGGCAAGTCGCGGATCAGCTCGACTTCCATCGACCGTCGCCGCTTGGCCAGCAATGCCATCGCATCGTCCAGGGCCGGTTGCAGGGCGACGCTTTCCGGGGCGTGACGGTCGCGCCGAGCGAACGCGCGCAAGTGCGCGATGATTGAGGCCATGCGGCCGGTCAACTCACTGATCAGCTTGAGATTGCCGCGCGCGTCGTTGGTGCGTGCGTGGTCGAGCAGAATCTCGGCGTTCTCTGCGTAGCTGCGAATCGCCGCGAGAGGCTGATTGAGTTCGTGGCTGATACTCGCCGACATGGTGCCCAGCGCTGACAGCTTGCCGGCCTGCACTAGGTCATCCTGGGCACGCACCAATTCCTGTTGGGCATGTTCGCGCTCCAGCACTTCCTGTTTCAGGCGCCGGTTGAGGCCTTCCAGGTCACTGGTACGCTCGACCACGCGCGCTTCCAGCTCTCGGCGTGTCTTGGCTTCGAAGGCGATGCGTTCCAGGTAATGCCGACGGCGTTGCATCATCAACCCGAGCAGCAACATTAGCACCAGCAATGCGGCGCCACCCACGGCCACCACGGTGCGCACCGGGCGGTTGATCAGCGAGCGCGGGGCGAGGATTTCTACGTTCCAGCCGGTTTCGGCGATGGCCGTGGACTGGCGCAGCCACGCCGTGGAACTGAGGGCCAGCGGCTGTGGGTCGCGCGTAGGGTAGGGCTGGATGGCGATGATTGCCTGGTGTTCTTCGGCGGTCAGCGGCCGCGTGGCGCGAAACCGCCATTGAGGGCGCGAGGTGAGGATCACTACGCCGTTGTGGTCGGTGACCAGCAGTTGTTCCGGCGTGTTACCCCATAGGCTTTCGGTGTGGTCCAGGTCGACCTTGACCACCAGCACACCGATGACGGTGTCGCCATCGCGCACGGCGGCGGCGAAGAAGTATCCGCGCTTGGCCGACGTGGTGCCCAAGCCGAAAAACCGTCCCAGGCGCCCGGCCATGGCTTCGCTGAAGTAGGGGCGGAATGAGAAGTTGCGGCCGACAAAGCTGTCCTGCTTATCCCAGTTGGAGGCGGCGAGGGTCTTGCCGGTGGTGTCCATCAGGTACATCACTTCCACCCCGGCCTGGGCGGCGACGTCCTTGAGCAGCAGGTTGGCGTTGGCCAGGTTTGTGCTGACGTGGGGCGCATCCAGCGCGGTACGCAGGGCCGGCAAGTCACCGAGGATCTGCGGCAACACCTCATAGCGGTGCAATGTGCCGAGCAGGTTGGCGACGTACAGGTCGAGGGTCTGACGGTTTTGCCCGGCCAGCTCGCTGCGGTAATAGCGCTCGGCCAAGTGCTCCAGCGGCCACAGCAGCGGTGCCAGGCACAACGCCAGCAGGGCGAGGCTGCGCCAGCGGGGTCTTCGCGGAAGGGGTGGAGTCATGGGAGATGCGCCTGTGGGGACAGGCGCATTATGCCTGATTAGGCGATCAGGTCCTTGGGCTCGGTGTTGCCCAGGCGTTCACCTTGATAGCTGCCGTCCTGGACCCTGCGACACCAATCGAGGTTATCGAGATACCACTGCACGGTTTTGCGCAGGCCGGTGTCGAAGGTTTCTGCCGGGACCCAGCCGAGTTCGCGCTCGATCTTGCTGGCATCAATTGCATAGCGCTGGTCGTGGCCCGGGCGGTCCTTGACGAAGGTGATCAGGTCGGTGAATTTTTCAACGCCAGCGGGGCGTTGTGGCGCCAGTTCTTCCAGCAGGCCACAAATGCCGCGCACCACGTCGATGTTCTTCTGCTCGTTGTGACCGCCGATGTTATAGGTCTCGCCGACCACGCCTTCGGTCACGACGTTTAACAGCGCGCGGGCGTGATCCTCGACGAACAGCCAGTCACGCACCTGCAACCCATCCCCGTAGACCGGCAGTGGTTTGCCTGCGAGGGCGTTGAGGATCACCAGCGGGATCAACTTCTCAGGGAAGTGGAACGGCCCGTAGTTGTTCGAGCAGTTAGTCAGCAGCACCGGCAGGCCATACGTACGCTGCCAGGCGCGAACCAAGTGGTCGGAGGCCGCCTTGCTGGCGGAGTAAGGCGAGCTGGGCGCGTAAGGCGTGGTTTCAGTGAACAGGTCGTCCACGCCGTGCAAGTCGCCGTAGACCTCATCGGTGGAGATGTGGTGGAAGCGGAATGCGCTTTTGGCCGGCTCTTCAAGCGTCTGCCAATAAGCGCGCGTGGCTTCCAGCAGGCTGTAGGTGCCGACGATATTGGTCTGGATAAAATCCGACGGGCCGTCAATGGAGCGGTCGACATGCGACTCGGCGGCCAGGTGCATGATCGCCTGGGGCTCAAAGCGCGCCAGTATGGCGCTGACCTTGGCTTGGTCGATGATATCGGCCTGGACGAACTCATAGCGGCTGTTGGACGCGATGCTGGTCAGCGATTCCAGGTTGCCTGCGTAGGTGAGTTTGTCCAGGTTGAGCACTTCGTGCTCGGTGTGTTGAATCAGGTGGCGGATCAGGGCAGAGCCGATAAACCCGGCACCACCGGTGATGAGAATGCGCATGTCGAGGGGCCTTTCCTAAGACGGACACTGGGCGGATGAAGCATAGCTTGAGTTGTGAAGTGGGCCGGTGCAAGCGCGGGATGCGTGAGGGGTTGATTAAAGCCCCTGAACAATGGCGATATAGGCGCCTGATAAAACCGAGGTCGTCACAATGTTGCTCGCCACGTTGATCCATCGTGCCAGTTTGCCATGCCCACAAGTAAGCGCTGATGAAGCTGCGCATTTGCTCGAGCAGCATTACGGCCTCACAGGCACCTTGCGGTCGCTGGGCAGCCAACAGGACCTCAACTACCGCATTGACAGCGCCCGTGGCCGATTTGTTTTGAAGATCTGTCGAGGTGACTATGCGGCCATTGAGCTGCAAGCCCAGCATGCCGCTCTGAATAGCCTGCAAACCCAAGTAAGGGTGCCCAAGGTGATCCGCGCGCTGAACGGTGAGGAATTGCTGACCGTGGCCGTCAACGGGCAAACCGTGCACGTGCGGGTGCTGGACTACATTGACGGTCAGCCCCTGACCCACCTGGCTCATCTGGGCCGCGACGTGATCGCAGGCTTTGGTCTGCTGTGCGGGCAGGTCAGCCACGCACTCGCATGTTTCGAGCACCCGGGCCTTGACCGCACGCTGCAATGGGACCCGCGCCACGCTTACGAACTGATCACGCACCTGCTGGCTACCCTGCAAAACGTGCCCCATCGTGATGCCATCGAACGTGCGGCCGAGCAGCTGGACGCGCGCGTTCGGCCTTTGGCCGAGCACCTGCCGTGGCAGGCGGTGCACATGGACATCACCGATGACAATGTGGTCTGGCAGCGTGATGCCCAGCGGCATTGGCAGGTCCAGGGCGTGATTGATTTCGGCGATCTGGTGCACACCTGGCGCATTGCCGACCTGTCGGTAACCTGCGCAGCCTTGTTGCACCATGCTGACGGCGACCCCTTTGCCATTCTGCCGGCGATCCAGGCCTTTCATGCGGTGACGCCGCTGAAACGCGAAGAACTGCAAGCGCTGTGGCCTTTGATTCTCGCCCGCGCGGCAGTGCTGGTGCTGAGCAGTGAGCAACAGCAACGTCTGGACCCGGATAACACCTACTTATTGAAAAACGCCGAGCATGAGTGGGAAATCTTCCATGTGGCGACCTCGGTACCGGTTGAATTGATGGACGCGGCGATTTTGCGTTGTGTCGGTGAGACCGTGTCGCCAATAGCCGACGAGGATTTCGCGCCTTTATTGCCAGGCCTGGTGGGGCGTGAGTTTGCGCTGATCGACCTGGGCGTACTCAGCCCGCATTTCGAGGCTGGCAATTGGGAGCGGCCAGGCATAGACCGTCGATTACTGGACGAAGCGGCGGCGGTGCATGGGTTGGCGGCCAGCCGGTATGGTCAATATCGGCTGTCACGTACCTGTGCCGACAGTGCTGTCGAACCCGACACTTTCCCCCTTCATGTGGAATTGCACCTGCCTCATGGCACCGAGTTGGAAGCGCCTTTTGGCGGCACATTGCGCCATGGCGCTGACGGTTTGCTATGCGTGCATGACGCCCAGCTGAGTCTACGTTTATGGGGTGTAACCACCGCGTTGAAGCCTGGCGCGGTGCTGGTAAAGGGGCAAGTTCTGGGCGAGGTTCATGCGCCACTCACCGTGCAGTTATGCCGCGCCCAGGTTGAGCCGCCGCTGTTCTGCACGCCGACCCGGGCGCAGGCGTGGCAGGCCATCTGCCCGTCGCCAGCTGTGCTGCTCGGATTGGCCTGTGATGCGCAGCCCGAACTGGACCCCGAGGCGTTACTGGCGCGCCGTGATGCCAGCTTCGCCCGCTCGCAGAAGCACTATTACGTCGACCCGCCGCGCATCGAGCGCGGCTGGCGCAACCACCTGATCGACATGCAGGGCCGTTCCTATCTGGACATGCTCAACAACGTTGCCGTGCTGGGCCACGGCCACCCGCGCATGGCGGCGGTGGCGGCGCGGCAATGGTCGCTGCTCAACACTAATTCGCGCTTTCACTACGCCGCGATTGCCGAGTTTTCCGAACGTTTGCTGGCATTGGCACCGGACGGCATGGATCGGGTATTCCTGGTCAACAGCGGCACCGAGGCCAATGACCTGGCGATTCGCCTGGCCTGGGCCTACAGCGGCGGGCGCGACATGCTCAGCGTGCTGGAGGCTTACCACGGCTGGTCGGTGGCGGCGGATGCCGTCTCAACGTCAATTGCGGACAACCCGCAAGCACTGAGCAGCCGCCCGGACTGGGTGCACCCGGTGACGGCGCCGAATACCTATCGCGGCGAGTTCCGCGGGCAGGACAGTGCGCCGGACTACGTGCGAAGTGTGGAACACAACTTGGCGAAAATCGCCGCGAGTAAGCGCCAGTTGGCGGGTTTCATTTGTGAGCCGGTGTACGGCAACGCCGGTGGTATCTCCCTGCCACCGGGCTATTTGCAGCAGGTCTACGGGTTGGTGCGCGCTCAAGGCGGCGTGTGCATCGCCGATGAAGTGCAGGTGGGTTACGGCCGCATGGGGCATTTCTTCTGGGGCTTTGAAGAGCAGGGCGTGGTGCCGGACATCATCACCATGGCCAAGGGTATGGGCAACGGCCAGCCGTTGGGTGCGGTGATCACCCGGAGGGAAATCGCCGAGGCGTTGGAGGCCGAAGGGTATTTCTTCTCGTCGTCGGGCGGTAGCCCGGTCAGCTGTCGCATCGGTATGGCCGTGCTGGATGTGATGGCGGAAGAAAAGCTGTGGGAAAACGCCCAGGTGATGGGCGGGCATTTCAAGGCGCGCCTGGAACAGTTGATTGACCGTCATCCGTTGGTGGGTGCTGTTCATGGTTCCGGTTTCTATCTGGGGTTGGAGTTGGTTCGCGACCGCCACACATTGGAACCCGCCACAGAAGAGACCGCTCTGCTGTGTGATCGCTTGCGTGAGCTGGGGATTTTTATGCAGCCGACCGGCGACTACCTCAACATCCTGAAGATCAAGCCACCGATGGTTACCTCCAAACGCAGCGTGGACTTTTTTGTCGACATGCTGTCGAAGGTGCTGGATGAGCAACTTTAAATTATCGATTGTTATCGGCTACTAACCATGATGTTTGCAGCCTATGATCTTTTATCACTTTTAAAGCCGATTTTTATCCGTTATAAAGTCGGCCTTCACCCCATTCGGAGTCCTGAACGCCATGACCACCCTGCACAGCGTACCTCGCGCCGATGGCTTCTACATGCCCGCCGAATGGGCGTCACAGACTCAGACCTGGATGATCTGGCCTGAGCGCCCGGACAACTGGCGCTTGGGCGGCAAGCCGGCGCAAGCGGCCCACGTGGCAGTAGCCAAGGCCATTGCGCGTTTTGAGCCGGTGACAGTCGCTGTGTCCGCCGGGCAATACGAAAACGCCCGCGCGCGTTTAGACGTGCCCAACATCCGCGTGGTGGAAATGTCCAGCGATGACGCTTGGGTGCGCGACACCGGCCCAACCTTCGTGATCAACAACAGCGGCGAAGTGCGTGGCGTGAACTGGGATTTCAACGCCTGGGGCGGCTTTGACGGCGGCCTGTACGCGCCGTGGAACCGTGACTCGCAGGTGGGTGGCAAGATACTCGAGATCGAGCGCGCGTCGCGTTACCGCACCGAAGGCTTCGTGCTGGAAGGCGGTTCGATCCACGTCGACGGCGAAGGCACGCTGATCACCACCGAAGAATGCCTGTTGAACCGTAATCGCAACCCGCACCTTGATCGTGCGGCCATCGAAGCGGTGCTCAGCGACAACTTGGCTGTGGATAAGATTATCTGGCTGCCAAACGGCCTGTTCAACGACGAAACCGACGGCCATGTGGATAACTTTTGCTGCTACGTGCGCCCAGGTGAAGTGTTACTGGCCTGGACCGATGACCCGCAAGATCCGAACTACGCGCGCTGCCACGCCGCCATGCACGTGCTGCAAAGCAGCACCGACGCCCAGGGCCGCGCGTTCACCGTGCATAAAATGCCAATCCCGGGGCCGCTTTACGCCACCGAAGAAGAGTGCGCCGGTGTCGACGCGGTGGACGGCAGCCAGGAGCGCAACCCAAGCGTGCGGTTGGCCGGCTCCTACGTGAACTTCTTGATCGTCAACGGCGGCATCATCGCGCCGAGCTTCGACGACCCGATGGACAGCCAGGCCAGGCAAATCCTGCAGAACCTGTTCCCGCAGCACGAAGTGGTGATGGTGCCGGGGCGCGAACTGTTACTGGGGGGCGGCAATATCCACTGCTTGACCCAACAACAGCCGGCGCCGCACAAAAACTGAGTGCAGTTGTAACAGCGTTTCAGCGTTAGCCCGGCGCCACCATTTTTCAGCACTCATAGCAAGCCCGCGGCCCAGTACGGTCGGGGGCTTTTTTGTGTCTAAATGCCTATAAATAAGGGAGATTGGCATAGCTCTTGTATCTGTATTGCCACAGTACCCCAAGGCGATGACTGCACAGTTCTGTCACAAACCTTGAGTAAGTTAGCCGCTCACGCAGTAGGAGAGAGCGCTGAAATGAATGCCGATATCAACCTGGTCTACACGCGCCCGTTTCACCCCACGCGGGTCAACGGTGATGCGATTCATGCGCTGGCGCTTTGGTTGAGGGCAAACGGCTCGCGACAGGTGAGGCAACCGCCTGACTGGCGCAGGGTGATGAGTGAACGCTATCCGGTGGGGTTGTTCAGTGAGGATGAAGTGCGGGCGTTGTGTGAGTTACTGAAAAACTGAAAAAGTACCAGGATTAAATATGGGAGCTGGCTTACCGGTGATGGCATCACTGCATAGGTATCTACCCAACGAGGCCACTCTTCACAACAAGCTTGCTCCCACATTAGAGCGTGATCGACTTTAGAAACTGTAGGTGCCTGTGACCACCAAACTACGTGGCTCGCCTGGCTGGATCTGTGCCGCACTCGTCGCTGATTCGTAGTAGTTTTTGTCGGCGATATTGTTCAGCGCTGCGCGCACGTCCCATTCCTTCTGACGGAACCCAGCCAACGCGTCCCACCGGCCATAGCCTGGCAGCACCACGGTGTTGAGGCTGTCGGCATAACGGTCGCCCACCAGCGTCAAACCGGTCTCCGCGTACCAGCCCATCTGTGGTTTCCAGGTGATAAACAGGCTGCCATTGCGCTTGGCCACATCGCTGACGCGTTTGCCTTCAAAGCCGTTATTGTCCTTCTCGACCTTGGCATCCTGCAGGCCGATGCCACCGCGCACATACCAATTGCCGACTATTTTGCCAGTGGCAGTCAGCTCCACGCCGCGTGAGCGTTGCAGGCCGCTAAGCAGGGTAATGGTGCGGTCCAGCGGGTCACTGGTGCGACGGTTATAAAGTTCAAGCTCGTACACGGCAAGGGTGGTGCTCAGGCGGTCGTCGAGCCAGTCGCTCTTCACACCGATTTCCTTTTGCTTGGTCAGCTCGGGGCTCAGGTCGTTAACGCTGCCGGCGGCATTCGGCGTGATGCCGATCAGGCCGCCGCCCGCTGGGGAGAAGGTCTTGCTCCACGAGGCATATAACGAGTGATTCTCCAGCGGCGTCCACACCAGGCCCACGCGCGGGCTGGTGCTGCGGCTATCGACGTCTTGCTGGGTGTTGAGCACCTTGCTGGTGGTGTCCACTTCAAAGTGGTCGTAACGCAGGCCGGCCAACAGTTGCCATTGATCGTTGAAGCGCAGTTGGTCCTGCACGTACACCGCGCGGCTTTCGACTTCGGTGTGGTTGTAACTTGAAAGACTCATGCGCCCCGTGTGGCTCAGGTGGCGGTTGGGCGAGTTGAGGTCCAGGCTAGGCACGGCCTGGCCGCCACGGTTGACGGCGGTGGCGCTGTAGAGCTTCGGGTCGCGACGCTGGCTGCCCAGCTCTATGCCGGTAAGCAGGCGGTGTTCCAGGCCGAACGTGTCAAAGCCACCTTCCAGCTCCAGGTTGTTGAACACGTTGCGGGTGGTCAGGTCCTGCTGCCAGCGCTGGCGCGTGACCTGGTTGGTTTTGGCGTCGTAGCCGGTCTGGTAGGTATTGTCGAAATCGCTGTCGAGCTTGAACACACCGAGGGTGTGGCGCAGTTGCCAGTTGGCGTTGAGTTCATAGGCGAGCTTGGAGCGCAGGGACTGGGACTTGTCATCGATGTAGTCGCGACTGTCGAAGTAGGTGCTGCTGCGGCGCACGTCCGCCGGGCGCCCGTTGACTCCAGGAATGCCACGGTCCGGTGTGCGGTTGTAGCGGCTGTATTCGTATTGCACCAACCAATTCAGGTCGGGCGTCAGTTGCCAGCTCATTGACGGTGCAAACAGCTGGCGGTTGCCGCTGACGCCATCACGGAAGCTGTTGTTGTCCTGGTTACCCATGTTCAGGCGCAGGCTGATGGTGTCGGTGGGGTCGGTGCTGAGGTCGGCATACAGGCTGCGCAAATCGTTGCTGCCGCCTTGGGCTTCGATACTGGATTTTTGTCCCGCCGTGGGCAATTTGCTTACGCGGTTGACGATCCCGCCCTGGCCGCCTCGCCCGTACAGCACGGCGGCCGGGCCTTTGAGCACTTCGATGCGCTCGATGTTGTGCAAGTCGCGCACGTACTGGCTGTCGTCGCGAATGCCGTCCAGGTAGAAGTCATTGCTCGCGTCAAAACCACGAATGCGCAGGCTGTCGAAGCGCGTGTCGGCACCGCTGCTGACGTTGGGAATCCCGCTCAGTGCCTGGCCCAGATCGTTGGTGCCGTAGGCGCGCAGGTTTTCGGTTTTGACCGAATCGATGGCCTGGGGCACATAACGCACCGACGTGTTGGTACGAGTGGCGGTGTTGGTCTCTTTGACGCGTGGGTCGTCTTCGTCAGCTTCGGTGCTGATTGAGGTTTCCGGCAAGATCGTGGCGGCACAGGCAAAACCGGCAGACAGCAGAACAGAAAGCCCAAGGGTGATAGGCGTCAGGCGGGAGGCAGGCATGGAGGAATGTATCCAAAAAGTTCGGGAGGAAAAATTTCGCGTGAATGTTAATGCTTTGCATTTGCGCGCGTTATCTATTCCCAGAAATACAGAGCATGGAAAATGTTACATGATGTGTTTTCTTGACGAATCGGATGGTTTTTAGGGCATGTGTGAAAGCCCTGGACTGCACCGCTTAGACTTTTTTCGCCTAAATACAGACGATTCACGAAATTGACACATAGTTCAACGCGCGCATAGGATTGCGCCCAACGCCTGTGGTTAACAGCCATAACTCATCCAATAAAAAAGGCCTGCGGCAGTTCAGTCGTCCGCGGGCCTTCTTTTTCCTGGAGAAAGTTGACACCAGAAAAGCAACACGGAGCCTGGTGTCACAGCGCGTACTCAACCAGTAATAAGGAATATAAGAAATGTTGAAGCAACGGATGGGTTTGATCGCTCTGGGGATTTTGAGCGCCACTCAGGCAATGGCCAACGACCAGGAGCAATCCAAAGGTTTTGTTGACGACAGCCACCTGAACATCGCAGCACGTAACGCCTACATCAGCCGTGACTACAAAAACGGCAAGCAAGACAAAGCCGAATGGGGCCAAGGCTTCATCGGTAAGTTCGAATCCGGCTTCACCCAAGGCACCGTCGGTGTGGGTGTGGACGTCATCGGCCAATACGCTATCCGTCTGGACGGTGGTAAAGGTCGCGCCGGCGCAGGCGGTATCGACTTCTTCAAGCAGGGTAATGGCACGACCAACCCTGACGGCACGAACAATCCAGGTTCGGCACCGCACGACCTGGCTAAAGGCGGCGCTGCCGTGAAGTTCCGCGTTTCCAACACCGTACTCAAGTACGGTGACCAGTTCCCGGCTGTGCCTGTGCTGCAGTACGACAACTCCCGTTTGTTGTCCGAAACTTACACCGGTACTTCGATCGTTTCCAAAGAGATCGCCGGTCTGCAACTGGACGCCGGTCACTTCACCAAAGAAGCCCGCAAGAGCATGGAAGGCACCGACAGCGGTCGCCTGAAAAGCATCAACTACCTCGGCGGTAGCTACAAATTCACCGAAAGCCTGTCGGCTGCTCTGTACGCGTCCGACATGCAGGACGTGCTGAAGAAGCAATACGTCAACGTTAACTACGTGCTGGCCCTGCCAGAGAAGCAATCGTTGACCTTTGACTTCAACGGCTACAAAACCAAGCTGGACCGCAGCTTTGCCCTGGAAAACCAAGGTGATGCGGACGCCCGCGACAACAAAATCTGGAGCCTGGGCGCTACCTGGGCTGTTGGCCCGCACAGCTTCACCGTGGCTCACCAGCGCAGCACCGGCGACACCGGCTACCTGTACGGCGGCTACCGCAACGCTGGCGGCATCGGCGATGGCGGCAATACCATCCTGCTGGCCAACTCCTACTGGTCCGACTTCAACGGCAAGGACGAGCGCTCCTGGCAAGCAGGTTACGGCCTGGACTTCAGCGCCTTCGGCGTGCCTGGCCTGACCTACAACATCGCCTACGTGCGCGGCACCAACATTGACGACGGTACCAACCGCGGCCGTGGCACCGAGCGTGAAATCTTCAACCAGTTCAAATACGTCGTGCAGAGCGGCCCAGCCAAAGACCTGAGCCTGCGCGCTCGTGCCTCCTGGTTGCGCGTCTCCAGCAACGCCAGCGAGTACAACGTAGGCGGTAACGAAATCCGTCTGTTCGCCGACTACCCAATCAACGTTTTCTAATTGATTCGGCGTCGAGCCTGATTCCAGGCGATAAAAAACCCCGACTGGTTCGGGGTTTTTTATGCGCGCCTGCCGGCTTCTGACTTGTTACATCGCAGTACTAATGAAGTACTCCGCCCCATCTTTATCCCTTTCAGACGCACGCCTAAATTAGCCCCACTTGCCCGCCCATCATCCCGGTGGCCGGCCACTGGAGCCACTGCCATGCCCTTTGTCAGCCTGCGCATCACCCGTGACGGCGTTACCCCGGAGCAAAAAGCCCAGGTTATCGCTGAATTCACCGAAACCCTCGAACGCGTCCTCAACAAACGCCCCGACCTGACCCACATCGTCATCGAAGAAGTCGACACGGATAACTGGGGCTACGCCGGTATCACCACCACCCAATACCGCAAATCCCAAGCCTGAACCGGAGCATTGTCATGAGCAAAGTCGTCATCATCACCGGCGCCTCCCAAGGCATCGGCGCCGCCGTGGTCCACGCCTACCGCGCCCTCGATTATCGCGTGGTCGCCACCTCGCGCTCGATCCAGCCTTGCACCGACCCGAACATTCACACCGTGGCTGGCGACATCGCCGACCCAGCCACGGCCGAGCGCGTAATCCGCGAAGGCGTGGCGCGCTTTGGCCGCATCGACAGCCTGATCAACAACGCGATTGAAGGCGTGCCGTCCGTGCTGGCCTCGCTGACCAAAGGCGGCCTGAACGCCGCGACCAAATCCCTGGCAATTGAATACGCCAAACGCGGCATTCGCGTGAACGCAGTGAGCCCCGGGATTATCAAAACGCCCATGCACGGCGAAGAAACCCACGCTGCGTTGGGCAGCTTGCATCCGGTCGGGCACATGGGCGAAGCGAGTGACATCGCCCAGGCGATCATCTACCTGGAAAACGCCGGGTTCGTCACTGGCGAGATCCTGCACGTGGACGGCGGCCAAAGCGCCGGGCACTGAAAAAAACACCCCGGCCTGCTCAGGCCGGGGCGCTCTATCAACTACCCGTGTAAATCACCTGTGGGAGCCGGGCTTGCCCGCGATAACGCCCGCCCGGCCACCCCATTCACATCTTACTGCTCAGCATTGCAGGGCGACTCCAACACCTTCACCACATCATCAATCACCGCCTTTACCATCTCCTGCAAATAATGCGACGCCCAGGCATAACGGTCCGTCTCCTTCGTCATCGCCGCATCTTCTGCGAGCAGCTTGGCGACGTGGAGCAAATCGGAAGCGTGGTGCAAGGCCTCATGCAGAGGGACGCCGCTGTTAACGCGGAATAGAGGTTGGTCGCAGTGGAAGGAGAAAGGGGTGACGCCGAGGGTGGTTAACGCGGTGGGATTTGCAGCGGTCATTGGTGAGACTCCCATATCGAGTGAGAGCTACCACGTTCGTTCTCAGGCGAATGGGTGGCAGCTGTGCGCAGGCTGAGAAACCGGAGATACAGGAACCCGGCAGACCCGAAGGTCTCCCACGCACAGCCGCCATTGCACGAAATGGTGGGCGAAAAAAAACGCCTGCAAATCGGGTTTTTGGGGCGCTGTGGCGCCTGCATCTTGCCGGGTTCTCAGGCCCGATCGCTGAATTGGCAGCGATGTAGATGAGGGTAACGTGGTGAGTCGCCAGGTGCAACTGAAAGTCACCTTTCCATATGACTTTGCTTTACTTGGGTTTGCATTTTTTCTTTATCAATAATTTTGGATCTACCTCGATGGCAACTATCTCGACTTGGTAGTCAAGGCCTCTTAGTATTTTTAGCGCGTTTTTTAAAGTCACCTTAGAAAAGAAAGGTAACTCCATCGGTAGTTTTTTTGTTGTTGCAATAGCATAAACTATTTTATAGTCGCTGGGGTTTGGGCGGGGCTCTGGATCGGCCAGTTGAATAGCTTTTGGAAGTTTTGCGTTAAGTTTTTTTCTAAATTCAACGTCTCGAACAAATGCCTCCGCGGACACGCATCCCTGCGAGAATAAATGGCTTAAAGTACTAGAGCTTCTATAATACTTTACATGTATCAACTCATTGCCATTTCTTATAACGTCACAAAATTCTAGTTTGTCATAGGCTCCACCAATTTTTATATTTTTCTTGTCTAGTAACTCAAAGGCAGGATCTAGAAGTAATTTTAGATTGTAGTCCTCCTCCCTGTCCTCTTCGTAGCGAGGTAATGGGCCACTGTATGTGATTAAAGAGGATAGATGGTCATCTATTGTCTTTACGAAGTCTGAGTTTATTTTGTACCAGCTAGCATTACGCAATATGTAGTTTTCACCGCTGTATGATATTTCTGCGTAAAGACATTTGTATGCAGGCCAACTTTTTACTGGTTTATATAAGTTGTCGTTGATATGGACTTGGGTCTGTTTTAGAGATTCTATGGATAGCGGAGCTGATTTTGATTTTAGGTGGTCTATTAGGTGTTTAAGTTCCAGTACGACATGTCGCTCTGTCCTAGCATAAAGATCAAATGAATAGCCTATCTGGTTTTCCCAGTCGACAATTTCCGGTTCTCCCAACCAAAAGTTTTCGAGATTTGGGCCGTTAAATAAATTTTCAAGTTCCAAGTCAAGGATATCTATATGATCGAGATCTCGAACTCGATTTATATTTTCTACCCATTCAAAGATCTCAGGCAATTTTTGCTTATATCTACTTAGCGCCTCTTCTAAGATTTGGCTCAAATGATCAAGATCTAAGGGCGTTATAACTGTAAACGCGTCTCTGCCCGTGATGTGGCTTCCGAAGATCTTTACTGTCGAACTACCTGTAACCGTGGACAATATTTCGATCTCAGAGTCCATGCGTAGGTCGAATATGTCAACCTCTTTTGTACTTTGTGTTCTTGAATTTAAAGGGTTGTGATCGTAGCTTGACTTATCTAGACTTCTAAGTTTGTCTGGGTCTACCGAGTTCAATGTTACTCTAAGCCCAAAGTCTCTTTCAATAGTTTCCTCGTTTAGTAGATGAAATCCTGTGCCGAATGTTATTATAAACTTTTGTTGTAGAAAGTTTATAACTAGAGCCGCTCCCACACTGCTGCTATTGCCGAAGTCATCGGCTGATACCTCTTTTCTAGATGTAAATATTTGTGTCCAAGGTGGTGCATGTATTGGTGGCTCTCTCTTGATATAGAGATTTGCATTTTCAATACCTTGGATTTCTAGGCGTATCGCTGGCTTTGCGTTCTCTAGTTTGAGCAGTTCCAAATCATCGCTCTTAGCGCTCTTTGCTAGATAAATTGAAAGCTTTTCTTTTCGTTCTCTTATTTTCTTAGGCACGGCGTTTCTATCCCTGAGGCGCTCTGTCTTAGGGAAACAATACATCACGCTGGGCAAAAGGCCATAAAAAAGGCGCCACCAATTACAGTGACAAAAATGCTCTGGGTAGAAATGAAGTCAGAAAATAGGACAGGCTACGATTTTCGTTTCGTTAGCGATGTGTTTCATTTGAACGATTTGCTTGACCTAGCTTCGAATCCTAGGTGTTAGGGGCTCCGGAGGCAGCCAGATTTATTTCATGTTCGCCCTTCAACTGCCCTCAATCAACGCCCTCTCCTCCAACCAAATCTCCTGAACAAACTGATCCGTAATCGCATAAATCCCATGCCCGCGCCGCATGATGATGTTCTCCGCCACGAGCGCGATCACCACCGGTTGAATCTCTTCAACCCGAACCTCTCGACCCACTGTCTTCGAATACTCAGCCGCCGCATCAGTGGAAAAAATCCCCCGCGCATCACCTTCCGTAGCCGCAATTTTATTGAATATAGCCTGAGCCAGGCTGCCCAACTGCTCGACTTTCTCTAGCTCAATACTCGCCGCCGCCGAGCGTAAGGTGCTGGCGATTACGGGTAAGAAGAGGTCTGGTTCACCGTCCTGTTGCACGAGTTGGCGTAGCGCCTTGAGCATTTCCTCGGGGCGATTCCCCAAGGTGTTGAAGGCTTCGATAGCAGCTCCCAGGGAGGGGAGTTTTTCTTTCATAACCGTCATCGAAAGCCGGTTGAGCAGGAACTTAACGTAGTCACCGTTCAACAGCGGATAGGCTGCTGACGTGGCACCGGAAAATGCTTGGTTGCGTTTAGCGGTCAGCTCGCTGACTTGCGCCCTGTGGGAGCCGGTGCCGATAAATAAGAAGTAGCCCGGCGTATTCGGGCGCGGGTTGATTGCATCGCGAGCAGCCTTGAGCGCCAGCAGCAGTTGATTGCCGTCGTCGGAGGAAATGGCGTGTTGCACTTCGTCAATGATCAGCACGAGGTCGGTCTTCGCTTGGTCGACGACCTCTGTGAGTGCCTGCGCCAGGGTTGGGCCGTTGGCGCTGCCGATGTTGTCGAGCTTGAAGCCGAATTTGAACCCTGCTGCTCCGACATCAACATTGCTGACGCGCTTGAGCATTTCTAGCGCAGAGGAGCCGGGCGTTTGCAGTTCTTGCAGGGCTTTGTAGATGGCGTTATGCACGAGCGTCGCCGGGTTGGCCAGGGTGTCGCTCCAGAGGTCGACGTAGATGACCAGAGCGCCGGCTTGTTCCAAGGCGGGTATAAGGTCATTTCTCAGAAAGGTCGTTTTGCCTGTACGGCGCAGGCCAGATAGAAACAGACCTGAGCGCAAACCTTCATCGAGTACGCCGGGATTGAGAAGCTGGTTCGCCATCGATTCAGCCAGTTCAGGGCGCTGAAATATGCTGCTCATGCAATTACCCCTTTTTATGGATACGTCATAATTATTGCCAGTTCATAATTTAGCATAAAGCTCGAATGTGAGCCTTTGGTACAGAAATAGGTGTTTTCGAAGGAGGGAAAGGAACAGATAGGCGTGAGATGCGGGCTATTAATTTGAGAGAGGATGAGGCGTGATCGAAATATGAACACCCCAAAAACAACAAAGCCCTCACATTGCTGTGAGGGCTTCGTCTTATATGGTGCCGGCACCAGGAGTCGAACCCGGGACCTACTGATTACAAGTCAGTTGCTCTACCAACTGAGCTATACCGGCGTGTTAGGGCGACGATTATAGCGATTGGCAAGCTTCTGTAAACCCCTGAATTCTGACTATTTTTGCAGAAGTGCAGGTTTTTTTTCGATCGCCGCTTTTTCGTCGCTCCAAGGCCTACAAATCCGCTCAATTCCCGTCGCCGCAATCGTCGGTGAGTTTCAGGTATTCCAGCACCTGCGCCTGGCCCTTGGAGTCTTGATACGTTCACCACGCCGCAGCCCGTGCGGGCGTTCTCTGGGGCATCAACGGTGGGTGGATTTTATTGAATGCCTCACAGGTAGCTGGGCTGTGCGGGTTTTGTCTGGTTGTGTATTGCGTGGCGTCGTGTCATTCATCTGAAATGATTTCGTTACAAACACCTAAATACTGACACCATCAGTTTGATATCACACAATGCGCGCCACAATAATTCAGCGGTTTAAAGCGGGGAGCAGTCAGTGGGGCGTGCAGATCACAGTCCAACATCAAGCACCGCGCTGGCTGAGCCTTTGCAGCGTTTGCTCGATCAGTTGAACCAAGGCGTTGCGCAGGCTCTGCACGCGCCCGAGGTGGTGGAAAGCCCGCATGGCGAGGTGTATTCGCATGCTTCGGCGCCGAAGGTTGTGGTGGTGGTGTCTGCCACGGGCGGTGTGGGGCGCAGCACGTTGGTGGCGGCGCTTGCCAGTGGTTTGCAGCGTCAGGGGTATCCGGCGTTGGCGTTGGATCTGGACCCGCAGAACGCGCTGCGTGATCACTTGTGCCCAGGGTTTGATTTGCCGGGGCTCGGGGCTGTCAGCTTGCTCAACCAGACGTGGGAGGCCTTGCCCAAGCGCGGCTTTGCCGGATGCCGTGTGGTGGCGTTTGGCGAGACCGACCCGGTGCAGCAACAAAGCCTGAATCGCTGGCTGGGGCAGGACCTCGAGTTTCTGCGCAAGCGTTTGGCCGGGCTCGGGTTGAATGGGCAGGACACGGTGGTGATCGATGTGCCTGCGGGTAATTCGGTGTACCTCAGCCAGGCGCTGTCGGTGGCGGATGCGGTGCTAGTGGTGGTCCAGCCGGATGCGGCTTCGTTTCGCCGTTTGGCGAAGATGGACGAAGTGCTCGCGCCGTATCTCGCCAGCGAATCGCCGCCGCAACGGTTTTATGTGATCAACCAAGTGGACGCCGGCCACGCCTTCAGCCAGGACATGGCCGGGGTGTTCAAGCTACGCCTGGGTGATGCGGTGCTGGGTGCGGTGCATCGCGACCCTGCTTTCATTGAGGCCCACGCCTACGGGCGCGACCCGCTCGACCCGTCGCTTAACAGTGTTGGTTGCCAGGATATAAATGCTTTATGTCGGGCCCTGAAAGGCTGTCTGCATGAAGGCCATTAATTTGACTAATTGCCGCCCGTCTAAAAAACATTCAGCAAAAACATCAAAATAATGACACTTTCCTGCGCCTGTCACAGAATGCCTCACTAAGACGCCCATAATAAGACCTGCGGTAAGTGCCTGCTTGCCGACCTTCACGTCTTTAAGCTGCGTCGTGAGGAGCTGGCTATGAGCCTTAGCGAAGAACTTCTGGCGTTGTTCGGCAAGAACGTCACCCATGATGCCGAAGGCATTAATGCGCGCATGCACTTTTTTGGCAGCGTGCCTGCTAATGAAACCAACCCTGCCCACTCCCAATTGACCGATATCGCAGCGCTGCGCCCCAAAGTGGTGGCGTTGGTGTCGATGAATGGCGGCGTCGGCCGCAGCACCCTGGCCACGGCCTTGAGCAGCGGTTTGCAGCGTTATGGCGAATCCGTTGTGGCGCTGGACCTGGACCCGCAGAATGCCTTGCACCATCACTTTGGCGTCAGTGCCGCGTTACCCGGTATCGGCCGCACCAGCCTGGAGCACGGGCAGTGGAGCCCTTTGCAGCAGCTCGGCTTTGCCGGTTGCCAGGTTATTACCTTTGGCGATATCGACATTCAGCAGCAGGAAAACCTCGAGCGTTGGCTCAAGCACGAGCCCACCTGGTTGGCGCAGCGCCTTGCGTCTTTGGGGCTGAGCGAGCGGCATACGGTGATCATCGATACCCCCGCCGGCAATAACGTTTACTTCCATCAGGCGCTGAACGTCGCCGATGTGGTGTTGGTGATCGTGCAAGCCGATGCCGCGTGCCTTGGCACCTTGGATCATCTGGATGTGCTGCTCGCCCCGCACCTTGAGGGCGACGACCCACCGACTGTGCAGGTGGTGGTCAATCAGGTGGATGAGAGCAATCCCTTCAGCCTGGACATGGTTGAGGCGTTCAAACAGCGCCTTGGCACGGCGCCGTTGGAGGTGCATCGCGATATGGCAATCAACGAGGCACTGGCGTTTGCCGCTGATCCGTTGGAGAACGTGGCGAAACGCTTGGCGAGTGACGATATCGGAGAGATTTGCCGGGTGCTGAAGGCGCCGAAAAGAAGCGCCTAAAGCGCGGTTTATACGCTTAACGCCAGAGGCTTATGCACAATCGGTTGGTTGAACCTGTCAGCAAACAGCCGTTTTGTGGCGCTGTTCTCAACGCGCTGCAACTGCCTGTTTTGTGTGCGTTTTATTTTATGAACAAAAAATGACCAGGGCACCTTTTGCCCTGTAGTGCTGATAAATACAGCCTCTGTAAAGATTTCATCAACAGAGTTATCCACAGGGCGCGTGTAGGATTTTTGCCCTCTAATCGCGCTCGGCCAGCACCATCAAGTTGCGCGGGGTCAACGTCGTTTCGCAGAAGTTGCCTATCTTGACCTTGTAGCCCTGTTCCTTCAGAAAAAGTGCCCGATCCAGCACCAGCCACATTTCCAGTGGGCGCCGAAACAGACCACGCACCAACTCCAGGTTTCGCACGTGCGCCAGGCGCCGCCAGCCGTACGCCTCCAGCGCCGCCCAATCCTGTTCACCTGTGGATAAACCTTTGAGGCTCGCCAGCTCTCGGCAGTAGTCAGCGAAGGGTTTATACAGCCAATTGGTGGGCAGGGACGGTGTGGGCAGGTATTCGTCGCAGCCGCGCAGTTGCCGTTGTAGCTGATCGAACCCCAGGCGCCGGGCCATGGACGAGTCCCGTTGCTGGCGTACACGGTTGCCGGCGGTGACCGTTTCGCTCAATGGCAGGCCCAGGTCTTCAATCGACAGCTTAAGTTTCGACGCGCGCCCGGCGCCCGACACGGCTTGATAGCGGTCGGCGTTGATACGGTTGTAACAGCAGGGCGCCAACGCCAGTTGTTTGCAGCCAGCCGCGCTGGCCAATTGCAGCAGGCGCACGTGCAGGTCGCCGCAGGCATGCAGGGCGACAGGGGTTTGCTCCGGGTTGATCGTCACATCCGCCATCACGTCTTGCAGGCGATGGGTGGTAGGCAAACCATGGTGCTCGCTCAGGGCCTGACCCGAGGCGATCAGGGCCGGGTCGTATTCCAGGCACGTCAGCTGCTGGCCGGGTTGCAGCAGGCGGCGGCCGAGATGGCCTTTGCCGGCGCACCAGTCCAGCCAGTGCGTGGGCGTTTGCGCGAAATGCAGCGCGGCGCCGAAGGCTTCGATCTGCTGCCACTTGCGTCCTGGCACGTCGACATTCAGTCGATGGCGAGCGGGTTCCAGCGCCTGTGTCGGTAATTTATCCACAGCACTGAGCCGCACCGCCTGTTCGGCCAGCTGTGGAAAAGGCGCGGGCGCCGGCAGGTCGTGAGGGTGGTTGTGGCAGCTGTCGGCATCGGCCAACGAGCGTTGGCGCAGCCATTGGGCCAGCTCGGGGTGCTGGGTTTCCCAGGGTAAATACAGATGGGTGAAGGGCCGTGGTCGCCACAGCCCTTGGTGCTCGATTAGAAACGCATCCAGCGCCGCAAAGCGTGCTTCAGCGTCCTTGGCAAGCATCGACGCGCAGCCAGCGTTCGAGCAGTTTGAAGCCGCGTACCAGGATGTAAGCCATCAGCAGATAGAACAGCCCGGCGGCGAAGAAGATCTCCACCGGCAGGTAGGTGCGCGCGATGATGGTCCGCGCCATGCCGGTCAGTTCCAGCAAGGTCACGGTACTGGCCAGGGCGCTGGCCTTGAGCATCAGGATCACTTCGTTGCTGTACGCCGGCAGGCCGATGCGCGAGGCACGCGGCAGGATGATGTAGAACAGCGTCTTGGGCTTGGACATGCCCAGCGCGCGCGCCGCTTCGATTTCACCCGGCGGGATGGCCTGGATCGCGCCGCGCAGGATCTCGGCGATGTAGGCGGCGGTGTGCAGGGTCATGGTGGCGGTGGCACACCAGAACGGGTCGCGCAGGTACTGCCACATGAAGCTCTCACGCACGGCATCGAACTGCGCCAGGCCGTAATAGACCAGGAACAACTGCACCAGCAGCGGCGTACCACGGAAGAAGAAAATGTAGGCGTAGGGCAGGGCGCTCACGTACCAACGGCGCGAGGAGCGGGCAATGCCCAGTGGGATCGCCAGCAGCAAACCGGCGATCACGGCGATGGCCACCAGTTCCAGGGTCAGGGTCGCGCCCTGGGCCAGTTTGGGCAGCCACTTGATGATCACGGCCCAGTTCAGGCCCAGGTCGAAGTGCGACAGCCAGCTGTAGTCACCGCTCATTGGGTGCTCCTCGCAAAGCCGCGGGCGGCGCGTTTTTCCAGAAAGTACATGCCGGTCATGGCCAGCACGGTCAGGCCCAGGTACATGAAGGCGGCGACCATAAAGAAGGTGAACGGCTGTTTGGTCACGGTCACGCCGATCTGTGCGTGGCGCATGATTTCTTCAAGGCCGATCACCGACACCAGTGCGGTGTCTTTCATCAGGATCATGAACAGGTTGCCCAGGCCCGGCAGGGCGATGCGCCACATCTGCGGCATGATCAACCGGGTGAAAATTCGAAACTTCGACAGCCCCAGCGCCACACCGGCTTCGCGGTGGCCCTTGGGAATGGCGAGGATCGCGCCACGAAACACTTCGGTGGCGTAGGCGCCAAAGCACAGGCCCAGGGCGATAACCCCGGCGGCAAAGGCACTGAGCGAAAGGTCGGGGTTACCGAAAAACTCCCCCAGGGCACGCATCAAATTGACCGTGCCGAAATAAATCAGCAGTACCCACAACAGTTCGGGAATGCCACGAACGATGGTCGAGTAAGCACCGCCAAGCCATTGCAACGGCTTGTAGGGGGACGTCTTGGCCAAGGCGCCGGCAAGGCCCAGCACCAGCCCCAGGCACAAGGCCGTGAGCGCCAGTTTGACGGTCATCAGCGCGCCGGCGGCGAGGGCCGGGCCGAATCCGTAGAGATCGAAATTCATGGTGTTTTCATATCGCGGCAGGCATTGCTAAAAGCCGGCGCGCTCAAGCGAGCGCGTCGGTCAGGCCGTTCAGATCATTCGATGCTGAACGGGAAGTACTTGTCGTTGATCTTCTTGTAGGTGCCGTCTGCCTTGATCTCTGCCAGGGCTTTGTTCAGGCGCTCGCGCAGTGGGTCGCCTTTACGTACGGCGATACCGATCTTGTCGCTTTCTACAACCGGGTCGCCTTTGAATTCATAGGCCGAACCGTCTTTGCTCTTGAGCCATTCGTACTGCACGTACTTGTCGGCGAGGATGCCGTCGAGGCGGCCGGACGTCAGGTCGAGGTAGGCGTTTTCCTGAGTGTCGTAGAGCTTGGCCTCAGTGTCCGGCAGCTTGTCTTCCAGGTAAGTACCTGCCAGCGTCGCGCGTTGGGCGCCGATGATCTTGCCCTTCAGGTAGGCCGCGTCGGTCTTGAAGTCCGCAGTGGCTTTAGGCGCGATGAATTGCAGCTTGTTGGAGTAGTACGGGTCGGTGAAGTCGACGGCCTGCTTGCGCTCATCGGTGATGGACAGCGAGGAGATCAGGAAGTCGAACTTCTTGGCGTTCAGGGCCGGGATGATGCCGTCCCAGTCGGACACATACACTTCGCACTTCTCGACTTTCATCTTCGCGCAGAGGGCGTCGCCGATGTCTTTGTCGAAGCCGACCACGTTGCCGCTGGCGTCTTTATTGTTGAAGGGCGGGTAGGCCGCTTCGATCCCCATTTTCAAGGTTTCGGCCATGGCTGTGGCACTGAACGCCATCGAAACGGCCGCGGCCAGAAGGAATTTTTTATAGTTCTGCATGCATGTTGCTCCGTTAGCGGTTGCTGGACATGAATTGTTTGCAGCGCGCCGAAAGCGGGTTTTCAAACACCTGCTGTGGCGATCCTTGCTCTTCGACCAGGCCCTGGTGCAGGAACACCACTTCACTGGAAACCTGACGGGCAAAGCCCATTTCATGAGTGACCAGCAGCATGGTACGGCCTTCTTCGGCCAGCGCGCGGATCACATTAAGTACTTCCTGGACCATTTCCGGGTCAAGCGCCGATGTTGGCTCGTCGAACAGGATGACCTTGGGTTGCATCGCCAGGGTGCGCGCGATGGCGGCCCGTTGTTGCTGGCCGCCAGACAGTTGCGCAGGGTAAGCATGGCGCTTGTCGCCGATGCCGACCTTGGCCAGCAGAGCTTCGGCCACTTCTATGGCTTCGGCCTTGCTCTGGCCGAGCACACGGCGCGGCGCCTCGATGATGTTGTCGAGGATGCTCATGTGCGGCCACAGGTTAAAGTTTTGAAACACAAAACCTATTTCGCTGCGCAGGCGATTGATCTGTTTGCCGTCGGCGGCCATCAACTCGCCGTTTTTCATGGCTTTGAGCTTGAGCTCTTCGCCAGCCACCAGAATCTGACCCTGATGCGGGTTCTCCAGCAGGTTGATGCAGCGCAGGAAGGTGGACTTGCCGGAACCGGAGGAACCCAGGATCGAGATCACGTCGCCGTCGCGAGCGGTCAGCGAGATACCTTTGAGTACCTCCAGCTCACCATAGCGTTTATGCAAGTTGCGGATTTCAAGCGCGGGCGCGGCCTCGGCCATGTGCGGTCCTCATTGTGTTCAGTGCGTTCCTGCTGTTGGGCCGCCTTCCTGGCGAGGCGCCAAGCTAGCATAGCGCTCAGATGGGAGCCAACAGCGCTGCGGACGGTTAACAGGTGGTCTGCGTCAGGGTGTCGCATCAGCGCAGCAGCGTGTCGCGCTGTCAACAACCTAACAGACGTTTGAACCCGATAAATCCACAGGCTTCGCGTAAAAAAGGGCGCGATGGTGCCAGCTTTGGGCGGGTGTTGGAAGGGTTAACCGGGCAAACGGCGCATATCAGCCCCTTTGTGGGGCGTCACGTACTTTTTGTGTGTGTTTTTGGTGCGCACCTTCGTCATGAAGGTGGGTCGCACGGTAACGCTATAGCGGAATGCCATTGTTCTCAATGACTTGCGACGGCCGTTGAATTGTCCTACAGCCCGCGTCAATCACGGGACTGTAATATTTTGGCGCAAATCTTGCGTAAAAAATAAAGAACGCCCCGTTGGTTTCTTTTCACGAAAAAGATCGCAGGCCGGGCGGACCGTTTTCGCAAATCCTCGTAAAGGTGTGTCAATGAGTAGTACGCAAAGCTCCAATGACCTCGAACAGGGGCTCAAACCGCGGCACGTCACCATGCTGTCGATTGCCGGCGTCATCGGTGCCGGTTTGTTTGTCGGCTCCGGCCACGCGATTGCTGCCGCCGGCCCTGCCGTACTGCTGGCTTACGCCGCTGCGGGTACGCTGGTGGTGTTGGTGATGCGCATGCTCGCCGAGATGGCGGTAGCGTCGCCCGACACCGGTTCGTTTTCTACCTATGCCGACCGCGCGATCGGTCACTGGGCCGGTTTTACCATCGGCTGGTTGTATTGGTGGTTCTGGGTGCTGGTGATTCCGTTGGAAGCCAACGCCGCTGCGACCATCCTGCATGCCTGGTTCCCTGATGTGGCTATCTGGGCGTTTACCCTGATCATCACGTTGCTGCTGACGGCGACCAACCTGTTCAGCGTGAAGAACTACGGTGAATTCGAGTTCTGGTTTGCGCTGATCAAAGTTGTCGCGATTGTGGGTTTTGTGATCCTCGGCTTGGCCGCTATTTTTGGCTTCCTGCCGACCAGCCAAGTTAGCGGCGTTTCGCACCTGTTCGATACCCAAGGCTTTATGCCCAACGGTATGGGCGCGGTATTGGCCGCCATTTTGACCACCATGTTCTCCTTCATGGGCACCGAGATCGTTACCATCGCTGCCGCTGAATCGAAGAACCCAGGCCAGCAAATCACCAAGGCCACTAACTCGGTGATCTGGCGGATTGGTCTGTTCTACCTGCTGTCGATCTTCATCGTTGTTTCGCTGGTGCCGTGGAACGATCCGACCCTGGCGGCCGTAGGTTCCTACCAGACCGTGTTGGAACGCATGGGCATCCCGAATGCCAAGTTGATCGTCGACCTGGTGGTGTTGGTGGCCGTGACCAGTTGCCTCAACTCGGCGCTATACACCGCTTCGCGCATGCTGTTCTCCCTCGGTCGTCGCGGTGACGCCCCGGCGGTGGCCAAGCGCACCAACAAGAGCGGCACGCCTTACTGGGCGGTGATGTTGTCCACTGGCGCGGCGTTCCTGGCGGTATTCGCCAACTACGTAGCCCCGGCGGCGGTGTTCGAATTCCTGTTGGCCAGTTCCGGCGCTATTGCGTTGCTGGTGTACCTGGTAATTGCCGTGTCGCAACTGCGCATGCGCCAGAAGCGCACGGCAGCGGGCGAGAAGATTGTCTTCAAGATGTGGCTGTTCCCTGGCCTGACTTATGCGGTGATGGTGTTCATCGTGGGCACGCTGACCATTATGCTGTTCCAGGAAGCGCACCGGGTCGAGATCATCGCGACCGGTATCCTGAGCTTGCTGGTGGTGCTGGCGGGGCTGTATGTGGCGAGCCGTCGCAAGGCGCAGAAGGTAGGCGCTGCTGTACTCAATTGATGTAATGAAATGCGGTTTTTAATGTGGGAGCGGGCAAGCCCGGCTCCCACATTTGGTTTGTGTCAGTCTGCTGAGTTGGCGAGTGCTTGGGACGCCGCCACGTAATCCGCCTGAAACTCCGGCGACTCAATCCACGCCAGCGCCGCCGCTTCATCCTCGGAATCCGTCGCCCACTGCCGATATTCGATCAGTGCCGTGAGGATAAAATCGGTAGCTTCCTCTTCGCCTTCCTGCTCCAGCACCACTGCCAGCAACGGGTGGGACAGGAACGCCGCACACAGTGCCTGCTGGCTGGTCTCGCCCGCCGCGCGCATTTCTACAAACAACTCGGTCAAATCCACCGACTCAAGGTCAATGAGGCTGTCATCGCCGGCGAACGCATCCGGCTTGGTCGCCGCGGCGCGCTGGGTACGATTTTGCTTGGCCTTGGCTTTCGCCCGCTGGGCACGTTTTTGCTGCTTGTTCGGCGAGGCCATGGGCGCAACGTCCTTGGTTTCTGGATTTGGGTGGAGTATTGAAGCGCAGGTTGGGGCAAATCCCAAGGGTTTCTAAAGGCGTCGGCCGAAAGTGCCTTGCGCCAGCTCGCCGTGTTGCAGCCACTTCAGTGCAATTGGCCACAACCGGTCCTGATAGTCGCTGCGGAAGAAAGCGAAATGCCCGACAGCTGTTTCGCCAATATCTTCGGGAGCAATCCGCAGATGAGTGCGCTCGCTGCTATCGAAATAGCGCAGCAACCGCTCGATGGCTTCTACCGTGCCAAATGGGTCGTCGGTGATGCTGATGGCCAGCAGTTGCGCCTTCACGCGGGTGAAGGGCAACTCACCCAAGCTGCGCCCGCTGGGTCGCGTCTCGTACTTGGGCGTTGGCGTGCCCCAGTCGCGCACCACACCGGCCGGCGTATCTTCCAGCCAGCCCAGGCGTTTGCCGGGGAAGTACCCGCACAGCGCCGTCATCAACGGCATCAGCACATGCCATTTGCCAAGCATTCGCCAGCGTCCGCTCGCTGCGTAATCGCGCCAATACGCGAACTGTGCGCCGACCGTCACGATTCGCCGAATCACCGCGCCTGACGCCCCCAGCCCCGCCGCGCAGCCACCAAAACTGTGGCCGACTACATCAATTGGCTGCCCCGCAAACTCCCGTTGTGCACGCTGCAACATCGCTTCGAAATCCAGCACGCCCCAATCCGACCACGACGCCTTGAACCCGCGCAACGAGCCCCTGCGGGATTCGCCGATGCCACGGTAGTCGTAAGTAATGACGTCAAAGCCGTTGGCAAACAGGTAGTCGGCGAAGCGTGCGTAGTGGCGGCAGCGCACGGAGGTGGCGGCGTTGATGATGACGACCGGGCGTGTCGGGTCGGTTCTGATATGGCGCCAGGTGAAGCCGCTGACAGGGTAGCCGTCGGCAGCCGACTCGCGGAAGGCTTCTGGGGCAGGTCGGGTGGGCAGGTTCATCGGTCGGCTCGATCCTTGCGCTTTGGGTGTGGGCTTGGGAGCCGCGCGCTTTTATAAGCATTTGAAACTAACAAATTTAGCGTGGCATGAGCGCAGGAAATTTTCGATGCTCGACCTTGGCGCCCTGGGTGCTTAGGCTTGCGCTCTATTGATCAGCCAGAGTCGGCCCATGACCCGCGACACCCTTGAGCATAACCAGATCCCGATCTACTTCGCCGCCGTCTTGCTGGCTGCTGCATTCGGTGTGCTCGCGCCCTTGTCGGCTCAGGGGCTTGGCGTATTGGTCACGCCCGCCATCGCTGTGCTGATGTATGCCATGTTCCTGCAAATTCCATTTCTGGATCTGCGCCAAGGCCTGGGCAACAAGCGCTTTATATCGGCGTTGCTGTTGGCCAATTTCATTTTGGTGCCCTTGCTCGTCTGGGCGTTGACCCGTGGTCTGGTAGAGCGCCCGGCGCTGCTGGTGGGGGCGTTGTTGGTATTGCTCACGCCGTGTATCGACTACGTGGTGGTGTTTACCCATATCGGCAAGGGCGACGCGCGGTGGATGTTGGCGGCGACGCCCGTGCTGTTGTTGCTGCAGTTGGTGTTGTTGCCGGTGTACCTGAGTTTCATGCTGGGTGCGCAATCTGCTGCGGTGGTGGCGGCGGGGCCGTTTGTCGAGGCGTTCCTGTGGTTGATTGTGCTGCCGATGATCCTGGCGGTGCTGACCACGTCCCTGGCGCGGCGCTCAAGCGTGATAAGCGCGTGGAGCACCGCCTGGGCCTGGCTGCCGGTACCGGCGATGGCGCTGGTGCTGTTTGTGGTGATTGGCTCACAGATCACTTCGGTGGTGCGCGATATCGCGTTGTTGTTGCCGGTGATTCCGGTGTACGTCGGCTTTTTGTTGCTGGCGCCATGCGTGGGTGCGCTGGCTGCGCGGCTGTTCGCGTTGCCCGCAGTGACTGCGCGGGCGGTTACGTTCAGTGCGTCGACCCGCAACTCGCTGGTTGTGCTGCCGCTGGCATTGGCGTTGCCCGAAGACGTGCGCGCACTGGCGGCCACGGCGGTGATTCTGCAAACCCTGCTTGAGCTGGTCGGCGAGCTGGTCTACATCCGGCTGATTCCGGCGTTGGTGTGGCGCGTCGGTCGATAAATCCATAAATGTTCGGGTTTGTTCAGGCGCTATTCAGGGGCTGAGTCGGCACCATAGCGTCGGCGCAGCCTACCTGAAAGGACATTCGATGGATCACCGCAGCCGTTTTCGCCTGGAGTCTCTGGGTATTTTCCTGATTGCTTTGTTGCTGTTCACGTGGGGCATCTGGAATGAGCAGCCCCAGGGCTTTGATGGGCGTTGGGCGCTGTTCATGCAGGAAATGTTTCGCCATGGCGCGAGTCTTTTCCCTACCACCTACGGTCAGCCATACCCTGACTATCCGGGCACTGCGACCTTCTTCAGCTTTGTGTTCGCGCGCTTGTTCGGCGCACCGAATCACTTGGCGAATGTGCTGCCGACTGCGCTTGCTTCGGCGGGCATGATTGCCGTGGTCTATCGCCTGCTGGCGCCGTCGAGCCGGTCTTGGGCGTTGCTGACGGTGTTGCTCACGCTGCTCACCACCCAACTGCTGGATAAGTCGCGCTCGGTCTGCCTGGACCTGATGATCGCGCTGTTATGCGTAGGCAGCTTCTACCTGTTGCACAGCGGCGAGCGTATGGGGTCGCGGATCAGGCAACTTGCCGTATTTCCGTTGTTTGTCCTGGCCTTTGCGGTTCGTGGGCCGCTGGGGCTGATTGAGGTGTGTGGCGTGGTTTGCGTGTATTGGGCGCTGGGTCGGCCGGGGCAGCGGGTTAAGCAGGTGCTGATCCACGGCTTCGTCGGGCTGGCGCTGCTGGTGTCGTGCTGGTGGGTGCTGATGAAGCTGGCGCGGTTCAGCGGCGGCGATGCCTTTGCCGATGAAGTGTTCAAGATGCAGGTCGGCGGGCGCCTGGATGATTCCGGCGAGCCGTTTTACTTCTACTTCAAGCTGAGTTTGTACCGCTACTTCCCCGTGGTGCCGCTGGCCTTGGCCACGATGATTGCGCTGCGCAGTCGCTGGTCTGAGCGTTGGGTTAATGAAGACGTACAACTGGTGGTGCGCCTGGGTGCCTGCGGCCTGATGATTTTGCTCGGGCTGTCGGTGCCGCACTTCAAGCGCGCCTACTACATTTTGCCAATGGTGCCGATGTTTGCGGCTGTGGCCGCCTATGGGCTGCTCCAGGCGCAAAACTGGCTGGTCGGCGTGCGCCGCTGCTATGAAGGGCTGGTCGTAGCGCTGCCAGCGTTGTGCGTGGTGGTGCTGTTTGTGTGTCGCCAATCCTGGCAGAAGCACGGCCACTGGCCGGAGGTGTCGTTGCCGCTGTTGATCGGTGTGCTGGTGATTCTGCAAGTGGCGGCGCTGATTGCCTGGCAGCGTTCCGCGCGCTTGGTGTGGCTCAGCCTGATTGCCCTGGCGGCGCAGTGGTTGCTGCTGGTTGCGGTGATCGATCCGTCCAAGGACCTGCAATTTGATACCCACAAATTTGTCAGCCAGGTCGAGGCGCTGCGTGTGTCCGAGCCTGGGCCTTTGGTGTTCGTCAATTTGGGCCGCGACACCTGGGCGGTGCGCTACATGATGAACCTGGATCACGATGAACAGCCGCTGTTCGTCGCGGGCTATGAGCTTGAAAAATTGGCGACGTTGCCAAGGCCGTCCTGGGTGATTGTGTCGCGCAAGGAGACGGCGCTGTTGAAGGGCACGCCGATGGCGTCGCAGGCCCCCGCTTTCGAGGGCCGCTTGAATGACAACCCGCTGATGGTGTTTTTACTCAAATAAGCGGGCAGAACAGGGGGGGGAGCCGCTGACTATTTGCAGCGGTAGCCCTCGGGCATCGTGACGGTGTAGTTGCGTTGCACACGGTCGTGGAAATTCAGGTTCTGCAGCCCCTGCTCCACCAGAAAGGCCTCGACCTTGGCAGCCTGGCAGTCTTCGTTATAGGACGTCGCCCGCAGCAGGTACACCGCACGCCTACTGACTTCATCGCGCGCGGTGGCCGTGAAGGTGGTGAGCGTGGTGTAGCCGGTTCGCTCTGAGGTGCCCACCGGGCCGTAGGTGGTGTTCGGTTTGCTGGTGCAGGTCAGTTGGTCTTCTTTTTTCTTGTTCTTCTTGCACTGAGTGGTGGTGCTGGTGGGCACCTGACCATACTCGGTGGCGGTGTAGCGGTAGGTCACCTGATGGCTGTCGACATCGAGGAGAATGGTCATTTTGATCGGCGCATGGTTCTTGGGCAGGGTGGTGTCGGTGAACACCTCTCTAAAACCCTGGTCCTTCATGGCGTTGACCATATCGCGCAGGTAGTAGCGGGCGTTAAGCGTGCTTTCTGCGCTGCCGCCAGCGGAGGTCGTCACCAGTACCGTGGCTTGTCGATCAAAGTGGTAGTCCGGGTCAGGTGTTGCATTGATCGCTACGTCCATTTGCGTGGCGCAGCCACTGAGCAGCGCCGTCAGCAGTAACAGCGTGCAGAACAAGTACCGGGTCATCCAATAACTACCTTGCAGTAAAAAATTTAGTACCCGCTAAACGATTGAGCCGGGCGATAAATAAGCCTCAGCCATTAAATCGCAGGCAATAAAAAACCCCAAGGAATTATCTTCGCTTGGGGTTTTTCGGTATTAGTGGTGCCCAGAGACGGAATCGAACCGCCGACACGGGGATTTTCAATCCCCTGCTCTACCGACTGAGCTATCTGGGCAACGGGGCGCATTAAACGGGTTTTTCAGGGGGTCGTCAAGCAAGTTTTCAAAAAATATTTAATTATTACCGTCGCTTACGTGCCGACCCCGGTTTTTGATCAATTATTGAGCAGGCGGCACGTAGCCGTCGGCTTTGGCGTAATCCTCGCCGGAAAAGAACTTATCCATCTCGCCTTGCAGGTATTTGCGGTCTTCGGCGTTCATCATGTTCAGGCGTTTTTCGTTGATCAGCAGGGTCTGGTGTTTCAGCCAGTCGCCCCAGGCCTGTTCAGAGATGTGCTCGAAAATGTCCTGGCCCTTGGCACCTGGGTACGGAGGGCGTTCGAGGCCGGGCAATTCTTTGTGGTACTTGCGGCACATGATGGTGCGGGTCATGACGGAACTCCTGCGTTCAATACGTCGGCCGCGCGCTTCAGCAGTTTTTTCACCGGGGCGGCAAGGCCCAGGCGCGGCGGGGTGGCGAGGTTATACCAGAGCCAGTCGGCCTCGGCCACGTGATGGGTGGATTCCTCGACCTGGATCAGCCAGGGTTCGATGGCCAGCTGGAAATGGCTGAAGGTGTGGATCAGCCCCGGCAGTTCATGTGGCGTACCCAGCTCCAGCGCGTGCTGGTTGGCCAGGTGTTCCAGGTCTTGGAGGTCGTCCAGCTCCGGCAAGCTCCACAAACCGCCCCACAGGCCCGTAGACGGGCGACGGTAAAGCAGAATCTCGCCCTCGGCATTGGCTAACATCGGCATCAGTGTGCGCTTTTGCGGGATGGTCTTGCGCGGCTTGGGGATCGGGTAGCGTGTCTCCAGGCCGAGCATATGGGCTTCGCAGCTTTTTTCCAGCGGGCACAACAGGCAGCTGGGTTTGCTGCGGGTGCAGAGCGTGGCGCCCATGTCCATCATCGCCTGGGTGTAGGCGTTGACGCGATCGTGTGGTGTAAAGCGCTCTGCGGTCGCCCACAGCTGCTTGGCGACCTTGGGTTCGCCTGGGTAGCCCTCTTGCGCGGTAAAACGTGCCAATACGCGTTTGACGTTGCCGTCGAGGATCGGCGCGCGCAGGCCCATGCTCAGGCTGGCGATCGCCCCGGCGGTGGACAGGCCAATGCCCGGCAGTTCAGTGAGCTTTTCGACGTCTTTGGGAAACTCGCCGCCGTATTCGGCGACGACGATCTTGGCGGTCTTCTGCAGGTTGCGGGCGCGGGTGTAGTAACCCAGGCCGGTCCACAGGTGCAGCACTTCATCTTCCGGCGCGGCGGCGAGGGCTTCGACCGTCGGCAGGGACGCCATGAAACGGTCGAAGTAATTGAGCACCGTGCTGACCTGGGTTTGTTGCAGCATGATCTCCGAAACCCACACCCGGTAAGGCGTAATGCCCTGTTGCCAGGGCAGGTCATGGCGACCGTGGCGGTCGTACCAGTCCAGCACCGCCTGTGAAAACTGCTCGTTTCTCATCGTTTGAACAGGCCTTTAAGGGCGTCTTTCAACTGCGGGCTGACCTTGTCGAGCTTCTCTTCAAGCTTTTCGCTTAGCTTGTTGCCAGCCGCTTTTATGGCGACCTGCGTCAAGCCGTCCTTGTCCAGGCGGCAGGCCTTGGCGCCCAGTTCCAGCGGGCCACGGCAGCGCAGCGGCACTTCGATGCCCTGGAAGTTGGAACCGACCTGGCAGGCCGGGTCCGGCACGTCGCGCTTGTCGCCTTCGACGATGATGCCGACGCGGTAGTCCATGCCCAGTACGCGCAGGTCGACATCACCGTTGCCGTTGACCGTCAGGCCTGGGATGCGCACTTTCAGGTCAGGGTTGCTGGCCACGCCGTTACGCAGGGTCAGGTTGCCGCGCAGTTCCTGGAATGGGGTGTCCTTGCCCTGTGGTGTGGTGCTCAACGTCTTACGGTTGAGCAGGGCGATGCCGGTGCACAGTTGTTGTTCAATGTTGGCGTTGAGCAGCGCGCCGTTATTGATCACAAAACTGGCGGTGCCGTTAAGGCTGTCGATCAGCGCCTTCTGACTGTTGCCACGGCCGTTGAGGTTGCTGTCGAGGGTGATCTGGCCCTTCACCGGCGGGTTTTGCCCCTGGGCTTGCAGGATGCGTTCAATTGGCACTTGCTTGATGTGCGTTTGCAGCGCCAGCACCGGGGTGTCCTGGCGCACATCGAGTGTGCCGTTGGCCTGGAAGGTGCCGTTGTAGAGGCCGCCGCTGAGCGTGTCGAGCTTAAGTTGGCCGTCACGGCCGGAGGCTTTGAGTGCGGCGTTCTGGATCGGCAGCTTGCTCAGGGTCAGTTGGCCGAAGGCCAGGTCGGCGTCGATATCCAGGGTGCGCAGGCGGGTCAATGGCAGCAGTTTGTCGGTGCTCCAGGCGCCTTTGGTCGGTGCATCCGGCAGCGGCGTGGTGCCGCCTGCAGCCATGGCGCCGGCTTCGCTGTTCTGGACTTCGGCCTGGCGTGCAGCGGCTGCGCCTTTAGCGGATTCGGACTTGGCCGGCAGGTAGTTGTCGGCGTTGAACGTGTCGCCTTTGAGCTGAACGCGCAGTGATTGCTTGGCAAAGTCATCCACGGCCAGGCGACCTGTGAAGGTGCTGCCATCGAGTTTCAGGTTCAGCTCTTCCAGCGCCACGCTGCTGGGTGTGCCTTTGAGGCGGCTGACCAGTTCAACCTTGCTCAGGCTGCCCTCGGCCATGGCCGGCAACGGGTGGCCGACGCTGTCGAGGAACTTGGCCAGATCAAACTGGGCAATGGACAAGGCCCCGCTGAGTTGCGGGGTTTTGTTCAGGTCGTTGACCTTCATTTCGCCCAAGGCACGCAGCTGGTTGGCGGAAAGTTTGAGGTTGGTCCATTCGGCGATGTTGGCCGCCAGGTCCACCAGCAGTTGACCTTGGGTGGAGAAGGTGACGGTCTTGCCCTGCAGCGGCTCACCGGTGGCTTCGCCGCTGAATTTCATATCTTCGAACTGATAACGCTGGAGCGCGCGCTGAATGCGCAGGTTGCCGTTCAGCTCGGTCTTGACGCGCATCAGTGGTTGGTTGCTGCCCAGGAATGCAGTGAGCTTGAGCGGAATGCTCGCGCCTTCGTGCACGGCACCGGCGCTCAACTGGATGCTTTCGGCGCTGTACTGTTTACCGGTCTGCTCATCGTTGTATTCAACGCGGGCGTTGTTGATGGTCAGGCTGTCGATGTCCAGCCGGATCGGCTTTGGCGGCTTTTCCGGTTCGGGTTCGGCTGGTGTTTCCACTGGAGCAGGCACCGGCGCATTGGCGGGAGTCTCAGCCACGTTCTTGCCGATGTCTTCCCAGTTGCCGTGGCCATGCTTGTCACGGTTGAGGCGCAGGTTCAGGCCTTCGACACGCACATCGCTCATCTGCACTTCGCGGCGCAGCAGCGGCAGCACGCGCACGGACAGGCCGAGCATCTGCAAGTCGGCAAACGGTTGGGTCGGGTTGGTCAGGGTTGCCACGCTGGCTTCGTGCAACTCCAGGCCCAGCCAGGGGAACAGGCTCCAACCGATATCGCCATTGAGCGTCAGCTCGATGTGGGCCTTGTCGCGAGCAATCTGGCGAATCTCGTCTTTGTAATCGTTGGGATCGAAGAGGTGGGTCAGGGCAAAGCCCAGGGCCACAATGATCAGCAACAGCCCGAGAAGTACCAGACCCAGGATTTTGCCGAACGCTTTCATGGGCGAGTCCTTGTATGTCGATTTCAAAATTTAGCCGCAGAGTATAACGCCCGAAGGCCTGCGTCAGTTCACGCATCGTTACATTGTATCTAGCTGCGGCAAAATCGGATTTAGCCGCCGAACAAATCAGATTGCGTAAAAAAGGTGATGTCAGTTTGGTTTTTCTGTCATCCACTGGTGCTAATCTTCGCGGGTTCGTCTGTCGTCTGCGACACAACGTCGCGCTTAAATGGAGCTTTACTTAAAACAACGGCCAACGCTCTGCGTGCAAGGCCGAGGGAGAGCGCGCCTGACGGACACATACTAATAACTGGGGGAAACACCAATGAGCACAAGCACTGCGGCTGGCAGTACCGCCGCACAGCCTGCGTTCCTGTCCAAGGAACGCATTATCGCCAAGCCGGGGTTCAACCGCTGGCTGGTTCCACCTGCCGCTTTGGCCATCCACCTGTGCATCGGCATGGCCTACGGGTTCTCGGTGTTTTGGTTGCCACTGTCTAAAGCGCTGGGTATCACCGCACCGGTTGCCTGTGCGCCGGACATGAGCTTCATCGCACAAGTCTTCTCCTCTCAATGCGACTGGCCCATCTCCATGCTGGGCTGGATCTACACCCTGTTCTTCATCTTCCTGGGCTGCTCGGCAGCGATTTGGGGTGGCTGGCTGGAACATGCCGGGCCGCGTAAAGCGGGCGTTGTTTCGGCCTTGTGCTGGTGCGGCGGCCTGTTGATCTCGGCGTTGGGTATCTATACCCACCAGATTTGGCTGATGTGGATCGGCTCCGGTGTGATTGGCGGTATCGGCCTGGGCCTGGGCTATATCTCGCCCGTGTCGACCCTGATCAAGTGGTTCCCGGACAAGCGCGGCATGGCCACCGGCATGGCGATCATGGGCTTCGGCGGCGGCGCGATGGTGGGTGCACCTTTGGCCGCAGCGCTGATGGGCCACTTCGCTTCGCCAACCAGCGTGGGCGTGTGGCAGAGCTTCGTGGTCATGGCCGTGATTTACTTCGTGTTCATGATCGGCGGCGCACTGTCGTACCGCGTTCCGCCGACCGGCTGGAAGCCTGAGGGCTGGACCGCGCCGGCGAAAAAAGCCAGCAATGCGATGATCACTCACCGTCACGTACACGTGAACGTGGCGTGGAAAACCCCGCAATTCCGTCTGGTGTGGCTGGTGCTGTGCCTGAACGTGTCTGCCGGTATCGGCATCCTCGGCATGGCTTCGCCGCTGTTGCAGGAAGTGTTTGGTGGCAAGCTGCTGGGTGTGGATGTACCGTTCGGCCAGCTGGATGCTGGGCAGCTGGCGTCCATCGCTGCCATCGCCGCAGGCTTCACCGGTTTGCTGAGCTTGTTCAACATCGGTGGCCGGTTCTTCTGGGCGTCGTTCTCTGACTACCTGGGCCGTAAAAACACCTACTTCGTGTTCTTCGCCCTGGGCTTTGCTCTGTACGCGCTGATCCCGAACCTGGGGCACCTGGGCAACGTGGCGCTGTTTGTGGCGGCGTTCTGCATCATCCTGTCGATGTACGGCGGTGGTTTTGCCACCGTGCCGGCGTACCTGGCCGACCTCTTCGGTACGCAAATGGTCGGCGCGATCCACGGTCGTCTGTTGACTGCATGGGCTGCTGCCGGCGTGTTGGGCCCGGTGCTGGTGAACTACCTGCGCGAATACCAGTTGAGCATCGGCGTTGAGCGTGCTGCGGCCTATGACATCACCCTGTACATCCTCGCTGGCCTGCTGGTGCTGGGTTTCCTCTGCAACCTGTTGGTGCGTCCGGTGGCCGACAAGTACTTCATGACCGACGCTGAACTGGCTGCCGAACAGGCGCTGGGCCATGACAAAGGGGCGGATGCTTCCACCTCGCTGGAATGGAAAGCAGCCTCCGGCACAGTGCCGTTGGCGATTGCCGCCTGGCTGGTGGTGGGTATTCCGTTGGCGTGGGGTGTGTGGGTGACCCTGCAGAAGACGGCGGTACTGTTCCACTGATACTCGGTTTTCCGGTGCCCTCTCATGCAAGGTGAGTGGGCGCCGGGCAGCTTAGTCCTGCTTCTTGTCAGGCAAGGTCCTGGCTGACGCGCCGCGCCATGGAATGCGTTGAAACCAGGGGCGCGGCACCGGATGAACAATCACCCGCAAGGCACGTGCATAGTCCATGACCAGGCCGGGTGTCCACGCCATGGTCATGGCGCGCTTGCGTACTTGCGCGGCAATCCACAACTCAGGCATGAGCAAGGTCTGCAGGACCGAGCGCCAGCGCTGGGACCGCTCCGACAGCACGCCATCCATCGATGCTTCCAACGCAAAGGCCACGCTGCTCGAACAGTTGCGGTAGGTCAGGTTGTAGGTGGCCTGTTGGCGATAATTATTCGAGAACTCGATCAGCGCTCTGCGGCTGTACTGGTGAAAAACGATCTTGCGGTCCGAGTCGCACCAGTTGGCCACTTCGGTGGCGTAGTCCGGCTGGAATGTGCCAGGCACGTCGTTGTTGCGCGTGGCCTTGAGGATGCGGAAGAACTCCGCCGGGGAGCGATCAATGTCCGCGACCGGGTACAGGCTCAGGTACACCGACGGCGACAGCTCAAGGGCTGCGTGCCCGGTTGAAATCACGCCTTGTGCATCCACTGCCGCAATGTAGCGATTGATGATCGGGCGAGGAATCGTCGCTGCGCCGGCGGTGCCTTCCGGCGTCCAGATATGCACGATCAGTGGGTCCTGGGCGTCAGACTCTTGCTCCAGGCGCAGCTCCAGCGGTTTTTGCGGTGGCAGCTTCTTGAAGTCCGACAGCAAATCCCTTGGCTCAAGCAGCTCAAACGTTGAAGTACCGTGGCGCAATCGCCTGACGCGATGCGCAATGCGTACGGTGTTGAAGCCGCTGACGATCATCAATGCACCGAGGAAAAACGACACCGTTGCACTGAGGGCGATGGGATAGGGACTGACCAGCAACCCCGCGAACGCCAACTGAGCGCCGCCGCTGATCAACGACGATCGCCAGTGCGGGAACCTGACGACCCAGGCCGAGCTGATGGTCAGCAAGCCGATCACGAAGTAGGTCAGGCCAAAGATGATCGCCAGCAGCAGGTGGCTATAGACATTGTTGGCAAGAATCAGCACGGCGACGAAGAAGAAAATGCCGCCCTTGAAATACAGCACAGCCCGCTGAGTACCCACGCCGCTGGACGCCACGCTGAGGGTGACAATGCTTTCCAGCAACAACATCAATCCGAATGCGCGCATCGGAAAGTACAGTGCACCATCCAGGCCGTCGTACATCACGCCCAGGCCCAGCGAGCCCCACAGGATGCCGACCAGGCCGAGAATCCAGAATTTGGAGCGGACGAATTCAACGCCGAACAGCAGTAAAGCAATCTGAATCATTAGGTACCCCTACAGGGAGAAGTAGGCTGTCACAGGCGAAGGTTCAGGAGTAGCGGCTGTTTTGCCAGTTGCCGACAATCACTTGGCCATGGGCATCACGCAGGGCGCCGGGGCTTTGGTCATAAAGGGTCAGCCAGTCACCGTTGCCCTTGTCGATGCGAAAGGCCAATGATGCGGCGCGCGTATGTGTTTCCGGTGACCAGTGGCGTTTGAGGCTGTCGCGGTCCTCAGGGTGTACACGCTCCAGGACCTGCTGCACGGTGTGCAGGGGCCGGGTGCCAACGTCCAGCAGCGTTTCAAGGTTGTCATCCCAGAGAATTTCCCCGGTTCCCGGGTGCAGTTGGTACATCACACCGATGCCTCCCAAGCGCCCGGTTTCCAGGTCGTAAGGTTTGGCGGATTGCCTCATCAAGCGTATTACCACCACCAGCAATGCCGTGATGGACAGGTAACTTTGCGCAAGCAGCAAGGGCTCGCCTTCCAACAGGCCAGGCACATAAAACGGCCCTGTCTTCTGGTCGGTGAAATTGACCACGATGCCGCCCAGCACCAGTAGCGCGATTGAACCGCCAGGGCTGCGCCACGTTATGCAAACGGCGAGGGTGAGGGCAATGGGCAGGCAGGCCAGGATGAAATACGCCGCGACGCCGGCGTCGATGCCCAGCCTATTGATGAGCCAGAGCGGGGTCGCCCCGAAAACGAACCAGGTGTTCAATGCCAGCAGGAGCAACCATACCCCGCCGGCCAGTTTCTCGCGCGTGCGGGTAGGAAAGTCGCGCAGGTTGCTGTTCAGTAGATTCATCACCACGACGGTTGAGAAGATCACGCCGCTCATGCCGGACATCCAGTTGGTCATGAACGTGTACGGTGATATTTCCCCGGCCAGCATCAGCCAGCCTTTCCTGATCAGTGCCAGTACGCAGCAAACGCCCACGGTTGCCAGCAACCACAGCAAAATGGCATGCAGTTCGTCGCCGCGCCGAGCGAAGCGCCGAACCAGCCAGGCAATCGCAACAGAGCCTGCCAGTGCCATCGCTGAAAGCGCCACGGCGGCCGGTAGATGTTGCCAGCCGTGTTCATCCAGCAGCACCCGTGCGACCAGAAACACCGCAAACAACATCGGCCAATGAGCGCGTCGCGAGCTGAGGAACGCCGACACGGAAATACCCGCCGGAAACCAGATAATCGCCATCTGCGAGACGGGATCTTCAAAGGCCAGCGACAGGACGCCGGTCACGTAGTAGGTCACCGCCCACAGGAGGAGGACGCCGCTGCGCTGTAAGACTGTCGGTATCGTCATTGTTGAATATTCATTAGGTTTTAAACATTGCGCTCATGTTACCGCGAAGCCGCTGGGGGGCACCGGGTAAATACGCTGGGCGCACCATCCTGGGGCGGTCACTTGTACGCACATGTCTATCGCCGACACTCCATCAGTCTTATCCCCTCCGATGTTTCTGTTTAGCGCCCGCGCCCCTATAATGGCTGCCTTTTTCGCCCAATGATTTTGCGGAGTTGGTGATGGCCGAACGTAAGGCGTCCGTCGAGCGCGACACTCTGGAAACCCAGATCAAAGCCTCGATCAACCTGGATGGCACCGGAAAGGCCCGATTTGATATCGGCGTACCTTTTCTTGAGCACATGCTGGACCAGATCGCCCGTCATGGGCTGATCGACCTGGATATCGTCAGCAAGGGCGACCTGCATATCGACGACCACCACACGGTGGAAGACGTCGGTATCACGTTGGGCCAGGCATTTGCCAAAGCCATCGGTGACAAAAAAGGCATCCGTCGCTACGGCCACGCCTATGTCCCGCTGGACGAAGCGCTGTCGCGTGTAGTCATCGACTTCTCCGGCCGCCCAGGCCTGCAGATGCACGTGCCCTACACCCGCGCCACCGTGGGCGGCTTCGATGTCGACCTGTTCCAGGAATTTTTCCAGGGCTTCGTCAACCACGCACTCGTCAGTCTGCACATCGACAACCTGCGCGGCACCAACACCCACCACCAGATCGAAACCGTGTTCAAGGCTTTCGGCCGCGCGCTGCGCATGGCCGTGGAGCTGGATGACCGTATGGCCGGGCAAATGCCTTCTACCAAGGGCGTTCTGTAATGCAGACGGTCGCGGTTATCGACTACGGCATGGGTAACCTGCACTCGGTGGCCAAGGCCCTCGAACACGTAGGCGCCGGCAAGGTGCTGATCACCAGCGATGCCAGCGTGATTCGCGAAGCCGATCGGGTAGTGTTTCCCGGCGTCGGTGCGATTCGCGACTGCATGGCCGAGATCCGCCGCCTGGGCTTTGACAGCCTGGTGCGTGAAGTCAGCCAGGACCGTCCGTTCCTCGGCATCTGCGTGGGCATGCAAGCCTTGCTCGAGCGCAGTGAAGAGAACGACGGCGTCGACTGCATCGGCCTGTTCCCGGGCCAGGTGAAGTTCTTCGGCAAAGACCTGCACGAAGACGGCGAACACCTGAAAGTCCCGCACATGGGCTGGAACGAAGTGCGCCGCACCGTCGACCACCCGCTGTGGCACGAAATTCCGGACATGGCGCGTTTCTACTTCGTGCACAGCTACTACATCGCCGCCGGTAACCCGCGCCAGGTGGTGGGTGGCGGGCACTACGGCGTCGATTTCGCCGCAGCGCTGGCCGAAGGTTCGCGTTTTGCCGTGCAGTTCCACCCGGAGAAGAGCCATACCCATGGCCTGCAATTGCTGCAGAACTTCGCCGCGTGGGACGGTCGCTGGTAAATGGCCAAGAAACCGAAGTTGCCGATCTTGAACCTCACGCCCGAGCAGGAGAGTGAGGCTACCCTCAAGATCAAGCGCTTCATGGAGGACCGCTTCGAGCTCAAGCTGGGCTCGTTTGAGGTCGCCGAGATTCTTGAGCTGTTCACCACCGAAGTGGCGCCGCACTATTACAACAGGGCGATTTTCGACACGCAGACGCTCCTTAAAGAAAGGTTCGAAAGCATCGAAAGCGACTTGTGGTCGCTTGAGAAACCCTGATTTCCCAAGCATTGCTGAATATCGAATAAGGTTTGCCAGATGCTGATTATCCCCGCTATCGATCTCAAGGACGGCGCTTGTGTACGCCTGCGCCAAGGCCGCATGGAAGATTCCACCGTGTTCTCCGATGACCCGGTGAGCATGGCTGCCAAATGGGTCGAAGGTGGCTGCCGTCGTCTGCATCTGGTGGACTTGAACGGCGCCTTCGAAGGCCAGCCGGTCAATGGCGAAGTGGTCACCGCGATCGCCAAGCGCTACCCGAACCTGCCGATCCAGATCGGCGGCGGTATTCGCTCCCTGGAAACCATTGAGCACTACGTCAAAGCCGGCGTGAGCTACGTGATCATCGGCACCAAGGCCGTTAAAGACCCAGCCTTTGTTGCTGAAGCCTGCCGCGCGTTCCCGGGCAAGGTCATCGTCGGTCTGGACGCCAAGGACGGTTTCGTCGCCACTGACGGCTGGGCTGAAATCAGCACCGTACAAGTGATCGACCTGGCCAAGCAGTTCGAGGCTGACGGCGTGTCCGCCATCGTTTATACCGACATCGCCAAAGACGGCATGATGCAGGGCTGCAACGTACCGTTCACCGCTGCCTTGGCTGCGGCTACCAAGATCCCGGTGATCGCTTCCGGCGGTATCCACAACCTGGGTGACATCAAGTCGCTGCTGGACGCCAAGGCGCCCGGCATCATCGGCGCCATCACCGGCCGTGCGATCTACGAAGGTACCCTGGACGTCGCCGAAGCCCAGGCTTACTGCGACGCCTACAACGGCTGAGGACTGACCATGGCGCTGGCCAAACGCATCATCCCTTGCCTGGACGTCGACAACGGTCGCGTGGTCAAGGGCGTCAAGTTCGAGAACATCCGCGACGCCGGCGACCCGGTGGAAATTGCCCGTCGTTACGATGAGCAAGGTGCCGACGAGATTACTTTTCTCGACATCACCGCCAGCGTCGACGGCCGCGACACCACGTTGCATACCGTGGAGCGCATGGCAAGCCAGGTGTTTATCCCGCTGACCGTGGGCGGTGGCGTGCGCACCGTGCAAGACATCCGCAACCTGCTCAATGCCGGTGCGGACAAAGTCTCGATCAACACCGCTGCGGTGTTCAACCCGGAGTTCGTGGGCGAGGCCGCGCAGCACTTCGGCTCCCAATGCATCGTGGTCGCCATCGACGCCAAGAAAGTCTCCGGCCCAGGCGAAACCCCGCGCTGGGAGATCTTCACCCACGGCGGTCGCAAGCCGACCGGCCTGGACGCGGTGGAATGGGCGATGAAGATGGAGGGCCTGGGCGCCGGTGAAATCTTGCTGACCAGCATGGACCAGGACGGCATGAAAAACGGTTTCGACCTGGGTGTGACCCGTGCCATCAGTGATGCGCTGGGTATTCCGGTGATCGCCTCCGGCGGCGTCGGCAACCTGCAGCACCTGGCCGACGGCGTGATCGAAGGTCACGCCAGTGCGGTGCTGGCGGCGAGTATTTTCCACTTTGGCGAATACACCGTCCCTGAGGCCAAGGCCTATATGGCGGCGCGCGGTATCGTCGTTCGCTAAACGCTGCTGGACACCATGGCAGGCCAGAGGCACTCTCTGCGCTTGCCATGGATTCCGGTAACTTTCATGTTCAAGACCTTGTTGCTCGCTCTCGCCTGTACCTGCGCGCTTATGGCCAGTGCTGTGCACGCTGAAGAACCGTCTGACGCCGCCCTGGTGTTGCTGACGGAAAACTTTCCGCCTTACAACATGGCGAAAAACGGTAAAAACTTCGCCAAGGACGAGAACATCGAGGGCATTGCCGTCGATATCGTGCGCGAGACTTTCAAGCGTGCCGGTATTTCCTACAACCTGACCCTAAGGTTTCCTTGGGAGCGAATCTACAAACTCGCCCTGGAAAAACCCGGCTACGGCGTATTCGTGATGGCGCGCCTCCCGGATCGCGAAGTCTTGTTCAAATGGGTCGGGCCCATCGGCCCGGATGATTGGGTGATGCTTGCCAAGGCTGACAGCAAAATTGAACTGACCACCCTTGAGCAGGCGCGCCACTTCAAGATCGGCGCCTACAAGGGCGATGCCATTGCCGAAACCTTGGAGAAGCAGGGGCTCAAGCCGCTGGTGGCATTACGCGACCAGGACAACGCGCAAAAGCTCATGGGTGGTCAGATCGACTTGTGGGCCACCGGTGACCCGGCCGGGCGCTACCTGGCGCGACAGGTTGGCGTGACCGGGTTAAAAACCGTGCTGCGTTTCAACAGTGCCCAGCTCTTCCTGGCGCTGAATAAAGACGTGCCGGATGAGGTGGTGGCCAAGCTCCAGGCGGCCCTCGATCAGTTACGGAGTGAGGGTTTCGTCGATCAGGTCATAGCCCGTTACCTCTAGCGGAGTCTGTGCATGAACGGCGTTTTCGTCAGGCAATGGTTCGACGGCGGGGTACTGGCTCATATACACGTGATCGCCATTGTTGTAACTGACGGTGGTTGACACTTGGCTACCGTCCAGTCGCAACAGGCGATATTCACTTTGCACTAAGTACCCGGCAATGGCGCTCCGCGGCGCCACATAAGCGATGATTTCCAGCGGCGAGGAATGGCTCCATCCTTTCACCGATCGTTGTGAATGCGTGAAGTCTCGCTCCAGGTGCGCGGAAAAACCCAACTCGAATGGGTGGGTGCTGGCGGGCCACGGCTTGCTGAGTTCGACGCCGGTCTCTACCGCCAGCGCTTTAGCGTTTTCTCCAATAGTGCCCTTGGCTGCCGTCCACATAGAGGGGCGGCTAGTGGCTTCGGTGTTGTGCTCAAAACCGACCAGAACGTGACGATCGGTCCGTTCCAGTTGATAGGTGGGCGAGGTCTGCAACTGTGCAATGCCCGTTAATGTCGGGTCATTTACAGTGAACCACGGCAGTTCGCACACCTGATACGTGGTCGTGGCGCCCTCCGGCGTTGGGGCCTCATAACCGCTGAGAACCGGCTGGGGCAGTGTGTCTCGCAAGGGGGCTGCCAGCGCCAGGCGCAGCGAATAGACTGGGAGGTTGGGTTTGGCATAGCTTTCACTGCCCGTGAAGGTGCTAGGTGCCAGGTAAATTTCACCGGCTGATGCAGCGGGAGGAGTGATCGACCACGTACTCAGGTCGTTGAGGGCGCCACTGCCTTCATCGCTCCAGATCATGTCACCTACTTGGCCAGGTTTCACCAGGTCGGCCCGTACACAGCGCACGGCATTGGGCGAGGGTTTGTCATATTCCACGCCACACACCAGCCCCATCGCCACGTAGCCTTGCGGTGGTAGCGGGCGCCATATGGATAAGTTGCGTAGTGCCCCGGTGGATTCATCGTGCCACACCAATTGGTAGTCTATCGGCGGACGCAGGGCTGTGCCGTCGACCTTGTTCGCGTCACTGACGACGGCGACGATCTTGCTCTGGTTGATATTGCTGTGGTGATCAACCGCAATATCGCCCAAGGAGAAAAATGCGCTTAGTGCGTCAGATGTCGTGCTGGGTCGCCAAAGGCCGACGTCTTTATGTGCGCCCGAACCCTTGTCGCTCCAGAGCGGAAGAAACTCGCTGGTAAAATTGATGAGCAGGTCATTGAATTGCAGAGGCTTCATTGGAGGCTCTCCCGTTGATTGGAGGAGCCACTATCGAAGAGCGAGCGGGGTGTCGAGCTGTATCTATTTAGGCACAGGACGATAAATGCCGTTTTCCCCATGCCCGGCCATGGCCTGATTGCCACGTACGCTGATCATCAACTTGATATCGATCCAGTCGACGCCCTGGGCCTTGAGCTTGGGTAGCTCGCGCTCCAGCACCGCCAGGGTTTGTGGATACGGGTGGCCGATCATCACCACCGAGCCTTGCTTGTGGGCCAGCGTGATCGCAGTTTGCAGTTGCGTGGTGATCGCCGCTTCGGTGCGTTCGTCATCAAGGAATACATCGCGCGAGACATGCGCCAAGCCAATCTTCTGCGCCTCGGCAGCGGCCACGGTCTGCGCGCTGGTGCGGCTGTCGACAAAGAATTTGTTGCGCCGTTGCAGTTCAGTCATCAGCCAAGCCATGGCCGCTGGCTGGGCGGTCATGCGACTGCCCATGTGGTTGTTGATGCCGGCGGTGTAGGGCACTGCCTGGAAGGCGGCGTCCAGGCGCTTGCCGAGCTCCTCGATGGACAGTTCCGGGTGCCAGGCGAACGGGCCGGTGGCCGGGTCCATGGGCATGTGCAGGATCACGATCTTGCCGGCCTTGTGGGCTTCGCGGGCAAATTCGGCGGCGTGGGGTGTGTCAGGCATGATCGCCGTGGTCACGGGCCCAGGCAGGGCCAGCACGCGCCGATCTCGGGGCAGGTTTTGCCCCAGGTCGTCGATGATGAGCGTCAGGTAGGCTTTGCGGGGCTCGCTGGCCGGGGTCGCGTGGGCGATCCCGGCCAGGCTGCACAGCACAGCGATGATTAGGGCAACACGCATATCAACGGCTGCGCGTAATGCTCAGGCCTTTAAGCAGGCTCAGTGCCTGGGCCAGTTGGTAATCATCGTCCTGGGGCATCGGCTTGGCTTTGGCATTGCTGCCGGTTGGCTGGTCGGCGCCGCCGTTGCCATTACCCAGGTGACCTTGCAGGTCAGCCTCTTTGTAATACTCGTTGTCGATCTCGTTGGTGATCTTGGCCTTGCGCACCTCGATGTCCGGGACAATGCCCTGGGCCTGGATCGAGCGACCGTTCGGCGTGTAGTACAGCGCCGTGGTGATTTTCAGCGCGCGGTCGTTATTCAGCGGCAATACGGTTTGCACCGAGCCTTTGCCGAAGCTGGTAGTGCCCATCAGCACGCCACGTTTCTGGTCTTGCAGGGCACCGGCGACGATTTCCGATGCCGAAGCACTGCCGCCGTTGATCAGCACCGTCAACGGCACGCCTTCGCTGAGGTCATTGCCGGTGGCCGAGAAGCGCAACTCGGAGTTGGCGATACGGCCCTTGGTGTAGACGATCAGGCCTTTGCTGATGAAATGGTCGACCACTTCTACCGCAGCCTGCAGCACGCCGCCCGGGTTGTTGCGCAGGTCGAGCACAATGCCGTTGAGCTTCTTGCCATTGTCCTTGCGCAGCTTGGCCAGGGCCTTGGCCACTTCGTCGCCGGTCTTGACCTGGAACTGGGTGATACGGATGTAGCCGTAGCCCGACTCCAGCAGTTGGCTCTTAACGCTCTTGACCGTGATGGTCGCGCGGGCCAGGGTCACGTCAAACGGGTTACCGCCGTCTCGCACCAGGGTCAGGGTGATTTTCTGACCGAGTTTACCGCGCATCTTGTCGACGGCTTCGGTCATGGTCTGGCCACGGGTCGGCTGGCCGTTGATTTTCACGATCAAGTCGCCGGCCTTGATACCGGCCTTGGACGCAGGGGTGTCATCGATTGGCGAGACCACTTTGATCTGGCCGTCTTCGGAGCCGACTTCAATGCCCAGGCCTCCAAACTCACCGCTGGTGCTTTCCTGCAATTCGGCAAAATCTTCCGGGCCCAGATAGGCGGAGTGCGGGTCGAGGTTGCTGAGCATGCCCTTGATGGCATTTTCCAGCAGGGTCTTGTCGTCTACGGGTTCGACATAAGCTGCCTTGATCCGGTCCATGACCTCGGCAAAGGTACGCAGCTCGTCCAGCGGCAGCGGCGCCTTGGTGGTCGCTGCCGTGGCGGCAGGCGCAGCCGGTGCAACCTGCTCGGCAAAAGCCAGAGGCGCACCGATCACCAGGGCGATCGTCAGGGCCAGCGAAGTGAGGCGGGACAAATGCAGCATGTCGAACGAACTCCTAATGTAGGTGCGGCCCTATCCTTGGGAACGGCACCATTGTGCAGGGTCGCTCGGGCGGCCCTGCTGACGAATAGCGAAGTACAGTGCCGGAGTGTTCTGGCCACCACTGTTACCGACAGTGGAGATGGATTCACCGGCTTTTACAACATCACCTGCCGACTTGAGTAAAGTCTGATTGTGGCCATAAAGGCTCAAATAGCCATTACCGTGGTCAAGAATTACCAACAAACCGGCGCCACGCAGCCAATCGGCAAACACCACGCGCCCACCGTGAACGGCGTGGACCTGGCTGCCGGCAGCGGCGCTGATCATCACCCCATCCCACTTCGCACGGGTGTCGTCGCCTCGGGTTTCACCAAAGCGTGCCAGCAGTCGACCATCAACAGGCCATGGAAGTTTTCCGCGCGCTGAAGCAAAAGGGCCGCCGAAGTTCTCGCCGGCGCTGGAAACCAGCGGACCAGACGCTGCACGCGCCGGTTTGCGCGGCGCCGGTGCGTCGGTGGTGGCAGCCAGCTCGGCTTCACGTTGGCGCTTTTTTTCTGCTTCCTGCTGGGCGATCAGCGCTTTTTGCCGCGCTTCTTCGGCCTCACGTGCCTGGCGGGCCAGGGTTTCCTCGATGGTTTTGAGTACTTTGGCCAGGTCGGCCTGGTCCTGCTCGCGAGCCTGCAGCTTGGCGTCGCGGGCTTTGACGTCGCTATTGAGTTTGGCCAGGGCTTGCTGGCGTTCTTTGCGCACCGTCTCCAGCTGGTCGCGCTGGGTGTCGAGGGCGGTTTTCTGATCGAGCAACTGCGACTGCTGGTCGGCAATTTCCTGTTCGACATTGGCCAGCTGGCGCAGGGTTTCGTTAAAACCCTTCAGCTGAGCAAGGCGTGCCTTGCTCAGGTAGTCGTAATAAGTCAGGGTGCGCGCGAATTTTTCCGGGTTTTGCTGGTTGAGCAGCAGTTTGAGGTATTCCTGGCGGCCGCTCTGGTAAGCGGCGCGGGCCTGGATCGCGATCAGGCGTTGCTGTTCAACGCGTGCGCTCTGGAGTTTTTTTTTCTCAGCGTCGAGTCGCTCCAGTTCCGACTCGCTCTTCTTTAATTCTTTTTGCAGCTCCTGGACCTGCTTCTCGAGCTTGCCCATCTCGGTCTCCGTGCCGCGCAGGTCTTTCTGCACACCGGATTTTTCTTCCTGGAGCTTACCGAGCAGTTTCTTCAGCTCGGTAATGTCCTGACGCGTAGCGTCCAACTGTTGTTGGGTTTGTGCGCGCTCATCGGCAAACGCCGGTTGGAGCAGGCAGACAAGAGCGAGGGAAATCAAGGCGCGAAGCATAGAGGCGGGCGACACCAGGGAAATGGACGGCCTAGTATGCCCGGCAAGCGCCGCAAAAAAAACGCCCAATTCGGGCTGGAAGGCAAGATAGGTGCCGAGTGGCGCTGGTATGGCAGAAAGACATCTGCCAAACGCTGGAGATCGAATGTGGGAGGGGGGCTTACTCCCGAAGGCGGTGAGTCAGTCAAATAGATGTCGACTGATCCACCGCTTTCGGGAGCAAGCCCCCTCCCACAAGGTTTTGCGGTGTGTCAGACCAGGATCGAAGTACCGGTCATCTCTTTCGGCTTCTCCAGCCCCATCAGCTTCAGCATGGTCGGCGCCACGTCCGCCAGCACGCCGCCTTCACGCACTTTCAGGTCGCGCTTGCCGACATAGATGAACGGCACCGGCTCGGTGGTGTGGGCGGTGTGGGCTTGACCGGTGGATTCGTCGGACATCTGCTCGCAGTTGCCGTGGTCGGCGGTGATCAGCGCTTCGCCCCCGACTTTCTCCAGGGCGTCAACGATACGGCCGACGCACAGGTCCAGGCATTCGACTGCTTTTACAGCCGCTTGCAGATTGCCGCTGTGGCCAACCATGTCGCCGTTGGCGTAGTTGACCACGATCACGTCGTAACGCTGGTGTTCGATGGCATCGACGATCTTGTCGGTGACTTCCGGCGCGCTCATTTGCGGTTGCAGGTCGTAGGTGGCGACCTTTGGCGACGGGATCAGGATGCGCTCTTCGCCTGGGAATGGTTCTTCACGCCCGCCGGAGAAGAAGAAGGTCACGTGGGCGTATTTTTCGGTTTCAGCGATGCGCAGCTGGGTCTTGCCGTTTTTGGCCAGGTAGTCGCCCAGCACGTTTTCCAGGCTGCCTGGGGCAAACGCCGACGGGGCCGGGATGTTGGCGGCGTATTGGGTGAGCATCACGAACTCGACTTTCGGCTGGCGTGCACGCTCGAAGTCTTTGAAGCCGGCATCGACGAACACGTGGCTCAGCTCACGGGCACGGTCGGCGCGGAAGTTCATGAACACCACGGCGTCGCCGTCTTCGACTTTCACGGGTTCGCCGAGGGTGGTGGCTTTGACGAATTCGTCGCTCTCGCCACGTGCGTAGGCGGCTTCCAGGCCTTCCTGGGCAGTAGCTGCGTTGAACTCAGCCTGGCCCTCGACGATCAGGTTGTAGGCTTGGGCCACGCGGTCCCAGCGGTTGTCGCGGTCCATGGCGAAGTAACGGCCGACCAGGCTGGCGATGCGGCCTTTGCCGAGTGCGGCGAAGGTGGCATCGAGCAGTTCGATGGACGATTGCGCACTTTTTGGCGGAGTGTCGCGGCCGTCGAGGAAGGCGTGCAGGTAAATCTTGTCGGCGCCGCGCTTGAAGGCCAACTCGGCCATGGCGACGAGGTGGTCCTGGTGGCTGTGGACCCCGCCGTCGGACAACAGGCCCATGAAGTGCACGGCCTTGCCGGCCGCAACGGCTTTATCTACCGCCGCGCAGAGGGTCGGGTTCTCGAAGAACTCACCGTCGCGGATCGATTTGGTCACGCGTGTAAAGTCTTGATATACCACTCGTCCGGCACCGAGGTTCATATGGCCGACTTCCGAGTTGCCCATTTGGCCGTCAGGCAGGCCTACGTCCATGCCGGAACCCGAGATCAAACCGTTGGGTACGGTGGCCGTGAGGCGGTCGAGTACTGGCTTGTTGGCCGAGTACACTGCGTTGTCGTGGTGGCTTTCACTGTGTCCGAAGCCATCGAGAATTATCAGGACCAAAGGTTTAGGCGTGGTAGTCATAGATCCTCTCGCGGCGCTAATAAAGGAAGGCAATCTAAAAGGGAGTAGCAGTTTAAAGCGAAGTTCAGACCACGTCACCGCTTTACGGGGGTTGGCCCCCCCTGACGGCTGTGTATACTTACCGCCATTTTAACGCCCTGGAACCTCCTTGATGGTTGATCACCTGATTGCATTTGCCACTGCCCACTACCTGCTCGCGGGTGCCTTCGTCATCCTGCTGGCGCTGCTGATCGCTCATGAAATGAGCCGCGGCGGCCGCAGCCTGAGCACGTCGGAGCTGACCGCGCTGGTCAACAAGGATGAGGCCGTTGTCGTGGATATTCGTCCGGTCAAGGATTTTGCCGCCGGCCACATCGTCGGCGCCCTGAACATTCCACAGGACAAGCTGATTGCACGCCTGGCCGAGCTGGAAAAATACAAAGGCAAGACCATCATCCTGGTCGACGCCCAAGGCCAGCACGCCGGCACTCACGCCCGCGAGATGCTCAAGACCGGTTTCACCGCCGCTAAACTGTCCGGCGGTATCGGCAGCTGGAAGGCCGATAACCTGCCGCTGGTGAAGTGATATGAGCCGGGTTGTCGTGTATTCCAGCGATTATTGCCCTTATTGCATGCGGGCCAAGGCCTTGCTTGAGAAAAAGGGCGCTGCCTTCGAAGAGATCAAGGTCGACGGCAAGCCCCAGGTGCGTGCCGAAATGATCAAGAAAGCGGGGCGCACGTCCGTGCCGCAGATCTGGATCGGCGAAAAGCATGTCGGTGGGTGCGATGACCTGTTCGCCCTGGAGTGCGTCGGTGAACTCGATGCGTTGCTGCTCGTCTGACGCCTAAACCCTAAAAGACCCCAAGATCAAGAAGGATCTGCGATGACTGACCAACAGAACACTGAAGCAGCAGAAACCCAAGGCCCACAGTTCTCTCTGCAGAGGATCTACGTGCGTGACCTGTCGTTCGAAGCGCCGAAAAGCCCGGCCATTTTTCGTCAGGAATGGACCCCAAGCGTTGCGCTGGACCTGAACACCCGTCAAAAGGCACTGGAAGGCGACTTCCACGAAGTCGTGCTGACCCTGTCGGTCACCGTCAAGAACGGCGAAGAAGTCGCCTTCATTGCTGAAGTGCAGCAGGCGGGCATCTTCCTGATCCAGGGTCTGGACGAGGCGTCCATGAGCCACACATTGGGCGCGTTCTGCCCGAACATCTTGTTCCCGTATGCCCGTGAGACCTTGGACAGCCTGGTCACCCGTGGCTCGTTCCCTGCGCTGATGCTGGCTCCGGTGAACTTCGATGCTCTGTACGCGCAAGAGCTGCAGCGCATGCAACAGGAAGGCTCGTCGACCGTTCAATAAGTCGATGCGCTAAAAATGTGGGAGGGGGCTTGCCCCCCGATTGCGGTGTGTCAGCTGAATAGGTGTTGGCTGACCCACTGCTATCGGGGGCAAGCCCTCTCCCACATTTGTTATGCGGTGTTATTTGAAGCCGAGCTGGCGCCAGCCTTCGTAGACGGCAACGGCTACGGTGTTGGACAAGTTCAAACTGCGGCAACCCTCGCGCATCGGCAAACGCAGACGATGGCCGTCGGGCAGCGCGTCAAGTACCTCGGCCGGCAGGCCACGGCTTTCCGGGCCGAACAGGAAGGCGTCGCCGTCGGCAAAGCTGGCATCATGAAACGGCCGCGAACCCTTGGTGGTGAACGCGAACAGCCGTGGTTGGCCCAGGCTTTCCAGGCAACTGGCCAGATCGGCGTGGCGCTTGAGCGTGGCGTACTCGTGGTAGTCCAGCCCGGCGCGGCGCAGGCGCTTGTCGTCCATGTCAAAGCCCAGCGGCTCGATCAAATGCAGGTGGCAGCCACTGTTGGCGCACAGCCTGATAACGTTGCCGGTATTCGGCGGAATTTCTGGTTGAAAAAGGATGACGTGAAACATGCACGGCTCCGAAGGCAAAGATGCGCTGCATTCTACCCCTGAAGACGACCCAAGACCGAAGCTATTGCCGAAGGTCATGGGCTCATTGGTGATTGTCGGTTTGATGATCGGTTTGATGATCGGCCGCTTGACCACACCGGACCCGGTCGAGCTGCAACAGCTCGAGACTGCGGCGGATGGCGTGGTGGTGTGGTTCAACAGCGAACCCAAGCTGCACGGCGAGCATATCGACGGCACTGTGGCGCTGCTGTTCGACGCGCTAGGCAAGGCGGCCAGCGGGCAACTCAAGGTCAATGACAAGGATGTGAACTGGCGCATTCGCAAGACCGATGGCGGCTTGCTGCTTAACGTGGTGGCGGCTCGGCCGTTGCGTGGGGAATGGAAAGGCGAGAAGGCCGATGGCCGCTGGCGGCTGCAGATCCATCTGCGTGAGGAATAAAAGAGGGAATCCCCGGCCTGCCTGTACCAAGGTTCCCAAAACGGGCGTGGGGCGCGACGCGTTCCGCATCAAGCACCCCGGGTGTAAAGAGGGGATTCTCGGCCTGCCTGTACCAAGGTCCCCGAAACTGGGTAGTACGGGGGTTATTGCAGGGCGCGTGCCAGAACTTGAAATTTGTGCCGAAAAGTTTCTTAAAAAAGCGCAAAGCCCCGGAATACGGGGCTTTGGTGGTTTAGGCTTTCAGGTGTTTTTCAGCCAGGCTGATGTTTCAGGGTTTGGATCGGTGCCCGATACCGGGTCATGGTGCATTGAAGCGGTGCACTGCCTCGAAACCTGTAGAGATCCTCATGTGGGAGCAGGCTTGCTCCCTCCCACATTAGAACTTCAGTGGAGCAAGAATGAGTGATCAGGCTTCATCGGTCTCGTCATCATCCCCACCATCCACCTTCATCCCCAGCTCCTTGATCTTGCGAGTCAGGGTATTGCGACCCCAGCCCAGTAACACAGCGGCATCGCGACGGCGACCGGCGGTGTGCTTGAGGGCGGTCTCGATCATGATCCGCTCAAAGGCCGGCACGGCACTGTCCAGCAGGTTTGATTGACCGCGTGCCAAGGCCTGATCGGCCCACTGGCGTAGCGCCTGCTCCCAGTTGGTCACCGGTGCCGAATCCTGCGGCAGGCTCAACAGCTCCGGGGGCAGGTCGCTGATATGCACTTCGCGGCCGGACGCCATAACGGTGATCCAACGGCAGGTGTTCTCCAGCTGGCGCACGTTGCCGGGCCACGGCAGGTTCTTGAGGTATTCCTCGGTCTCGCTTTTGAGCAGCTTCGGCTCGACGGCCAGCTCTTGGGCGGCGCGGCTGAGGAAGTGACGTGCGAGCGTCGGGATGTCTTCGCGACGGTCCGACATGCGTGGGATGTGGATGCGGATTACGTTCAGGCGGTGGAACAAGTCCTCACGGAATTTGCCCGCGTGCACCAAGGTTTCGAGGTTCTGGTGAGTTGCCGCAATAATGCGCACGTCGACCTTTACCGGCGTGTGCCCGCCAACGCGATAGAACTCACCGTCGGCCAATACGCGCAGCAGACGGGTCTGGGTGTCAGCCGGCATGTCGCCGATTTCATCGAGAAACAGCGTACCGCCGTCGGCCTGCTCGAAGCGGCCGCGACGCAGGTTGGCAGCACCTGTAAACGCGCCTTTCTCATGGCCGAACAGCTCGGACTCCATCAAGTCTTTGGGGATCGCCGCCATGTTCAGTGCGATAAAGGGCGAGGCCGCCCGCGGGCTGTGACGGTGCAGTGCATGAGCCACAAGCTCTTTACCAGTACCCGATTCGCCGTTGATCAGCACGGTGATGTTGGAATGGCTCAAACGCCCAATGGCGCGAAACACTTCCTGCATTGCCGGCGCTTCGCCGATGATTTCTGGCGTGCGGGTCAGCGCCGGTGGGGCTTCCTGGTTCTGTTGTTCCTGGGCGTGCTGGTTGGCGCGTTTTACCAGCGCCACGGCCTCGTCCACATCGAACGGCTTGGGCAGGTATTCAAACGCGCCACCCTGATAGGACGCGACAGCGCTGTCCAGGTCCGAGTGCGCGGTCATGATGATCACCGGCAGGCGCGGGTGCTGCTCGCGGATGCGCGCCAGTAAATCCAGGCCGCTGGCGCCAGGCATGCGGATGTCGGAGATGATCACGTCCGGCTGTTGGCGCGCCAGGCGGCTCATCACCCCGTCCGCGCTGTCGAAGCTCTGTGTGGTCATGCCTTCCTGTTGCAAGGCTTTCTCGAGGACCCAGCGGATAGAACGGTCGTCATCGACGATCCAGACAGTTTCACTACGGCTCATGTCGATGGGGCTCCTTGTTCCAGAGGCAGAAAGATCGAGAACGTGGTGTGGCCGGGATGGCTCTCACATTCGATCAGACCCTGGTGCTGGCTGATGATGTTCTGGGTAATGGCCAGGCCCAGCCCGGTACCGTCCGGGCGGCCGCTGACCATGGGAAAGAAGATGGTTTCCTGCAGTTCCGCAGGAATGCCTGGGCCGTTGTCGATGATCTCGACCTTGGTCACTAGGCGATGGCGCACGTGGCCAATGGTGAACTGGCGCAGGGCGCGGGTGCGCAGGCTGATGCGGCCCAGGCGCAGCTCGTTCTGACTGCTGATGGCCTGCATGGCGTTGCGCACAATATTGAGCACCGCCTGGATCATCTGTTCGCGGTCGATCAACACGTCGGGAATGCTTGGGTCGTAGTCGCGCACCAAGGTGATGCAGCCCTGGCTTTCGGCCTCGACCAGTTGGCACACGCGCTCCAGCACCTCGTGCACGTTAGTCATCGCTAAGGACGGCAACTTATTGGAGCCGAGCATGCGGTCTACCAGGTTACGCAGGCGGTCGGCTTCCTCGATGATGACGTTGGTGTAGTCCTTGAGGTTCTCGTCGGGCAGCTCGCGGGCCAGCAGTTGCGCAGCGCCCCGAATCCCGCCGAGGGGGTTCTTGATCTCATGGGCCAGGCCGCGCACCAGCATCTTGCTGGTTTCCTGTTTGGACAGCTGCGCTTCTTCTTTGGTGATGCGCAGCAGGCGGTCGCGCGGGTGCACTTCGAGTAGCAGCAGGGTGGCGCCGTTGCTCAGGATCGGGGTCACGGCGTAGTCGACGGTCAGGGTCTGGCCGGTAAGGGCGGTGAGCATCGCCTCACGCTTGGTAAACGGGTGTGCCTGTTCCACCGCTTGGCGCAACGAACTCAAGGCTTCGGCTGACTCGGTGAACAATTCGCTGATGAACTGCCCATGGCTGCGCTGGCCGCTGATGGCCAGGAGCATCTCCGCCGCCGGGTTCATGTACTCAAGACGCAGCTCGTCATTGAGTAATATGGTCGCGGTGGTCAGGTTGTCGAGTAACAAACGGTGCAGTGCATCGCTGATGGTCATCAGGACCTCTTTTGGAGCAAGGCGCGGGCTTGAGGCACACGCTGATACAAGGAAAATGCAAAAACCAAACCAAGGCTCCGAAAAGAAGCGTTTAAGCCGTGAAATAGGGGTTTAAGGCTCGAAACTGTGGCGTTATGCCAGCCTGCCCGGGAAGATTCGAACCAAAATGGGCTGTCGGGGTGGGAAGCGTGCGGCCTGTCGCACCAATATAGTGCAGTTTTGCGTGGTCTGTTCAGGAAGGTTTTTTGGGCGTGTTTTTTCGGTTGTTGAGGCAGGATTTGACGATTTCGCGTAACCCGCCGCTGTTATGGGGCAGGACGAATTCAGCGATCAGCGGCGAATCACCGGGAATGGCTGAAGGCAATGCCATCGTGATGATCTGGTCATGCGCTTTATTGTCGATCCACTCGCGTAGCTCTTGGCGATTGGCAGGCATGATGAATTTGAATAACACGCCGTGCTGCTGCGTGGGTTCTGCGCTGTAGTAGCCGTTCACGCGGTAGGTTCGCGCTGGGAGGGTCCCGGTAGTGAGGCTGAGCGGCCCAGATGACCGGGCGTCCGGGCCTTCATATATGTTGGGGTTGAAGTGCAGTTCGTCGGTGTGGGTGAGCAAGGAGATCATCGGGCGCAAGGGTGAGCTGTAACAGGCGACTTGCAGGATCGCAATACTGGTCTTTTGTGCGTGAGTGGCTTTGCCATTGATTCTGGCGTTGATAATCGTACTGTCTGGGTAAGGCGCCTCCACCGTCCAGGTATTAGGCTCGGCGTCGCTGTTGAGTTGTGCTTCAGTGAGAGCGCTGAGCAATAGCGTCAGGGAGCATAGGGACTGGCAGGTCAGGTTCATCGCGAAATACGTCGGCGGGTGGCGGCTGGACGCTGCATCGTAGGGGCTTGCTTCTGCGGGATGTATCAGACATTTCTGCGGTTTAGCGAGGATGCGGGAATGGGCCTTCATTGAAGAAGGCCTGGATCTTTCAAGGCGTATAGATGCACAGCTCGGCCGTGGCGCGGGCCATTGCGATCTGCATCAGCGGGTCGTGAAGCGGTTTGTGCACCGCCTGAGCCAGCCATTGCGGACACTGTGGGTTGCTGCGTAGCGGGCTGAAGTCGGCCAATTGTTGCAGCAGACGTTTTTGTAGTTGATCCAGTTTGGGGCGAATCGTGCCGACCAGGTCGGGGCGCGGCGTGTCGGGCGCCTTGCCCGTGAAATACCAGTCGGACAGCCGGGCGTATTGCACCAACTTGTTTGCTTCGATCTGGGCGCTGAAGAACTGCTCCGCCGCTTCAGGTGCCACTTTGTAGCTCGGGGCCTGGGCTCTCACGCTGGCGATCACATCTTGCTCGCGCGGACGATCTTCTACGGCCTTGTGGCTGTCCCATTTGCTCAGGGCGACTTGGTCAGCAATGGCCAGGCGCTCGGCGATGCTTTCGAGCAGTGGTGCGAGGGTAGGTGGTGCCGCAGTTGCTGTGGCGCTGACCAACAGCAGTGCGAGCGCAAATCGACGTTTCAATGGAGATCTCCTTGTGGGCGTGGGCTGGCTCCCGATGGCAGTGGGGCAGTGGGTATCTATTTGACGGATTGATTGCCATCGGGAGCAAGCCCCTCCCAAATTTTTATCGGGTTTGCAGGTGCGGCGCAGTGAGTTTGCACAAATCTCAGGCAAAAAAAAGACCTCCCGAAGGAGGTCTTTTTCATTGCGCCACGTTAAGCAGCGCTACCGGATCAGCAGCTGTAGTACAGCTCGTATTCCAGTGGGTGTACGAAGGTGCGTACTTTGATTTCTTCTTCGCTTTTCAGCTCGATGTAGGCATCGATGAAGTCGTCGCTGAATACGCCGCCTTTGGTCAGGAACGCACGGCCCTTGTCCAGTTCTTCCAGGGCTTCTTTCAGGCTGCCGCACACTTGTGGGATCTCTTTGGCCTCTTCAGGCGGCAGGTCGTACAAGTTTTTGTCGGCGGCGTCGCCTGGGTGGATCTTGTTCTGAATACCGTCCAAGCCGGCCATTACCAGAGCAGCGAACGCCAGGTACGGGTTGGCTGCTGGGTCCGGGAAGCGCGCTTCGATACGGCGAGCGCGTGGGCTGGACACGTAAGGAATACGGATCGAAGCGGAACGGTTGCGCGCCGAGTAGGCCAGCATTACCGGTGCTTCGAAACCTGGGACCAGACGCTTGTAGGAGTTGGTCGACGGGTTGGTGAAGCCGTTCAGGGCCTTACCGTGCTTGATGATACCGCCGATGAAGTACAGGGCGGTGTCCGACAGGCCGGCATAACCTTCGCCAGCGAAGGTGTTCTTGCCTTCTTTAGCGATGGACAGGTGAACGTGCATACCCGAACCGTTATCGCCGTACAGTGGCTTAGGCATAAAAGTAGCGGTACGGCCGTAGGCATCAGCTACGTTGTGTACGCAGTACTTGAGGGTCTGAACTTCGTCAGCCTTGGCCACCAGGGTGTTGAACTTCACACCGATTTCGTTTTGGCCGGCAGTCGCCACTTCGTGGTGGTGAACTTCGATGACCAAGCCCATTTCTTCCATGGCGTTGCACATGGAGGTACGGATTTCATGGTCGTGGTCGAACGGCGGAACTGGGAAGTAGCCGCCTTTGATGCCTGGACGGTGGCCTTTGTTGCCGCCTTCGATGTCCTGGTCGGACATCCACGAACCTTGTTCGGAGAAGATCTTGAACATGGAGCCGGAGATGTCGGACTTGAACTTGACCGAATCAAAGATGAAGAATTCTGGCTCCGGGCCTACGAATACGGTGTCGCCGATACCGGTCGACTTCAGGTATTCCTCGGCACGCTTGGCGATCGCACGTGGGTCGCGGTCGTAGCCTTGCATGGTCGAAGGCTCAATCACGTCGCAGACGATGATCAGGGTTGGGTCTTCGGTGAACGGGTCGAGCACGGCAGTGCTGTCGTCCGGCATCAGGATCATGTCGGAAGCTTCGATGCCTTTCCAGCCGGCAATGGAGGAACCGTCGAACATTTTGCCTTCTTCGAAGAACGCATCATCCAGCGCGTCGCGAGCCGGCATGGTCACGTGGTGCTGAGTACCTTTAGTGTCCGTGAAGCGCAGATCAATCCATTTAACGTCATGATCTTTGATGAGTTGAACCGACTTCGACATGGTGTCCTCCGGGTGGCTTCGGGCTGGGTAGTGGAGTTAGCCCTTAGAATGTGGGTGATGCCGGCGCGAATACTCGACCAAGGCAACCTGCCTCACAAGAGAGCAAATTGCATGCCAGTGCGCCAACATGGCCTTTTTGCCTCAAAATGGCCCCTGTAACGGTGCAATCCGCTGAAGTGCAATAAATAACGCACTGCAATGTAGCGTTAATTTGCGCAAATGACCCGTTTTGGTGCGCAGCATCAGCAATGCATATTAACTGGTTAAACCTTGAGCGATTTCCGCTATAATCCGCGCCCCCCTTTTTCAGCAGGTCCGGCGCGCGCTGTTTCCATGAAATTAATCGTTAAAGTGTTCCCCGAGATCACCATCAAAAGCCGACCGGTACGGATGCGTTTCATCCGTCAGTTGGCCAAGAACATCCGTGCCGTGCTCCGTGACTTGGACCCGGCTGTGGTGGTGAACGGCGTGTGGGACAACCTCGAGCTGGAAACCCGTGTCACCGACGCCAAAGCCTTGAAGGACATGACCGAGCGCCTGAGCTGCATGCCGGGTATCGCGCATTTCCTGCAGGTGGATGAGTACCCGCTGGGCGACTTCGACGACATCACCGAGAAGTGCAAACTGCACTTCGGCAATGAGCTTGAAGGCAAGATTTTTTCAGTGCGCTGCAAGCGCGCCGGCAAGCACACCTTCAGCTCCATGGACGTTGAGAAATACGTCGGCAGCAAGCTGCGTCGCGAGTGCGGTGCCGCCGGAATTTCCCTGAAAACGCCGCAAATTGAAGTGCGCATGGAAATTCGCGACCAACGGTTGTTTGTGATCCACAGCCAGCACAACAGCATCGGCGGCTACCCTTTGGGCGCCCTGGAACAGACCCTGGTGCTCATGTCCGGCGGTTTCGATTCCACGGTGGCGGCCTACCAGATCATGCGCCGCGGCCTGATGAGCCACTTCTGCTTCTTTAACCTGGGCGGGCGTGCACATGAATTGGGCGTGATGGAAGTCGCGCACTTTATCTGGAAGAAGTACGGCAGCTCCCAACGCGTGCTATTCGTAAGCGTACCGTTTGAGGAAGTGCTGGGCGAAATTCTCGGCAAAGTCGATAACAGTCATATGGGCGTAGTATTGAAGCGTATGATGTTGCGCGCCGCGTCCCGAATCGCCGATCAGTTGCAGATCGACGCATTGGTGACCGGTGAAGCGATCTCCCAGGTTTCCAGCCAGACGCTGCCGAACCTGTCGCTGATCGACTGCGTGACCGAGAAGCTGGTGCTGCGCCCGCTGATTGCCAGTCACAAGCAGGACATCATCGACCTGGCCGAAGAAATCGGCACGGCGGATTTCGCCAAGCACATGCCTGAATATTGCGGGGTCATCTCGGTGAACCCCAAGACCCACGCCAAGCGCAACCGCGTGGAGTACGAAGAACAACAGTTCGACATGGCGATTCTGGAGCGTGCGCTCGAGAACGCTAAAATGGTTCCGATCGATCGCGTAATTGACGAATTGGGCCAAGACGTGCAAATCGAAGAAGTCAGCGAAGCCCTGGCCGGCCAGATTGTCGTCGACATCCGTCACCCGGATGCCGCCGAAGATGAGCCGCTGGAAATCGCTGGCATCGACGTGCAAACGCTGCCGTTCTACGCATTGAACGCGCGTTTCAAGGAACTGGATAACAGCCGTCAGTACCTGCTGTATTGCGACAAAGGCGTGATGAGTCGCCTGCATGCCCACCATTTGCTCAGTGAGGGGCATGCCAATGTGCGCGTTTATCGACCGAGCTAAGAGCCCGGGGCTGTTTGCCTGTGGCCTGCGTCACCGGCCCCCCGACTCTGCCGTCAAGCTGTAACGGCAAGGCCTGACTCTACTGTTAATCGCTGCCACGACCTGTCAGCACACCGAATCCTCTGATCGAGATACACAAGTGATCGAAAATCTACGTAACATCGCCATCATTGCTCACGTTGACCACGGTAAAACCACCCTGGTAGACAAACTCTTGCGTCAATCCGGCACCCTGGAGCGCAACGAGCTCAACGACGAGCGCGTGATGGACTCCAACGACCAGGAAAAAGAGCGCGGTATTACCATCCTGGCTAAAAACACCGCTATCAACTGGAACGGCTACCACATCAACATCGTGGATACCCCGGGCCACGCCGACTTCGGCGGCGAAGTAGAACGCGTAATGTCGATGGTTGACTCCGTTCTGCTGCTGGTTGATGCCCAAGACGGCCCTATGCCGCAAACCCGTTTCGTGACCAAGAAGGCGTTCGAAGCCGGCCTGCGTCCGATCGTGTGCATCAACAAGGTTGACCGTCCAGGCGCACGTCCGGACTGGGTTCTGGACCAGATCTTCGACCTGTTCGACAACCTGGGTGCTACCGAAGAGCAACTTGATTTCCAAGTGATCTACGCGTCTGCCCTGAACGGTATTGCCGGTCTGGAACACACCGCCATGGCGGAAGACATGACCCCGCTGTACCAAGCAATCGTTGACCACGTTCCACCGCCGAAGGTTGACCGTGAAGGCGCGTTCCAGATGCAAATCTCCGCACTGGACTACAACAGCTTCCTGGGTGTTATCGGCGTTGGCCGTATCGCTCGTGGTAGCGTCAAGCCGAACACCCCGGTTGTGGCTATCGGTGCCGATGGCAAGAAGCGTAACGGTCGTATCCTGAAGCTGATGGGTCACCACGGTCTGCACCGTATTGACGTTGAAGAAGCTTTCGCAGGCGACATCGTTTGCGTCAGCGGCATGGACTCGCTGTTCATCTCCGACACCCTGTGCCAGCCGGACACTGTCGAGGCGATGAAGCCTCTGACCGTTGACGAGCCAACCGTTTCCATGACTTTCCAGGTAAACGACTCGCCTTTCTGCGGTAAAGAAGGCAAGTTCGTGACTTCCCGTAACATCAAGGAACGTCTGGACAAAGAGCTGCTGTACAACGTTGCTCTGCGCGTTGAAGAAGGCGACTCGGCTGACAAGTTCAAGGTTTCTGGCCGTGGTGAGCTGCACCTCTCGGTACTGATCGAAACCATGCGTCGCGAAGGCTTCGAAATGGGCGTTGGTCGTCCAGAAGTAATCATCCGTACTGTTGACGGCGTGAAGCAGGAACCGTTCGAAAACGTCACCATCGACACCCCGGAAGAATCCCAGGGCAAGGTCATGGAAGAGATGGGCCTGCGTAAGGGCGACCTGACCAACATGGTGCCGGATGGCAAAGGCCGTGTGCGTCTGGAATACAACATCCCTGCTCGTGGTCTGATCGGTTTCCGTAACCAGTTCCTGACCCTGACCAACGGTGCTGGCATCCTGACCTCGATCTTCGATCGCTACGACACCATGAAGTCCGGCGACATGTCCGGCCGTCAGAACGGTGTTCTGGTATCGGTAGAAACTGGCAAGGCGCTGACCTACTCGCTGGAAACTCTGCAGGCGCGTGGCAAGCTGTTCGTTGAACACGGTCAAGAGATCTACAACGGTCAGATCGTTGGTCTGAACAGCCGTGACAACGACATGGGCGTTAACCCAACCAAAGGCAAGAAGCTCGACAACATGCGTGCTTCGGGTAAAGACGAAACCATCGCTCTGGTTCCGCCTGTTCGCTTCACCCTGGAACAGGCTCTGGAATTCATCCAGGACGACGAGCTATGCGAAGTTACGCCTAAGTCGATTCGCCTGCGTAAGAAGATCCTGGACGAAGGCGAGCGTACCCGCGCTGCCAAGAAAGCCAAGAACTGAGTTAACTCAGGCTGAATGAAAAACGCCCCCGGTCGAAAGGCCGGGGGCGTTTTTTTATGCCTGCAGTTTTGGTGGTGACTGTACTGGCCTCATCGTGGGCAAGTCCCCTCCCACCTTTGAATGTGCTCACAGATCAAAATGTGGGAGGGGGCTTGCCCCCGATGGGGCCCTTGAGAGCCACACTAAACCCGGATCAGAACTTGTCGAGGGTCTTGAATTTGGTCTCGCGCACCACTTCTTTCGGCTTGTACGCACAATACCCCGGCCGCGGTCCGATTTTCGGGTGGTTGCGGCAGGTATCCGGGCGCTTGTCATAAATAGTGCAGAAGCGCGTCTTACGATCCAGGTACAGGCAATCGTTGTTGCTCATGCGCTGCAGGGTAAAAATCTCGGATTTGGAGTTGTAGCGCTCGACGATGCCTTCTTTCTGCAAGCGCTTGGCGATGTTCTTCGGCGGGTCGCCGCGCTCGAACTCATCGACGATGCCAATGCGGATCAGGTCCTTGATCTTCACCTCAACCGGCAGCGTGCAGCAGCTGGACACGCAGCCACCGCACATGTGGGCGGAATATTTCTGCCAAGTCTCGAGACGGTCGAGTTCCGCGGCGGCGATCAGTTGAGGCTTCATCAGGGTTCCAAGGTGGGGCGCTATCTGGGCGCGCGATCATACCGGGATTGGTGGTTTTTTGAACAATATTTTGCAGGTTTCAGCTCAAAGGTGTGAGTACGGGTCAATCGGGCACGACCCCTGCATCAATTTCCCGCAAAGCTGAATGAGTTAAAAAACTGCCGAACCAGCACGTCTACCGTCTGTCAGACCGACTAGGCTCTAGCAACTCCTTCAATCTCGCCAGAGGTCGCACCGATGTCTCAGGAACCGCTTGCACGAGAAGCAGAGGTAGCCGCATTCCGCGATGCTGTCTTGACCAAACTCACTTACGCGGTGGGTAAAGACCCCGACCATGCCTTCGACCACGACTGGTTTGAAGCCATTGCACTGGCCGCGCGCGACCAGATGGTTGACCACTGGATGGACCATACACGGCGCATTTACCGCAAAGGCCAGAAGCGGGTTTATTACCTCTCCCTGGAATTCCTTATCGGCCGGCTGCTCTATGACAGCCTGAGCAACCTCGGTGTGCTGGAAATCGCGCGCGAAGCACTGTCCGAACTGGGTGTCGACCTGGAACGCATCCGCCTGCTGGAGCCTGATGCGGCGCTCGGCAATGGTGGCTTGGGCCGTTTGGCGGCGTGCTTTATGGAAAGCATGTCGACCTTGGGCATTGCTGGCCACGGGTATGGCATCCGCTATGAGCACGGCTTGTTCCGCCAGGCGATTGTTGACGGCTGGCAGCAGGAGCAGACCGAGCGCTGGCTGGACTTTGGTAACCCGTGGGAATTCGAACGGGCCGAAGTGATCTACCCGATCGGCTTTGGCGGCAGCGTCGAGACCCTGCCGGACGCCTCCGGCAAGATGATTCAGGTGTGGACGCCCAGCGAAACCGTGCGCGCGGTTGCGTATGACACCCCGGTGGTCGGCTGGCGCGGCGCCAGTGTGAACACCCTGCGCCTGTGGCGTGCACGCGCCGTTGAAGACCTGCACCTGGAGCGTTTCAATGCCGGTGACCATTTGGGCGCCGTCGCCGAAGTCGCCCGCGCCGAAAGCATCTCCCGAGTGCTGTATCCGGCCGACAGCACCGAAGCAGGGCAAGAATTGCGCTTGCGCCAGGAGTACTTCTTCGTCGCCGCCTCCTTGCAAGACTTGATTCGCCGCCACAAGAACATGCACGGCTCGGTATTGAGCCTGGGCGAGCACGCCGCCATCCAGCTAAACGACACTCACCCCTCGATTGCCGTGGCAGAGTTGATGCGCCAACTGGTGGACCTGCACGACATCCCGTGGGAAGCCGCGTGGGATGTGACGGTTGAAACCCTTTCCTACACCAACCACACCTTATTGCCCGAGGCGTTGGAAACCTGGCCGGTAGGCCTGATGGAGCGCATGCTGCCCCGGCATATGCAGATCATCTACCTGATCAACGCCCAGCACATCGACTCGCTGCGCGCCAAAGGCATTCACGACTTTGACGTTCTGCGCGCCGTGTCACTGATCGAAGAAGACAACGGCCGCCGCGTGCGCATGGGCAACCTGGCGTTCCTGGGCTCGCATAGCGTCAACGGCGTGTCTGGCTTGCACACCCAACTGATGCGCAGCACGGTGTTCTCCGAACTGCACAAGCTGTACCCGGAGCGCATCAACAACAAAACCAACGGCATCACGTTCCGCCGCTGGCTGTATCAGGCTAACCCCAAGCTCACTGACATGCTGGTGGAGGCGCTGGGTCCGGACATTCTCGACTCCATGGAGACCCGTCTGACGGAGCTGGAAACCTTCGCCGAGAAGCAGGCCTTCCGCAAAGCCTTCGCCGATCAGCGCCTGCACAGCAAGCGTGCGCTGGCGGAGATCATTCACGAGCGCTTGGGTATTTCGGTCAACCCGGCGGCGATGTTCGATGTACAGGTCAAACGCATCCACGAATACAAACGCCAACTGCTCAATCTGTTGCACACGGTGGCGTTGTACCAGGCGATCCGTGCCGAGCCCGGCACCGACTGGGTGCCACGGGTGAAGATCTTCGCGGGCAAGGCCGCCGCGAGTTATCACCAGGCCAAATTGATCATCAAGTTGACCAATGACATCGCCCGCACCGTGAACAACGACCCCACCGTGCGCGGTTTGCTCAAGGTGGTGTTCCTGCCCAACTACAACGTCAGCCTGGCGGAAAGCATCATCCCGGCGGCGGACTTGTCGGAGCAGATCTCCACGGCGGGCTTCGAAGCCTCGGGCACCAGTAACATGAAGTTCGGTCTCAACGGCGCACTGACTATCGGCACCATGGATGGCGCCAACGTCGAGATGCACGAGCGCGTCGGCGCCGATCACATGTTTATCTTCGGCCTCAGCGCGCAGCAGGTGGAGGCCCGCAAGCACGCCGGTGAGTTCAACGCCGGGCCGGAAATTGCTGCTTCCCATCGCCTTAACGATGTATTGCAAGCGATCCGGGGCGGAGTGTTCTCGCCGGATGATCCAGGCCGTTATGTGGGGCTGATCGACGGGCTGATCGACTACGACCGCTTCCTGGTATGTGCCGACTTCGATTCCTACTGGGACGCCCAGGCACGGGTCGAGGCGCATTGGCATGATTCCAAGGCGTGGTGGCGTTCAGCGGTACTCAATACCGCGCGTATGGGTTGGTTCTCGTCCGACCGGACAATCCGCGAATACGCCACCGAGATCTGGAAAGCGCTCGACTAAACACCGCGCTACAAAATGTGGGAGGGGGCTTGCTCCCGATGGCAGGGTGTCAGTTTGCAGATATGTCGACTGATACACCGCTATCGGGGGCAAGCCCCCTCCCACATTGGTCCCGCGTCGATATACTAGGCCCCGGTTTGCCCGCTTCGGGCTGCTTAGGGATATCGACCATGCAATGGATCTTCATGCTGATTGGCCTGGTGCTCGGCTGGACACTCGATGAGTCGTTCACCGATGCCGGTTTCGGCGCGCTATTGGGCTTGGGTATTGGCCAGGCGATTCGCCTGTCGAGGTTGTCCGCCCAATCGAATCAGCAAGCTCGTCAGTTGGAGGCCACGCAAAAGGCGCTGATAGCGCTGGGCGAGCGACTGCGGCAACTGGAAGTGCCCGCGCCGACCAGCAGCGTAATTGTCGAAACGCCCATCCCTGAACCCGCACCTGTGGTTGCAAGGCCCGAACTTGTCTGGGAGCTGCCCGTCGAACTGGCGCCTGTCGCCGTGGTGGCCGAGACAAGCCCGCCACTGCCGGATGACGTCTGGGTTGCAGCACCGACGCCAACACCTAAAGAACCTGCGATTCCCCGTGGCCCCAACCTGATCGAGCGCACCGTCATCGGCGCACGCAATTGGCTGTTTGGCGGTAACACTGTGCTGCGCGTGGGCGTGGTGCTGCTGTTCCTCGGCCTGGCCTTTTTGCTGCGCTATGCCACCGAAGGTGTGGTGGTGCCGATCGAACTGCGCTACGCCGGCGTTGCCGCTGCCGCCATTGGCCTGCTGGGCCTGGGCTGGTGGCTACGGCTGCGTAATAGCAATTACGGCCTGATGCTGCAAGGCACTGGTATTGCCGTGTTGTACCTGACGGTGTTTGCCGCGATGCGCTTGCACCCGTTGATCGACCCGAGCGCGGCACTTGGCCTGCTGGTGGCGGTCACGGTGTTCTCGGCGATCCTGGCGATCACCCAGGACGCCCTCGGCCTAGCGTGCGCGGCAGCGCTGGGTGGGTTTGCTGCGCCGATTCTTACATCCACCGGCGCCGGTAACCATGTGGCGCTGTTCAGCTATTTCGCGTTGCTCAACGCTGGCATTCTCGCCATCGCCTGGTTCAAGGCCTGGCGCTTGCTCAACCTGATCGGGTTTGTCGGCACCTTCGGCATCGGATTCGCCTGGGGCATGCGTTCCTACACACCGGAACTGCTGTGGAGCACCGAGCCGTTTCTGATTGTGTTTTTCCTGATGTACTTGGCCATCGGCCTGTTGTTCGCCCGACGTAAGCTGCAAGAGATGGGCGCTGCGCCCGAAGAGCGTAATGCGCTGCTGCGCTGGTCGGCGGCCAAGGGCGATTATGTCGATGGCAGCATGCTGTTCGGCCCACCGCTGGTGGGCTTCGGCTTGCAGTTCGCCTTGGTGCAGCACCTGGAATTTGCCGCTGCGTTCAGTGCGCTGGGCTTAGGGCTTATCTACATGGGCCTGGCGCGGTTGCTGAGTGGCGGGCGCGCCTTGCTGCTGGCGGAGACCTGCCTGGCGCTGGGTGTGATCTTTGCCAGCCTGGCGATTCCGCTGGGCCTCGATGCGCGTTGGACCGCTGCGGCGTGGGCGGTGGAAGGCGCGGGGATCTTCTGGCTTGGCTTGCGCCAGCAGCGGCCATTGGCGCGCGCATTTGGCCTGTTGTTGCAGTTGGGGTCGGCGCTGGCGTTCCTCAGCGAGCTGCGCATAGGCGAACTGACCTTGCTCGACGGTGCGCCGCTGGGCGCGCTGTTGCTGGGTGCGGCGCTGTTGTTCAGCTTCGATCAGTTGCGCAAGGCATCGACCGAACAGGCGGCGGACTGGGAGCGCAAAGGCCTGCCCGGACTGGCGTGCCTGGGCCTGACTTTTTTGTACCTGCTCGCGCCCTTGCTGCTACTGACCCAAGGCACGGCCATCAGTTGGGCAATCGCAGGGCTAGTAACGCTGTTTATCGGCCTGCGCATCGGCTCGCGCACCTTCCTGTTCACCGCCTTCGGTGTGCAATTGCTCGGCGGTGCGTTGTTCCTGTTGCGCTTGCAGGGCGGTGATGGGGCAGCGGTATTCAGTGCCGGGTGGACCGGGTTATTGACCGCCTCGCTGATCGGCTTGGCGTTGGTCGGCGGCATGCTGATGGCTGCGCGCGATGACATGGTGCGCAGCGACGTGCGGCTGCTGCGCGGGCTGTCGGTGGTGCTGCTCGCCGGTTTGGTACTGATCAACCTCGCAGTGCTGTTTGTACTGCCATGGGAAAGCGCCAGCGGCGTGTGGGCGGCCAGCGGTTTGCTGATCATCTGGCTGAGCCTGTACCTGCAACAACGCGTCAGTTTCGTGTTTGGGTTGCTGCTGCAACTGATCGGCGGTGCCTCGTTCCTGTTGGCGGCGCCGCAGTTGCTCGGACCGTTGAACAGCGAGGGCTTGCGCCCCTTGGCGCACAGCGGTTTCTGGACGCCGATGGTGCTGGGTTTGGCCGCGATGGTGAGCGCGTGGCGCTTGCAGCGTGAACCGCATGCGCCGGTGTTTGCCGTGTTGAAGCTGCAACGCTTGTCCGACCTGCTGCTGGTATGGGGCGCGGCCTGGTGGACGCTGGCGCTGATCGGTGACGTGTTGCGGTTTACCCCGCAGGCGCTGCAGGGGCCGTTTTGGCTCGGGATCGCGGCGATTAGCGTGGCGATCTGGGCCGTGCTGGCCGAACGTTTGCGCTGGGCATCGCTGGGCATGCTGTGCGCCTTGCTGATGCCAGCGGCAGGCGTGGTGTTGCTGGTGTCTGTCCATGACGACTACCACCCGGCGGCGCAGTACGGCTGGCTGGCTTGGTTGGCGGTGTTCGTTGTGCATTTCCTCTCGCTGCGCCGTTTGGCTGCGCGGGTGCCGGGCAACGTGTTGAGCATCGCTCACGTGCTCGGCTGCTGGATGTTGATCGGCGTGCTGGCGCTGGAGCTGCGTTACGGCCTGCTGTTGCTGTCGAGCGAGTACAACGCCTGGCGCTGGTTGGGTTGGGCGATTCTGCCAAGCCTGTACTTGGTGCTGGCGGCTGCGCCGCGCAGTTGGCCATGGCCGGTGTCGGCGTATCCGCGTGAATACCGCGTGCTGGCCGCGTTGCCGCTGGCGGTATTGATGCTCGGCTGGTTCTGGCTGGCGAATATTTTCAGCGACGGCACCGCTGAACCGCTGCCATACATGCCGCTGCTTAACCCGCTGGACCTGGGCCTGCTGTTCGCATTGCTGGGTATTTACCTGTGGTCGCGCAGTGTTGCGCCGCAGCGTGGGCCGCGTGCCGAGCTAGTCGCCCAAGGTGTTGCGGGGGCTTCGCTGTTTGCCTTCTTCACCGCCTTGGTGATGCGCACTGCCCACCATTGGGCGGGCGTGCCGTTCCAGCTGGATGTGTTGCTGGCGTCCATGTTGGTCCAGGCCGGCCTGTCGATTGTGTGGACCCTGATTGCCCTCGGCCTGATGATCGGCGGCCACCTGCGCCATCGTCGCGAAGTGTGGTTGATCGGCGCCGCATTGATTGCGCTGGTGGTCGCCAAGCTGTTCTTTGTCGAGCTGAGTAACCGTGGCGGCCTGGCGCGGATCGTGTCGTTTATCGGCGTGGGCGGGCTGTTGCTGGTGGTGGGCTACTTCGCCCCGCTGCCGCCCAAGCGTGCCGAGCCTGTGTTGGAAACTGAAGGAGCATCCTCTTGATCGGTAAGTTGAGCGTAATCGCGGTGGGCTTGTGCACGACGTTGTCGGTATGGGCGCAGGAAACGCCTGCCGACTTCACCACACAGGTGCCGTTGGCGGTGAGTGGCAACGGCCCCTGGTATCGTTTGGAACTGCCATTGGCGGTGCAATTGAGCGCACGCCAGGCTGATCTGAGCGATGTGCGGGTGTTCAACGCCGCCGGTGAGCCCCAAGCCTACGCGCTGTCGCGTCAATCGGCGCAGCGTACTGAAAGCCGCGATGTGGCTGACGTGAAGTGGTTCCCGCTGTACGCCGCCGACACCCGTGAGAGCGTGCCAGACGTGGTGATGAAATCCACCGCCGAAGGCACGTTGTTGGAAGTCCGCCCAGCCAAGGCGGGCAAAGAAGTGCTGCGTGGCTGGGTGTTGGACGCCAGCGCGATCAAGGCGCCCTTGCAGCAACTGAGCCTGGACTGGAGCCGCGAGCAGGATGGCTTCCAGCGTTTCAGCATTGAAGCCAGTGATGACTTGCAGCACTGGCAATCCTGGGGCGATGGTCAGGTGGCGCGCTTGTCGTTTGCCGACGAGCGTGTCGAGCAGCATGACGTGAGTTTGCCGGGCCAGTCGGCGCGTTACCTGCGCCTGGTGTGGCAAGGCCAAGTCGCGCCGACGCTGACCTCGGCCAAGCTTGTGAGCGCCACCCGCAGCAGCCTGCCGATGCCGTTGGTGTGGTCGCAACCGTTGTCGGGAATGCGGCTCAAGGCTGGGGAATACAGCTGGCAGTTGCCGACTGGGCTGAATGTTGAGCGCTTGCGTATCGAGTTGAAACAGCCGAACACCCTGGCGCCGGTCACCTTGGCGGGGCGCCGTGAAGCCAAGCAAGCCTGGCAGCCGCTGAGCAAGGGCTTGCTGTACCGCTTGACCCAAAACGACCAAGACGTGGTGCAGGACGAGTTGCAACTGCCGGGCGTTACCGTCGGCGAGCTCAAATTGCAGGTAGATGAGCGCGGCGGTGGCCTGGGCGTCGAGGCGCCAGCCGTGCGCTTTGCCATGCGCGCCACGCAATTGGTGTTCCTGGCGCGGGGTGAGCCACCGTTCACCTTGGCGTTGGGCAATGGCTCGGTCAAGGCGGCGAACCTGCCGCTGTCGACCCTGATCCCTGACTACAGCGCCGAACGTCTCAAGACGTTAGGCCAGGCCAGCGTTGCGGGAGAGGTGGTGGTCAAAACCGCCGCCGTCGCCGCATCGCCCGAAGCAGGCACCGACTGGAAGAAACTCGGCCTGTGGGCCGTGCTCCTGTTGGGTGTGGCGGCGCTGGGGGCGATGGCCTACAGTTTGTTGCGCCAACCTGCGGCCAAACCGTGAACTCTATTGGAGTTAAATCCTCTGATTAGAGGAAATACGCCCCGACTCGCGTTAAACTGCGCGGGTTTTTAAGCCCCCCATTCTCCGGAGCCTTCCATGTCCCGCGTTACCCTGAGTCGCTATTTGATCGAGCAGACCCGCAGCAACAACACGCCTGCCGATCTGCGCTTCCTTATCGAAGTGGTGGCGCGTGCTTGCAAGGAAATCAGCCACGCCGTGTCCAAAGGGGCACTGGGTGGTGTCCTGGGCAGCATGGGCACTGAAAACGTCCAAGGCGAAGTGCAGAAGAAGCTCGACGTGATCTCCAACGAGATCCTGCTCGAAGCCAACGAATGGGGCGGTCACCTGGCCGGCATGGCGTCCGAAGAAATGGACAATGCCTACCAGATCCCGGGCAAGTACCCCAAAGGCGCCTACCTGTTGGTGTTCGACCCACTGGACGGTTCGTCCAACATCGATATCAACGCACCGGTCGGCACCATCTTCTCGGTTCTGCGTTGCCCGAACGAATACCTGAGCCAGAACGAAGCCCTGAACGAAAAGGCCTTCTTGCAGCCCGGCACCGAGCAGGTCGCTGCCGGTTATGCGATCTACGGCCCACAGACCATGCTGGTGCTGACCCTGGGCGACGGCGTCAAAGGCTTTACCCTGGACCGTGAAATGGGCAGCTTTGTACTGACCCACGAAGACATCACCATTCCTGCATCCACCCAGGAATTTGCAATCAACATGTCCAACCAGCGTCACTGGGAAGAGCCGGTTACTCGCTACGTCGGCGAGTTGATGGCCGGTGAGGAAGGCCCTCTGAAGAAGAACTTCAACATGCGTTGGGTCGCGGCGATGGTGGCTGACGTACACCGTATCCTGACCCGTGGTGGCCTGTTCATGTACCCACGTGACAGCCGCGAGCCGTCCAAGCCAGGCAAACTGCGCCTGATGTACGAAGCCAACCCGATGTCGTTCCTGGTTGAGCAAGCAGGCGGGGCGTCCACCGACGGCCATCAGCGTATCCTCGACATTCAGCCCGAAGGCCTGCACCAGCGTGTGGCCGTGTTCCTGGGTTCGAAGGAAGAAGTTGAGCGTGTGACCGGTTACCACAAGAAGTAACCCGCGGCGATAAGTTATCCGCCATATTGTGAGGCTGTTCACTCTTAAAGAAGCCCCGAAACGTTTCAGCGTTTTCGGGGCTTTTTTGTTTTTGCACATCGGGAACCAGACACCTCTTTTTCCTTCTAAGCTTCTGGCAGATACCCAAGCTGCTTCGTCCCTCCAGGAGTTTTTCCATGTCGTTACGCCGTCTCGCCCTGCTGGCTTTTTGTGTGCTATTGGCCGCTTGCAGCAAGGTCAACCAAGAAAATTACGCGAAGTTGTCGGCTGGCATGGCCAAGGCTGAGGTGGAGTCGCTGCTGGGCAAGCCGACCGACTGTTCCGGCGCACTGGGCATGTCCAGTTGTACCTGGGGCGATAAAAACAGCTTTATCAGCGTTCAATATGCCGGTGACAAAGTTCTGATGTTTTCCGGGCAAGGCCTGAAGTAAACCGGGGCGCGAGCCTACGGGAGAAGAAGAATGATGCGTTTTGTTTTGTGCCTTTGTGCCAGCCTGTTTTTGGCGGGCTGCGCCAGCCATTCTGGCGATGATCTGCAACCCAAGACAGCGAGCAACGTCAACCTCAAGCGTTACCAGGGCACCTGGTATGAGTTGGCCCGATTACCGATGTACTTCCAGCGCAACTGCGCGCAGTCCGAAGCCCGCTACACTTTGCTGCCTGATGGCGACATGTCGGTGTTCAACCGCTGCCTGACACCTGAGTGGAAGTGGCAGGAAGCCAAGGGCACGGCCACGCCGCAAGTCCCTGGAAAGACTGACAAACTCTGGGTGGAATTTAATAACTGGTTCACGGCGCTGCTGCCGGGCGTCGCCAAGGGCGATTACTGGGTGCTGTACGTCAGCGACGACTACAAGACTGCCCTCGTCGGCAGCCCGAGCCGGCGCTACATGTGGATCTTGTCGCGCACTCCTACGGTGAGCGCCGACACCCGCGAAGACCTGCTGAGCCGGGCGCGGCAGCAAGGGTATGACACCACGCGATTGATCTGGCGTACGTCGGACAAGCAGATGGCGAAGACTTCGCAGTAACTCTGGACCATCGCCGATCAAAATGTGGGAGCGGGCTTGCTCGCGAATACGGAGTGTCAGTCGACAGATGTGATGACTGATACACCGCATTCGCGAGCAAGCCCGCTCCCACATTTGTTTTGCATTGTTTGTTAGCCCAGCATATCCCTCAGGACTTGCGTGAAGGCGCGGCTGCTTTCCTCTTCACCGGCATGATGCCCGTCCCGCACCACCCACTTCCCGTTCACCAGCACATCGCGCACTTGCCGATCACCACCGGCGAACAGCCAGCGATTGAGAATGCCGTCCTCCGTCGCCGTTGCCAGGTACGGGTCGTTGCCATCCAGCACGATCCAATCCGCACGCTTACCCACTTCCAAACGACCAATCGGTTGGCCCAGCGCCTGGGCGCCGCCGTCCAACGCGGCATCAAACAGCGTGCGGCCGACCATTGGCTGATCACTGCGGTACAAGCGGTTGCGCCGCTGGTCACGCAGGCGCTGGCCGTATTCCAGCCAACGTAACTCTTCCACCACGCTAAGCGACACATGGCTGTCGGAGCCAATGCCCATGCGCCCGCCTTGGGCGAGGAAGTCCACGGCCGGGAAAATGCCGTCGCCCAAGTTGGCCTCTGTGGTCAGGCACAAACCGGCAATCGCGCGGCTCTTGGCCATGCGCGCCACTTCGTCAGCATCCGCGTGAGTGGCGTGCACCAGGCACCAGCGCTCATCGACCTGAACATTGTCATACAGCCATTGCAGCGGGCGTTTGCCACTCCAGGCCAGGCAGTCATCGACTTCTTTTTGCTGCTCGGCGATGTGAATATGCACCGGGCAAACCTTGTCGCTGGCGGCCAGCACGTCATTGATTTGCTGCGGCGTGACGGCGCGCAACGAGTGGAAGCACAGGCCCAACTGCTGCGCCGGTTGTGCGGCAAGTATCGGCTTGAGGCGTGCTTGCAGGTCCAGATAGTTTTCGGTGCTGTTGATAAAGCGCCGCTGACCTTCGTTTGGCGTCTGGCCACCGAACCCGGAATGGGTGTAGAGCACCGGCATCAGCGTCAGACCAATCCCACTGCTGGCGGCCGCCTGGCTGATCTGCCGTGACAGCTCTGCGCGGTCGGCATACGGCTGGCCGCTGACGTCGTGATGCACGTAGTGAAACTCGGCCACCGAGGTGTAACCGGCCTTGAGCATCTCGATGTATAGCTGGCGGGCGATGACCTGCAGTTGCTCCGGGCTGATCTTGCCGACCATGCGGTACATCAAATCGCGCCAGGTCCAGAAGCTGTCATTCGGGTTGCCGGCCACTTCGGCCAAACCTGCCATTGCGCGCTGGAATGCATGGGAATGCAGGTTCGGCATGCCCGCCAACACCGGGCCTCTAAGCCGTTCGGCGGCGTCTGCACTGGCATTGGGCTCAACGTGGGTCAGCACGCCCTCGGCGCTGACTTCAAAGCGTACATCGTTGGCCCATCCATTAGGCAGCAGCGCGCGTTCGGCAAAGAAAGCGGACATGATCAAGGCACTCCGGTCGTGTGTTTATTTGTATATACATATACAGACGTTTGCCTGCTCGGTAAACTCCGGCAATCTATGCATCTTTTCCCCCTGCAAGGATTCCCTGTGCCGACTCCGCCTGCCAAGTCTTCGCTGGCTGCCCACATGGACGAAAGTCCGGCGCCCTTGTATGCCCGCGTCAAACAGATGATCAGCCAGCAGATCCTCAACGGCAACTGGCCGCCGCATTATCGCGTGCCGTCCGAGAGCGAGCTGGTCAGCCAACTGGGCTTCAGCCGCATGACCATCAACCGTGCCCTGCGCGAACTCACCGCCGAAGGGTTGCTGGTGCGCATGCAGGGCGTTGGCACGTTCGTCGCTGAGCCCAAGAGCCAGTCGGCGCTGTTTGAAGTGCACAACATTGCCGATGAAATCGCCTCCCGCGGTCACCGGCATACCTGCCAAGTCATCCACTTGTGCGAAGAAGCCGCAGGCTCCGAGCGCGCCGTGGCCCTGGAAATGCGCGAAGGCGGGCGGGTGTTCCACTCGTTGATTGTGCACTTCGAGAACGACATTCCTGTGCAAGTCGAAGACCGTTTCGTCAACGCCCTGGTGGCGCCGGACTACTTGCAGCAGGATTTCACCCAGCAAACGCCTTACGCCTACTTGAACCAGGTTGCGCCGCTGACCGAAGGCGAGCATGTGGTCGAAGCGATCCTTGCCGATGCCGAAGAGTGCAAGTTGCTGCAGATCGAGCCGAGCGAGCCGTGCCTGTTGATCCGCCGACGCACCTGGTCCGGGCGCCAGCCGGTGACCGCTGCGCGTTTGATCCACCCCGGTTCCCGTCATAGCCTGGAAGGACGTTTCAGTAAATGAGTGCAGTGAACGTCTGGCGCGCCACCGATTACATCCGCATGCCATGGAAAAACGGCGGCGGCAGCACCGAAGAAATTACCCGCGACGCCGGCACTGGCCTGGACGGCTTCGGCTGGCGCCTGTCGATTGCCGACATTGGTGAGTCGGGTGGCTTTTCCACCTTCGCCGGCTACCAGCGCGTCATTACCGTGATCAAGGGCGCGGGCATGGTCCTGACCGTCGATGGCGAGGAACAGCGCGGGTTGTTACCGCTGCAGCCCTTCGCGTTCAGCGGTGAAAGCGACGTTTCCTGCCGCCTGATCACCGGGCCTATCCGCGATTTCAACCTGATTTATTCGCCGCAGCGTTACCACGCGCGCTTTCAGTGGGTGGATGGTGTGCAGCGGTTTTTCACCACGGCGCAGACCGTGCTGGTGTTCAGCGTGGCGGATGAAGTGAAGGTGCTGGATCAAAAGCTGGGGCATCACGACTGCCTGCAAATCGACGGTAACACCGACCTGCTGGACCTCTCGGTTACCGGCCGCTGCTGCATTATCGAACTGACCCAGCGCGGTTAAAAATGTGGGAGCGGGCTAGCTCGCGAAAGCGGTGTATCAGTGCCAGATAAGCTGGCTGACCCACCGCATTCGCGAGCTAGCCCGCTCCCACATTTGTATCTGTGTTGTTCAAGGGATCTGTTTCCGGCTCGCGCACCAATTTGTTACCGAATGCCCCAGCGTGGCGCAACGCCGCGTTGTTATGAACAATCGCCCCCCCTGAAAAACTCCTCCGTAAGAAATTTCGCCAAGCCTCCACGCCTTAATTTCCAAGGCTTTCGCCCCCCTGCGCAAAAAATCTGACACCCGCGTTGCGAAAGTTGGCCGCTCGATTGCATATGCTTGTATGTACAAGTAAAGATGTGTGCGTAAGACTCTCCTTCGCACCATCAATGTTCGCGCATCGATCGCCGAGGAGTCTTAGCAGTGACCAAGCCTACAAAATACCGTGACGTCGAAATCCGCGCCGCCCGCGGTAACAAGCTCACCGCCAAAAGCTGGCTGACTGAAGCGCCGCTGCGCATGCTGATGAACAACCTCGACCCGCAAGTGGCCGAGAACCCGAAAGAATTGGTGGTGTACGGTGGTATCGGCCGTGCGGCGCGCAACTGGGAGTGCTACGACCAGATCGTCGAGAGCCTCACTAACCTGAACGACGACGAGACCCTGCTGGTGCAATCCGGCAAGCCGGTCGGCGTGTTCAAAACCCACAGCAACGCCCCGCGCGTGCTCATCGCCAACTCCAACCTGGTGCCGCACTGGGCCAGCTGGGAACATTTTAACGAACTGGATGCCAAGGGCCTGGCCATGTATGGCCAGATGACCGCCGGCAGCTGGATCTACATCGGCAGCCAAGGCATCGTCCAAGGCACCTACGAAACCTTCGTCGAAGCCGGTCGCCAGCATTACAACAGCGACCTGACCGGCCGCTGGGTACTCACCGCCGGCCTCGGCGGCATGGGCGGCGCCCAGCCACTGGCCGCGACCCTGGCCGGCGCGTGCTCGCTGAACATCGAGTGCCAGCAGGTCAGCATCGATTTCCGCTTGAGCAGCCGTTATGTCGATGAGCAAGCCACCGACCTCGACGACGCTCTGGTCCGCATCGCCAAATACACCCAGGAAGGCAAGGCTATCTCCATCGCCCTGCTGGGTAACGCGGCAGAAATCCTGCCGGAACTGGTCAAGCGCGGCGTGCGCCCGGACATGGTCACCGACCAGACCAGCGCCCACGACCCACTCAACGGCTACCTGCCGGCCGGCTGGACCTGGGACGAATACCGCGCCCGCGCCAAGACCGAACCGGCTGCCGTGATCAAGGCCGCCAAGCAGTCGATGGCCGTGCACGTCAAAGCCATGCTGGAATTCCAGAAGCAAGGCATCCCGACCTTCGACTACGGCAACAACATCCGCCAGATGGCACAAGAAGAAGGTGTGGAAAACGCATTCGACTTCCCAGGCTTCGTACCGGCCTACATCCGCCCACTGTTCTGCCGTGGCATCGGCCCGTTCCGTTGGGCGGCGCTGTCCGGCGACCCGCAAGACATCTACAAGACCGACGCCAAAGTCAAAGAGCTGATCCCTGACGACGCGCACCTGCACAACTGGCTGGACATGGCGCGTGAACGCATCAGCTTCCAGGGTTTGCCGGCGCGTATCTGCTGGGTCGGCCTGGGCCAACGCGCCAAGTTGGGCCTGGCGTTCAACGAAATGGTGCGCAGCGGCGAGCTGTCGGCGCCGGTGGTGATCGGCCGTGACCACCTCGACTCCGGCTCGGTTGCCAGCCCGAACCGCGAAACCGAAGCCATGCAGGACGGTTCCGACGCCGTGTCCGACTGGCCACTGCTCAACGCCTTGCTCAATACCGCCAGCGGCGCGACCTGGGTTTCGCTGCACCACGGTGGCGGCGTGGGCATGGGCTTCTCGCAGCACTCCGGCATGGTCATCGTCTGCGACGGCACCGACGAAGCCGCCGAGCGGATTGCCCGCGTACTGCACAACGACCCGGCCACCGGCGTGATGCGTCACGCCGATGCCGGTTACCAGATCGCAATCGACTGCGCCAAGGAGCAGGGCCTCAATCTCCCGATGATCAAGTAATTCGATGTGGGAGCGGGCTTGCTCGCGAATGCGGTGTGCCAGTCACCGTAATCGTTAGCTGACCCGCCGCTTTCGCGAGCAAGCCCACTCCCACAATGGATCTGCGTTGCAAACAAAAACAATCCATCAGAGGTTGAACACACATGGCTGCAAATGACGCGCGTGCAAGCACCACCCCGTTGATCGAAAGGCGTTCGATCGACTACATCCCGGAAGCGGAAAGACACGGCCGTCTGTTCAGTCAGTTCACCCTATGGATGGGTGCCAACCTGCAAATCACCGCGATCGTCACCGGGGCTCTGGCCGTGGTGCTGGGCGGTGATGTGTTCTGGTCGTTGATCGGTCTGTTGATCGGTCAATTGATCGGTGGCGGTGTCATGGCGTTGCATGCAGCGCAAGGGCCGAAGCTGGGCCTGCCGCAGATGATCTCCAGCCGCGTACAGTTTGGTGTTTATGGCGCGGCCATCCCGATCGTACTGGTCTGTTTGATGTACCTCGGATTTACCGCGACCGGCACCGTACTGTCCGGCCAAGCGCTGGGCCAGTTGTTTGGTGTCAGTGACAGCGTCGGTATCCTTATTTTCGCCAGTGTCATTGTGCTGGTCACGGTGCTCGGTTACCGGGTGATCCATTGGATCGGCCGCGTCGCCAGCGTCATCGGCGTGGTTGCGTTCGTCTACCTGTTCAGCCGCCTGATCAGCCAGACCGACGTTGGTGCACTGCTGCAAATTCGCCACTTCAGCTGGAGCAGTTTTTTGCTCGCGGTGTCGCTCGCGGCCTCCTGGCAGATCGCTTTCGGCCCTTACGTGGCGGACTACTCACGTTACTTGCCGAGCAAGACGTCTTCGCTGAAAACCTTTCTCGCCGCTGGCGCGGGTTCGGTCATTGGTGCACAGGTGGCGATGATCCTCGGCGTGTTTGCCGCGGCCATGTCCAACGGGCAATTCGCAGGTCACGAAGTGGCTTACATCGTGGGTTTGAGCGGCACGGGGGCCACTGCTGCGCTGCTGTACTTCAGCATCGCTTTCGGCAAGGTCACCATCTCTACGCTGAACTCCTACGGCAGTTTCATGTGCATCGCGACCATCATCAGCGGCTTTCGGGGTCGCCTGGAAGTCACGCGCCTGCAGCGTCTGGTTTTCGTGCTGGTCATTGTCGGTACTGCGACCCTGATCGCGTTGCTCGGCCAGCACTCGTTCCTCGGTGCTTTCAAGTCTTTCATCCTGTTCCTGCTGGCGTTCTTTACGCCCTGGAGTGCGATCAACCTGGTGGATTACTACTGCATCACTCGCGAGCGCTATGACGTGCCGGCGCTGGCCGACCCGAACGGTCGCTACGGTCGCTGGAACCTGCTCGGTATCAGTGTCTATGTCTTCGGCGTGTTGGTGCAGTTGCCGTTCATCTCCACCAAGTTCTACACCGGTCCGCTGGTGGCCGCGCTGGGTGATGTGGATATTTCCTGGATCATCGGTCTGGTACTTCCCGCAGCCCTCTATTACGTCTGTGCGAAAAAGTGGCACAGCGCTATTCCTGAACACCTGATCCTGCCGCTAGAGCAGGGCGCTACACCAATAGCAAACGGGCTGGCTGCACAAGCCTGATGGGACGTGGACAGGGCAGGACGCCTACTGACTGCCGTAATCCATTTCAAGATTGGGAGCGTCACAACAATGAAAATGAATAAGACCCTGCTGGCCACCCTGCTGGCCGCAACATGCTCTGCAAGCCTGTTGGCGAGTGCCGGCGCTCAAGCGGCTGGCTGGTGTGAATCCGGTAAGCCGGTCAAATTTGCAGGTCTGAACTGGGAAAGCGGCATGTTGCTCACCGACATCCTGCAAACCGTGCTGGAAAAAGGTTACGACTGCAAAACCGACAGCCTGCCGGGCAACTCCATCACCATGGAAAACGCCCTGAGCAGCAACGACATTCAAGTGTTTGCCGAAGAGTGGGTTGGCCGCAGCGAAGTTTGGAACAAGGCCGAGAAGGCCGGCAAAGTCGTTGGTGTGGGTGCCCCGATCGTCGGTGCGGTGGAAGGTTGGTACGTGCCGCGTTACGTGATCGAAGGCGACACCAAGCGCAAATTGGAAGCCAAGGCGCCGGGCCTGAAAAACATCGCGGATCTGGCCAAATACGCCTCGGTGTTCAAGGACCAGGAAGAACCGTCCAAGGGCCGCTTTTACAATTGCCCGGCTGGCTGGACCTGTGAGCTGGACAACAGCGAAATGCTCAAAAGTTACGGCCTGGAAAGCACCTACACCAACTTCCGCCCAGGCACCGGCCCGGCGCTGGATGCGGCCGTGCTGTCGAGCTACAAGCGTGGCGAGCCGATCCTGTTCTACTACTGGTCGCCGACGCCGCTGATGGGCCAGGTTGATTTGGTCAAGCTGGAAGAAAAGCCCGGTGTGGATAAAAGCGTGAGCATCAAGGTCGGCTTGTCCAAGACCTTCCACGAGCAAGCGCCGGAGCTGGTGGCCGTGCTGGAGAAGGTCAACCTGCCGATCGATCTGCTCAACCAGAACCTGGGTCGCATGGCCAAAGAGCGAATTGAGTCGCCAAAACTGGCGAAAATTTTCCTCAAGGAACATCCTGAGGTCTGGCACGCATGGGTGAGCGACGACGCAGCCAAGAAAATCGACGCGGCCTTGTAGGTCAAGCGTGTCCGACTACCCTGAGGGGCTAGTCGGACACCCGGCCACAACCCACTGGATCGAGAGCACGCTATGTTTCCTGAGAGTTTTACGTTTTCCATCGCCGACTGGGTCAACGGTTGGGTGGACTCGCTGGTCACCAACTACGGTGATGTATTCCGGCAGATATCCGACACCCTGCTATGGGCCATCGTCAACCTGGAAGGGTTGCTGCGCGCGGCGCCTTGGTGGCTGATGCTGGCCATCGTCGGCGGCATCGCCTGGCACGCCACCCGCAAGGTGGTGACCACAGCGGTCATCGTCGGATTGCTGTTCCTGGTGGGCGCGGTGGGCCTGTGGGACAAGCTGATGCAAACCCTGGCTCTGATGATGGTCGCTACGGTGATCTCGGTGCTGATCGGCATTCCGCTGGGCATTCTGTCGGCGCGCAGCAATCGCCTGCGTTCGGTATTGATGCCGCTGCTGGACATCATGCAAACCATGCCGAGCTTTGTGTATCTGATCCCGGTGCTGATGCTGTTCGGTCTGGGCAAGGTGCCGGCGATTTTTGCCACAGTGATCTACGCTGCGCCACCGCTGATTCGCTTGACGGATTTGGGCATTCGCCAAGTCGACGGTGAGGTCATGGAAGCTATCAATGCCTTCGGTGCCAACCGCTGGCAGCAACTGTTCGGCGTGCAACTGCCGCTGGCGCTGCCGAGCATCATGGCCGGGATCAACCAGACCACCATGATGGCGCTGTCGATGGTGGTAATTGCCTCGATGATCGGCGCCCGCGGCTTGGGTGAAGACGTACTCGTCGGCATCCAGACCCTCAATGTCGGCCGTGGCCTCGAAGCGGGCCTGGCGATTGTGATTCTTGCAGTGGTCATCGACCGCATTACCCAGGCCTATGGTCGTCCACGGCATGAGGCGAGCAAATGACTACTGTCAGCAAAATTGAAGTTAAAAACGTCTTCAAGATTTTCGGCAACCGCTCCAAGGACGCCCTGGCCATGGTTAGCCAAGGCAAGACCAAGGACCAGGTGCTGGCCGAGACCGGTTGCGTGGTCGGCGTGAACGACTTGTCCTTGAGCATCGGCACCGGCGAGATCTTCGTGATCATGGGCCTGTCGGGCTCCGGCAAATCCACCTTGGTGCGCCACTTCAACCGCCTGATCGATCCCACCAGCGGCGCGATCCTGGTGGACGGCGAAGACATCCTGCAACTGGACATGGAAGCCTTGCGCCAATTCCGTCGGCACAAAATCAGCATGGTGTTCCAGAGCTTCGGCCTGCTGCCCCACAAGAGCGTGCTCGACAACGTCGCCTACGGCCTGAAAGTGCGTGGCGAAACCAAGCAGGTTTGTGCCGAACGCGCGTTGCACTGGATCGAAACCGTGGGCCTCAAGGGCTACGAAAACAAGTACCCGCACCAGCTGTCCGGCGGCATGCGCCAACGTGTGGGCCTGGCCCGCGCCTTGGCGGCCGACACCGACATCATCCTGATGGACGAAGCCTTCAGTGCCCTCGACCCGCTGATCCGCGCCGAGATGCAGGACCAGTTGCTCGAGCTGCAAAAGACCCTGCACAAGACCATCGTGTTCATCACCCACGACCTCGACGAAGCCGTGCGTATTGGCAACCGCATTGCGATCCTCAAGGACGGCAAGCTGATCCAGGTCGGCACGCCGCGCGAGATTTTGCATTCGCCGGCGGATGAGTATGTGGACCGGTTTGTTCAGCGCCGGGCGGCGGTGGTCTGACCCGGGTTTTGTGGCGAGTTGGCTGGCCTCTTCGCGAGCAAGCCCGCTCCCACAGGGGAACGCATTCCAAAGGTGGGAGCGGGCTTGCCCGCGAAGGGCCGGTAAGGCTGCACAAGAATTGAAGAAGGTATGAAGATGTCCCAGGCAGCAAAAATCATCATCGCCGACGCCCCGATGCGCTGGCAGGACGTGGTCGCCGTGGCCCGTCACGGCGCGGTGCTCGAACTGTCGGGTCACGCCTGGGCGCGCATCGACAATGCCCAGGCCATCGTGCAGCGCATCGTCACCAGCGGTGAACGCGCCTATGGCGTGAACACCGGCCTGGGCGCGCTGTGCAACGTGTCGCTCAAGGGCGAGCAACTCAGCCAGCTGTCGCGCAACACCCTGCTCAGCCACGCCTGTGGCGTCGGCCCGGTGCTCCGCGATGAACAGACCCGCGCGATTATTTGCGCGGCCATCATTAACTACAGCCACGGCAAATCCGGCCTGCATCCGCAGGTGGTGCATTCGTTGCTGGCGCTGCTTAACCACGGCATCACGCCGCAAGTGCCGTCCCAGGGTTCGGTGGGTTACCTGACCCACATGGCCCATCTCGGCGTGGCTTTGCTGGGCATTGGCAATGTGAGCTACCAGGGCCGCATCGTCCCGGCGCAACAGGCCCTGAGCGCAGAAGGTTTGCAGCCGGTGGTGCTCGGCGCCAAGGACGGCCTGTGCCTGGTCAACGGCACGCCGTGCATGACCGGCCTGAGCTGCCTGGCCCTGGCCGACGCGCATCACTTGCTGCAATGGGCCGACGTAATCGGCGCCATGAGCTTCGAGGCCCAGCGCGGCCAGATCGATGCGTTTGACGAAGCCATCATCGCCCTCAAGCCGCACCCCGGCATGCAACACGTGGGTATCAACCTGCGCGCCCTGCTCGATGGCAGTGAAGTGATCGCCAGCAGCAAAGGCATTCGCACTCAGGACGCGTTGAGCATCCGCTCGATCCCGCAGATTCACGGCGCAGCGCGTGACCAGGTTGAACACGCCACGCGCCAGATCGAGACCGAACTCAATAGCGCCACCGACAATCCGCTGGTGCTCGGCACCCCGGACACCTACCGCGTGGTGTCCCAGGCCAACCCGCACGGGCAGTCGGTGGCATTGGCGGCGGACATGCTCGCGATTGCCATGGCCGAAATCGGCTCGGTGGCCGAACGCCGTTTGGACCGCCTGATCAACCCACACGTCAGCGGCTTGCCGGCGTTCCTGGTCAGCAACCCCGGCGTCAACTCCGGGATGATGATCGTGCAGTACGTCGCGGCATCCCTGTGCGGGCAAAACCGTCAGTTGGCGCAACCGGCGGTGCTCGACAACTTCGTTACCTCGGGTTTGCAGGAAGACCACCTGAGCATGGGCACCAACGCCGCGCTCAAGCTGCACCAGCTGTTGGCCAATGTCACCCAGATTCTCGCCATCGAGTACCTGCTGGCCGCCCAGGCCTTCGAGTTTCTCAAGGACCAGCGTTTCGGCGCGGGCACTGACAGCGCCTGGCGTTTGCTGCGTGAAAAGGTCCCGGCTTACGAGCAGGACCGCTGGCTGGCGCCGGACATCGCGAGCGCCGCCGCGCTGCTCAAAGACACCGCTTTGCTGGCCCACGTATTACCCCATCTGCATTAAACCCTTATTCAAAATAAGTATTCAAAAGAACAATTCAAAGGAGCATGAATGTGACTGCGCTAAATCTGATTCCAGGCCAACTGAGCCTTGCCCAACTGCGGGCCATCTACCAGCAGCCGGTAACCCTCAGCCTGGATGACAGCGCCACGGCGCAGATCGAAGCCAGTGTTGCCTGTGTGGAGCAGATTCTCGCCGAGAACCGCACCGCCTACGGCATCAATACCGGTTTCGGCCTGCTGGCCTCGACCCGCATCGCCAGCGAAGACCTGGAAAATCTCCAGCGTTCGCTGGTGCTGTCCCACGCCGCCGGCGTCGGTGAGCCGATCAGCGATGCGCTGGTGCGGCTGGTCATGGTGCTCAAGGTCAACAGCCTGAGCCGTGGCTTCTCCGGGATTCGCCGCCAGGTGATCGACGCGCTGATCGCCTTGATCAACGCCGAGGTGTACCCCCACATCCCGCTCAAAGGTTCGGTCGGTGCCTCCGGCGACCTGGCGCCCTTGGCGCACATGTCGTTGGTGCTGCTCGGCGAAGGCAAGGCGCGCTATAAAGGCGAATGGCTGGAAGCCACTGAAGCGCTGAAAGTCGCCGGCCTGGCGCCGCTGACCCTCGCCGCCAAGGAAGGCCTGGCGCTGCTCAACGGCACGCAGGTGTCCACCGCGTACGCCCTGCGTGGCCTGTTCGAAGGCGAAGATTTGTTCGCCGGCGCACTCGCGTGTGGTGGCTTGACTGTGGAAGCCGTGCTGGGCTCGCGCTCGCCGTTCGACGCACGTATTCACGCGGCGCGGGGACAACGCGGGCAGATCGATTCGGCTGCCGCCTATCGTGACCTGCTCGGCGAAAGCAGCCAGGTCTCGCAGTCGCACCAGAACTGCGACAAAGTCCAAGACCCGTACTCCCTGCGCTGCCAGCCGCAAGTCATGGGTGCCTGCCTGACCCAGTTCCGCCAGGCCGCCGAAGTGCTGGTGGTGGAAGCCAACGCCGTGTCGGATAACCCGCTGGTGTTTGCAGCCGAAGGCGACGTGATTTCCGGCGGTAACTTCCACGCCGAGCCGGTGGCCATGGCCGCCGACAACATGGCACTGGCCATCGCCGAAATCGGCTCGCTGAGTGAGCGTCGTATCTCGCTGATGATGGACAAGCACATGTCGCAGCTGCCGCCGTTCCTAGTGGGCAATGGCGGGGTCAACTCCGGCTTCATGATCGCCCAGGTGACCGCTGCTGCACTGGCCAGCGAGAACAAGGCACTGTCCCATCCGCATAGCGTCGACAGTTTGCCGACCTCGGCTAACCAGGAAGACCACGTGTCGATGGCGCCGGCTGCGGGCAAGCGTCTGTGGGAAATGGCTGAGAACACCCGTGGCATCCTCGCCGTTGAATGGCTGGCGGCGTGCCAGGGCCTGGACCTGCGTGACGGCCTGAAGAGCTCGCCGAAGCTGGAAAAAGCCCGTGGCCTCTTGCGCGCCAAAGTGGGTTTCTACGATAAGGACCGCTTCTTCGCCCCGGACATCAATGCCGCCAGCGAATTGCTCGCCAGCCGCTGCCTGAATGAGTTGGTGCCGGCCAAGTTGTTGCCAAGCCTCTAAGCTCGCCGCTGTCCAATGGGGGAGCTGTCGAGCCTTGGCGAGGCTGCGACAGCTCCCACATTTAATGTGCGACAGATTTGAATTTTCTCGGGATAAAAATAACTAGGGAAGAGAAATGCACCAGCAAGAAAAGGGTTTGAAACGCGGGCTAAACGCCCGACATATTCGCTTCATGGCACTCGGTTCTGCGATCGGCACCGGGCTGTTCTACGGCTCCGCCTCCGCCATCCAAATGGCCGGGCCGGCCGTGCTGCTGGCCTACCTGATCGGCGGCGCCGCCGTGTTCATGGTGATGCGCGCCCTGGGTGAAATGGCGGTGCACAACCCCGTATCCGGCTCCTTCGGCCAGTACGCCAGCACCTACTTGGGCCCCATGGCCGGGTTTATCCTCGGCTGGACCTACGCGTTTGAAATGATCATCGTCTGCCTGGCCGACGTCACCGCCTTTGGCATTTACATGGGCTTCTGGTTTCCCGAGGTTGCGCGTTGGGTGTGGGTGCTCGGCATCGTGTTTTTGATCGGCGGCCTGAACCTGTGCAGCGTCAAGGTGTTTGGCGAGATGGAATTCTGGCTGTCGCTGCTCAAGGTCGGCGCCATTGTGGCGATGATCCTCGGCGGCTTCGGCATCATGTTGTTCGGCATCCATTCGGCGGGTGAGACTCAAGCCAGTGGCCTCAGCAACCTGTGGGCCCACGGCGGCTTCATGCCCAATGGCATTGGCGGCTTGATCGCCTCGTTCGCGGTGGTGATGTTTGCCTTCGGCGGCATCGAGATCATCGGCATCACCGCCGGTGAAGCCAAGGACCCGCAACGCGTTATTCCCAAAGCGATTAACGCGGTGCCGCTGCGCATCCTGTTGTTCTACGTGCTGACCCTGTTTGTGCTGATGGCCATCTACCCTTGGCCGCAGATTGGCAGCCAGGGCAGCCCATTCGTGCAGATATTCAGCAACCTGGGCATTGGCTCGGCGGCGACCATCCTCAACATCGTGGTGATTTCGGCGGCCGTCTCGGCCATTAACAGCGACATCTTCGGCGCTGGCCGCATGATGTACGGCCTGGCCCAGCAAGGGCAGGCGCCCAAGGGTTTTGCCCAACTCTCCGCGCAAGGCGTGCCGTGGATGACGGTGGTAGTGATGGGCGCGGCGCTGCTTGGCGGCGTGGTGCTCAACTACCTGATCCCGGAAAACGTGTTTCTGCTGATCGCCTCGATTGCCACCTTCGCCACTGTTTGGGTATGGCTGATGATTCTGTTCACCCAGGTTGCCATGCGCCGCTCGATGACCAAAGAGCAGGTCGCCGAGCTGAAATTCCCAGTGCCGTTCTGGCCGTATGCGCCCGCTGCGGCCATCGTGTTCATGCTGTTCGTGTTTGGCGTGCTGGGTTACTTCCCGGACACCCAGGCGGCTTTGCTGGTTGGCGCCGTGTGGATCGTGCTGCTGGTACTGGCCTACCTGCTGTGGGTTAAACCCTCTGCCGGGCAAGCGTCTAAGGTTCATTACGACCTGGCTTTGTCTCATCGTTAACTTAGGGAGGCGTTGATGAAAACGCTTTGGCAACACTGTCACGTCGCAACCATGGCAGGCGGTAAATACTCGATCATCGAGGATGCCGCGATGGTCACTGCCGATTCGCTCATCGAGTGGATCGGCCCACGCAGCCAAGTGCCAGCGGCGGATTACGCCCACGTACATGCGCTGCAAGGCGCGTGGGTCACCCCCGGGCTGATCGACTGCCACACTCACACGGTGTTCGGTGGCAATCGCAGCGGCGAATTCGAGCAGCGCCTACAAGGCGTGAGCTACGCCGAAATTGCGGCCCAGGGCGGCGGTATTGCCAGCACCGTACGCGCCACCCGCGCCGCCACTGAAGACGAACTGTTTGCCAGCGCTCACAAGCGCCTGCGCAGTTTGCTGCGTGATGGCGTGACCACGGTAGAGATCAAATCCGGCTACGGCCTGGACCTGGCCAGCGAGCGCAAGTTGCTGCGGGTGATTCGTCGCCTCGGCGAAGCGCTGCCGGTCAGCGTGCGCGCTACGTGCCTGGCGGCCCATGCGTTGCCGCCGGAGTACAAGGACCGCGCGGATGATTACATCGACCACATTTGCACCGAGATGCTGCCGGCCTTGGCAGCAGAAGGGCTGGTGGATGCGGTGGATGCGTTCTGTGAATACCTGGCGTTTTCCCCGGAGCAGGTCGAACGCGTGTTCAAGGTCGCCCAGCAACTGGGCCTGCCGGTGAAGCTGCACGCCGAACAGCTGTCGTCGCTGCACGGCTCCAGTTTGGCGGCGCGTTACCAGGCGTTGTCGGCGGACCATCTGGAATTTATGACCGAAGAAGATGCCATCGCCATGGCCGCTTCCGGCACCGTCGCGGTATTGCTGCCGGGCGCGTTCTACTTTCTGCGCGAAACTCAACTGCCGCCGATGGATGCCTTGCGCAAACACGGCGTGAAGATCGCCATTGCCAGTGACCTCAACCCCGGCACCTCGCCGGCGTTATCGGTGCGCCTGATGCTGAACATGGCCTGCACCCTGTTCCGCATGACCCCGGAAGAAGCCCTGGCCGGCGCCACGCAACACGCGGCTACGGCGCTGGGCATGGGTGCGACCCATGGCTCGCTGGAAGTGGGCAAGGTCGCCGACTTCGTCGCTTGGCAGATTGATCGCCCCGCCGACCTGGCCTACTGGCTGGGCGGCGAGCTGGATAAACGCGTCGTGCGCCATGGCGTCGACGTCACCGTCTGAGGAGTGTTGTTGTGGATAAGGTTCTGAATTTCAAACAAGGCCGCGTGCCGCTGCTGATCAGCATGCCCCACGCTGGGCTGCGTCTGACGCCTGCGGTCGAAGCCGGGTTGATCTCCGAAGCGCAAAGCCTGCCAGACACCGACTGGCACATCCCAACGCTGTATGACTTTGCCGAGGCGTTGGGCGCCAGCACCTTGTCGGCCGAGTATTCGCGATTCGTGATCGACCTGAACCGCCCGTCCGATGACAAGCCGCTGTACGTCGGCGCCACCACCGGCCTGTACCCGGCGACGCTGTTCGACGGCGTGCCGCTGTTCCGCGAAGGCCTGGAGCCGTCTCCAGAGGAGCGCGCCACCTATCTGCAAAAGATTTGGGGCCCGTACCACCGCGCTCTGCAAGAAGAGCTGGCGCGGCTCAAGGCGCAGTTCGGCTACGCGCTGTTGTTCGATGCGCACTCGATCCGCTCGGTGATCCCGCACCTGTTTGAAGGCAAGCTGCCGGACTTCAACCTCGGCACCTTCAACGGCGCGGCGTGTGATCCTGAACTGGCCAGCCAGCTGGAAGCCATCTGCGCCACGCATCCGCAGTACACCCACGTGCTCAACGGGCGCTTCAAGGGCGGGCACATCACCCGCCACTACGGCGACCCGGCGCAGAATATCCATGCCGTGCAATTGGAGCTGTGCCAGAGCGCTTATATGGAAGAGTTCGAGCCGTTTCGTTATCGGCCTGATCTGGCCGAGCCGACACGGGTGGTGTTGAAGCAATTGCTGGAAGGGTTCCTGAACTGGGGGCAAAAGCACTACCGGTAATTTTCGGTGCTGCTGAAATAGCGTTCGCGAGCAAGTCGAACCGTCGCACCGCCGCTCCCACAGTTTGATCGCATTCTCATGTTGGAACTCGATCAAGTGTGGGAGCGGGCTTGCTCGCGATGGCGGCCTCACGGTCGCCCCAGTGCAACTGCCGGTCGCCACAGGTCGTGTTAGCAGAGGTCCCGCTGGGTAAGGTTGTGGGTAGGGCGCATCAGACGCCACTCCCCACAATAAAAGCTGCCGAGTGAGACCTCTTTCCATGAAAAGACCGTTCAACCGTTACCTTTTGACCCTCATCGGCGCCGCACTCCTGAGTGCACAAGCCATGGCCGCTGAACCGGCCTCCTGCAAAACCGTGCGCATGGGCGTGGTCAGTTGGACCGACGTGGTCGCCACTTCCGGCATGGCCGACGTGCTGCTCAACGGCCTGGGCTATGAGAGCAAACAGACCAGCGCCGTGCAGCAGATCATCTTTGCCGGCATCCGCGACAAGCGCCTGGATATCTTCCTCGGCTACTGGAAGCCAGCGATGGACAACAACATCGCGCCGTTCCTGGCTGCCCAGCAGGTCAAGGTCTTCGATACGCCCAGCTTGTCAGACGCCCAGGCCACTCTGGCGGTGCCGCAATACGTGGCTGACGCCGGGTTGAAAACCTTTGCCGATATTGCGCGCTTCAAGGACAAACTGGGCGGCAAAATCTACGGCATAGAGCCCGGCAGCGGCGCCAACACCGACATCCAGAAAATGATCGACACCAACCACTTCGGGCTGGGCGGCTTCAAGCTGGTCGCCTCCGGTGAAGCGGGCATGCTGGCGGCGGTGCAACGCGCGGTGAATCGCAAGGAGTTTGTAGTGTTTGTCGGTTGGACCCCGCACCCGATGAACATCAACATGAAAATGGCTTACCTCACCGGCAGCGAAGATGTGTTTGGCGCTGACGAAGGGCGGGCCACGGTGTCCACCGTGACCGCACCGGATTTTGCCGAGCGTTGCCCCAACGCCAACCGCCTGTTGGAAAACCTGACCTTCACCGCCGCGCAGGAAAGTCAGTTGATGGTGCCGATCATGGAGCGCCAGTCGCCGCAGGAAGTCGCCAAGCAATGGCTGCGCGAGCACCCGGAGGATTTGCAGCGCTGGCTGGCTGGGGTGACAGCGTTTGATGGCGGCGATGGCGTGGCGGCCGTCCAGGCCAGCCTCAAACCCTAAGCCAGGCACGGTAGCTCAAACAACGCGGGGCAAATGTGGGAGCGGGCTTGCCCGCGATGGCGGTGTATCAGGTCATGCATAAGTGCCTGACACACCGCTATCGCAGGCAAGCCCGCTCCCATACTTGATCTACAGCGATTAGGGATATTTGCGCATGTATCCGATTTCTCCGCAGCTTGCGGCCTTCGTTACTAAAACCGAATCTTTCAGCAGCAACGACTCGTCGCTCGCAGGTTTACGCCGCAACTACGACCGCATGTGCCAGGCATTCACCCCGCCGAAGCCAGAAGGGCTGCAAGTTTCTGACGTTGCTCTCGGTGCAGTCGGCGTGCGCAGCTATCTCCCTTCGGCGCCCGCTCCAGCCGAGGGCTGGCCGTGCCTTCTTTATATACACGGCGGCGGTTGGGTGGTCGGCGGGCTGGATTCCCATGACTTCATCTGTTTCGAACTGGCCAGCACGCTGCAGGTGCTGGTGATTGCCATCGACTACCGTCTGGCGCCGGAACACCCGTTCCCGGCGGCGTATCAGGATTGCCGTACGGTATGGCACGCGATCCACGCGGGGCAGGGGCCTTACGCCATCAACCTGCAGCGTCTGGTGGTGATGGGTGACAGCGCAGGCGGCAACCTGGCGGCGGCGTTGTGCCTGGGCCTGCGCGATGACGGCCTGCCGCTGCCCAGTGCCCAGGTGCTGATCTATCCCGGTTTGGGCGGCGCGGCCGATTTGCCCTCGCGCCGCGACTGCATGGATGCGCCGCTGCTCAGCACCGCCGACACCGACTGCTACCTGGCGTTGTACCTGCGCGGCACGGGCAAGCCTTCGGCCTATGCCATGCCTTTATTGGCCGAGCGTTTCAGCGGTTTGCCCAAGGCATTGATCGCCGTGGCCCAGTTCGACCCGCTGCGTGATGACGGCATGGCGTATGCCGAACGGCTGCAAGCGGCGGGCGTTGAGGCCCTGCTGTATCCCGGCAAAGGCCTGGTCCACGGCTGTTTGCGCGCGCGCGGCCAGGCGCCGGAGGTGGATCAGTTGTACGACTATGTGCTGGGTTACCTAAGGCGCGGATGGCTGACACAGGTCTAGGTACTCAAGGACATGCTCATTGCACAATTCGGGTTTATGATGCCAGACGGCAAAAAATAATAGACGTCCCCTCAGGGATGAACCCGACACCCTACGGAGCGCGCAATGCAGACTTGGTACCCGCAGATCAAACCCTACGCCCGGCACGATCTGGCAGTCGATGACACCCACACGCTGTACGTCGATGAAAGTGGCTCCCCCGAAGGCCTGCCTGTCGTATTTATCCACGGTGGCCCCGGCTCCGGTTGCGACGCCCAGAGCCGCTGCTACTTCGATCCGAACCTATACCGCATTGTCACCTTCGACCAGCGTGGCTGCGGGCGCTCCACCCCGCGCGCCAGCCTGGAAAACAACACCACCTGGGATCTGGTCGCCGACCTTGAGCGCATCCGCGAACACCTGGGTATCGAAAAATGGGTGCTGTTCGGTGGTTCCTGGGGGTCGACCCTGTCCCTGGCCTACGCGCAAACCCACCCCGAACGCGTGCTTGGCCTGATCCTGCGCGGTATTTTCCTGGCACGCCCGCAGGACATTCACTGGTTCTACCAGGACGGCGCGAGCCGCATGTTCCCGGACTACTGGCAGGACTACCTCGCGCCGATCCCAGCGGACGAGCGCCATGATCTGATCGCGGCTTACCACAAGCGCCTCACCGGCAACGACCAGATCGCTCAGATGCACGCGGCCAAAGCCTGGTCCGGCTGGGAAGGCCGCATGCTGGGCCTGTGCCCGAGCCCGCAGCATGTAGAGCGGTTTTCCGAGCCGCAGCGTGCGCTGTCGATTGCGCGTATCGAGTGCCACTACTTCACCAATAACTCCTTTCTGGAGCCCGACCAGCTGATTCGCGACATGCACAAGATCGCCCACCTGCCTGGTGTAATCATTCATGGGCGCTACGATATGATCTGCCCGTTGGATAACGCATGGGCGTTGCATCAGGCCTGGCCTAACAGTGAGCTGCAGGTGATTCGCGAGGCGGGTCATGCCGCGTCCGAGCCGGGTATTACCGATGCGTTGGTGCGCGCAACCGGCGAGATGGCACGCCGCCTGCTTGATCTGCCGCCAGAAGAAGCATGAAGGGCCTGTTGCAGCGGGTGCGTGGCGCCCGTGTCGATGTGGCGGGCGAAATTGTTGGGGCGATTGACCAGGGTTTGCTGGTGCTGGTAGCTGTCGAGCCTTCAGATACGCCCCAGAGCGCCGACAAACTGCTGCACAAGCTGCTTAACTACCGGGTATTCAGCGACGACGAGGGCAAGATGAACCTGTCCTTGAAGGACATCGGCGGCGGTTTGCTGCTGGTGTCGCAGTTCACCCTGGCGGCGGATACAAAAAGCGGGCTGCGGCCGAGCTTCTCCACGGCGGCCCCTCCGGCGCTGGGAGCGGCGCTTTTTGATCACTTGTTGTTACAAGCGCAACAAATGCATGGCAAGGTGGCGTCAGGGCGTTTCGGCGCGGATATGCAGGTGCACTTGGTCAATGATGGCCCTGTGACCTTCCTCTTACAGACATGAATGTATTAAAAACGACTTTAATGCCTAAAAACGCAGGGTTTCGCTACAAATACTTCGTTGTCCCTGATGCGTTGTTTCGCGGGCTACTAGATAATCGCGCGCTACGGGGATCAGCGTTGTTTGGTCCATTTTTGACTTAGGTAGAGACTTGTCCGACGGCCTTTGGGGAATCATTTTGACCCAGGGGAGTCGGAACAATGCTCGCCAACCTGGCATATAGATAGCTGGCCGTTGGTTTTTTGATCTGTTTTCGGCGAGGGTTGCTCGTGATTGTTAGTCCCTGTAATGCACCAAAATTGTCTGCCAAACGGTTACGAAACGTACTGGTAACAGGCTCAGCCCTGTTTTGCCTGTTCGGCGCGGGTCAACTGTGGGCATTCAGTCTGGATGATGTGTCGGCCAAGGCAAAAGAGCTGGCCGGGCAGAAGTACGAAGCTCCTCGCAGCAATCTTCCGAACGAATTTCGCGAAATGAAATTCGCTGACTATCAGAAGATTCGTTTCCGTAACGAAAAAGCCGAGTGGGCCGATCAGAACACTCCATTCAAGCTGTCCTTCTATCACCAGGGCATGCACTTCGACACGCCGGTGAAAATCAACGAAGTGACCGCCGACAGCGTTCATGAAATCAAATACGACCCGACGCGTTTCGATTTCGGCGACGTGAAATATGATCCCAAGTCCACCGAACAACTGGGATATGCCGGTTTCCGTGTGCTGTACCCGATCAACAAAGACGACAAGCAAGACGAAATCATGACCATGCTCGGCGCCAGCTACTTCCGCGTCGTCGGCAAAGGCCAGTCGTATGGCCTGTCTGCCCGTGGTATGGCGATTGACACTGCATTGCCGTCCGGTGAGGAATTCCCACGCTTTACCGAGTTCTGGGTCGAGCGTCCAAAACCGGGTGAAAAGCAGCTGGTGATCTACGCCCTGCTGGACTCGCCACGTGCAACCGGCGCCTATCGACTGATCCTGCGTCCTGGCAGCGACACCATTGTCGACGTCAAATCCCAGATGTTCCTGCGTGACAAGGTCACCAAGCTGGGCGTTGCCCCGTTGACCAGCATGTTCCTGTTCGGCGCGAACCAGCCGTCGAAGGTGCTCAACTACCGTCGTGAATTGCACGATTCCAGCGGTCTGTCGATCCATGCCGGCAACGGCGAGTGGATCTGGCGCCCACTGAATAACCCTAAACATCTGTCGGTCAGTAACTTCACCATCGAAAACCCGCGTGGTTTCGGCCTGTTGCAACGCGGCCGTGACTTCAGCCACTACGAAGACCTGGACGACAACTACGATAAGCGCCCAAGCGCCTGGATCGAGCCTGAGGGCGACTGGGGCAAGGGTTCCGTCGACCTGGTCGAGATTCCGACCGCTGATGAAACCAACGACAACATCGTTGCTTTCTGGAGTCCGGCCGAGCTGCCGAAAGTCGGCGAGCCGCTGGACATCAGCTACCGCATGCACTGGACCATGGACGAAAAAGCCCTGCACCCGGCCGACAGCGCCTGGGTTAAGCAGACCCTACGTTCCACTGGTGACGTGAAGCAGTCCAACCTGATCCGTCAGCCAGACGGCAGCGTGGCCTACCTCGTTGACTTCGAGGGCCCGTCCCTTAAAGCCCTGCCGGCGGACGCTCCGGTGCGCAGCCAGGTGAGTGTTGGCGACAATGCTGAAATCGTTGAAAACAGTGTGCGCTATAACGAGCACACCAAAGGCTGGCGCTTGACCCTGCGGATGAAGATCAAAGACGCAGGCAAGCCGACCGAAATGCGAGCGGCTCTGGTCGAGGACATTCCGCAGCCTGAGCCTGAAAAGCCTTCGACCCAAGTGATCAAGGCCGACAAGCTGCTGGCCAAGCAACACGAGAAACAGGCCAAGAAAGACGCAAAAGACGCAAAAAACGCAAAAGACAAGGAAGCCAAGCAGCCAGAAGCTGCCCCGGCCACGCCACTCGCTAATCCGGAGCCGGCCAAGACAGAACACGTCCTGACCGAAACCTGGAGCTATCAGTTGCCTGCCGATGAGTAATTCTCAAACCACGCCCGAGACGCTGTCCGAGTACCTGGCGCATCTTCCGATGACCGCAGAGCAGCGCGCCGAGCTGGCGGGCTGCACCTCCTTCAGTGAGCTGCACGAGCGGCTGTCGTCCGCGACCTTCGACGCGCCAACCGACGCTGCCCAAGCGTCGGTCGGCCGTCGGCTGACCCTCAACACGGCCGAAGAGCTGCAAGACGCGGAAATGCTCGTGCTCGATGCCAGCGGCCGGGTTTGCCTGAAGGCCACGCCGCCGATTCGTCGGACTAAAGTCGTGCCTGAGCCTTGGCGCACCAACATCCTGGTGCGCGGTTGGCGCCGGATGACCGGTCGCACCAACCCTCCAGCGCCACCGAAAGACGAGCGTGTGCTGCCGGCTGCGCGCTGGCGAACCGTGGGTTCGATTCGTCGCTACATCTTGCTGATATTGATGCTCGGCCAGACCATCGTTGCTGGCTGGTACATGAAAGGCATCATGCCGTACCAGGGCTGGTCGCTGGTCGACTTCGACGAGATCCGCAACCAGACCCTGCTGCAGACCGCGACCCAAGTGCTGCCTTACGCTCTGCAAACCAGCATCCTGATCATGTTCGGGATCTTGTTCTGCTGGGTGTCGGCTGGCTTCTGGACCGCGCTGATGGGCTTCCTGGAACTGCTCACAGGTCACGATAAATACCGCATCTCCGGTAAAAGTGCCGGCGACGAGCCGATCCCGAAAGAGGCCCGTACCGCGCTGGTGATGCCGATCTGCAACGAAGACGTGCCCCGGGTATTCGCCGGTCTGCGCGCCACGTTCGAATCGGTAGCCGCCACGGGCGATCTGGACCGCTTCGATTTCTTCGTGCTCAGTGACAGTAACGAAGCCGATATCTGCATCGCCGAACAACAGGCCTGGCTCGACGTGTGTCGCGAAGCCGGTGGTTTCGGCAAGATCTTTTATCGCCGCCGTCGCCGTCGCGTAAAGCGCAAAAGCGGCAACCTCGATGACTTTTGCCGTCGTTGGGGCGGTGACTATAAGTACATGGTGGTGCTCGACGCCGACAGCGTGATGAGCGGCGAATGCCTGACCAGTCTGGTGCGCTTGATGGAAGCCACGCCGGATGCCGGGATCATCCAGACCGCGCCACGGGCGTCGGGTATGGACACCCTGTATGCGCGCATGCAGCAGTTCGCCACCCGCGTGTACGGCCCGCTGTTTACCGCCGGCCTGCACTTCTGGCAGTTGGGTGAATCCCACTACTGGGGTCACAACGCGATCATCCGCATGAAGCCGTTTATCGAGCACTGCGCCCTGGCGCCGTTGCCGGGTAAAGGCGCGTTTGCCGGTGCGATCCTCTCCCACGACTTCGTCGAAGCCGCGCTGATGCGCCGTGCCGGTTGGGGCGTGTGGATTGCCTACGACTTGCCGGGCAGCTACGAAGAACTGCCGCCGAACCTGCTGGACGAACTCAAGCGTGACCGTCGTTGGTGCCACGGTAACCTGATGAACTTCCGCCTGTTCCTGGTTAAAGGCATGCACCCGGTGCACCGCGCGGTATTCCTGACCGGCGTGATGTCCTACCTGTCGGCGCCGTTGTGGTTCTTCTTCCTGGTGCTGTCGACGGCGTTGCTGGCGGTCAACACCTTGATGGAACCGCAGTACTTCATGGCGCCACGCCAACTGTACCCATTGTGGCCGCAATGGCACCCTGACAAGGCGGTGGCACTGTTCTCCACCACCATCGTGCTGCTGTTCCTGCCGAAATTGCTGAGCATCATCCTGATCTGGGCCAAGGGCGCGAAAGAGTTTGGTGGCAAGTTCAAAGTGACGTTGTCGATGCTGCTGGAGATGTTGTTCTCCATGTTGCTGGCACCTGTGCGAATGATCTTCCACACCCGCTTTGTCCTGGCCGCGTTCCTCGGCTGGGCGGCGACCTGGAACTCGCCGCAGCGTGACGACGACTCCACGCCTTGGGGCGAGGCGGTCAAGCGTCACGGCCCACAAACCTTGCTCGGCTTCTTGTGGGCGCTGTTGGTGGTGTGGTTGAACCCAAGCTTCCTGTGGTGGCTGATCCCGATCGTCGGTTCGCTGATGCTGTCGATTCCGGTGTCGGTCATTTCCAGTCGGGTCAAGTTGGGCCTCAAGTCCCGCGACGAGAGCCTGTTCCTGATTCCTGAGGAATACAATCCGCCGCAAGCCCTGCTGTCGACCGAGAAGTACACCCACGAGAACCGTTGGCACGCCCTGAGCGACGGGTTTGTGCGTTCGGTCGTCGACCCGCAGCAGAACGCCCTGGCCTGTGCCCTGGCGACCTCGCGTCACCGTGAGGCGGAGCCGATCGAGCACTTGCGCCAGGAGCGTGTGCGCCATGCGTTGAAAGTCGGTCCTGCTGGCCTTAACAACGGCGAGCGCCTGGCGTTGCTCAGCGACCCGGTCGCCTTGGCACGTCTGCACCAGCAGGTGTGGAGCGAAGGCCACGGCGAGTGGCTCGACGCTTGGCGTGCTTCGATCAAGGCTGATCCGCACGCGCCTTTGCTGCCGTTGCGACCGCTATCTGCGCAGGCCCAGCCGGCCTGATTCAGACGCCCCCGAGGGCTCACCTCGGGGGCGTTCGAAGCGCTGCTCCTACAGCGTTTCACGCTTCTTCCTTTAAACCCTAACGCCTTGTTATTTCGAAACAAAAGACCTTTGTTCGAAGCGTATTGCCGTGCCTGTGGCTGGGTTAGCATCGCCCCCACATTGACGAGGTCACAGGGGGATTCATGTTCAAAAGGTATTGTTCGGCATGGCTGATCGGCCTTGCCGCTTTCATTTACGCGGGCGGGGTGTCGGCCGGTGCACTGGATGATGCCGTTCGACGTGGTGTGCTGCGAGTTGGCACTACGCCCACGTATGTACCTTTCGAAATGACGGACAAACAAGGGCGCATTGTCGGCTTCGAGATCGACTTGCTCCAGGCAATGAGTCGCGCCTTGGGCGTCGAACTTGAGCTGGTCGCTGTGCCCTATACCGACTTGGTGCCGGGGCTGATGGCGAAGAAATTCGATCTGATTGGCAGCGGCATGACCGTCACCCAGGAGCGCAATCTGAAGCTCAACTTCAGCGACTCTTTTATCGTAGTTGGCCAAACCGTACTGCTGCATCCGAGCCTGGCCGGCAAGATTTCCAGTATCGAAGACCTGGACGAGGCGAGTTACCGGATTGCGGCTACCGAGGGCACCACCGCAGAGGCCGCGGCACAACGCTTTTTGGGGGCGGCTCGGTTGAGCAGTTTCGCCACTCCGGAGGAAGGCGTGCGGCAGGTGGTTGAGGGCAAGGCCGATGCCTTTATCCATGACGCGCCCTACAACCTGATTGCGATTGCCCGGCCGGAGAATCACACACTGTTGGTACTTGAGCAGCCGTTTACCTTTGAACCCCTGGCATTCGGCTTGAAAAAAGGTGATTACGACAGCCTCAACTGGATCAATCATTTCCTCAGTCAGGTGGCCCAGGACGGGACCTACGATCGCCTGCACGACAAGTGGTTCAAGGACACCGACTGGATGGCTGAAGTCGAATGATCGTCATAACTACTTACATATCAATCCATTGGCGCTCACGAGTGCTGACATGTCTATCACTGCACCTGGCTGCACCGTCGTGGGGCTTTTCCGATCTGCGCCGTTAACTATTACCTGCGAAACCTTTGTGACGAGCAGCGAGTGGGTTAGGATCGCACCCCGAATGGGTGCCGCCCTTTTGCGCGCCGACCTTACAAGAATCGTTCTGGGGACTTGATGATGAAAAAGTATCTTTCGAGGCTGATGCTCGGCGTCACTGTGCTGGTTGCGGCCACTGCGGCGCATGCCGGCGCCATCGACGATGCGGTCAAGCGCGGCACGCTGAAAGTCGGCATGGACCCGACCTACATGCCGTTCGAAATGACAGACAAGCGCGGCGAAATCATCGGTTTCGAAGTCGACATCCTCAAGGCCATGGCCAAGTCCATGGGCGTCAAGCTGGAGTTGGTGTCTACCGGTTACGACGGCATCATACCGGCCTTCCTGACCGGCAAGTTCGACATGATCGGCAGCGGCATGACCCTGACTCAGGAGCGCAACCTGCGTCTGAACTTCAGCGAACCCTTCATTGTGGTCGGCCAAACCCTGCTGATTCGTAAAGACCTGGAAGGCACCATCAAGTCCTACAAAGACCTGAATGACGAGAAATACCGCCTGACTTCCAAGCTTGGCACCACCGGTGAGATGGTCGCGAAAAAGCTGATCTCCAAAGCCAAGTACCACGGCTATGACAACGAGCAGGAAGGCGTGCTGGACGTGGTCAACGGCAAGGCCGATGCGTTTGTGTATGACGCACCGTACAACGTGGTTGCCGAGAAAAAAGTCGGTAGCGGCAAGCTGGTATTCCTGGAAGAACCCTTCACGTTCGAGCCGTTGGCGTTTGGCCTGAAAAAAGGCGATTACGACAGCCTTAACTACATCAACAACTTTCTGCACCAGATCCGCAACGACGGCACCTACGATCGCCTCCATGACAAGTGGTTCAAGAGCTCCGAGTGGCTCAAGGACATGGAATAAAAGCTAGGACCGAGTTGCGCCTGTTCGCGAGCAAGCCCGCTCCCACATTTTGACCGCACTGTCATGTTGGAACTCGGTCAAGTCTGGGAGCGGGCTTGCTCGCGAATAGGCAGGATATGCGCCACAAATCCCGGAAGCTGAAATGAAACAGAAAAAAGCCCAATGGCCCTGGCACCTGCTGACTGTGGTCGTGCTGGTAGGCCTGGCTGGCGCCTTGTACTACGCCACTTCGCTGATGTCCTACGAGTGGCGCTGGAACCGCGTGCCGCAGTACTTCGCCTATCAGGCCGAGACGTCCCAGCGCGCCGCTGACATATCCACCGTGGTTGAACTGGTGCGCAAAGGCGACGTAGCCGAAGTCACCCTGCGCAACGACGCCGGCGCTGAGCAAAAGCTCACCGTGGCCGAAAACAGCCTGCAAGTGTCGCGTGGTGACGACGTGGCCGAAGGCGATGTGGTGGGCGTAACTCGGCATTGGGCGCTCGGGCCACTGATGTGGGGCTTGTGGACCACATTGTGGCTGTCGGTGGTGTCCGGCATTCTTGGCCTGGCAATCGGTTTGGCCACCGGCTTGTGCCGCTTGTCCAGCAACCCGACCCTACGCGATCTGTCAACGATCTACGTCGAACTGGTACGCGGCACGCCGCTGTTGGTACAGATCTTCATTTTTTACTTTTTTATCGGCACGGTACTCAACTTGTCGCGCGAATTCGCCGGGATCGCAGCGCTGTCGCTGTTCACCGGCGCCTATGTGGCGGAAATCGTCCGCGCCGGTGTGCAGTCCATCACCCGTGGCCAAAATGAAGCCGCGCGGTCCCTAGGTTTGAGTGCCAGCCAGTCGATGCGCCATGTGGTGCTGCCGCAAGCCTTCAAGCGCGTGCTGCCACCGCTGGCCGGGCAATTTATCAGCTTGGTGAAGGACACGTCCCTGGTGTCGGTGATCGCGATTACTGAACTGCTCAAAAGTGGCCGTGAGGTGATCACCACCTCGTTCTCGCCGTTTGAAATCCTGTTCTGTGTGGCAGGCCTGTACTTGCTGATCAACCTGCCGCTGTCGAAAATGGCCAGCCGGCTTGAGCGGAGGCTCGCGCAAAGTGATTGAAGTCCGCGATCTGGTAAAAGTCTTCGATACCCGTGGCCACGTGGTGCGCGCGGTGGACCACGTCAGCACCCATGTCGCCAAGGGCGAAGTGTTGGTGGTGATCGGCCCCTCGGGTTCGGGCAAGTCCACCTTCCTGCGCTGCCTTAATGGCCTGGAAGAATTCGATTCCGGCTCGGTCAGCATTGATGGCCTGCAACTGGGAGACCCGAAGACCGACGTGAACGCCTATCGTCGCGAAGTCGGCATGGTGTTCCAGCACTTCAACCTGTTCCCGCACATGACCGTGCTGGAAAACCTGTGCCTGGCGCAAAAAGTCGTGCGCAAGCGCGGCAAGCAAGAGCGCGAGGCCAAGGCCCTGGCGCTGCTGGAAAAAGTCGGCATTGCGCAAAAAGCCAACGAGTTTCCATCACGTCTGTCTGGCGGCCAGCAACAGCGCGTGGCGATCGCCCGAGCGCTGGCGATGGAACCCAAGGTGATGCTGTTTGACGAGCCCACCTCGGCGCTCGACCCGGAAATGGTCGGCGAAGTGCTGGACGTGATGAAGACCCTGGCCCTGGAAGGCATGACCATGGTCTGCGTCACCCACGAGATGGGCTTTGCCCGCGAAGTGGCCGACCGGGTGCTGTTCTTCGACCATGGCAAGCTGCTGGAAGACGCGGCCCCGGCCGAGTTCTTTGATGCACCCAAAGACCCACGCGCCCAGGCCTTCCTGCGTCAGGTGCTGTAACGGCTCACACTTTGAACTTGCCCACCCAACGCTGCAAATCCGCGCCCAGGCGCGCCAGTTCGACACTGGCCGCCGCAGTCTCCTGACTCGCGGCGGAGGTTTGTTCCGACACGTCCTTGACCTTCAGCACGCTGCGATTGATCTCTTCGGCAACCGCCGTTTGCTCCTCGGCAGCGGCGGCAATCTGAGGGTTCATTTCCTGGATCACTGAGACCGTGCGGGTGATGTTGGCCAAGGCATCGCCTGCGCGGCGGGTCAGTTGCACGCTGTTGTCGGTCAGGCTGCGGCTGTTGTTCATGCTGTCGGCGACCTGCTGTGTACCCCGTTGCAGGCTACCGATCAGTTCTTCAATTTCCTCGGCTGATTGTTGGGTGCGTTGCGCGAGGCTGCGTACCTCGTCGGCCACTACCGCAAAGCCACGGCCAGCTTCACCGGCGCGGGCGGCTTCGATGGCGGCGTTGAGGGCCAGCAAGTTGGTTTGCTCCGAAACCGACTTGATCACCTCCAGCACACTGCCGATCTTCTGGCTTTCCTGCCGCAACCCTTGCATGGCCTGGCTTGAGTGGGCCATCTCCTGGGCCAGGTGCTCGATATGAGCGATCGCCTCGGCCACCACCTGGTCACCCGCGCTTGCCTGTTGATCGGCTTCGGTGGCGGCGTTTGAGGCTTGCTCGGCGTGGCGTGCGACTTCCTGGGAGGTGGCGAGCATTTCATTCATCGCCGTGGCCACCTGTTCGGTTTCCTGTCTCTGCTCGTCAATGCCGGCGCGGGATTGCTCGGTGCCGCAAGACAATTGCTCGGCGGAGCTGGCTATCTGGCGTGCGTTGTCACCGATACCACCGATCAAGCCGCGCAGGTTGACTGTCATTTGCCCGATGCTGCGCTGCAGTTGCCCCAGTTCGTCCCGGCGGGTGGTCTGGATATCGTGGCTCAAGTCACCCTCGGCCACCCGGTTCGCCACCACCAGAGCCCGGCGCAGGGGGTTGACGATCTGCCCAGCAATCAGCCAAGCGGCCAAGGCACCCAGCAGCAGTGCGGCAGCGGTGACATTGATCAGTAAACTGCGGGCCTGATCGGCTTCTTTATCTCGCTGCTCGGTCTGGTAATGGCTCAAGAGGTCGCTTTGCTTGAGCAGCTCATCTAACCATTGCTCCAACTGGTTCTGGGTGGTTTCGGTGGTGACTTGGGCGTCCTTGAGCCGGTTCAACTGGGTTCGATAGTCGCGCAGGGTGTCGGCCAGCGCAGTCGCGTCCACCGGCAGCTTGGCCACGGAGGCCTGTGCACCGTCGAGCGCCTGGAGCGCGTCCGTGACGTTTTGTGTATAGGCCTCCAGCGAGGTGGCTGCCCAGGCCGCGGCCTGTGCGCTGTCTTCGGCTTTCTCCATGGCCTGGCGCATGAGTTCCACGGTGTCCAGGGCCTTTTCGTCGTCTTGATTGGGCAAGTCACTGGACAGCTGGGCGAGGGTGTCGCTGGCTTGGACGGCGCTTTTCTTGAGCCCTTCGCGTGCGTTTTCGCGTTGTTCGATCAGGTTGGCCAGGCCGCCCAGCGCCGTCTTGAAGCTGGCGGTCAGGCGTGTCGCGTCTTGTACTTGTTGCAAGCTGGTTGGATGGACCAAACGGGCGGACATTTCTATCAGGTAGCGGTCGATTTTTTCCATGTGTTGGCCGACCTTGGTCAGGCTGGCCGGGTCATTCAGGGTGCGATACACAATGCGGTCAGCCCGCAGCTCTTCGCCGACCACCGCCAATTGCGAAAGAATGGTCAACGATTGCGAGCGAAACAGTGAGGTGTTCAAGGCTTGCCAGCCCGTCAGGGCGATAGCCAGGCTGAGCGTCAAGACCAGGCCGAAGCCAAGGCAGAGTTTGAGGGTGACACTGGCGTTGCCGAGTGCGCGAATCAGTGGACCAAACATGGTGAACCTCCTACGAGTAAAGGGAGCGTCTCGACGGTCCGGCTGACACAGTCAGGGGAGTTGAAACGCTACTTTTATTCGGCGCCAGGTGTGTAATCCACGACCTGAAAAGCGCGTAGGAAATTTCACAACTTGTGAAGGCGACGGCCATGATGACCGTCGCGAGGGGCTCAAATCTTGAAGCGACCTACCAGCGTTTGCAGGTAAATACCCAGGCGCGCCAGTTCCGCGGTGGACGCCGCGGTCTCTTCACTGGCCGACGAGGTCTGTTCAGACACATCACGCACGTTAAGCACGCTACGGTTGATCTCTTCGGCCACCGCACTTTGTTGCTCGGCGGCGGTAGCAATTTGCGAGTTCATTGCCTGGATGGTCGACACTGTGCGCGTGATATTGCCCAGCGCGTTACCGGCACGTCGGGTCAGTTCGACGCTGCTTTCAGTCAGGCCGCGGCTGTTGTCCATGATGGTCGCCACCTGCTGGGTGCCGCTTTGCAGGCCGACGATCAGTTCCTCGATCTCTTCGGTGGACTTCTGGGTGCGCTGGGCCAGGCTGCGCACCTCGTCGGCCACCACGGCAAAGCCACGCCCGGCTTCACCGGCCCGCGCGGCCTCAATCGCCGCGTTGAGTGCCAGCAGGTTGGTTTGCTGAGCAACAGACTTGATCACGTCGAGCACGCTGCCGATCTTGTCGCTTTCGCGCTTGAGATGGCCCATGGCCTCGGTGGAATTGCCGACCTCGGTGGCCAGGCGCTCGATCTGGGCGATGGCCTCACCGACCACCTTGTCACCCTCGCGGGCCTGCTGGTCAGCGGCCACGGCAGCTTCAGAGGCTTCCTCGGCGTTGCGCGCCACTTCCTGCACGGTGGCGGCCATCTCATTCATGGCGGTGGCGACCTGGTCGGTCTCGACTTTTTGGCTGTTGACCCCGGCGCTGGTCTGCTCAGTCACAGACGACAGTTGCTCGGCGGCGCTGGCGATCTGGGTGACACCGTCGCTGATGCCACCGATCAACTCGCGCAGGCCGATGGTCATGCTTTGCATGGCGCGTTGCAATTGGCCCAGTTCGTCCTGGCGCGCGGAGTTGAGGTTGTGGCTCAGGTCGCCGGAGGCCACGCGCTCAGCGACGTTGAGGGTCTGGTTCAGCGGAATGACGATCTGACGGGTGATGGCCCAGGCGGCGACCATGCCGAAGATCAGCGCTAGCACGGTGGCCAGCAGCAACAATTGTTTGGCGTGTGCAGCATTGGCGTCGCGCACTGCGGTTTGCGACGTGGTGAGTTTTTCACTATGGCCCAGCAGGATATCGCCTTGGGCGGTCATGATTTTCAGTGCTGCTGCGCTGGCGACCTGGGAGTCGCGATACTGGCTGACGGCGGCACGATAGGCTTGCAGCGACACGCCAGCTGCTTGCAGGTTGGCCTGGTATTGCTCCGGCAGTTGGCCTTGGCGTTCGGTAATTTTCTTCAGGGCGTTGTCGATGGCATCCAGGGCCGGCTGCTCGGCCTCCGTCTTGCCGCTGTAGGTGTAACCGCGCACCTGGAAGCGCGATTGCTGAATCAGCTTGCTCAGTTCAACCACGCTGTTGAACTGGGTGACGCTGTCACCTTGCAACAGGCTTTTTTCGATGTCATTGATCTTGGCCACGGCGTTGTCGGCGGTATCGCCGAGCTTGCTGCGTGCGTCTTCACGCTTGAGGCCAGCCTGGACCATGGCGGCGAAGGCCTTTTTGTACTGGCCTAAAGCGTCGAGCTGTTGCTCGACCAGGGCCTTGTCGTTGGGTTGTTCGATCAGAGATTTGGCGGTTTGCAGGCCATTGTCCAGCTCTGTGAGCAGGCCGTTGACCGCGTCTGCGCCTTGTTCGCCGCGACGCATTTCGAAGTCCAGGCGCGCCAGGCGCAGGTCTTTGGTCAGGCCGTTGAGGCTGGAGATAAAGCCCAACTTGTCACCGCGATTGATCACATCGCCTAGGCCGGTCCAGCCGGTGAAGGTGATCAACAGCGTCAGGATCAATACCAAGCCAAACCCAATGCTTAGCTTGCGGTTGACGCTCACATTCCCCAGTTTTTCGGCTAACCAACCATACATACTGCAATCTCCCCTGGAACAAGGCTTGGATTTATTCAGAGCTTATCGGCAGTGTAGGAGGATTCTGTAGGTGCGAGGGCTTGTGACTAGGCTTCTTGTGCTGGGCGGGCTTGCCACAACAGGGTTAGAACAGGCGGGCGAGCAGGGCGGTCACGGCGGTTTCTACACGCAGGATGCGTGCACCCAGCTGTACTGGTTGTAAACCGGCCTTGGTCAGAAGGTCCACTTCGTAGGGGATCCAGCCACCTTCCGGGCCGATGGCTAGGGTCACAGGCTCATCCAGTCCACGCGGGCAGGCCGGGTAATCGCCAGGATGGCCGATCAGGCCGAGGGTGCCTTCGGTCATGTCCGGCAGGCGGTCTTCGACGAACGGCTTGAAGCGTTTTTCGATGATGATTTCGGGCAGCATCGTGTCGCGCGCCTGTTCCAGGCCGAGGATAAGCTGCTCGCGAATCGCCTCAGGCTCCAGGAACGGCGTTTGCCAGAAGCTCTTCTCCACGCGGTAGCTGTTGACCAGCACGACCTTGGGCACGCCCATGGCTGCAACGGTTTGCAGCACCCGACGCAGCATCTTCGGGCGCGGCAGGGCCAGCAGCAAGGTCAGTGGCAGTTTGGCCGGCGGCGGCAGGTCGAAGCTCACTTGCAGCTCGGCTTCACTGGCCTCCAGGCGCAGCAGGTGCGCATTGCCCATCAGCCCGCCGACGCGCCCTACCCGCAGGTTGTCGCCCACCACCGCACGGTGGACTTCCTGCATATGCACCAGGCGTCGATCACGCAGGATAACCCGGTCGGCCGCTATAAAGTCGGCCTCTTCCAGCAGCAGCAAGTTCACGGCTGAGTCGCTGGCGGCTGGTCGTCGTCGGCAGGTTGGTCATCCGGGTGCTCACCACGCTTGGTGATCAAGCTGCTGAACAGGATGCCGACTTCGAACAGCATCCACATCGGCACGGCCAACAGGGTCTGCGAGAAGATGTCCGGTGGGGTCAGGATCATGCCGACCACGAAGCAGCCGATGATCACGTACGGGCGGACTTTCTTCAGGTATTTGACGTTGACCACGCCGATCCACACCAGCAGCACCACGGCTACCGGGATTTCGAAGGCCACGCCAAAGGCGAAGAACAGCGTCATCACGAAGTCGAGGTAGCTGGTGATGTCGGTCATCATTTCCACGCCGGCCGGGGTGGCTGCAGCGAAGAACTTGAAGATCAGCGGGAACACCAGGAAATAGGCGAAAGCCATGCCGGTGTAGAACAGCAGGATGCTCGACACCAGCAACGGCACCGCGATGCGCTTCTCATGCTTGTACAGGCCCGGCGCGATAAAGCCCCAGATCTGATGCAGGATCACCGGGATCGCCAGGAACAGCGAGACCATCATGGTCAGCTTCAGCGGCGTCAGGAACGGCGACGACACGTCGGTAGCGATCATCGTCGCACCGGCCGGCAGGTACTGGCGCAGCGGCGTCGAAACGAAGGTGTAGATCTGCTGGGTGAAGGCGAACAGCCCGGCAAAGATAATGAAGATGGCCGCTACGCAACGCAGCAGGCGGGTACGCAACTCGGTGAGGTGCGAGACCAGTGGCATGTGCTGGTCGTTTTCCGGTTTATCAGCGCTCATGGGGCTCGCGGCGGCAATGTAGGGTCATGGGGAGCGGGCAACGCAACGGGCGTCGGCGCTGGCTCGGTCGTGGTGGGCGCGGTCGGCGTCACTTGCGCAGCGGGTGCGATGCTATGTTCGGCCACGGGCTCTGCCGGCTTGCTCGGTTCATTCACCGGCGACAGGATTTTGCGCGCTTCCTGCTCCAACGACAGAATATGTTCGTTGTGCAGTTGCCGACGGATCTCGTCGGCGCCGATTTCCCGTTCAACTTCCTGTTTGATGGCGTTGAAACTGCGTTTCAGGCGCCCGATCCATAGGCCGGCCGTGCGTGCGGCACCGGGCAGGCGTTCCGGCCCCAATACCAGCAGGGCCACGAGGCCGACGAGGAGCAGTTCAGAGAAGCTGATACCAAACATTAGTCAGTGCTCACGAGTCTTTGCGGGTCGGCTCTTCGACTTTTTCAGCCTGTACGTCGAAGGTACGACGCTCAGTGATCGGCTGGGCCGCCTGCGGGTGCACAGGCTGTGACGGCGGAACGGGGTTGGCCGCAGGGTCGGCAGGTTTCTCGTCGTCGTTCATGGCTTTACGAAAGCCTTTGATCGACTCGCCCACGTCGGTGCCCAGGTTTTTCAGTTTCTTGGTGCCGAACACCAGTACCACGACCACCAGAATGACGATCCAGTGTTTCCAGTCAAAAATGCCCATGCTGCAATTCCTCTGTAAAAGTTATTCAGGCGGACGGGCGCGAGGCCTTTTCGGCGTGCCCGGACAAACCATGGCGACGGTCCAGTTCATCAAGTACAGCCTGTGGATGCAGCCCCAACTGGGCAAGCATGATCATGCTATGAAACCACAGGTCGGCGGTTTCGTAGATCACGTCGCTGCAATCACCGCTGATTTGTGCGTCTTTGGCCGCAATGATGGTCTCGATGGATTCTTCGCCGAGCTTTTCCAGAATCTTGTTCAAGCCCTTTTCATACAGGCTGGCGACATAGGAGCCCTCGGCGGTTGCGGCTTTGCGATCTTCCAGCACCTGGGCCAGGCGGTTCAGGGTGTCAGTCATGTTCAGTGTCCTGCCGAATAGATTGCGTGCGGGTCTTTGAGCACCGGTTCGACCACCTTCCACTCGCCGTTCTCGAACACGCGATAGAAGCAACTGTGACGGCCGGTGTGGCAGGCAATGTCGCCGATCTGCTCGACCATCAGGATCACCACGTCGGCGTCGCAGTCGATGCGCATCTCGTGCAGGGTTTGCACGTGCCCGGACTCTTCGCCCTTGCGCCACAGTTTGCCACGCGAACGTGACCAATAAATGGCGCGCTGCTCAGCGGCGGTGAGGCTCAATGCCTCGCGGTTCATCCAGGCCATCATCAGCACGCGCCCGGTCTTGTAGTCCTGGGCAATGGCCGGCACCAGGCCGTCACTGTCCCACTTGATCTCGTCCAGCCAGTCTTTCATGTTCCGCTCCGGCAATTTGCGACAGTGTATAACCGGATCGGCTATCGACGCACGATCAGATAAATACCCACGGCGACCATGATGCCGGCCGGCCAATGGCCCAGCTGGTTCAGCGGCCCACCGATGGCGAGCATCACACCGCCGACCAAGTGCGCGGCGCCCAGCAGGCGCAGGAACCAGTCGTCCTTGCGTGTCTGCCAGGGCGGCGCGGGGTCTTTGGCGTGTGGCTGGGACATGCGCTCCAGCAGGTCGCGGGTCATGTTGGCCAGGTGTGGCAGCTGCTCGACTTGGCTTTGCAGGTTGCCCAGCAAGGTTTTCGGGCTGACACGCTCGCGCATCCAGCGTTCCAGGAACGGCTGTGCGGTGTTCCACAGGTCGAGGTCCGGGTACAACTGACGGCCCAGCCCTTCGATGTTCAGCAAGGTTTTTTGCAACAGGACCAACTGCGGCTGCACTTCCATATTGAAGCGGCGCGCGGTCTGGAACAGGCGCATCAGCACCTGGCCGAATGAAATATCTTTTAACGGTTTTTCAAAGATTGGCTCGCACACCGTGCGGATCGCTGCTTCGAATTCGTTGAGCTTGGTTTCCGCCGGCACCCAGCCTGAATCGATGTGCAACTGCGCCACGCGGCGGTAGTCACGCTTGAAAAAGGCAAACAGGTTGCGCGCCAGATAATCCTGGTCTTCCGGGGTCAGGCTGCCGACGATGCCGCAGTCGATCGCGATGTACTGCGGGCTCCAAGGGTTCACGGTGCTGACGAAGATGTTGCCCGGGTGCATGTCGGCGTGGAAGAAACTGTCGCGGAACACCTGAGTGAAGAAAATCTCCACACCCCGTTCGGCGAGCATCTTCATGTCGGTGCGCTGGTCGGCCAGGGTGGCGAGGTCGGTGACCTGCACGCCGTAGATGCGCTCCATCACCAGCACTTTCGGGCGGCACCAGTCCCAATACACTTGCGGCACGTACAGCAGCGATGAACCTTCGAAGTTGCGCTTGAGCTGGCTGGCGTTGGCGGCTTCGCGCAGCAGGTCGAGTTCGTCGTAGATGGTTTTTTCGTAGTCGGCGACCACGTCCACCGGGTGCAGCAGGCGCGCATCGGCAGAGAAACGCTCGGCGGCGCGGGCGAGGATGAACAGCCACGCCAGGTCCTGGCCGATGATCGGCTTGAGGCCGGGGCGAATCACTTTCACTACCACTTCTTCGCCGGTCTTGAGCTGCGCCGCGTGCACTTGTGCCACCGAGGCCGAGGCCAGCGGGTCGACGTCGAAACGGCTGAATACCTCACTGATCTTCTTGCCCAACTGCTCTTCGATCAGCTTCATCGACTGCTGGGAATCAAACGGCGGTACGCGGTCCTGCAGCAGCATCAACTCATTGGCAATGTCTTCGGGCAACAGGTCGCGACGCGTGGAGAGGATCTGCCCGAACTTGATAAAGATCGGCCCCAGATCCTGCAACGCGAGGCGCAGGCGCGCACCGCGGCTCAGCTCCAGCGGTTTGCGCGGGAACCAGCGCCACGGCAGCACATAGCGAACCGCCAGCAGGAACCACGGCAAGGGCAAGGCGAACAGCAGGTCATCGAGGCGGTAGCGGATTACGACGCGCTGGATACGAAACAAACGGCGGACGGCGAGCAGCTTCATGCGTTATCGCTTGGATCAAGGGAACGGCTCAGGCGCTCGAAGCGTGCCTCGAGGCGTTCCAGGTCGATTTTGGCCTTGTCGAGTTCGCGAAAGCGCGCTTGCGCTTCCCGTTCTCCGACCAGGGTGCGCGCTTCTTCGCTCAGGTATTCGGCAAGGTTCTGGTTGAGGCTGGTGAAGCCTTGCTGGTACCAGCGCGAGCGGCTGCGCAGGTGCCCGCTGATCAACTGGGTGGGCACGGGGCCGATCCAGCGGGACAGCTCATATTCCCAGTCCAGGTCCAGGTCTTGCAGCACGGCAGCCAGGTCCATCAGCACCGCACTGTCACCTTCCAGCGCCACTTCGGGGCCGTGGAGGATGGCGGTCTTGTTGCGGCTCAGCGCCAGGTGCAACAGGCTTGAGGCCGGAGCTCGCAGGGTGCAATCGGCCTCGGCAGCCCATTGGGTCGCGAGCAGCAGGCCTTCATCGCTAGGCAGGATAAACAGCTGCAAGGTGGGGCTCGTGCAGTCAACGGCAATGACTTTGCCGTTCAAGGGCGCGAGCCGCGCCAGGGCGGTGCTGTCCAGGCGCAGGACACGGTTAAGGCCGTGTTCAACGCTGGCAACAAGACCTTTGAGCAGCATCAGGGCTTGATACCGCGGTGCAGGGCGACGATACCCGAAGTCATGTTGTGGTAGGTCACGCGGTCGAAACCGGCCTCCACCATCATCGACTTCAGGGTTTCCTGATCCGGGTGCATGCGGATCGATTCGGCCAGGTAGCGGTAGCTCTCGGCGTCATTGGTGATCAGCTTGCCCATCAACGGCATGAAGGCGAACGAGTAGGTGTCGTAGACCTTGGACATCAGCGCGTTGGTCGGCTTGGAAAACTCCAGCACCAACAGGCGGCCACCCGGCTTGAGCACGCGCAGCATCGAGCGAATCGCGTCTTCTTTATGGGTGACGTTGCGCAGGCCAAAAGCGATGGTCACGCAGTCGAAATGGTTGTCCGGGAACGGCAGCTTTTCCGCGTCGGCCTGCACGAACTCGATATTGCCGGCCACGCCTTTATCCAGCAGGCGATCACGGCCGACCTTGAGCATCGAGCCGTTGATGTCTGCCAGCACGACCTGGCCGGTAGGGCCGACCAGCTTGGAGAACTTGGCTGCCAGGTCGCCCGTACCGCCGGCGATGTCCAGCACGCGGTTGCCGGTGCGCACGCCCGACAACTCGATGGTGAAACGCTTCCACAGGCGGTGCATGCCGCCCGACAGCACGTCGTTCATCAGGTCGTACTTGGCCGCTACAGAGTGGAACACCTCAGCGACTTTTTCCGCTTTCTGGCTTTCCGGAACGTTCTTGAAGCCGAAGTGAGTGGTGGGTTCGGCATCGCTGCCTTTGCGCTGATCAGTCATATCGCTGTCACCAAAAGAGAATGCGGGACATGATAATCCCCAAGGCTTGCTTTGTCTTGGCAAGGCTGAAGGTAAGATAGGTGCTCACCGAGACCTTTTGCCGCATGGCAGATGTACCAGTCGTTATAAAGAGGAGTCATCGCAATGGCCCGTATTACCGTTGAGCGTGCACATTCCCTGGGTAAAGAAGGCGCGCGGGCGAAGGCCGAGAAGTTGGCGCACAAACTCCAGGAACAATATGGCTTGGAGCCATCCTGGTCCGGCGACACCCTGAACCTCAAGCGGTCGGGGGTTAAAGGCACGGTATCAGTGGCTGATGATTCGCTGCGTATCGAGGTGGAACTGGGCCTGTTGATGTCGGCCATGAGTGGCACTATCAAGTCCGAAATCGAGAAGGCCCTGGATAAGGCACTGGCTTGAACTGAGTGCGCTTAGGGTGCCAATTCTAATTTTTCACCCTACTTTGTGCCCAAGCCCTCAACTCCTGTGGGCCGTTCCTCAACCCTACATTGCGTGAGGTGCACCATGGCCAAAGTTATTTTGCAGAAAAAAATCGACGTTCAGACCACCGCCCTGAGTGACGTTAAAAGCTATGCCCGCAAGATCTGGCTGGCAGGTCTTGGTGCCTATGCCAAGGTCGGCAGCGAAGGCAGTGAGTACTTCAAAACGCTGGTTAAGACCGGTCAACATGTTGAAAGTAAAGGCAAAAAAGTTGTGGTTGAACAACTTGATGCCGCCAACAGTCAGATTGACCAAGTAAAGAGTAATGTCTCAAGCGTCAAAGGTTTGGTTGAAGTTCAACTGGATAAAGTTGAAAAAGCTTTTGACACGCGTGTTGCAAGTGCCTTGAATCGGATCGGCATTGCGTCTAAACATGACGTTGAGACACTCTCTGCTAAGCTCGAAGAGCTGACGGCATTGCTAGAACGTGTCGCGCGTAAACACTAAGGAGACATCGGGATGGCTGTTAAAAAAACGACTCAGAAAGAAGGCAGCTCGTGGATCGGGGAAGTTGAAAAATATTCCCGGAAGATCTGGCTTGCTGGTTTAGGCGTGTACTCGAAGGTTAGCAGTGACGGCGGTAAGTACTTCGAGACTTTGGTCAAGGACGGCGAGAAGGCCGAGAAGTTGACCAAGACCACAGTGGGTAAAAAAGTCGAGGCGGCAAAGGCGAGCGCAGGTTCTGCCAAGTCGAGCATTTCGGATACATGGGGCAAGTTGGAAGAGACGTTCGACAAACGCCTCAACAGTGCCATTTCGCGACTGGGCGTGCCCAGCAAGGCGGAATTGAAGACGCTGCACAGCAAGGTCGATACCCTGACCAAGCAAATCGAAAAACTCACCGGCGCCAAAGTGGCTCCGGCTAAAGCCGCTGCGGCTAAACCAACTGCCAAGCCTGCCGCTAAAACCGCTGCTGCAAAACCTGCAGCGAAATCTGCGGCCAAGCCTCTGGTTAAAGCTGCGGCCAAGCCGGCGGCCAAAGCTGCGGCTAAAGCCCCGGCTAAAGCCGCAGCCAAACCTGCGGCTAAAACGGCTGCTGCCAAACCGGCCGCCAAGTCCGCCGCTAAGCCAGTGGCCGCTAAAGCCGCAGCCAAGCCTGCCGCCAAACCGGCCTCCAAGGCAGCTGCCAAACCGGCGGCTAAAACCGCCGCTGCCAAACCTGCTGCTAAGCCTGCCGCAAAGCCGGCTGCGGTAAAAACTGTGGCTGCCAAACCAGCGGCAAAACCAGCCGCCAAGAAGCCCGCGGTAGCGAAAAAACCAGCAGCACCCAAGCCTGCCGTTGCGGCCAAACCTGCAACCCCAGCGCCGACTGCTTCGACAGCCAACTCGGTGTCCGCACCGACGCACGCGGCTACCCCGACTGCATCGCCGGTAATCCCGACGCCATCCAGTCAGTCCTGATTTTTTCAGGGCACAAAAAAACGCCCGGCCTGCAAAGGTCGGGCGTTTTTTTGCGCGTTTATAACAAGCCGGTTAGTTGTAAGTAATCGACACCGTCACGGCGCTGGCCAGGGTGCCTTGGGTGATCGCTACGCCGGTTTTATGGTAGGCCGCTGTAAGCGGTATCACGGCCTTTTTGGCGCTTGTCGCCACCTTACGGCTGCGCTGAGCGGGGGTGCCATTTGCGGGGATGGTGTACAGCGGCTCCCCGCGGTGTAGCAGCGTAAGGGCCGTGCCGTCCGACGTTCCCGTGTTGGCAAACAGTTTGGCGTTGCCGGTGGATGCCGTACCTGTGAACAGGAACGTGACGTCGCTTATGTCCGACTCGCAGTCGGCGGAAAGCTCGAAATCATGCGATCCCGCAGTGTCGCTCGCATCAAAGTCTGAAATCTTGGTAGTGGGCAGCTTAATGGTGCGATTCAAGTCACCTGCGGCCAAGTTACAGGTGCCGGCATTGACCCGCCCGGCAAAATTCAACGTGCCCGTTGTGGCGGCCTCGGCCGCGTTGGCGCTCAGACCAGCAGTGATTGCCAACAGCAGGGGCAGTATTCGGGTGTACATCAGTTATTCCTCAGGGGTTTCAGTTATAGGTAATGTTGACGGTGGCGGTACTGGCGAGCGAGCCTTGGCTGACTGCGCCGTTTTTGTGATAGGCCGCGGTTAGCGGCAAGACCGCGCGATTGCCGGATACCAGCACCGTGCGGGTGTTGCTGGGGCCATTGGCGTCAATGGTCTGGTTCGCTCCACCAATGCGCGAATACAGCCACAGCGCTACGCCGCCGGCCGTGCCCGTATTGGCAAAGAGCTGGTTATTGCCGGCAGCGGGCGTGCCGGAGAAGCTGAAGGTGATGCTCGATGCGTCGGTGCAATTGGCGCTCAGTTCGAAGTTTTCCGTGCCCGCGTAGTCGGCGTCTTTCAAAGCACCGACGTGTATAGCGGGGAGCTTGATGGTGCGGTTGACATCGCCGGTCGCGAGGTCGCAGGTGGCCGCAGGGCTGACGAACGTTACCGAGTTGTTGAGCTTGAGCTCAAAGTGGCCCAGGCGCTGCCCCACCGAGGTCATCATGTTGTAGGTGAAGATGCTTCCTGCCGGCACTACCCCGTTGGTTATCGGCCCGGTCTTGTAGAAGATCGCCTCGGCATTGGTGAAGACAGGATGGTTGCCGCTGCGCAGGTGGGTGGTGCCGCTTTTTAAGGCATAAAAGCCAGTCCACGGGCGCGCATCGGTGATTTTGATGCGGATGCCGACGCCTGGCGCCTCGGTGGGCTGGATAAGGCTTGGTAATGGGGGCGTGTTGTAGCGTGCGATGACCTGTACCAGCGTCATGCTGCGGCAGTTCATGAACCGGCCAGGCACGACGCCGCTGAAGGGCTGCTGGGTGATGATGCTGCCCACTGGCAGGTCGGCCGGTACGGTGACAGTGTCCGCAAGGGAGAGGCCATGCTCAGAGTTCATATAGCTCTCACACTCCGCTTGCGCAGCGATCGGCAAGCCGAACATCACCAATGATGAAATGAATAGCGTCGAGTGCTTCATCACGAACCCCTTACAGTCATTTGGCGGTTTTCGACAAGGCGCGCGGCAGGCCCTGCGGGCCGTACCTGCGCAATAATGGGCTCAGCGCCCTGGCAATGGCCTGCATCCAGATGACGCAAGCGGGCGCCGCCGAGTTGTTTGCCTGAGTCATAGCGGAGCCGACAGGTGGCATTGGCCTGTGAGCCCCACTGCACGGTCAGTTGCCCCTGTGCACGCGACACGCGCACAAACGCTTTACCGCCCTGGCCGACAATGCCGACGCTTGCGCCGTCCTCATCGAACACGTCCGCACCGAACGGCAACGGGCTGCCATCCTCGCGCAATGCCGTGATCAACAAAGCCTGGCCGCTGACGGTCTCGAACTGCAACTTCACGACTGAGCCTGCGCGTGGCGCCACGTTTTTGGAGGCGGTCTTGAGCTCCACGTCGACGGACAGGTCCTTGGGGTCCAGCTCGACCACGTTCTGGCGGTAGGGCGTGAGGTGCGGCACGACGGCGTAGCCGCTCTTGGCGACTTGTGCGCTGTGGCTGCCATTGATCCGAGCCCCTTGGGCGTCGGGTGCTTGCACGATACCCAGGGTATCGCCGAGCTCCGGGGCGAAGGTCACGCCGCCAGCGTGAGCGACCATGCCCCCCGTCACCCCGAACGAGGCCGAGCGGTAAGCGCTGCTCTGCCCATAACCGGCGGACAGCGCGGCATGGCTGGCCTGGTACCTCACGTCTGCACTGGTTGAGTTGCCACCGCCGTGCATGCGGCTGGTGCCCACGCCGTAGCTGAATTCGCTGCGTTCGCCAAGGCTGCCGCCCAGGGTGGCGCGCTCGCCGCTGCTTTGATCGCCGTGGTACACCGTGGTGGTCAGGGTCGGCGAACGCGCGCCGCTGCCCAGCGGTAGGCTCACGGTGAGATCAACTTGCTTGTCGACTCGGTCACTCAACAGATCGCGGTTGCGTTGTGCGCTGAGGGTGTAATGCAAGCCCTTCCAACTGCTGCTGTAACCTGCGCTGAAGGTCAGGCTGCCATTGGCGTGATTCCAGTGGTTCTGCGAAGAACCGGTGAGATACACCGAACCGTTGCCCAGGCTCTGATTGAGGCTTATGTCCATCCTGTCGCGCAGGTGCGGCACCTTGTCCAGGTTCAGCCCGTCGATGGCGAGGTCGCGAATGCGTGCGGCGTCGGCCACATTCAGGAAACCTTCAGTGGAATAGCGGTACGCGCCGAGGGCGAAGTGGGTGCCGGTGTCTGCGAAATTCTTGCTGTAGCGCAAGTGCACGCTTTGCCCTTCCCGTGAAGGGTTGCCTGGTAGATGGGCGTTCGAGTGGGTCAGGTCAAAAGACAGCGCACCGACTGCGGTGTTGAAGGCCGCCCCCAGCAACTGCGACTGGTAGTCATCGCAGAACACCGCGCCGGTGTAGCCTGTCAGCACATTATTCAGGCCGTGCTGGTAAGTGGCCTGAGTGAGCGTGGGTGGGTGATGCAGGCCGATCTCGTCCAGTTGGCCGACACTTAACGAGTAACGGTGATAGCCAGGTCGCAGCAGGTTGGCGTTGGCGGCGAACGGTACGATGAACTCGCGCTGGCGACCATCGGCCTCAGTGACTGTAACGGTGAGGTCGCCGCCATAGCCGGTGGGGAACAAATCGTTGAGTACGAATGGGCCGGGCGCTACCGACACTTCATCCAATAGCACGCCGCGCTGGCGCACGCTGACACGGGCGTTGGTCTGGGCGACACCGCGTACTACCGGGGCAAAACCGGTCTGCGAATCGGGCAGCATCCTGTCATCGCTGAACAGGCTGGCGCCGCGCAGACGCACACTGTCGAACAGCTCGCCGGGGGTGTAGATTTCGCCCGCCATCAGTTGCGATTGCAACGTGCTCAACTCGCGCTGCACATAGGTGGCGCCGCTTTGATAAGCCGAGCCGCTGGCTGAATGACTGTAGTTGCCGTTATGGCGCCAATGCCAGTCACCCAGATTGAGCCCGGTGTTGAGGCCCAGGTAATTGGAGCTGAGCGAATGGCCACTCGCCTGGGCCGCAAAGGTATTGGCGTTGTAGCGTACAAAGGCGGCGTCGATGCCGCCGTCCCAATGCTGCGGGTCAACGTAGCCCCGCGCCTTGCGCGCCAGGTAGATCTGCGGCACCTGCAGGTCCAGGCGGTTTTCGCCTGAATCAAATTGGCTGCTGGCCCCTGGCAGGTAGCTCGCAATATCGGCGCAGCGGGCGAACGGCGACGCCGGTGTACTTGGCGTTTCGGCGGACGGCAGCTCTACCGGCTCCACGTTAATGCCCAACCTTTGCAGCGCCTCAGGTTCCAGGCACAACTGTGCACTCTTGTGCCCCTCGACCGCGACGAAGGTCAAGGTTTCACGGCCTGCCCACTGGCCATTGAGGTGGACCTCGGTCCGGTAGCTGCCGGGCAGCACGACATTGCCTTGGCTGAACTTTGAAATATCGACTTGCATACCGGCTGCTCGGTCCGCAAAGAACGCTGGGTTGAACTCGGCGTGTTCGGCGCCAATGGCATGAGTGCCGCTCACCAGCAGCAGGCCAGGCACCACCAGCTTTAAACGATGACGTGGCAGGGGGCGGTTTCTTACGCTGGCTGGCGGATTAAAACGCATGTCTACAGTTCTCAAAAAATAGGGCCTATGCGAATTTCGGCATAGGGAGTCCCTGCCCTGATAAAAGGGCATCGACCAAAGGGGTGGGATGAGGCTTAGGTCAGGTGCCGGGAAACTACGGCGGCGGCACGCAGCGTGTCTTGACCGTCAGGGCGAGACCTCGGCGCTGTGAGGGACCTTTACGCCAAAGTCGTCGAGCGTCTGGAACTCGACGGACGCCGCAGTACTCGGCAGCAATTTGAGGCCAGGTAACTCAAAGCGAGTGCGGCCACCGGGGGGCACCATGTTCTCAGCGCCCGAGGCTGCTGGTTCGCGCACATGACGCTGCCCCGCTGCCAGTACTGTGATCTGATCGAACGTCACGTGATAAGGGCTTGGGTTGTGCACTTCCAAGGCCAGGCCATGCTCGGTCGAGACGCGTCGCCACTGCAGTTTTGCTGGCGCTGCCTTGGCGTCGTAAGGCAGGTTTGACGGACGGTAAAACAGCTTGATCCGCGAGCGAAAGGCCAACTGCAACTGATTGCTCTGCCCGGACTCTTGTGACTGGGAAGGCACCTCCAGCAGGTTGAACCAGAACAGGCTTTCTTGGGACGCCGGCAAGGTTTCGCCTGTATACGCCAGGCGCACAACCTGTTGTTTGCCCGGCTCCATGCGGAAAATCGGCGGCGTGACCACAAAGGGTATGCCTGCCAGCTCCGGTGTTGAGTGTTCATCGCCGCTGTCTATCCATGTCTGGACCAGTACCGGTGCCTGGTTTTTGCTCTCAAGCCTGAGCGTGGCCTCCTTGTCGTCTTGCGGGTAAATAATCCGGGTGTTGTGGATGACTACGCTCGCCTGAGCGACGCTGGTACCGAACAGCACAAATACCATCGCCATGAGCTTGGCAGGCAGGTAGGAAATGAAAGACGCATTCATGAGAAAGGTCATCCTGCGGATGAAGGGCTGAGGCCAGCGGAATGACGCACGCGGGCGCCAAAATCGCTGACGGTGGTGAACTCGACTGTGCTCGCGCTGGTGGGGCGATTGCGCAGCAGGGGCAACACAAACAGTTTCACGTCACCGCCTGGCATTAACAGGCTGTCATTCGCGCCTTTGTTCGCCGCTTTGCTGAATCGCTTGCCATCGCTCAGCAAGTCGATTGAAGCCAGGGAAATATGGTACGGCGTGGGGTTGGTAGCCTGCAGGGCGAGGCCTTGTTCGTGGGCTACCAGTTTCCATTGCAGTTTTGCCGGGGCGCTGCCGACCGGATAGGGCAACGCCTGCGGTCTTAGAAAGACGCGCAAGCGCGTACGAAACGACAGTTCAATCTGATTTTTCTGCGCGGTATCGGTAGCGAGCGGTGGCACTTCCAGAACGTTCAGCCAAAACAGGCTTTCGCGATTGGTGGGCAATGCCTCGCCGGAATAACGCAGGCGCAGCGCCTGTTGCTGGTGAGGCTCAATACGCAAGATCGGTGGTGAAACGTTGAACGGCGTTTGCGTCGTCGCTGGCGTGGAGTGGCGGTCGCCATTGTCCAGCCAGGCTTGCACCAGCGCAGGCAGCGGCCCCTTATTCTCCAGGCGTACCGCGACCTCTTGTTGTTGCGCGGGGTAGATCACGCGTGTGCCATGAATAATCACGCCTGCGTGGGCGGGTGGGGCCAGCAGCGATAACAATCCGCATGCACAGATGGCAAGTACCAGGCGGGTCATTTTGTTCATAGTCAGAAGCGCTCTTCGAATCGGCAAAGGGGCCTGCGGTGCAGCTGCAGGCCCGTTGTATACAAGGTTGCGGCAGCCCTATTCGGCGTACTCGATCAGAAAGCCAACGCGGGTCTTGACTGTGCCTTCGGTGGCGGGTGCGCTGGCGTACATTTGCGCAGCCAACGGAATAACCGCCTGGTTGTCGGCGATCACCACGCCTGCGGATTTTTCGGTGTAGACGTGAATGGGTGAGCCATCTCGATTAGTCACTTCGACTTGTACGTTCTTAGCCGTGGTGGTGTCGGACGGGTCATCGTGTCCGTCGATATTCAAGCGCCCGCTGGCCACATCAATGGCCGGGCTGGTCGGATCAAAGGCAACCATCGCGGTGCGCCCGTTGGTGCAACTGCCTTCGCCTGGCGCACCGACACGAATGGTGAAGCCGGTCAGGTTGGCTCGACTGCCTGCGCTTGCCAGGCGTGCGGCAGAGACACCGCCCAAGTTGACGTCCTTGACCACTGCGCCGGTGCCCGGTGCTGCACCTTCGACTGTGCAGGTCACATCGGTGACCAGGCCGCTGAAATTGATAATGCCGTCCATTGCATCGGCAGGCTGCGAGAGCGCAGCGGTCAAGGCCAGAGCGGCTGCAAGGGGGGATAAAACATTGGCTTTCATGACATTCCCAGTGGTGAGTTACCTGTGCCGCTTAATTTGTATCTAAACGTTAATGGGCTCTATAGAGAAGTCACGAGTTTTAGGTCGAGAATGTTCGAAAGTGTGCTGTTTTGATTAAGGTTTGTTCGGGCGTACGACAGGAGTTTATAAAGGCGAGTAGGAACAGGCTGTCAGGTATTACTGTAAGGCAATGCAAAGCAGATGGAGGTGCCATATTGATCCCCCTGTTTGGCTGGGCTATACCGGACTCGCAACAGTGAAAGAGTGTGTGGGGTGCTGCATTTACTTATGCGAGCCGAACAATGCCTATTTCAATTTCCGACCCGTATACCGTGATGCTGTTAGATAACCATGCGATGGTTCGCCAGGGTATCGAGCTGTGTCTGAGCAAAGAGGCCGACCTCGCTGTCATCGGCTCCTTCGGTACAGGCAGGGAATTGCTCGAGGCCTTGGCTCGGCGGCCAGCCGATGTGGTGGTGATGGACTTCATCCTGGCGCCCTCGGAGATCGATGGCCTCAGCCTGCTGCAGGCGCTGAACAGACGTTTCAGCGCCTGCAGGCCTTTGATTGTGTGTTCACACTACACGCCCGCCACCGTTTCGTTGTCCTTAAAGGCCGGGTGTTGGGGAATACTCGGCAAAACCCAGGACTTGGCCGAGTTGATCACGGCTATTCGAACGGTCGCTCACGGACGGATTTATCTGCAGCCCTGTATGGTGCCAGTCTTACAGGGTATGCAATCGATGCTTGATGCCACGATGATCAAGTCGCATAAAGACTTTGCACCACCGTTGCGTGTGAGTACCTGCCTTACGCCTAAGGAACAGGAAGTGTTGCGTTGTGTGCTTGATGGCATGTCGGTAAGTTTTATTGCGGCAAAGTTTTCGCGCAGTGCAAGTACCATCAGTACGCAAAAGCAATCGGCCTATCGAAAGTTAGGCATCAAGAATGACAGTGAACTGTTTAAGTTCAACCAGCAGTTTGGCGAGCCTGGCTGAGTATTAATCCGGATCGTCCAGATAACGCAGTGCCAGCCGCTCCGTCGCCTGCCGCGCCGGTAACAACAAGTGCGGCGCCACCAGCATCATGATCTGGTACACCACCACGCGCACCTCGCCTTCGCGGTCGAGGATTCGCTGGTAGTCCAGCGAAAACAGCAGAGTCATGGTGATCTGCTCCACCAATTGCCCCAGCGCCTGGGTGTCACTGACCAGTTGTCCCGCCGCCTTGAGTCGCGCCAGCAGCGAAGCCAGTGTTCGCTTCAGGGCGGTCAGCAAGTTGCGTATGCCTTTGGCCAGCTTCGGCAGGCGTCCCGCCAAGTTCGACAAATCCTGAAATAGAAACCGGTAATGGGCCATGCGCTCGACGATCAAGTGCAGGAACAGCCAGTAATCCTCGGCGCTGAGCTGCGCGTGCGCGGGTGGGTCGAGCAGCGGCGCCAGTTCATTTTGAAAGCGCTCGAACAGCCCGAGCACCAACGGTTCCTTGCCATGGAAGTGGTAGTAGAGGTTGCCGGGGCTGATCCCCATTTCATTGGCCACCTCCATGGTCGACACGTTCGGCTCGCCCTTGTGGTTGAACAACTGCAGGGCACATTCAAGGATACGGTCGCGGGTCTTCATCCAGTCTTCTTAATCTGTTCGTTGAGCTCAGCGCACGTGCACGTAAGTGCCCGGCGCCGCTTCCATCGGTGGGTAATTCTGGTTGCCCAAGGCAGTCAGGGTTTCGCGCTGCACGCCGCAGCGTTGTTGAATCCATTCCAGCCACTGCGGCCACCAGCTGCCTTCGACATGGTTGGCGTCGTAGTACCAGGCGCGCGGGTCGCTGCTCAGCTTGGGGTTTTCGACGTAATTGGCCTTGGGGTTGCCCGGCGGGTTGAGGATGCTCTGTACATGCCCGCTGTTGGACAGCACGAAGCGCCGCTCACCGCCAAGCAATTGCGTGGAGCGATACACCGCGTCCCACGGCGTGATGTGGTCGTTGATGCCGGCCACGCTGAAGCTGTCCACCGTGACTTTTTGCAAGTCGATGGGCGTGCCGCACACTTCCAGCCCACCGGGATGGCTCAACGGGTTGTGCTTGAAAAAATCCAGCAGGTCGCCATGCAGCGCGGCAGGCAAGCGCGTGTTGTCGTTGTTCCAATACAGGATGTCGAAGGCCGGCGGCTCCTTGCCCAGCAAGTAATTGTTGACCCAGTAGTTCCAGATCAAGTCGTTGGGGCGCATCCAGGCAAACACCTTGGCCATGTCGCGGCCGTCCAGCACGCCTTGCTGGTAGGACCGGCGCTTGGCAGCTTCCAGTGTTTGTTCATCGGCAAACAGGGTAGCGGGGCTGTCAATCTGGCTGTCCAGCAGGCTCACCAGGTAGCTGGCGCTGGAGATGCGTCGCAGTTGGCGCTTGGCTTGCAGGTGGCCCTGCAGCGCGGCAATGGTCAAGCCACCGGCGCAGGCGCCCATCAGGTTGACCTCACGGGCACCGGTAATCGCCCGGCACACGTTGAGCGCTTCTTCCAGCGCGGCGACGTAGGTTGAAAGCCCCCATTCGCGATGACGCACATCCGGGTTGCGCCAGCTGACCATAAACGTTTGCAGGCCATTTTTCAGCGCGTACTGCACAAAGCTGTTGGCCGGGCTGAGGTCGAAAATGTAGTACTTGTTGATTTGCGGCGGCACGATCAACAGGGGCTTGGCGTACTGTTTTTCGCTCATGGGCTTGTACTGGATCAGCTCCAGCAGATCGTTGCGAAATACCACCGAGCCGGGTGTGGTCGCCACGCTCTTGCCGACCTCGAATGCGTGTTTGCTGACCTGACGAGGCAGGCCGTTGTTATGCAGCAAATCATCAAACAGGTTGCTCACGCCACGCACCACGCTGTTGCCGCCGGAGTTGAGCAGCTCCTTGACGGCCAGTGGGTTGAGCAAGGTGTTGGAGGGCGACACGGCGTCATTGAGCAGGGCGAACGCGAAGTGCGCGCGGGCGCGGTCATCCGCGTTGAGGGTGCTGTCGTCAATCCAGTGGCGGGTTTGTTTTTGCCAGCTCAAATAGGCTTGCAGGCTACGCCGGTACAGCGGGTTGAGCGTCCAGGTTGGGTCGACGAAGCGTGCGTCGTTGGGGTTGGGCTCATGCACGGTCTCGCCGAGCAACACGCGGCCGAGCTGGCCGCCCAGCGCCAGCGCGTGACGCGCGGTGTGCATCGGGTTGCGCAAGCCATGGGCGGCGACGCTGCGCAGGGTTGTCAGCAAGTCCCGACCGCGCAGGCCGGTGATCGCATTTTGCGCATTGACGAACACGGCAGGGGTGGGCGCCGGGTTCGTCACGGGTCTTTCTCGCATGAGCCAACACTCCTTCGTCAAGGCAACAACAGGCACGCCAACTCAGAACCATAGTCGGTTCTCGGCAAGTTGCGCGGCGGTCTAGTCCTTACACCGCCGGTCGCGGGTGAATCACCGCCCGCAGGCGCTCCTCTTCGAGAAACTTCATGATGATAGGCGCCACGGCTTCCGCCCGGGTAATCAGGAACAGGTGGCCGTCATCGATGATGTGCAACTGCGCATTCGGAATACGCCAAGCCAGCATGCGCATATTGATCAGCGGGATCAGCGGGTCGTCATCGCCCGCCAGCACCAGGGTCGGTTGTCGGATCTTGTGCAGCCAATGAATACTGGTCCAGCCCAGTCCCGCAAACAGCTGCCAGTAGTAACCGAGCTTGCCGGCCGAGCGCACTTTGCTGGCGTGCTCGGCGGCAAGCTTTGCATCGCGGCGGAACGAGCCGCCATAAATCATCGGTGCGATGCGCACCACGTGGGATGGTTGGATATAACGCCGGGGGCTTGCCATCAGCCACAGCACTTTGGGTTTGCCCGGCACCATAAACGCACCTGCAGCGGTGGCGGCGAGAATCAGTTTTTTGCAGCGTTCCGGGTAGTCATAGGCGAACTGTTGCGCCAGCGCACCGCCCCAGGACACTCCCACGGCATTCACTTGGCCATAGTCGAGGTAATCGAGCATGCGCGCGGTGAGTTTGGCCAGGCCGGGAAAGCGATAGGGTCGATTGGGCGTCGAGGAACCGCCTACGCCTGGTACATCGAAGGCGATCACTTCCAAATCCGGGTCCAGCGCCTGGACGAACGGAAACACCAGCTCAAGGTTGGCGCCGATGCCGTTGAAGATCAGCAGCGGCGTCAAGTGAGGTTTGCCCGGGCGTACCGCCGTGCGGAGGGTCTGGCCATCCAGGTCGATGGTACGGAAGATGAACGGTTGCGGCATGCTCAAGCCCTGTGGAGTGGCGCGATTTATCTGTAGGAACTCGGTCTATGTGGGGGCTGGCTTGCCTGCGATGGCATTCTGTCACTTACCCATTAGTTGGCTGGCATACCGCTATCGCAGGCAAGCCAGCTCCCACATTGATCTCACTTCAACTACACAATTTGCTTATCGTTCATGCACATAAGTACCCGGCGCCGCCTCAGCTGCGGCATAGGTTTTGTTACCTAAGTTTGTAGGTGCTTTCTTCAGTTTTCCCGCGCGGTCCGCCTGCCAGGCCTGCCAATGCAGCCACCACGAGTCAGTATGCTTGGTCGCATTCTCCTGCCACTCGAGCGCCTTGCCCGCCAGGCCATCACTGGTCTGGTAGCGCGCCTTGGGGTTGCCTGGCGGGTTGAGAATGCTCTGGATATGCCCGCTGCTGGACAACACAAACTCGACCTTGCCACCAAACAGTTGCGCCGACTTGTAGCAAGACTGCCACGGTGTGATGTGGTCGTTGGTGCCGGCCAGGGAGTAGATGTCGGCGGTGACCTGTTTGAGGTCGATCGGCGTGCCGCACACCTCCAAGGCATTGGCGCGCACCAGCGGGTTGTTCTTGAACAGTTCGATCAGGTCGCCGTGGAAGGCTGCGGGCAGGCGCGTGGTGTCGTTGTTCCAGAACAGGATGTCGAACACCGGCGGCTCGTTGCCGAGTAGGTAGTTATTGACCCAGTAGTTCCAGATCAAATCATTGGGGCGCATCCAGGCAAACACCTTGGCCATGTCGCGGCCTTCCAGCACACCGGCCTGATAGGAGTGGCGCTTGGCCGCTTCGAGGGTCTGTTCGTCGACAAATAACGCCACCTGGGTATCCAGCGTGGTGTCCAGCACGCTCACCAGCAAGGTCAGGGCGTTGACCTTCTTTTCACCCAGCGCCGCGTAGTGGCCGAGCAGTGCGGTGCAGGTGATGCCGCCGGAGCAGGCGCCGAGCATGTTGATGTCTTTGCTGCCGGTAATCGCCGTGACCACATCGACCGCTTCCTTCAACGCTTCAATGTAGGTCGACAGGCCCCACTCGCGTTGAGCCTTGGTCGGGTTACGCCAACTGACGATAAATGTCTGCTGGCCATTGCGCAGGCAGAAGCGTGCCAGGCTCTTTTCCGGGCTCAGGTCGAATACATAGAATTTGTTGATCTGCGGCGGCACCACAAGCAAAGGGCGCTCGTGCACCTGTTCGGTGATCGGCTTGTACTGGATCAGTTCCAGTACGTCGTTGCGAAAGACCACGGCGCCTTCTGTGGTGCCCAGGGTCTTGCCGACTTCAAAGGCACCCATGTTGACCTGGCTTGGCATGCCGCCGTTGTGCACCATGTCCTTGGCCAGATGGGACAAGCCATCGAGCAGGCTTTTGCCGCCGGTTTCAAAGAAGCGTTTGACCGCCGCCGGGTTGGCCGCGCTGTTGGTGGGGGCCATGGCTTCGGTCATCAGGTTGATCACGAAGTGGCCGCGGCTGATGTCCTGCTCCGACAGGTTACTGTCGCCGATCCAGTCGTGCAGTTCCTTGCGCCACGCCAGGTAGGTTTGCAGGTAGCGTTTATAGAGCGGGTTCTGGCTCCAGGCTGGGTCGTTGAAGCGACGGTCATCGCCTTCGGGCGCCAGCGCGGATTTACCGAACATCACGTTCTTCAATTCGACGCCAAAATGCGCGACGTGCTTGACGCTGTGCAACGGTTGCTTGATGGCTTGGGTCAGCACCATCTTCGCCGAGGCTAATAAGTCCTTTTTTCGTAACGCGATGATCGGGTTCAGCCCCAGGGTGTTTTCCGAGGCCTGGCGTTTCAAGTCATCGTTATTCTTGTTACTCATCTACGACGCTCCATTGTCCGAAAGACGAGTACCGGCGATTGCTGCGCACTCAATTTCGATACGCGACACCAGCCTGGTACTGCGACTCGGGTGACCGTAAATACCGCATCGTCAAATGCAGGGAACTTGCCAGTTCCATTGGTTACCCGAGTTTAATTTTTTTCGCAAGCGGGCCAATCGTTGACCACGCGAGAGGGCATTCAAACAGATGAAATTAGAAAATGCCTTCTAAAGAGCAAGACGCCCGAGTTAGAGCATCAGCCGTACAACCGACTCACTTGGGTCGCGGGTTTTGCCAGCGGCTTTGAGTTCAGCAAGATAGTCGGCCCACAGCGCGTCCTGACGCACGGCCAACTGGTAGAGGTAGTCCCAGGTGAACAGTCCGCTGTCATGCCCGTCGTCGAAGGTCAATTTCAGTGCGTACTGGCCGGCCGGTTCTATCTTGATCAACCGGACGTTGAGCTTGCCGAATTGCAGGATCGGTTTGCCGTGGCCCTGGACCTCGGCGGAAGGCGAGTGGGTGCGCAGCAGTTCAGCAGAGAGCTGGTAGACCTCGTCGGGCCCGTAGGTGAGGCCGAGGGTGTTGGAGGTTTTATGCAGGTTTACAGCGGTAGGAAATTTCGACATTGGCGATGATCCTGAAGGAACCGGCTCAAAAATGTGGGAGGGGGCAAGCCCCCTCCCACATTAAAGCAAAGCGGTCCTGAGTGAGGCTTACAGGATATAACGAGACAGGTCCTCGTTCTGCGCCAATTCGCCCAGGTGGCTGTTGACGTAGTCGGCGTCGATCTTGATCGCTTCGCCATTCTGCGAACCGGCCATGTCGCCAGCGCTGAAGGACACTTCTTCCAGCAGGCGCTCAAGCAAGGTGTGCAGACGACGCGCACCAATGTTCTCGGTCTTCTCGTTGACCTGCCAGGCAATCTCCGCCAAACGCTTGATACCGTCGGGCAAGAATTCGATGCCCAGGCCTTCGGTTTTCAACAGCTCGCGGTACTGCTCGGTGAGCGAGGCATGCGGCTCGCTGAGGATGCGCTCAAAGTCGCCCGGGGTCAGCGCCTTGAGTTCCACGCGAATTGGCAGACGGCCTTGCAGCTCCGGCACCAGGTCGCTTGGCTTGCTCAGGTGGAATGCACCGGAGGCGATAAACAGGATGTGGTCGGTCTTGACCATGCCCAGCTTGGTGTTCACGGTGCAGCCTTCGATCAGCGGCAGCAGGTCACGCTGGACGCCTTCGCGGGATACATCGACGCCGCCGGAGTTGCCACGCTTGGCCACCTTGTCGATCTCGTCAATAAACACGATGCCATGTTGCTCGACGGCTTCCAGGGCCTTGGCCTTGAGTTCTTCCTCATTCACCAGGCGCCCGGCCTCTTCGTCGCGCACCAGTTTCAACGCTTCCTTGACCTTGAGCTTGCGGCTTTTCTTCTTGCCCTTGCCCATGTTGGCGAACAGGTTCTGCAACTGGCTGGTCATTTCTTCCATGCCAGGCGGTGCTGAGATATCGACGCCGGAGACTTCGGCGACTTCGATCTCGATTTCCTTGTCATCCAGCTGGCCTTCACGCAGGCGCTTGCGGAATAGCTGGCGGGTGTTGGAATCGGACGACGGTGCGGCATCTTCGTTGAAACCCATGCGTGCCGGTGGCAGCAGGGCGTCGAGAATGCGCTCTTCGGCGGCGTCTTCGGCGCGGTGGCTGACCTTGGTCATTTCCTGTTCGCGCAGCAACTTCAGGGCGGCGTCGGCCAGGTCACGGATGATCGACTCGACGTCACGGCCCACATAGCCCACTTCGGTGAACTTGGTGGCTTCGACCTTGATGAACGGGGCGTTGGCCAGCTTGGCCAGGCGCCGGGCGATCTCGGTTTTACCGACGCCGGTAGGGCCGATCATCAAGATGTTCTTCGGGGTTACTTCAACGCGCAATTCTTCGGGCAGTTGCATCCGGCGCCAGCGGTTACGCAGCGCAATGGCAACGGCGCGCTTGGCATCGTCCTGGCCGATGATATGGCGATTAAGTTCATGGACGATTTCGCGGGGAGTCATTGACATAGTGTTTGGCGGCCTCAAGCGGGAATAAGCCTACGGCTTATTCGGCGAGGTCCTGCTCCTCAATGGTGAAGTTGTGGTTGGTGAACACGCAGATGTCGCCGGCAATGCCCAAGGCAGTCTCGACGATTTCATGGGCCGACAGGTCGGTTTTCTTCAACAGTGCGCTGGCTGCAGCCTGGGCGTAGCCACCGCCGGAACCCATGGCGATCAAGCCATGTTCAGGCTCAACCACGTCGCCGTTACCGGTGATGATCAAGGAAGCGTCTTTGTTGGCAACGGCCAGCATGGCTTCCAGGCGGCTGAGGGTACGGTCGGTGCGCCATTCTTTGGCGAGTTCGACAGCGGCGCGTACGAGGTGGCCCTGATGTTTTTCCAGCTGGCCTTCGAAACGCTCGAAAAGGGTGAAGGCGTCGGCGGTAGCGCCGGCAAAGCCCGCGAGAACCTGGCCGTGGTACAGGCGACGCACTTTTTTCGCGTTGCCTTTCATCACGGTGTTGCCAAGGGAAACCTGGCCGTCGCCGCCCATGACGACTTTGCCGTGGCGACGTACTGAAACGATGGTGGTCAAGGGGAGAGTCTCCACGCAGCGGGGCGAAAATGCCCTGATGGAATCTCATATGGGGGTGGCGGGGGGGATTTCAACCGTAGGGGCGTGTGGCGGACGAGTGGTGTTTATAACTCTTACACCTTCTCAAGCACACCTCAAAACCAAATGCGGGAGGGGGCTTGCCCCCGATGGCGGCGCATCAGGCGCCAAAAATAGTGACTGATCTACCGCTATCGGGGGCAAGCCCCCTCCCACATTTTGATCCGCGTTGACTCTGAATCAGCGGCTCTGGCGTTGTTGTAACAACAGGTTGCTAAACCCGGCGCCGGCCAGCTGCTTCTGCGCCACTGTCAGCTGTTCACGGTTGCTGAACGGCCCCACCAGCACGCGATACCAGGTCGCGTCCTTCACCGTACCGGACTCCACCGTCACCGTCTGGCCCAGCAGAATAATCTGCGCCCGTACGCGATCCGCATCCGCCTGTTTGGGGAACGAGCCCGCTTGCAGGAAGAACTTGGTTACCGGTGCCGCTTTGGTCTGTGCAACCGGCGGTGGCGGCGGTGGGGTGATCCCGGCCAGCGCCGCTTGAGCGCGTGCGGTGTCGATTTTCGCCGCTTCCGCAGGCGTCACCGGTGTGGTCGGTACTTGCGGTGTCGGCAGGGTTTTCTCCGGCACGGCGTCGGGCGGCACGATCACTTCCGATTCGGGCAGCAGCGTATAGAAGTCGTACTTCGGCTTCACCGGCGCGGTCGGGCTCGGCGCCGTCTTGTTGGCTTCGGCCATTTTCGTGGCTTTCTGCTGCTCTTGCTTGACGCGCTTGACGTCATCGCCCTTGCCCGGTTCCAGCTTCATCAGAATCACGACAAACGCACCGACCGCCAGGCCGATGGCCATCCACAACCAGCCCGGAATCGGCTTCTTCGCCGGGGCTTGATAGCGGCTGGCGCCGCGCTTGGGTGCAGGTTTTTTCTTGGCAGCCAACTTACATACGCTCCAGGGTTTCCAGGCCTAACAATTCCAGGCCTTGCTTGAGGGTCCGTCCAGCCAGTGCGGCGAGGCGCAGGCGACTTTGCTTCTGGGCTTCGTCGTCGGCGGTGAGGATCGGGCAGTTCTCGTAGAAGCTGGAGAACAGACCGGCGACTTCATACAAATAGGTGCAGAGGATATGCGGGGTGCCTTTCTCACCGACGCTGTTCAGCACTTCGCCGAATTGTGCCAGTTTGGCCGCCAGTTCCTGTTCGTGAGGAGCATCGAGCACGATCTGGCCTTCAACTTCGCTGAAGTCCTTGCCCAGCTTGCGGAACACACCGGCCACGCGGGTGTAGGCGTACAGCAGGTACGGCGCGGTGTTGCCTTCGAAGTTGAGCATCAGTTCGAAGTTGAAGCTGTAGTCGCTGGTGCGGTGCTTGGACAGGTCGGCGTATTTCACCGCGCCAATGCCCACCACGCGGGCGATGTTGCGCAGCTCGGCTTCGGCCAGCTCCGGGTTCTTTTCCTTCACCAGGTTGTAGGCACGCTCCTGGGCTTCGTTCAGCAGGTCGATCAGCTTGACGGTGCCGCCGTCGCGGGTCTTGAACGGGCGGCCGTCGGCGCCGTTCATGGTACCGAAGCCCATGTGTTCCATGTGCATCGGGTGGGTGACGAAACCTGCACGGCGTGCCACTTCAAACACCTGCTGGAAGTGCAGGGCTTGGCGCTGGTCGACGAAATACAGCGCGCGGTCGGCTTTCAGCACGCCGCTGCGGTAACGCACGGCCGCCAGGTCGGTGGTGGCGTAGAGGTAGCCGCCATCGGCCTTGACGATGATCACCGGCAGCGGCTCGCCGTCGGCGGTCTTGAATTCTTCGAGGAACACGCACTGCGCGCCGTTGCTCTCCACCAGCAGGCCCTTGGCCTTGAGGTCGTTGACCACGTTGATCAGGTCGTCGTTGTAGGCACTTTCGCCCATCACGTCGGCCATGGTCAGCTTCACGTTGAGCAACTCGTAGATTTCCTGGCAGTGCGACAACGAGATCTCGCGGAAGCGGCCCCACAGCGCCAGGCATTCCTTGTCACCGGCTTGCAGTTTGACCACCAGGCCACGGGCGCGATCGGCGAATTCTTCGGATTCGTCAAACCGCTTTTTGGCCGCGCGGTAGAAGTTTTCCAAGTCCGCCAGCTCGTTGCTGGTGATTGGGTTTTCCTGCAGGTAGGCCATCAGCATGCCGAACTGGGTGCCCCAGTCGCCCACGTGGTTCTGACGGATTACGGTGTCACCCAAGAACTCCAGCACCCGGGCCACGCCGTCGCCAATGATGGTCGAACGCAAGTGGCCGACGTGCATCTCTTTGGCCAGGTTAGGCGCCGACAGGTCAATCGCCACGCGCTCCAGCGGGCCGGCCTTGTGCACACCGATTTTGGCGTCGGCCAGGGCGGCGTCCAGGCGCGAAGCCAGTGCCTGGGTGTTCTGGAAGAAGTTGATAAAACCTGGGCCGGCGATTTCAGCCTTGGTGACACTCTCGTCAGCCGGCAGCGCTGCGATGATTTTTTCCGCCAGGTCGCGCGGCTTCAGGCCCGCAGGCTTGGCCAGCATCATCGCGATGTTGCTGGCGAAGTCGCCGTGGGTCTTGTCGCGGGTGTTTTCCACCTGGATCACCGGCGTCAGGCCTTCAGGCAACACACCTTCGTTGACGAGTTGGGTGAGGGCTTGTTGGATCAGCTGGCGAATGGTGTCTTTCATGGTGTTCTCTTTCGACCGCAAGCGGCGGCGCGCGATGCGCAGGTGGAAAAACTCGGCATTATCCGTGGCGAGGGCGGGCTTGCCAACCGTTCAGACCAGATGGCAGACCTGCGGGCCTCATCGCGGGCAAGCTCGCTCCCACATTTAAGGGCGTTCACATTTCAAAATGTGGGCGCTGGCTTGCCAGCTATCAATACAAATCTACCGGGTCCACATCCAGAGACCATCGCACTTGGCGGCCGCTGGGCATTTGCTCCAAGGCAAGCAACCAGCTACTTAATAGCCGATGCAGCGGTGCGCGGGAGATTGCCTGCAAGAGTAACTGAGCGCGATAACGCCCCGCACGGCGTTCCATGGGCGCCGGCACCGGGCCGAGCAATTCGATGCCGGTCAGACCCAGTTCGCCGAGCAAACGTTCGGCGGCGCTGCACGCCTCATCCAGAAAACTTTCTGCCTGCCCCGGTTTGTGGGCTTCGGCGCGCAGCAACGCCAAATGGGAAAAGGGCGGCAGGCCAGCGGCGCGGCGTTCGCTCAGCGCCTGTTCAGCGAAGGCAAAGTAGCCCTGTTCTGTCAGCTGGATCAGCAGCGGATGGTCGGCCAGGTGCGTCTGGATAATCACTCGGCCCGGCTCTTCAGCGCGCCCCGCGCGGCCTGCCACCTGCACAATCAACTGCGCCATGCGCTCGCTGGCGCGAAAGTCACCGGAAAACAGGCCGCCGTCGGCATCCAGGATCGACACCAGCGTCACCCGTGGAAAGTGGTGCCCTTTGGCAAGCATCTGCGTGCCGATCAGAATGCACGGCTGGCCTTTCTGAATGGTCGCGAACAGTTGGTTCATCGCGTCTTTGCGCGAGGTGCTGTCGCGGTCAACGCGCAGCACCGGGTAATCCGGGAACAGAATGCCCAGGCGCTCTTCGGCGCGCTCGGTGCCCGCACCCACCGGGCGCAAATCGACTTTGCCGCATTGCGGGCAGTGGCGTGGCACCCGCTCCACATGCCCGCAGTGGTGGCAGCGCAACTCGCCATGGCGCTGGTGCACCGTCATGCGCGCATCGCAGCGTTCGCACTCCGACATCCAGCCGCAGTCATGGCACAGCAGCGTCGGCGCAAAGCCTCGGCGGTTGAGAAACACCAGCACTTGCTGGCCCGCGGCGAGGGTCTGGCCGATGGCTTGTTGCATCGGCCCGGAAATGCCGCTGTCCAGCGGACGGCTTTTTACATCCAGACGCAGGAAACGCGGTTGCTTGGCGCCGCCTGCACGCTCGTTCAGGCGCAGGAGCCCGTAACGGCCGGTGTAGGCATTGTGCAGGCTTTCCAGGGACGGCGTGGCCGAGCCCAGCACAATCGGGATGTCTTCCTGGCGTGCGCGTACCAGCGCCAAGTCGCGGGCGTGGTAGCGCAGGCCTTCCTGCTGTTTATAGGAGCCGTCGTGCTCCTCGTCGATGATGATCAGCCCAGGGTTTTTCATCGGCGTGAACAGGGCCGAGCGGGTGCCGATAATAATGTCGGCCTCGCCGTCCCGCGCCGCCAGCCAGGACTCCAGGCGCTCACGGTCGTTGACCGCCGAATGCACCAGGGCGATGCGCGCATTGAAGCGTTGTTCGAAGCGCGCCAGGGTTTGCGGGCCCAGGTTGATCTCGGGGATCAGTACCAGCGCCTGCTTGCCGGCTTGCAGGGTTTCGCGGATGAGCTGTAAATAGACTTCGGTCTTGCCGCTGCCAGTCACACCCGCCAGCAGGAACGCGTGGAAGCTGTCTGCGCCTGCGCGGATTGCTTCATAAGCGGCACGTTGTTCGGGGTTCAGCGGCAGTTCGGGCTGGGCCAGCCAGTGTTCGTGGCGCGGGTCCGGGGCGTGCTTGCGGATTTGCACCTGCACCAAACCTTTGGCCAGCAGCAGGTCCAGGCTGTCTTTGCTCAGCATCAGCTTGCTTAGTAGCTGATGAGCCACGCCGTGTGGATGCTGCGCCAAGGTCGCCAGGGCTTCACGCTGGCGCGGCGCGCGGGCAATGCGCGGGTCGTCGAGGCGCGCGCCGGGCACTATCGACCAGAAGCGTTCCTGGCGGGCTTCGGCCAATTCGCCCTGACGCAACAGCACCGGCAGCGCCCAGCTCAAGGTGTCGCCGAGGCTATGCTGGTAATACTGCGCGGTCCACAGGCACAGCTTGAACAAGGCTGGCGGTAGCGGCGCGGTCGTGTCGAGGATCGCTATGGCGGGCTTGAGTTTCTCAGCGGGCACTTCGCTGTGATCGGCAACTTCTACCAGGACGCCGATCATTTCTCGGCGCCCGAACGGCACCCGCACCCGCATACCTGGCTGCAACTGCGCCCGCAGCACGCCGGCCGGAGCTCGGTAGTCGAACAGGCGGCGCAGGGGTGAGGGCAGGGCTAGGCGCAAAATGGCGTCGGGCACGCGAGGGGTCTCATCTATAAGGGCAGGCAGTGGCGCAAGGGCGGGAGCCTAGCAGACAGGGGAAGGCTTGGGGTAGCCGATAGTTTTCTGATGAAAGGGGCTTTTATGTGGGGAAACGGCGGGAGGCGGAGCTTGCGCGTTTAAAAAGGTCTGGTAGAATCCGCGGCCTAATTACGTGCGGTATTCGACAATAGTGTCGAGTGGCGGCACGCTAGCCCGAGGAAGTCACCATGAAAGCCGATATCCATCCAGCGTACGAAACCATCGAAGTAACCTGCAGCTGCGGCAACAAGTTCGAAACGCGTTCGAACCTGTGCAAGCCACTGGGTACTGACGTATGCAACGAGTGCCACCCGTTCTACACCGGTAAGCAGAAAACTCTGGACACCGGCGGTCGTGTACAGCGCTTCGCAGATCGCTTTGGTGCTTTCGGCAAGAAGGCTGCTACTCCAGCAGAGTAAGCCTCAAGAGCCTTTTTGGCTTTTGCCGGCTGTTGAAAAAGGCGTCCCTTGTGGACGCCTTTTTTGTGCTTGTGCTTTAGCGATACGTCGCTAAACCCGATATTTAACAAAAAATTGTAGACATTTTTTAAGTTGATTGTGAACAGTTGAGCCCTTGTATCCCGTGACTCTTGGCCAAAAGTCGTAGCGCAGGGCCCTTGACACCCGTGACTGCCCAGTCTTGTGGGGACTTTGCGACACGCGTATCCTCGGCGGTCCGTCGACCAACAGTAAAAGCGGAATGCCGATATGTCTGATTTGAAAACTGCCGCTCTCGAATATCACGCCCATCCTCGTCCAGGAAAGCTGAGTGTAGAGCTCACCAAAGCCACTGCCTCCGCCCGCGACCTGTCGCTGGCCTACAGCCCTGGCGTTGCCGAGCCCGTACGTGAAATCTTCCGCGACCCTGAACTGGCGTACAAGTACACCGGCAAAGGCAACCTGGTTGCAGTGATTTCCGATGGCACCGCGATTCTCGGCCTGGGCAACCTCGGCCCATTGGCTTCCAAGCCAGTCATGGAAGGTAAAGGCGTGCTGTTCAAGCGCTTTGCCGGCATCGACGTTTTCGACATCGAAGTCGAATCCGAAAGCCCGCAGGCCTTCATCGACACCGTAAGGCGCATTTCCATCACGTTCGGTGGCATCAACCTGGAAGACATCAAGTCTCCTGAGTGCTTCGAGATCGAAAAGGCCCTGATTGAACAGTGCAAAATCCCGGTATTCCACGATGATCAGCACGGCACCGCAATCGTGACGGCGGCCGGCATGATCAACGCCCTGGAAATCGCCGGTAAAACCCTGGCTGACGCTCAGATCGTCTGCCTGGGCGCTGGTGCTGCGGCCATCTCCTGCATGAAGTTGCTGGTGAGCATGGGCGCCAAGCTGGAAAACATCTTCATGGTCGACAGCAAGGGCGTTGTTCAGTCCGAGCGTACCGACCTGAACCAGTACAAGGCGATGTTTGCCCACGCGACCGAGAAGCGCACCCTGGCTGACGCCTTGAACGGTGCAGACGTGTTCGTTGGCCTGTCCGGCCCGAACCTGCTCAGCGCCGAAGGCCTGAAGTCCATGGCGGCCAACCCGATCGTGTTCGCCTGCTCCAACCCTGACCCGGAAATCACCCCGGAACTGGCGCACGCCACCCGTGACGACGTGATCATGGCCACCGGCCGTTCGGACTACCCGAACCAGGTCAACAACGTACTGGGCTTCCCGTTCATCTTCCGTGGCGCCTTGGACGTTCGCGCCAAGCGCATCAACGAAGAGATGAAAGTGGCTGCCGCCAACGCCCTGCGCGAACTGGCCAAGCTGCCGGTGCCTCAGGAAGTCTGCGACGCCTACGGTGGTATCAAATTGGAGTTCGGTCGTGAGTACATCATTCCGAAACCAATGGATAAGCGCCTGATCACCCTGATCTCCGATGCCGTGGCCAAAGCCGCGATCGAGACCGGTGTGGCTACCCTGCCGTATCCGAAGCACTACCCGCTGAAAAGCGTGGATGATGTGTTCAACGGCTAAGCCGTTGTAGCGCACCAACAAAAAGCCCCGGCTCTTGCGAGTCGGGGCTTTTTTGTGGCGATTGTCTTCAGTCACAGATCGGGTTAGAACAAATCGATCGGCGCCGCTTCATCCGCTGGCAGTGGGCTGCCCGGCGCAGTGCCGTTACCCAGTTCGTTGACCGACGGCGGCGTGTCTTCGCTCTTGAACAGCTCGAAGTAAGCGTTCGGCGTGCTTGGCGAAGCCGCACGCCCACTGATCGGGTCGATCCGCAGGCTGAGAATGCCTTCCGGCTCAGGCTGGGTGTGCAGCGGCTTGTCCTTCAGGGCTGCGCCCATGTAGCTCATCCAGATCGGCAGTGCCACGGTGCCGCCAAACTCGCGGCGGCCGAGGCTTTCCGGTTGGTCGTAGCCGGTCCACACGGTGGTCACGTAGTCAGCGTTGTAGCCGGAGAACCAGGCGTCCTTGGACTCGTTGGTCGTACCGGTCTTGCCGGCGATATCTGCGCGGCCCAAGGCCAGGGCGCGACGGCCGGTGCCCTTCTTGATGACGTCTTCCAGAATGCTGTTGAGGATATACGTGGTACGGCCATCCACAATGCGTTGAGCTACCGCAGGCGCTTGTGGTTCTGCAGGTGCGGTGGCGTTTGTGGCAGGCGCTGCGCCTGGAGTCGGCTCAATGGTGATACCGCCGTTGCTCGGTGCCGCGATGCCATCCGGCGCCGCCACGCCGTTGACCACGTCGCCCGGCACGCGTGGCGGGTTGGCGGTGAACAGGGTGTCGCCATTGCGGCTTTCGATCTTGTCGATCAGGTACGGCGTGATCTTGTAGCCGCCGTTGGCAAAGGTGCTCCAGCCGGTGGCGATTTCCATCGGCGTGAGGGTCGCGGTGCCCAGTGCCAGAGACAGGTTCGGCGGCAGGTCCGACTTGTTGAAGCCAAAGCGTGTCATATAGTCGATGGTCTTGCCGACGCCCATTGCCTGCAGCAAGCGGATCGATACCAGGTTACGTGACTTGTACAGCGCCTCGCGGACACGGATCGGGCCGAGGAAGGTGTTGTTGTCGTTCTTCGGGCGCCAGACCTTGTCCAGGTACTCGTCGACAAACACGATCGGTGCGTCGTTGACCAGGCTGGCGGCGGTGTAGCCGTTATCCAGCGCGGCACTGTAGACGAACGGCTTGAAGCTCGAACCCGGTTGGCGCTTGGCCTGGGTGGCGCGGTTGTAGTTACTTTGCTCGAAGGAAAAACCGCCGACCAGGGCGCGGATCGCACCGTTCTGCGGGTCAAGTGATACTAGGGCGCCTTGAGCTATAGGCACTTGGCTGAATTTCAAGCTGTCGTCTTTCTGGCGTTGCACGCGGATCAAATCACCCACTTGCGCTACGTCAGATGGCTGCTTGGGCACCGGTCCCATGCTGTTGGTGTTCAGGAACGGGCGCGCCCACTTCATGCTGTCCCACGAAACATGGCCTTCGCCGGTGCGGGTCAGCACCTGCACGCCATCTTTCTTCACTTGGGTGACGATGGCCGGCTCCAGGCCGCTGATCGGGCGCTGTTTGCCCAATTCGGTGGTCCAGGCGCTCAGGGTCTTGCCCGGCAGGCGCGATTCAGGGCCGCGGTAGCCATGGCGCTGGTCGTAGGTGACCAAGCCGTCGCGTACTGAGTTGTTGGCGATTTCCTGCAGGTTGCTAGGAATGGTTGTGGTCACGCGGAAGCCTTCTGTGTAGGCCTCGCTGCCATAACGGCCGACCATCTCGGCGCGTACCATTTCAGCGATGTACGGTGCGTTCACTTCCGGCGTCGGTACGTGGTAGCTGGCATTCAACGGCTCGGCAACGGCACTTTCATAAGCGGCCTGGTCGATCTTGCCCAGCTTGTACATGCGCCCCAGGATCCAGTCACGACGCTCTTTGCTGCGCGCCGGATTGGCCAGCGGGTTAAAGCGCGAAGGGGCCTTTGGCAGGCCAGCAATCATTGCCATTTGTGCCAGGCTGGCATCACGAATCGACTTGCCATAGTAGACCTGGGACGCTGCCTCGATCCCGTAGGCGCGGTTGCCCAGGTAGATCTTGTTCACGTACAGCTCAAGGATCTCGTCCTTGGTCAACTGACGTTCAATCTGCAATGCCAACAGGATTTCCGTGGCTTTACGCGAAAAACTGCGCTCGCTGGTGAGGAAGAAGTTCTTCGCCACTTGCATGGTGATGGTGCTGCCACCGGATTGAATGTGTCCGCTTTTTACCAATTGCGTCGCCGCACGCACCAGGCTGCCGGGGTCGACACCGTAGTGGTTGGCGAAATTATCGTCTTCAGCCGACAGCAGGGCATTGATGAAATTGGGCGGAATATCGGCGAAACGGATCGGGGTGCGGCGCATTTCGCCGAACTCCGCGATCAGTTTTTCATCGCTGCTGTAGACCCGCAAAGGAATCTGCAACTGGATACTTCTGAGTGCCTCTACGGAGGGCAAACCCGGACTAAGGTAGAGGTAGGCCCCGCTGAGTACGAGCAGCAGCCCGCAGACGATCGCGACAATGGAGTACCCGAAAAACTTCAGCAGACGAATCAAGGCTTTTGGATTTCCAGAGAAAAGAATGAGTTACGCGTCGGGGCATGCATAACAAACGATGGATCGACCCGAGCAGCAGAAAAAAGCGGGAAAAAACGCTGGGCATTAAAGCATTTTCGGCCTGGGGCGTCATTCGCACCACTCAAACAAGTCGACCGAATGCACGGTGCCCGAGGGTAATCAGGCGGTATGAACGCCGATATGACAGGGAAAGTTTTGGGGAGTTTTATGAGAAAGGGATTTTTCAGGCGAAAAGTCGACACCGTCCTGGGCGTCGATATCAATGACACTGGCATCAAACTGATTGAGTTGGGCCGTTCCGCCAACGGTTACAGCGTTCAGGGTTACGTCACGCGGCAGTTGCCCTCCCATGCGGTAGTCGATGGCACGCTATTGCACCTTGAAGCCATAGGGCAGGTGCTGCAGCAGGCGTTATCGGGTCTGCATACCTCGGCCCGGCAGGCAGCTGTGGCTGTGGCGGGTCCTTCCGTGATCACCCGGGTGCTAGAAATGCAAGCGGGGCTCAGTGATGAGCAGATGGCCTGGAAGATCCAGATGGAAGCCGATCAGTACATTCCTTACCCATTGGATGACGTCGCCATCGATTTTCAAGTGCGCGGCCCATCACCCCAGGACCCAGCGCGGGTCGAGGTATTACTGGCCGCTTGTCTGAAACAACAGGTAGAGGCCCGCGAAGCGGTTTTGGCCTTGGCCGGGTTGGTCGCGCGCGTAGTCGATGTCGAAGAATTTGCATTGGAGCGCGCTTGCAGTCAGGATTTCGGCAGCTTCACGCCGGGCCATCGAGTGGATCGCGCACAATGGGCCGTGGATGCCCACGGGATGGGAATTGCTTGCGGGTTGGCCCTAAGGAGTTTCGCTGGATGACACGAATCAATCTTTTGCCATGGCGTCAGACGCTGGCAGAGCGGCGGCGCAAATACTTCCTGGCATTTTTGCTCGCGTTCGCCTGTGTGGCGCTCGCGGCAGTGTGGCTGGCGGATCAGGTGATCGACCAGGCGATTGGCCGGCAAGCAGCGCGAAATAACCATTTGAGCAAGGAAGTCGCCGCACAGGATTCGCGCCTCAAGACCATCGATGACCTTGAGGAGCAAAGCCAGCAATTGGTGCAACGCATGAAGGTTGTGCAGGACCTGCACGAAGCCCGCTCAGCCAGCATGCAGCTCTTGGACCAGTTGGCCCGTGCGGTACCGGATGGTGTGCACCTGCATGAGGTGGTTGCCAAGGGCGATACGGTGAGTCTCAGCGGCAGCGCGGAGTCGAACCAGGATATTGCACAACTGATGCGCCGACTGCAGGCGTCTGAAGGTGCCCATGCCCCGCGATTGCAGCATGTGCGTGCAGACCGCGGGCGCGGCAGCAATGAATTTCAATTGATGGTGCGCCAAAGGGAATCCGCCGAGGCTCAGCCTTGAGCCTGCCCAGGCTCGACTTCTCCACGCTTTCTCACAACGCTGCTAAATGGCCTTTGCCGGGTAAGGCTCTGTTGGGCTGCGCGCTGGCAGGTCTGGTGCTGGTGGTGGGCGATAGTCTGCTGCTGGCTCCGGCCCGTGAGCAGCAGTACGCGTTGGAGGCGCAGGAAGTAGTCCTGCAGCAGGCGCTTGCGCAAAAAACCGGTTTGGCAGCCAGCCTTGAGGGGCGTACCCGTCAGGCCCAGGCCATGCAAGATAAGGTCTCCGGGTTTTTACGGCAATTGCCCGGTGACTCCGATATGCCCGGTTGGTTGGAAGACATAGCCCGGCTGGCGGTTGCCAACGGCTTGGCGGTCGAGCGTGTCACGGTGTTGGACGAGCAACCTCAGCCTCTTTACATCGAGCAGCCCGTGCAGGTCCGTGTTTTAGGCGCCTACCACGACCTGGCGATGTTCGTAAGCGCCTTGGGCGGCTTGCCGCGCGTCGTCACAGTGCATGATGTTGTGCTCAGGTCTGATGGGGCGTTGTTGCGTCTTGACCTGCTGGCCAAGACTTATCGGAGCACCGCGCCGCGTGGCAAGTCGGCGCTGGCGGTCGAGCAGGGGGCTCGATTTGTCTACGGTGCAGCCTCCCTGCGTGACCCCTTCCAGCCGTCCACCCAGCAGGTTGCGCACGCGCCGGGTCGGCCGGCGCGTGCGCCGGACCTCACCCGCGCGCGCGGAGCGCTGGAAGGCTTGGCCGTCGATCAGGTCGAAATGGTCGGCACCATATCCCGTGGCTTGCAGACCTTTGTCTTACTGCGTGCGGCGTCGACGGTGCATCGCCTTGCAGTCGGCGACTATCTGGGGCCTGACTACGGCCGGATAACGGCCATTCATGGCAACCACATCGAACTGGCCGAACTGTTCCCGGATGAACAGGGCGCATGGCTGGAGCGTTCGCGAACCCTCGTGTTAAACGTCAACTCATAACGGAATCAAACAATGAAAAGGACTTTCTCGTCCTTCGGTGTGGCGCTATGGATAGCGTTCACGGCACCGATGGCGTCTGCTGTGCCCAACCGTGTGGATCTGATCCAACTGCCGCCACCTGGCAGCGCGGCGCTAAGCGCCTATAACGGTGACAAACTGAACCTCAACTTCCAGAACATCGATTTGCGCGCGGTATTGCAGCAAATTGCGGATGTCGCCGGGCTTAATCTGGTGACCAGCGACGAGGTGCAAGGCTCGATCACCTTGCGACTCAAGGATGTGCCCTGGGATCAGGCGCTGGACCTGGTGTTGCAAGCCAAAGGGTTGGACAAGCGCGTGAAAGCAGGCGTTTTGCTGGTGGCACCGGCCGAAGAGTTGGCCGCCCGTGAGCTGCTGGTGCTGGAGTCACGCAAACAGTTGGCCGAGTTGGCGCCTTTGCGCAGGGAGCTGTTGCAGGTCAATTACGCCAAGGCGGCTGATTTGGCCAAGTTGTTTCAGTCGGTGACGGGCATTGATGGCATCACCGATGAGCGTGGTTCGGTCGCGGTGGATGACCGCACCAATAACATCATCGCCTACCAGACCGGCGAGCGGCTTGAAGAGCTTCGACGGATCGTGGCGCAACTGGATATTCCAGTGCGCCAGGTGATGATCGAGGCGCGGATCGTCGAAGCCAATGTCGACTACGACAAAAGCTTGGGTGTGCGCTGGGGTGGGCGCCTTAATCGTGGCAACTGGGCCGCAGGCGGCATCAGCAAACCGTTGGCCGAGGGGGGTGAGCCATCGGCAAACCCTCCCAGTTCACCCTTTGTCGACTTGGGTGCACTCACGGGGACTTCGGGCCTGGGCATTGCCTATATCACCGACAACCTGCTGTTGGACCTGGAATTGAACGCCATGGAAAAAACCGGCAACGGCGAAATCGTCTCGCAGCCCAAGGTGGTCACTTCCGACAAGGAGACCGCGCGTATCCTCAAGGGCACCGAGATCCCTTACCAGGAATCCACCTCGCGTGGTGCCACTTCGGTGTCCTTCAAGGAAGCCTCGCTGTCCCTGGAGGTAACCCCGCAGATCACCCCTGACGGCTGGGTCATCATGGAGGTCAAGGTCACCAAGGATGAGCCCGACTATCTCAACAAGCTCAACGACGTGCCGCCGATCAAGAAAAACGAGGTCAACGCTAAGGTGCTGGTCAAGGATGGCGAGACCATCGTCATCGGCGGAGTTTTCTCCAATACCCAAAGCAAAGTGGTAGATAAAGTGCCATTTTTGGGCGATGTGCCGTATCTTGGCCGCCTTTTCCGGCGCGATGTGTTGGCGCAAAGAAAATCCGAGCTGCTGGTATTCCTGACTCCGCGTATTATGAATAACCAGGCGATTGCTGTGAGTCGTTGATTCTGTGCGAAATTTGATTCTTGTAGGACCGATGGGGGCTGGAAAAAGCACCATCGGCCGTTTGCTGGCCAAAGAGCTGCGCCTGCCGTTCAAAGATTCCGACAAGGAAATTGAATTGCGCACGGGTGCCAATATCCCATGGATCTTCGATAAGGAAGGCGAGCTGGGCTTTCGCGACCGCGAGCAGGCGATGATTGCCGAGCTGTGTGGCTGCGATGGCGTGGTATTGGCCACCGGCGGCGGCGCAGTTATGCGCGATGAAAACCGCCGGGCGCTGTATGCCGGTGGTCGCGTTGTGTACCTGCATGCGTCGGTCGAGCAGCAAGTGGGCCGTACTGCGCGGGATCGCAATCGCCCATTGTTACGCACCGCCGACCCGGCCAAGACCCTGAGGGATCTGCTGACATTGCGCGATCCGCTCTATCGGGAGATCGCCGACCTGGTGGTGGAAACCGATGAGCGGCCGCCACGAATGGTCGTTCTTGACATCCTCGAGCGCTTGCAGCGGTTGCCGCCCCGTTAAAGCCAAGCCCGAAATGCGCTATTCTCGACGGCGCGCTACACGCCTTCGGGGTGTGGCGTAGAGCCATCAGGCGACGTCAGATCCGAGCGTTGCCGATTGTAAATTTATCTTCACGCGGGGACACATGCAGACACTTAAGGTCGATCTAGGCGAGCGCAGCTACCCAATCCATATTGGCGAAGGTTTGTTGGACCTGCCCGAGTTGCTTGCTCCGCATATTGCCGGGCGGCAAGTGGCGATCATCTCCAACGAAACGGTCGCGCCGCTGTATCTTGAGCGTCTGAGCCGCAGTCTTGCGGCGTACTCGGTGATTTCGGTGATCTTGCCTGACGGCGAGGCCCACAAGAACTGGGAAACCCTGCAACTGATCTTTGATGGCCTGCTGACTGCGCGCCATGACCGGCGTACCACCGTGGTTGCCCTTGGCGGCGGTGTGATCGGCGACATGGCTGGTTTTGCGGCGGCCTGCTACCAGCGTGGCGTGGACTTTATTCAGGTGCCAACCACCTTGTTGTCCCAGGTCGATTCGTCGGTGGGCGGCAAGACCGGTATAAACCACCCGCTGGGCAAGAACATGGTGGGTGCGTTTTATCAGCCTCAAGCCGTGCTGATCGACACTGCGACCCTCAATACGCTGCCACCGCGCGAGCTGTCGGCGGGTTTGGCGGAAGTCATCAAGTACGGCTTGATCTGCGACGAGCCGTTTCTGACCTGGCTCGAAGAACATATGAGCGCCCTGCGCGCCCTCGACCAAGTTGCACTCACCGAAGCGATTTCCCGCTCCTGCGCCGCCAAGGCGCTGGTGGTGAATGCCGACGAGCGGGAGTCCGGTGTACGCGCCACCCTGAACCTTGGTCACACCTTCGGCCATGCGATCGAAACCCACATGGGCTATGGTGTGTGGTTGCATGGGGAAGCGGTAGCGGCCGGCACAGTGATGGCATTGGACATGTCGCAACGTCTGGGCTGGATCAGTGCCCAGGAGCGGGATCGGGGTATCCGCCTGTTCCAGCGCGCTGGCTTGCCGGTCGTACCGCCGTTGGAGATGACCGAGGCGGATTTCCTCGAACATATGGCAATAGACAAGAAAGTGATCGACGGTCGCCTGCGACTGGTGCTGCTGCGCCGCATGGGCGAAGCGGTAGTGACCGACGATTATCCGAAAGAGATTTTACAGGCCACGCTGGGAGCGGATTACCGCGCCCTGGCCCAGCTTAAAGGTTAATAAGATCCCGATGACTAGTTTGCATGCCGACGAGGCGTTCCTCGGCCATTACCAGTTAAGCCATGACCCTTTTGCTCCACGGGTGCCTGGCTTCAAATTTTTCCCTGCCCAGCGCAAGCCGGTGCTTGGCCAACTGCACCACCTGGCGCGCTACAGCCAACTGCTGCTGGTAGTCACTGGCCCGTTGGGCAGCGGCAAGACCTTGCTGCGCCAGGCGCTGGTTGCCAGCACCAACAAGCAATCGGTACAGAGCGTGGTGGTGTCGGCGCGTGGCGCCGGTGATGCGGCGGGCGTGTTGCGCCAAGTGGCCCAAGCACTGAACGTGGCCACGGCCGAGCCGAACGCGATTCTCAAGCAAGTGGTGCAACTGGGCCTGACCGGCCAGGAAGTCTACCTGTTGGTGGACGATGCCGAGCAGCTCGACGAGTCCGCCCTGGAAGCGTTGCTGGCGCTGGCAGCGGGTACGCCCGAAGGTCGCCCGCACGTGTTTCTGTTTGGCGAGTCTTCGTTGATCGCTGATCTGGAGCAGATCAGTGGCGACCAGGAGCTGTTCCACGTCATCGAATTGCAGCCTTACGAAGAGGAAGAGACCCGCGAATACCTGGCTCAACGCCTCGAAGGTGCCGGGGCCGGTATCGAACTTTTCTCCGCTGCGCAGATCTCTGATATTCACGAAAGCTCCGACGGCTGGCCTGGCACCATCAACCAGGTTGCCCGGGATGCCTTGATCGAAGCCATGATTGCAAGCCGCTCTGCGGTTAAGCGTCCAAAGATGGGGTTTACTATGCCTAAGAAGCACGTATTGGCTATTTCCGCCGTTGTCGTGGTCGCTGTTGCCGCCGCCTGGTTGATCCCAGGCCGCAGCAAGGCACCCGCCACCGCCGGCGCGCCAACCGAACAGGCGCAGTTGCCACTGGGCAAACCCACGCCAAATGTCGAATTCGCCAACTCCGGCCAACCCACCAACCTGCCGATGGTAGGTCAGCCAGTGATGCGCGGCCCGCTCGCCGAAGAAGCCGGTGGCATCTCCGAAGGCGACGACGGTGTGCCGGTGGAAGGCTCCAGTGCTACGCCACCGACCGTGACCACTACCGCGCCACCTGCGGGCGTGCCGGCCGGTCAGCCAGCTGCTCCGGTCGCCAAGCCTACCCCGGCCCCGACTGTCGCCACTGCCAAGCCTGCCGCAGTTGCCAAACCGGTCGCACCTGCTCCAGCCGCCAAACCGGCACCGGCTGCCAAGCCAGCTGAAAAAACCGCCGCCACTGTCGCCAAGGCAGGTGCCGCCGGCAGCAGTTGGTACACCAGCCAGCCGACCGGCAACTTCGTGGTGCAGATCCTCGGCACCAGCTCCGAAGCCAACGCTCAGGCGTTCGTGAAAGAGCAGGGCGGCGAGTACCGTTATTTCAAGAAAATGCTCAACGGCAAGCCTCTCTACGTGATCACTTACGGCAACTTCTCCAGCCGTGCAGCAGCTGAATCCGCTATCAAGGCCTTGCCAGCGAAGGTTCAGGCTGGTAAACCTTGGCCACGCACTGTTGCCAGCGTTCAACAAGAACTCGCAACAACTCGCTGAAGATTCGGCGGCCTTACCCAGGCCGCCTCTCCCGGCACCTCAAAAAACTACAACAGCGTGCAGCCCTGAAGGCCGCGCGCTTTGTGGTGTCTGCGCACGTAGCTTTTGAGTCGTAGCGGTCAGAATTAAAAAAGTTTTGACTAGCACAGCATATCGCTTTAAACCTTTCATAAATGCGACATAGATTTGCGACATTTCGCCGCTAAATTTGTGAGCGTTCGTGTCGGTGTGTACAATGACCTCCCTTTTGCCCCCGCTAAGCCGGCGTACGTTCGGCGTGGAAGGTAACCGGTTGAATTGAAAAGAAATTTGCCTCGATATAAGAGGCAGCCTGGTGAGAAAGTGTCTATGAAAGCAGGTCTGTACCAACCCGATGAATTCAAGGATAACTGCGGTTTCGGCCTGATAGCCCACATGCAGGGCGAGCCCAGTCATACCCTATTGCAAACGGCCATCGAGGCCCTGACCTGCATGACCCACCGTGGTGGGATCAACGCCGACGGCAAAACCGGTGACGGTTGCGGCTTGCTGATTCAAAAGCCCGACCAGTTCCTGCGTGCTGTGGCAAAAGAACAATTTGCTGTCGACCTGCCCAAGCAATACGCCGTGGGCATGGTGTTTTTCAACCAAGACCCGGTCAAAGCCGAAGCCGCTCGCGAGAACATGAACCGCGAGATCGTTGCTGCCGGCCTGCAACTGGTCGGCTGGCGCAAAGTGCCGATCGACACCAGCGTGCTCGGCCGTCTGGCTCTGGAGCGCTTGCCACAGATCGAACAAGTGTTCATTGCTGGCGATGGCCTGAGCGATCAGGACATGGCGATCAAGCTGTTCACCTCGCGTCGTCGCTCGTCGGTGTCCAACGCCGCCGATACTGACCACTACATCTGCAGCTTTTCGCACAAGACCATCATTTATAAAGGCCTGATGATGCCGGCGGATTTGACCGCCTTCTATCCAGACCTGAGCGACGAGCGCCTGCAAACCGCAATCTGCGTGTTCCACCAGCGCTTCTCCACCAACACCTTGCCGAAATGGCCGCTGGCTCAGCCATTCCGCTTTCTCGCCCATAACGGCGAGATCAACACCATCACGGGTAACCGCAACTGGGCCGTGGCCCGACGCACCAAGTTCGCCAACGACTTGATGGACCTCGAAGAACTCGGCCCGCTGGTCAATCGCGTGGGTTCCGACTCCTCCAGCATGGACAACATGCTCGAGTTGATGGTCACCGGTGGCATCGACCTGTTCCGTGGCGTGCGCATGATCATTCCGCCAGCGTGGCAGAACGTTGAAACCATGGACCCGGATCTGCGTGCGTTCTACGAGTACAACTCGATGCACATGGAGCCATGGGACGGCCCGGCCGGTGTGGTCATGACCGACGGCCGCTACGCGGTGTGCCTGCTCGACCGTAACGGTCTGCGCCCGGCGCGTTGGGTCACCACCACCAACGGTTTCATCACCCTCGCGTCGGAAATCGGCGTGTGGGACTACAAGCCTGAAGATGTCATCGCCAAAGGCCGTGTCGGCCCTGGCCAGATCCTGGCCGTGGACACTGAAACCGGGCAGATCCTCGACACCGATGCTATCGACAACCGCTTGAAGTCGCGTCACCCGTACAAGCAATGGCTGCGCAAGAACGCCCTGCGCATCCAGGCGACCATGGAAGACAACGACCACGGTTCGGCTTTCTATGACGTCGACCAGCTCAAGCAGTACATGAAGATGTACCAGGTCACGTTCGAGGAGCGCGACCAGGTGCTGCGTCCGCTCGGCGAACAAGGCTACGAGGCCGTCGGCTCCATGGGCGATGACACGCCAATGGCCGTGCTGTCCCAGCGCGTGCGCACGCCGTACGACTATTTCCGCCAGCAGTTCGCCCAGGTGACCAACCCGCCGATCGACCCGCTGCGCGAAGCCATCGTGATGTCGCTGGAAGTGTGCCTCGGTGCCGAGCGCAACATCTTCCAGGAATCGCCTGAGCACGCTTCCCGCGTCATTCTCAGTTCGCCGGTGGTTTCCCCGGCCAAATGGCGCTCGTTGATGACCCTGGAGCGCCCAGGCTTCGACCGCCAGATCATCGACCTGAACTACGACGAGAGCCTCGGCCTTGAAGCCGCTGTGCGCAACGTCGCCGATCAGGCCGAAGAAGCTGTGCGCGCCGGTCGTACCCAGATCGTATTGACCGACCGCCACATCGCGCCAGGCAAACTGCCGATCCACGCTTCCCTGGCTACCGGCGCGGTGCACCACCGCTTGACCGAAAAAGGCCTGCGCTGCGACTCCAACATCCTCGTCGAAACCGCCACTGCCCGCGACCCGCATCACTTTGCGGTGCTGATCGGTTTCGGCGCCTCGGCGGTGTACCCGTTCCTTGCGTACGAAGTGTTGGGCGACTTGATCCGCACCGGTGAAGTGCTGGGCGACCTCTATGAGGTGTTCAAGAATTACCGCAAGGGCATTACCAAGGGCCTGTTGAAGATCCTGTCGAAGATGGGCATCTCCACCGTCACCTCGTACCGTGGCGCTCAATTGTTCGAAGCCATCGGTCTGTCCGAAGAGGTCTGCGACCTGAGTTTCCGGGGTGTACCGAGCCGCATCAAGGGTGCGCGTTTCGTCGATATCGAAGCCGAACAGAAAGCCCTGGCGGCCGAAGCCTGGAGCGCGCGCAAGCCGATCCAGCAAGGCGGCCTGCTCAAGTTCGTCCACGGTGGCGAATATCACGCCTACAACCCGGATGTGGTCAGCACCCTGCAAGCCGCTGTGCAGCAGGGCGACTACGCCAAGTTCAAGCAATACACCGCGCTGGTGGATAACCGCCCGGTGTCGATGATCCGCGATATGTTCAAGGTGAGAACCCTGGACACCCCGCTGGCGATCAGCGAAATCGAGCCGCTGGAATCGATCCTCAAGCGCTTCGACTCCGCGGGTATTTCCCTCGGCGCTTTGTCGCCCGAGGCCCACGAAGCCCTGGCCGAAGCCATGAACCGCCTGGGGGCGCGTTCCAACTCCGGCGAAGGCGGTGAAGACCCGGCGCGCTACGGCACCATCAAGAGCTCGAAAATCAAGCAGGTGGCGACGGGTCGTTTCGGTGTAACCCCGGAATACCTGGTTAACGCTGAAGTGCTGCAGATCAAAGTCGCCCAGGGCGCCAAGCCCGGTGAGGGCGGCCAACTGCCAGGCGGCAAGGTCAACGGCCTGATCGCCAAGCTGCGTTATGCAGTGCCGGGTGTGACCCTGATTTCGCCGCCGCCGCACCACGACATCTACTCCATCGAGGATTTGTCGCAGCTGATTTTCGACTTGAAACAAGTCAACCCGCAGGCCCTGGTCTCGGTGAAACTGGTCGCGGAAGCTGGCGTGGGCACCATCGCCGCCGGTGTGGCCAAGGCCTATGCCGACCTGATCACCATCTCCGGCTATGACGGCGGCACCGGCGCTTCGCCGCTGACTTCCATCAAATACGCGGGCGCGCCGTGGGAACTGGGCTTGGCTGAAACCCACCAGACTCTGCGTGGCAACGACCTGCGCGGCAAAGTACGGGTACAGACCGACGGCGGCCTGAAAACCGGTCTCGATGTGATCAAGGCTGCGATCCTCGGCGCCGAAAGCTTCGGCTTCGGCACCGCGCCAATGATCGCCCTGGGCTGCAAATACCTGCGCATCTGCCACCTGAACAACTGCGCCACCGGCGTCGCGACTCAGAACGAGAAGCTGCGCAAGGACCACTACATCGGCACCGTCGACATGGTGGTGAATTTCTTCACCTACGTCGCCGAAGAAACCCGTGAGTGGCTGGCGAAGCTGGGCGTGCGTTCGCTGGAAGAGCTGATCGGGCGTACCGATCTGCTGGAAATCCTCGAAGGCCAGACTGCCAAGCAACAGCACCTGGACCTGACGCCGCTGTTGGGTAGCGATCACATCCCGGCAGACAAGCCGCAATTCTGCCAGGTGGATCGCAACCCACCGTTCGACAAAGGCCTGCTGGCCGAGAAGATGGTCGAGATGGCCAGCGCGTCGATCAACGACGCCAGCGGTGGCGACTTCGCTCTGGATATCTGCAACTGCGACCGTTCCATCGGCGCACGCATCTCCGGCGAAATCGCGCGCAAGCACGGCAACCAAGGTATGGCGAAAGCGCCGATCACCTTCCGCTTCAACGGCACTGCGGGCCAGAGCTTCGGCGTGTGGAACGCCGGTGGCCTGCACATGTACCTGGAAGGTGACGCCAACGACTACGTGGGCAAGGGCATGACCGGCGGCAAGCTGGTGATCGTTCCGCCTAAAGGCAGCATCTACAAGACCCAGGACAGTGCCATCATCGGCAACACCTGCTTGTACGGCGCTACCGGTGGCAAGCTGTTCGCCGCTGGCACTGCCGGTGAGCGTTTCGCCGTGCGTAACTCCGGTGCCCACACCGTGGTCGAAGGCACTGGCGATCACTGCTGCGAGTACATGACCGGGGGCTTTGTCGCGGTACTTGGCAAGACCGGGTACAACTTCGGTTCGGGCATGACTGGCGGTTTCGCCTACGTGCTCGACCAGGACAACACCTTCGTCGACAAGGTCAACCACGAGTTGGTCGAGATCCAGCGGATCAGCGGCGAAGCCATGGAATCCTACCGGAACCACTTGCAGCACGTGCTGGACGAGTACGTCGAGGAGACCGGCAGCGAATGGGGGCGTAACCTCGCCGAAAATCTCGATGATTACCTGCGTCGTTTCTGGCTGGTCAAGCCCAAGGCTGCCAACCTGAAATCGTTGCTTTCCAGCATCCGTGCCAACCCGCAGTGATATGCGCCTGAACAGTTTGATGAGGTTTTAACATGGCTGAACGTCTGAATAACGACTTCCAGTTCATCGATGTCGGGCGCAAAGATCCGAAGAAGAAACTGTTGCGTCAACGCAAGAAAGAGTTCGTGGAAATCTACGAACCCTTCAAACCCCAGCACTCGGCCGATCAGGCCCACCGCTGCCTGGGGTGCGGTAATCCGTATTGCGAATGGAAGTGCCCGGTGCACAACTTCATTCCCAACTGGCTCAAGCTGGTGGCCGAGGGCAACATCCTCGCCGCCGCCGAGCTGTCGCACCAGACCAATACCCTGCCGGAAGTCTGCGGCCGGGTGTGCCCGCAAGACCGTCTGTGCGAGGGTGCCTGCACCCTTAACGATGGCTTCGGCGCGGTGACCATCGGTTCGGTTGAGAAGTACATCACCGACACCGCGTTCGCCATGGGCTGGCGCCCGGACATGTCCAAGGTCAAGCCGACCGGCAAGCGCGTCGCAATTATCGGCGCAGGCCCGGCGGGCCTGGGTTGTGCCGACGTACTGGTGCGCGGCGGCGTGACCCCGGTGGTGTTCGACAAGAACCCGGAAATCGGCGGCCTGCTGACCTTCGGCATCCCCGAGTTCAAGCTGGAAAAAACCGTACTGAGCCACCGTCGCGAAGTGTTCACCGGCATGGGTATCGAGTTCCGTCTCAATACTGAAATCGGTAAAGACATCACCATGGAGCAACTGCTCGAAGAATACGATGCGGTGTTCATGGGCATGGGCACCTACACCTACATGAAGGGCGGCTTTGCCGGTGAGGACCTGCCGGGCGTGTACGATGCGCTCGACTTCCTGATCGCCAACGTCAATCGCAACCTGGGCTTTGAAAAGTCGCCGGAAGACTTCGTCGACATGAAAGGCAAGAAGGTCGTGGTACTCGGCGGTGGTGACACCGCAATGGACTGCAATCGCACCTCGATCCGCCAGGGCGCCAAGTCGGTGACCTGTGCCTATCGTCGTGACGAAGCGAACATGCCTGGCTCGCGCAAAGAGGTGAAGAACGCCAAGGAAGAAGGCGTGAAATTCCTCTACAACCGCCAGCCGATTGCTATCGTCGGTGAAGATCGCGTCGAAGGCGTGAAGGTGGTCGAGACCCGTCTCGGCGAACCGGACGCCCGTGGCCGTCGCAGTCCTGAGCCAATCCCGGGCTCCGAAGAGATCATCCCGGCCGACGCCGTGGTCATCGCCTTCGGTTTCCGCCCAAGCCCGGCGCCGTGGTTCGAGCAGTTCGAGATCCAGACCGACAGCCAGGGCCGCGTCGTAGCCCCGGAACAAGGCCAATACAAGCACCAGACCAGCAACCCGAAAATTTTCGCCGGTGGCGATATGGTTCGCGGTTCGGACTTGGTGGTGACAGCGATCTTTGAAGGCCGCAATGCCGCCGAAGGGATCCTGGACTATCTGCAGGTCTGACCCCAATACCAGCCTGAAATGGGGATCAAAAATGTGGGAGGGGGCTTGCTCCCGATAGCGGTGTCTCAGTATCTGTAACTGAACCACCGCAATCGGGAGCAAGCTCCCTCCCACATTTGTGTTACGGCGCTCTTATGTCCGCGACAAATTGACCCGATAGACAAAAGGCACCGCTCTTGCCGTGCCTTTTGCGTCGCGCTCTGAGAAAATGCCCGCACTTTTTTTGCGGATGCCGACATGACTGCCCTCAAGAACGACCGTTTCCTTCGTGCCCTGCTCAAGCAACCCGTAGACGTCACGCCCGTGTGGATGATGCGTCAAGCCGGTCGCTACCTGCCGGAATACCGCGCCAGTCGCGCCCACGCCGGCGACTTCATGAGCCTGTGCATGAACCCGGAGTTCGCCTGCGAAGTCACGATGCAGCCGCTGGACCGCTACCCACAACTGGACGCGGCCATCCTCTTCTCCGATATTCTGACCATCCCCGACGCCATGGGCCAAGGCCTGTACTTCGAAACCGGCGAAGGCCCGCGTTTCAAGAAGGTCGTCAGCACCCTGGCCGACATCGAAGCCCTGCCGATTCCTGATCCGCACAAAGACCTTGGCTATGTGATGGATGCGGTCAGCACCATCCGTCGCGAGCTCAATGGCCGCGTGCCGCTGATCGGCTTCTCCGGCAGTCCATGGACCTTGGCAACTTATATGGTCGAAGGCGGCTCGTCGAAAGACTTTCGCAAGACCAAGGCCATGCTCTACGACAACCCGCAAGCCATGCACCTGCTGTTGGAAAAGCTGGCGCAATCGGTCACCAGTTACCTCAACGGCCAGATCATGGCCGGTGCCCAAGCAGTGCAGATTTTCGACACGTGGGGTGGCAACCTGTCGTCGGCGGCGTATCAGGAGTTCTCCCTGGCCTACATGCGCAAGATCGTCAGCGGCCTGATCCGCGAGCACGAGGGCCGCAAAGTGCCGGTGATCATGTTCACCAAGGGTGGCGGTCTGTGGCTGGAAAGCATCGCTGATGCCGGCGCCGATGCACTGGGCCTGGACTGGACCTGCGACATCGGCGAAGCCCGTCAGCGCGTGGGCAACCGCGTCGCGCTGCAAGGCAACATGGACCCGACCGTGCTGTACGCCAAGCCGGAAGCGATCCGCACTGAAGTCGGCCGCATCCTGGCCAGCTACGGCAAAGGCAGCGGGCACGTGTTCAACCTCGGCCATGGCATCACGCCGGAAGTGAACCCGGAACATGCCGGTGCGTTCCTGCGTGCGGTGCATGAGCTGTCGGCGCAGTATCACGAGTAAACGCAAAACAAATGTGGGAGCGGGCTTGCTCGCGAATGCGCAGTGTCAGTCGATAAATACGTCACTGAAGCACCGCCTTCGCGAGCAAGCCCGCTCCCACATAAAGCAGGACCGCGTCAGGCCTTTACATTCCCCTGCGGCGCCAGCTTCGCCAGCTTCAATGCCACCAGCAACGCGCCGATCAGCAGCGCCACAATAAACCCGCCAATCCCATTCCACCCGGCAAAGTGCCAGAAGAACCCGCCCGCCGTACCGGCAACGCTCGAACCCACGTAGTAACAGAACAAGTACAGCGATGACGCCTGCCCCTTGGCCTTGACCGCGCGGCGGCCGATCCAGCTGCTGGCCACCGAGTGGGCGCCGAAGAAACCGAAGGTGAAGATCAGCATGCCCGGCACCACCAGCCACAGCGGGGTGAACAGTGTCAGTAACATCCCAGAAAGCATCAGCACGATGGTGCCCCACAACACACGACGCCGGCCGAGGCGATCCGCCAGCGAGCCGATTTTCGCCGAGCTGTAGATACCTGACAGGTACACCAACGACAACAGGCCGACCACGGCCTGGCTCAGCCCGTAAGGCGAGGCCAGCAGGCGATAGCCGATGTAGTTGAACATCGTCACGAATGCCCCCATCAGCAGGAACGCTTCGAGGAACAACCACGGCAAGCCCGCGTCCTTGAAGTGCATGACAAAGCCATCCAACAGGTTGCGTGGCTTGAGGCTGCTGGCGCGGAAGTTGCGCGACGTGGGGAGGATCTTCCAGAACACCGTGGCCGCGATCAATGCCAGGGCGCCGATGATCAGCGTGGCGGTGTGCCAACTGACGAAGTCGATCAGCACGCCCATGATCAAACGCCCACTCATGCCGCCAATCGCGTTGCCGCCGATGTACAGACCCATGGCCAGGCCGATATGTTGCGGGTGGATCTCTTCGCTCAGGTAGGTCATGGCCACGGCGGCCAGGCCGCTCAACGACAGGCCCACCAACGCACGCATCAGCAGAATCCCTTCCCACGTCGGCATCAAGCCACTGGCGATGGTCGCCAGCGCGGCACAGAACAACGCGGACACCATCACGGGCTTGCGCCCCAGGCGGTCGGATATCGGCCCGGTGATCAGCAATCCCAAGGCAAGCATCGCCGTGGCAACCGAGAGGATCAGGCTACTCTGCGCCGCGTTGATAGAAAACTCGTGGGACAGCGCCGGCATCATCGGCTGTACGCAATACAGCAATGCAAAGGTGGCGAAACCTCCGGAGAACAGCGCCAGCACGGTGCGCATGAACATCGGCGTGCCTTTTTCGATGAACTGCTCATTGAGCTGGGCCACCACCTCATCCAGGGCGGTAGGCGGGGCTTCTTGAGCAAATGGAGCGACAGCAGATTTCACGGGGACCTCGGCTAGGGAAAGCCTGCCAGACTGGCAATGCAAAAAAGAATATAGCTGGCTAATGATTCTTTCCAATATATTGTTCGACCTGTTTGATAGCTTTTACGACCTAATGAGGTTTGCATGGAATTGCGTCACCTGCGGTACTTCATCGCCGTCGCCGAAGAACTGCATTTTGGCCGCGCCGCGCAGGTGCTGGGCATCTCGCAGCCGCCGTTGAGCCAGCAGATCCAGGCGCTGGAGCAAGAGGTGGGCGCGCGCTTATTTGAGCGCACCAATCGTCGGGTCGAGCTGAGTGAGGCCGGTCGGCTGTTCCTGCAGGAGGCGCGATTGGTGCTGGCGCAGGTCGACAAGGCGGCAGATGTGGCTCGGCGTGCGCAGCTGGGGGAGCTGGGGGAGTTGAAGATCGGCTTCACCTCGTCGGCGCCGTTCAATTCCAGCATTCCGCAGGCGATCTTTGCGTTTCGCCAGGCGTTCCCGGCGGTGCACCTGAATCTGCAAGAGATGAGCAGCACCGAAGTGGCCGAGTCGCTGGTGGATGAGTCGATCCAAGTGGGCCTTATGCGGCCGCTGCCGTTGCCCGACTCGCTTGGCGTCATCGAGCTGATGCGCGAGCCTCTGGTCGCCGTACTGAATGCGGGTCACCCTTTAGTGGAAGGCAGCGAGCGCGGTTTGCACCTGGCGCAACTGGCGCAGGAGCCGTTTGTATTCTTCCCACGCACCTATGGCAGCGGCCTGTATGCGCAACTGCTCAACTTGGCCCGTGACGCCGGCTTCAGCCCGCACTTCGCCCAGGAAGCCGGAGAGGCGATGACCATCATTGGGTTGGTGGCAGCGGGGTTGGGTGTATCGGTGTTGCCGGCGTCTTATCAGCGCATACGCATTGATGGCGTGGTGTATCGCACGTTGCTCGATCAGGAGGCGGTGACGGCCGTGTGGCTGGTGCAACGCAAAGGCGCGCAAACCCCGATGGCCAAGGCGTTTGTGGAACTTCTAACCCGTAAGGCGTTGGTATGACGGGCGAATAACCTGTGGCGAGGGAGCTTGCTCCCTCGCCACAGGAAAGCGGGTGTATCAGTTCTGCTTCGACGTCCCTGTCTGCTCAAACAATTGCGCCGCCGACCCCGCCTCATTCGCGCCATTGCTGCGCAAACCCGCCATGATGTCGCTGTCCAGGTTGTTCACCCAGCGGTTGTAGTTGCGATGGATCTTGCCGTCCTTGTAGCCCAGGTCGCGGCTGTCGCGGTAGGTGATGGCGTAGCTGTTGCGGGTGTAACGGATGTCGATGGCGGCGTAGTACTGGTTACGTACGGTGATTTCGGCCTGCACCAGTTGCGGGCCGAAACGTTGCACGGTCCACTCGCGTTTTTGCAGGGCAGTAACGATGACCTGCTTCATTTTTTCTTCGCTGACCTGGGTGTCGGCCGGCAGCGCGTGCTGGGTGTTGAGCACCGGTTTGTTGGTGCAACCGGCGGTGGTCAGCAAAGCGAGGGTGATCAGGGTTGCGCGTAGCAAGGAAGACATTCCATTTTCTCCAATCGATTAAAAAATTCAGGACCAGCGGCGGAAGATCAGCGAGGTGTTGACGCCGCCAAACGCAAAGTTGTTGTTCATCACGTAATCGTTGTGCATCTGGCGAAACCCCCCTTGCAGGTAATCCAGCTCGCCGCATTGCGGGTCAACCGAGTCGAGGTTGAAGGTGTGCACGTACTGGTCGCGGTTCATCATTTCGATGCTGAACCAGGACTCCAGCGCACCGCACGCTCCCAAGGTGTGACCGAGAAAGCTTTTCTGCGAGCTGATGGGCATGCGGCTGCCGAACAGGCTACTGGTGGCCAATGTCTCGGCGATGTCGCCTTGGTCGGTGGCGGTGCCATGGCCGTTCACGTAGCCAATGGCGGCAGGCTCAAGCCCGGCGTCTTCCAAGGCCAACTCCATCGCGCGGCGCATGGTTTTCTGCTCGGGGCGAGTGGTGTGCTGGCCGTCGGCGTTGCTGCCGAAGCCGACCAGTTCGGCGTGGATGTGCGCACCGCGCGCCAAGGCGTGTTCCAGTTCTTCGAGCACCAACATGCCGCCGCCTTCGCCGATCACCAGGCCATCGCGGCCACTGTCGTAAGGGCGTGGGCTGGTCTGTGGAGCGTCGTTTTTCAGGCTGGTGGCGTAGAGCGCATCAAATACCATGGCTTCGGTGGGGCACAGCTCTTCGGCGCCGCCCGCGAGCATCAACGGCAGGCGACCGAACTTGATCGCCTCGTAGGCATAGCCAATGCCCTGGCTGCCACTGGTGCAGGCGCTGGACGTCGGGATCAAGCGCCCGGTGAGGCCAAAGAAAATACTGATATTCGCCGCCGTAGTGTGCGGCATCATGCGCACATAGGAGTTGGCATTCAGCCCCTCGGCGACCGAGTTCAGCAGCATATTGCCAAAGGCCTTGATCTCGTCGGTGCTGCCGGTGGACGAGCCACAGGCCACGCCCATGCGCCCGTCCTTGATCGACTCGTCGCCGAGCAAGCCGGCGTCCTGCAATGCCTGCTCCGCCGCCCACACGGCCAGGCGCGAGACGCGGCCCATGCTGCGCAGTTGCTTGCGCGTCCAATGGGCGGGCACGACGAAATCGTCGATCGGCCCGGCCAGGCGCGTGTTCAATTCGGTGAAACGGTCCCACTCGTCCATGCGCCGAATGCCGCTGCGGTTGGCGCGAAAGTTGGCGGCGATGGTGTCCCAGTCGCAGCCCAGGGAGGTCATGCCGGCCATGCCGGTGACGACGACGCGCTTCATCAGCACAGGCCTCCGTTCACGGCCAACACCTGGCGAGTGATGTAAGCGGCCTCAGCCGACATCAGGAAGTTCACCGCACCGGCAACTTCTTCCGGGGTGCCCATGCGTTGCGCCGGGATCATCTTCATCAGCTCTTCGACCGGCACGTTTTCATCCAGCATCGCGGTGTCGATCAAGCCCGGCGCCACGCAGTTGACGGTGATCCTGCGCTTGCCCAACTCGATAGCGAGGGCCTTGGCGGCACCGATCAAACCGGCCTTTGACGCGCTGTAGTTCACCTGGCCACGGTTGCCGATCAATCCGGAAACTGACGTGATACACACGATGCGTCCGGCCGCACGACGACGAATCATCGGCATCATCACCGGGTGCAGCACGTTGTAGAAACCGTCGAGGTTGGTGCGCATCACCACGTCCCAATCGTCTTCGGACAAGGCCGGGAACGCGCCGTCGCGGGTCAGGCCGGCATTGAGCACTACGCCGTAATAGGCGCCATTTTGCTCCACGTCGGCCTCAAGGATGTCTTTGCAACTGGCGCGATCCGCCACGTCAAATTGCAGTACGCGCGCTTTGCGCCCCAAGGCTTCGATCTCGACCTGCACCGCGTCGGCTTCAACGCGGCCGCTGCGGCAATGCAGCACGATGTCATGCCCGGCCTGCGCCAGGCGCAGGGCAATGGCGCGGCCGATGCCACGGCTGGAGCCGGTGACCAGTACGGATTCAGTCATGGCGTTTCGTCCTTCGGTTCATCTAAATAATTGGCCGCCTGTGGCGGTCGAAATACGTTCAAGCGTGCGCTGGCCTGGATACCGTCGCCGGTGAGGTGGCATTCGAACACACCCATGCCGTTGTCGTCTTCCAGCGAGCGCAGGCCGTGGATGCGCAGCTCGGCGCCTGCTGGGAAGTGTTCCACGTTGCACTCGAACTTGCGCGTGCCGAGCAGGAAGCCCAATTCCACCGCATCGCCTTTCTGGCGCGCGCGGCACCCGGCATAGGCGGCGACGCTTTGCGCCATCAACTCAATACCGACCCAAGCTGGCAGGCTGCCGTCCGCGCGGTTGAACAGGCCGCCGGGCTTGACGGTGAGGCGGGTGTGAATCTGCTCTTCATCGAACGACAACACCTGGTCGATCAGGATCATGTCGCCCGCGTGGGGCAGCAGTTCGGCGAGTGGCCAATCGATCATGGGGCCTCTGCGATTATCAGGCTGACGTTATTACCGCCGAAAGCAAACGAGTTGCTCATCAGGCAGCGTTTTTTCAGGGTGTCGCCGGTCTGCGCCCATTGCAGGGCCGGCAGCGCCGGGTCGGCGTGGCCATCCCACACATGCGGCGGCACTCGGCCGTGGGCCAGGCTCAGCCAGCAGAACGCCGCTTCCAATGCACCGGCGGCACCAAGGGTGTGGCCGGTCATGGGCTTGGTCGATGAGCAAGCCACGCCTTGGGGAAACAGGCTGGCGACAGCCAGGCTTTCCATGGCGTCGTTGTGTTGGGTGGCGGTGCCGTGCAGGTTTAGGTAACCGACCTGCTCGGGCACAAGTTTTGCGCTGGCCAAGGCCTTGCGCATCGCCTGCAATGCGCCTCTGCCGGTGGGCTCTGGCGCGGAGATATGGTGCGCGTCGCAACTGGCACCACTGCCTAGCAAGGCAATCGGCGCCCGCTCTCTAGTCATCAGGAACAGCACGGCCGCTTCGCCGATATTGATGCCGTTGCGGTTCACGGAGAACGGATTGCAGCGCTCGCTGGAGACGGCTTCCAGCGAGGTAAAACCGTTAAGCGTGAGCTTGCACAGGCTGTCGACACCGCCGCAGATCACCGCGTCGCATACGCCCAGGTCCAGCAGGCGCTGGGCACTCATCAACGCGCGGGCGCTGGAGGTGCAGGCGGTGGAAATCACATAGGCCGGGCCGCTCAGTTGCAGCCAGTCGGCAAGGAAATTCGCCGGGGCGCTGAGTTCCTGTTGTTGGTAGTCGTAGTCGCCGGGGAATTGCTGGTCGCGCAGGTAGTTGGCAATACCACGGCTGGCTTCGTCGATGCCCGAGGTGCTGGTGCCCAGCACAATGGCGACCCGCGCGGCGCCGTAGGTGTGGATCGCCTGCCGGATCTGATCTTCGATTTGCAACGCCGCTTCCAGCAGCAACTGGTTGTTGCGGCTGCTTTGCTGGTTCAGCTCAGCAGGCAGAGGCACCAACTCGCTGCGCACGCCGCCAACCGGCAACACTCGCTCCGGCACCCAACCACTCTCGGCGCGCATGCCGCAGCAGTCGCCGGCAAACAGGTTGCGGCTGACTTCATCCTGGCCGCGCCCCAAGGCGCAGATCAGACCCAGGGCATTCAGGTAAGCCGTCATCGGGCGGCCCCAAGCGGCGTGATGCGGTAGCTCAACCGTTGACCCGCCATGTTCACACTGAACACCTCTGACGACTGATAGACGATTTGCCAATGGCCCGGCAGCGTACGTGTGAGGTCCATGGCTTGGGCACTCGGGTAAAGCGCGCGTACGTCATCCGATGAAGTCAGGGCAAACAACAACGCGGCAAACAGCTCGCGTGCCGCAGGATTGGGCGGCAACAAGCCATCGGCCTGCCACTGGCCATTGATCAGTTTCTGCCGGGCCTGGGGAATGCCCAAAGGGTCCATCATCGACCAGCGAATAGCAGCGCCTTCGCGCTGGATCACCAGCAGCCAGTCCTGGCTCTGGGCTCCTGCCTGGCGCTGCACGTGCAGTTGCATCGGTAAGGCCAATGCCGGGGTTTTCTCGGGCAGCGGCGGCTGGCTGGCGCAGGCGCTCAACAGCAACAGACAGCCGATCAACAGCAGGCGGATCATGGTGCAGTGCTCACTAAAGGTTTACGCGCCACGCAGTTCACCAAGGTTTCTTCACGCTGGCCCACTGGTGGCGGGTTACGCAGGCCCCAGCGTTCGAGCAGGCCAAAATCGCTGGAACGGCTCCACCACAAATACGGGTACGAGACGTTCTGCGGGCCGAATTCAAAGCCCTGTTCGCGCAGCATTTCCAAATATTCTTCGGCGCTTTTTTGCACGTGCATCGGGTGGCGGAACAGCCAGCGAATCACCCACGTGTCGATGTAGGCTTCAGTGGATTCGGCAAACAGCAGGTAGCCGCCCGGCTTGAGCACACGGTAGAACTCTTTCAAGGCGCGATGCTGTTCCACCAGGTGATGGAAGGTCTGGTGGCAGAACAGGATATCGACGCTTTCGTCCGACACCTCAAGCGTGGCGCAGTCGCTGCCAATCAGCTCGATGGACAAGCCTTGGCGCGCGGCTTCGGCTTTGCTCAGTTCCAGGCTGTGGGGGTCGGCATCCAGGCCGATCAGGCGCTGCGGCGCGAACACGTGCTGCAAATACTGGAACGACTTGCCCTGGCCACAACCGGCGTCCAGTAACACTGGCGCCACCGGTAACGGCTCGGTGAACAAGCTGCGCAGGTCGTTGATCGCCACGCGCAATACATGGTGCTGCCAGGTGTGGCTGCGCAGGAACCAGAAGCCGAACTTGGTTTCTTCGACGTAGTTTTTACTCAGGTATTGAGTGCTCATACTGGTTCGCCCGCACAAATCTCCGACAACATCCGCAACCGCCGCTTGGGCTCGCTGACAAATGGGTTGCGCTCATCCCACGCATAACCGGCGAGGATCGAGCTGATCATCCGGCGAATCTCTGGCGAGCTGCCCGGGTGGAAAATCACATCCTGGAAGGTGCCGGCATACCAGCCTTCGACGTAGCAACGGAAGGTGTCGACACCGCGCTTCAACGGCTCTGCAAACTCGGTTTGCCAATCCACTGTTTCGCCCTTGAGTTGGCGATGCAGCAGCCCCGCGGCCATGCTCGCCGAACGCATGGCGATGGTCACACCGGAAGAAAACACCGGGTCGAGGAATTCCGCCGCGTTGCCCAGCAGCGCAAAGCCCGGGCCGTGCAGGGTTTTGACGTTGGCCGAGTAGCCACCGATGGTGCGCGCGGGGGTGTCCCACACGGCATTTTGCAGTGCGCGGGCAAGGCTTGGGGTTTCGTCGATAAAACCGCGCAGGCAGCCATCGAGGTTGGCGTCGCGGCCGTCGAAGTGCTCCTTGGCCGCGACCACGCCTACCGAGCAACGGCCGTTGCTGAACGGGATGGTCCAGAACCAGATGTCGCGCTGGGTGGGGTGGGTGGTAATCAGAATCTTGGTGCGGTCGAAGCCTGGGTATTCGATACGGTCTTCAACGTGGGTGAACACCGCCTGACGCAGCGGGAAGTTCGATGGCGCTTCCAGGTCCAGCAAGCGCGGCAGCACGCGGCCGTAGCCGCTGGCGTCGAGCACGAACTTGGCCTTGAGGTGGTACTCGCTGCCATTCTCGCGGCGCACGTGCAGGTAGCGGCTTTCGCCTCCAAAGTCCACGCCGACGATGGTTTCGCCGTAGCGAATATCCACGCCCTGCAAGGCAGCCTGGTCAGCCAGCAATTTGTCGAATTCGCCGCGCTGGACCTGGAAGGTGGTGGACTTGCCGTTGCTGAACGTGTCACTAAAATCAAACGCACTGTAGCGCTCGCCCCAGGCAAACGCGGCGCCAGTTTTTACCTGGAAACCCGCCGCCTGCACGGCCTCGAGCATGCCGGCCTCTTCGATAAAGTCGATGCAATGCGACAGCAGGCTTTCGCCAATCGAGAACCGTGGGAAATGCTGGCGCTCGATAATCAATACATCATGCCCGTTGCGCTTTAACAGCGCGGCTGCGATAGCGCCGGATGGCCCGGCACCGATCACCACCACCTGGCGACGTTCCATTTCAACTATAGGCACGAGGGCTCCTTGCCGCTATGGCAATAATCACATTCATAAGGCGTGCTTCTGATGGCTGGCCCAAGGCGCCAGCATAAAGCTGAATGCCAGGCCCAGGCTGACCGACAAGCCGAAATTGCTCACGGCGGGCGTACTCGACACTGCCAGCAGGCCAAACGACAACCAGGTCGTCAGCGCCGCCAGCAGCGTACCTAAAAGACTCACGGCGGGGCCGCCGATTTGTTCGCGCATCAAAATCGCGTAGTCGACGCTGATGGCCGTGACCAGCAGCAGGCCGAACAGGCTGAACAGGGTCAACGGCTGGCCCAACCAACCCAGGCTGGCCAGGCTGCACAGCGCCGCCAGCAGCGGCAAGGCGACGATGCGCAAGGCCCCGGCAAAGCCGAACGGCAGGATCAGTAGCAGCACGATCAGCACGCACGACATCAATTTCAATTCTGCGGCGCTGATCTGGGTGTCGGCGAATACCTGGTTTAAATCGCCCAGGCGATCGACCAACTGCACGCCGGGTAAGTCCAGCGCCTGCACCCGCAGCAGCGCAGGGTTGTTCAAGCCTTGCAGGCTGACCATCGCCGCCACGCCGCCGTCTACCGGGCCGAGCCACAATGTGCGCCAAGGCTCGGCCAAGGGGCCGATCAGCGCGGCGTCGATGTCTTCGGTGGGCAAGGCTTGCAGCTGTGCGACTTCGGCTTGCAGGGCGCTGGCGGGTACGCCGAGGTCCAGCAGCGGTTGCCAGTGCTGTGGGAGCTTGTTTAACGCATCACGCAACTGTTGCTGCTCGGCGGGCAAATTGACCAGTTGGTTGAGCGCCAGGTAACCCTGCAGCTTGTCCATATTCACCAGTTGGTCCAGACGTTGGCCCAAGGCCGCCTGACGCTCCAGCAACTGCTGCTGGTTGTCGGCCCGCACCAGAAAGAACTGGCTGGTGGGCTGGAAGCCGGTGATGCGCGCCACTGCCTGAGCTTCCTGCAGCAGTTGCGGCGGGGCGCCGATCCATTGGCGAATATCGTTTTTGCTGTTCAGTTGCCACAGGCCACCGGCACAAAACAACAGCACCCACGCCAGCAGAAATGGGCCGGGTACCCGTTTGAGTAACGAGGTGCGCAACAGCCACAAACATTCGGCGATGCGCAGCGGCCATTGCGCGGGGCGCAGTTCCACGCCTTTGAGCAGCGCGGGCAGCAGGCATACGGCCGACAGGTAGGCACCGACTAAGCCTGCGGCGGAGAACACCGCGATTTGCGTCAGCGCCGGAAAGGGCGTCCAGGCCAGCGCCAAGTAGCCGATGCAACTGGTGGCCAGGCTCAGGCTCAGACCCGGCAGCGTCAGGCGCAACGCCGGCCAACTGCGCCACGGCTGCAGGCTCCAGCTTTTCGACAGGTAGTGCAGTGGGTAATCCACGGCCACGCCGATCAGGCTGGAGCCCAGCACCAGCGTCATCACATGCATATGGCCGAACAGCGCCACACAGGCCACCGCACCAAACAACACGCCCACCAACACCGGCACAAAGGCCAGCAGCACGCGCCAGCGGCGGAACGCCACAAGCAACAGCAGCAGAATGCCAAGGGTCGCGCCGCCGCCGACCCAGGTGATTTCCCGGGCGGCCTGTTGCTGCCCATTGGCCGCGTAGAGCAACCCGCTGGCAGCGAGCAATTGCGCGCCTTGTCCGAGGGCCTGCGTGCGGCTGGCCTGGAGCAAATCCGCCACTTGCAGTGGCAGTTTCATATCGAAGGCATTGCCGGTGGTGCGCGCGCGCAACAGCACCCAGCTTTTGCTATCGGCATCGGCAATCAGCGCGCCGCTGCCGATATCCAGTTGCACCGAACCGTGCTGCGGCTGGCTGTTCTGGATACGCCCGGTGAGGCCGAGCCAGTCGTCCTGGCTCGGCACCAGGCTGAACCCGGTGAACGGGTCGAACAGCGCTTGTACACGCTGCTGGATGAACGCGTCGGGGTGCTCGATCAGTTGCTCGCGGTCTTTGGTCGAGAGCATCGCCAGTCGCCCGCGCAGCAATTGCTCACGCAGTGCCGGCAAGTCGGCGTGCAGGTTCCACTGGACCTTTTCAAACAGCCCGCTGGCTTGCCAGCGCTCGCCCAATTGCTGCGCGACGGCCACGGCTGTTTGCCGATCGGCATGCCCCACCAGCACCAGCATTTCGCGGTTCAGCGGTTCCTGCGTGCGTTGTTCGGCTTTTAGCTCGAGCGCATCCGGCGTGCTGCCCGGCACCAGTTCCATCAGGTTGGCCGACAGCGGCGCGCCATGGCGCCACTGCCAGCCGGCCAGGGCCAGCACGGCCACCAGCAGGATCAGGAACAGGCGCGGTAACAGGCGCTCACTGGGCAAAGTCGTGACGCTCCGTTTCGCTCAAGGGTTGGTCGCCTGTGCTGTTTTGCATGCGCAGCACGGTGCTGTCGCCTTGGGTTTCCAGCAGTTGGATGGTTTGGACCAGCTCGCCGCCGTCGATATTGATCTGGGTGAAGACTTGCTTGAGCAGCAAGGAGCGTGGGGTCAGCGTTAGCTTCCATTGCTTGGATTCGCCGTGCAGTTGCAGGTCGAAGTCGCGCTGCAGGCCACTGCTGTCGCCCTGCAGTACGGCGAGAAACAGACGGTTCTGCTCGGCACCGGCGCTCTTGTTCGGCAGCAGTTGCCAGCCGTTGGTGTCGCGGCGCGCGATGCCGTGGGCGCTGATGCGGTAGTCCTGTTGCAGCGGGGTTTTCAACAGCCACAACAGGCCGTGGTCTTTGGCGAGCACGAAAGTGCCTTTGCTGACCAAGGGTTGCGGCAGGGCGCGCAGGTGTTTTTCCTGGATGAAGGTGCCGTGGATCACCGAGGGCTTGGCCAACTGATCGCTGAGTTGTTGCAGATCAAAAGCATGGGCGCTGAAGCTCAGCAACAACCCAATTAATGTGGGAACGGGCTTGCCCGCGAAGAACCTGAGGGCGCTGCGCAGTGTCAGGCGGTTCGCGTTATCGTTAACGACCTTCGCGAGCAAGCCCGCTCCCACATTGGATCTCATTTCAATGCCCTTTCTACGGCGTGGGTGAATACGTGGGGGGAGGCCAGCTGCATTTCGCGGCTGGCGATCTCTACCGCCACTTGCACGGTGCTGGCGCGGGTCAGGCGCTCGCCGCTGGCCAGGTCGGTAATCAGGTAGTTCACCTTCAAACGGTTCTCCCATTCCACCAGGCTGGCGCGCACATTGATGGTCTGGCCAAACGTGGCGCCGCGCACGTAGCGCAGTTGCATGTCGATCACCGGCCAGGCGTAGCCGGATTCGAGCATTGCGGTGTAGTTATGGCCGAGCTTGTCCAGCAGCGCGCAGCGCGCCACTTCCAGGTATTTCACGTAATGCCCGTGCCACACCACGTTCATGGTGTCGATGTCGAAAAACGGCACAAGGATTTCAGTGTCGCAATGCAACACGCCCTGGCTACGCATGCAGCCTCCAGTGTTGCTCGGCGATACGTTTGAGGCACAAGCGCAGTTCGCTTTCCAGCGCACGGTCTTCGATGACCGGCGGGAAGTCTTTGGCGAGTGCTTCGTGCATAGCCGCCAAGGCTGGTGGCAGTGGCCGCGCGCCCTCTGCCTGGGCACGCAGCCACACACCTTGGTTGGCCGCGAGCAGAGTGGCGGCCGCCACTTGTTCGGTCAGCTCCAGCACGCGGATCGCATCGCGGGCGGCGATGGTGCCCATGCTCACCTTGTCCTGGTTATGGCACTCGGTGGAGCGCGAGAACACGCTGGCCGGCATGGTGTTTTTCAGCGCTTCGGCAGTCCAGGCGCTGGTGCCGATCTGCACGGCCTTGAAACCATGGTTGATCATTGCGCGGTCGGCCGGCGCGCCGGACAGATTGCTCGGCAAACCGTGGTTGTAACGCACGTCCACCAGCAGTGCGAGCTGGCGGTCGAGCAGGTCGGCGACGTTGGCCACCAAGGTCTTGAGGCTGTCCATGGCGAAGGCGATGTGTCCGCCGTAGAAGTGTCCGCCGTGCAGCACGCGTTCTTCTTCGGCATCGATGATCGGGTTGTCGTTGGCGCTGTTCAGTTCGATCTCGATAAACGAGCGCAGCCAGTTCAGGCTGTCAGCCAACACGCCGAGTACGTGCGGCGCGCAGCGCAGCGAATAGCGATCCTGCAGGCGGTGCAGTGGCGCGGTGGGCGCATCAATTGCCAAATCCTTGCGCAGCCACGCGGCGACTTGCATCTGCCCCGGATGCGGCTTGGCGGCGAACAGGCGCTCGTCAAAGTGTTCCGGGTTGCCTTGCAGCGCCACCACGTTCAGCGCGGTGATGCGCGTGGCCAGTTGCAGCAGGTAGTCGGCGCGGGCGAAGGCCAGGCAGGCCAGGCCAGTCATCACGGCGGTGCCGTTCATCAACGCCAGGGCTTCTTTGGGGCGCAGCACCAGCGGCTCCCAGCCCAGCTCCCGGTGTACGTCGATGGCTTGGCGACGTTCGCCACCGAACAGTACTTCACGCTCACCGGACAAGGTCGCGGCCACGTAGGACAGCGGCGTCAAATCGCCGCTGGCGCCCACCGAACCTTCTTCTGGGATCAGCGGCAGTACGTCGTGTTCCAGAAACGCATGCAGACGCTCCAGCAGCTCCACGCGCACCCCGGAAACGCCGTGGCACAGCGACTGCAAACGCGCCGCCAGCACGGCGCGGGTAGCTTGCGCGTCGAGCAATTTGCCCAGCCCGCAGCCGTGGAAGGTGTACAGATGACGCGGCAACGCCTCGACGTGCTGCAACGGCACTGCCACCACGCATGAGTCGCCGTAGCCGGTGGTCACACCGTAGATCACGCCTTCTTTGTCCAGCAGCGAGTCAAGGAACTGCGCGCCTTTGGCAATGCGCTGGCGATACGCCGCGTCGCCCTGTAACTGCGTGGGCGCCTGACGGTTGGCCAAGGCCAACACGTCTTCAATGCGCAAAGCGCGTTCGCCAAAGGTTACTGGTTCAAGGTGCGTCGTCATCGGTCTTCCAGAAAGGGTAAAAGTTGAACCATTGTTGGGGCGCTTGCAGGCAGAACTGGCCGAGGCGGGCGGCGTAGCGCGCGGTCCACAGGCTGATGACCTGCTCGCGGGTGCTGCGTTTCCATTCGATCAATTGGGCGAACGGCTCGATGGTCAGGCGATAGCGGCCCTGATGCTTCAGGCACATCAGCAGGTTGACCGGGCATTTTAGCAACCCGGCCAGCAGCCACGGGCCTTGGGGGAATGCCGCCTCAAAGCCGAGGAAATCCACACGCACCTTGCGCCCACCGTGCAGCGGCACGCGGTCACCGGCAATTGCCAGCCACTCGCCGTCGTCCAGGCGCTGGCTGAGCAGCAGCATGGTCGCCGGGTCCAGTTCGCTGACTTGGATCAAGCGCAGATGTGTGGCCCCGGCTTCGCCCAGCAGGCGGTTGAAACGCTCGGCGTGCTTGGTGTGCACCAGTACGTTCATGGTGACTTGTTCACCCATCTCCGCCAGTGCGCGGCACACTTCAAGGTTGCCCAAATGTGCGCCGACCAGCATCTGCCCGCGCTCGCCGCGCAGTTGCCCGCGCAACTGCGCCGGGTCGTTGATTTCGATCTGCTCCAGGCGCAGCTTGCCGTTCCAGACGTCGAGCTTGTCGAGCAGTGAATCGGCAAACGCCATGAATTGGCCGAAGACTTTTTTATGTGTGGGCCGCAGCTCGTCGCGCCCGCTCCAATCGGCCAGGCGCTGCTGGTATTCCCAGGCGCTGTGGCGTGCGGTGCGGCCGAACAGGAAGAAGTACAGCACGATGCCGTACAGCAGCGGGCTCAGCAGGCGGCGGCCGAGGACCTTGGCGGCCACGGCGGTGAATTTCATCAGCCAGAAGCTGCCGCGTTCCTCGCGGTCAGCCCAGTGCTTGGTGCTGTCGCTCATGCCTGCCACCGTCGCCACAAGATCATGGGGGCGCGCACCAACATGCCGAAGAAAAGCCGAGTGTGCATGGCCGAGATGCGTACGTTGTCGCGTAGCAGGCGGAAGTGCGACAGGCCGTCAGTGGGGTAATGCACCTGGGTCGGCAGCCAGCGCATCGGCTGGTTACGCCAGGCCAGGCGCACCAGGATGTCGGAGTCGAAATCCATGCGCGTGCCGATGTAGGCCGAGTCCATCAACACCAGGGTGGGCGCCAGCGGGTACACGCGAAAGCCGCACATCGAGTCGCGGATTTGCAAAGACAAGGTGTTGATCCACACCCAAACGTGGGTGAGGTAGCGCGCGTACAAGCGGGCCTTGGGCACGCTGTCGTCGTATTCTGGGTAACCGCAGATCACCGCGTCGGGGTGCCGGCGGGAGCTATCGAGGAAATTCTCGACCTCACGCAAATCGTGCTGGCCGTCGGCATCCACTTGCAGGGCGTGGGTGAAGCCCAGGCGCGCGGCTTCGCGGAAACCGGCCATGACCGCACTGCCCTTGCCCTGGTTGTTGGGCAAGGTCAGCAGGGTGACGTTTTCCAGTGTCGCCAATTGCGCCAATACCGCCGCGCAGGCCGCGCTGCTGCCGTCGTCGATCAGCAGGCACGGCAGGCCGCTGTTCAACAGGCTGTGGACCACGGCGGGCACCGCGGCTTCATGGTTGTAGACCGGGATCAGCGCGCAGGGGTTATGCATGCGCGTTCACCAATTGAATCCGCCCACTGGAGCAGGCTGCGACGCCGTTGCGGTAGGTGAAGTACAGCTTGCTGCGTTCCGGGTCAAAGCGCAGGTGCAGTTCGATATGGTCGCCGGGGCGCACCAGTTGCTGGAACTTGAGCACTTCCATGCCGGCAAAGGTGGCGGGCAGGTCGAGCAGTTGCTGGCCGAGGTTGAACGCCCACTCCACTTGCACCACGCCTGGCAGTACCGGTGTGACGGGGAAGTGGCCGCTGAAGTAGGCCAGGTCTGGCGGGATGTTCAGTTGCACGGTCCATTCACCGTTGGCTTCGACCTGCTCCAGCACTTCGGGCGCCTTTGGCCGTGGTGCCAGCAACAGCGCCGCCACGTCGGCCTGGGGCAATTTGCCTTGGGCATTCAGCGGCAACTGACGCAGCAGCCGCCAGCGACGTGGCAGGGCCAGTGCTTCGCAATGTTGGCTCAGGTGTTGGCGCAGGGTTTGGCTGACGGTGCGGCGGCCTTGGTTGCGCAGGGCATGCAGGCCCTCGGCGCTCAGCACCACCAGCGCACCGAGCGAGGCGCGGTTTTCCTGCACCACGCCCAAGCGGGTTTCTGCGACCCAGGCGTGGGTCATCAGCGCCTGTTCCAGCATCGGCAGGGAGATGCGCTTTTCTTCCAGCTTGACGATACGGTCCAGGCGCCCCAGCAGCTCAAAGCGGCCATCGGAATGAATGCGCGCAGCGTCGGCGGTCTGTTCGATATGCCCGGCAGGCAGGTAAGGCGAAGCAATGCGCAGGGCGCCGTCGGCGTCCTGGCTCAGGTGTACTTCGGCAAACGGCTGCCACGGCTGTGCACCCTGGCGCCAGGCGATGCCGCCGGTTTCGGAGCTGCCGAGGATTTCCGTGGGCCATTGCTGCAAGCGGTCGTACAGACTGCCGGCAGCCTCCACGGGCAACGCGCCGCCAGAAGAGAAGACACGCGACACCTGGCTCAGCGCGGGCCAGTCGAGGTTGTCGCCCATGCGTTTGAGCAGCGCGGGGCTGGCGACCCAGGCAAATGCTGGGTGTTCGCGGCTGGCGCGCTGTATGTCTTCGGGGAAGGCCAGTTGTTTGCGCACAAAAATGCGACCGGCGCACAACGGCCACAACACTCGGAACAGCAAACCGTAGATGTGCTGGGTGGCAACGCTGCCGATGATGCACGCGTCTTTCAGGTCCGCGCCCCACAGGGCCTCCAGCGCCTGAACTTCGTTAGCCAGTTGGCGCAGAGTTTTGTCGATACGCTTGGGCTCGCCACTGGATCCTGAAGTGCACAGGCTCAGTTGGCAGGTATCCAAGTCGAGTGCGGCAGCGCTCAACGGCGCCTGATACAACGCGTCGAGATCGGCGGCCTCAACCAGCCACGCATCCACGGCGGCGTTCCAGCGTTGGCGGGTCTGGGGTTGCAGGTCGGCAGGCAGCAACACGCTGACCCCGGCCCGCCAGGCACCCAGCAAGGCAATCGCGAGCAGGCCCGCGTCTTCCAGGTGCACCGCCAAACGCTGGATGCCGCGCGCCTGCAGGCCCGCCGCCAGGCTCAGGGATTGTGCCCACAGTTGGGCATGGTTCATTTCAGGCTCGGTGGTAACCGAACGCTGTTGCAGCGGCTCAAGCAGCAGGTGCTCAAGTTTCAACCCTTTCATACGCGGCCTCGAACCCTTTGTCGTACCAGCCATTCCACGGCAAACAACAATCCCATCAGCCCGTAGGCGATCAGGCCGTTGTACAACGTCCACCAGCCCAGCGGCGCCCATAGGGTGAGGGCGGCGGCGAGCAGGCCATTACACAGAAAAAATACACTCCACACTACGGTGACCTGGCGCGTATACACAATCGCGCTCGGCGGCAGCTGTGGGTCGGTCATGCGTGCCAGGCGCTCGACCATCGGCGGGCCGTATTTCAGGCTCAAGCCGAACAGCGCCAGCATGAACGCGCTGACCAGGCTCGGGTACCAGCGCAGTAATTGCGGGTTGTCGAACCAGGCCAGCAGCAAGCAAAACATAATCACCGCTACGGCCATCCAGCGGCTACCGGGTCGCCGTGCGCCCGTCAGCGCGCGCAACAGCCACAAGCTGCCCAATAGCAGGCCGAATTGCCATGGCGCAAAATGTTCGGTGCCGTAATACACCGCAAAAGGGTACAGCAGCCCTGCCAGCAACAGACCAAGGCCGATCAAGCGGCTCATGCGGCAGGCTGGACCAGGCGGTACACCGCCTCAACCACATCGTTTACGGTGCGCACGGCCTTGAACTCTTCGGCGGCGATTTTCTTGCCGGTCTGGCGCTTGATATGGTCGATCAGGTCCACGGCGTCGATGCTGTCGATCTCCAGGTCCTGGTACAGGTTGGCGTCGAGGGTGACGCGCTCCGGTGGCAGTTCAAACAGTTCCACCAAGGCATCGCGCAGGGTGTTGAAAATATCGTCACGAGTTTGCATGGTCCGGTCTCAAGCTACCTGTCTGGCCGTGACGAACGCCGCAAGGCTGGCCACGTTGGTGAAGTGATTGCGTGTGTCCTTGGCGTCGGCATCAATCTTGATACCGTACTTTTTCTGGATCGCCAGGCCCAATTCCAGGGCGTCGACCGAATCCAGGCCCAGGCCTTCGCCGAACAGGGTCTGCTCGCTGCCGATGTCGTCGACGCTGATGTCTTCCAGGCCGAGGGCCTCGATAATCAGCGCCTTTATGTCGTGCTCAAGGCGGTGTTGGTCGCTCATCTTCGGCGAGCTCCTTAATAAAATAGTGGTGCAGGTAATCGTTGAGCTTGCGTGAAGCCTGGGGCGCGGGCCCGAGTGCAGCAAAGGCGTGTGGTTCTATATCGGCACCCACGCGCAAACTGAAATGAAATCGACATTTAGGAATGCGATACCAGGGTTCTGCCTTGGTCAAGGTGGTGGGGCTGACCTTGATCACCACGGGGGTGATGATTGTCGCACCGCGCAGCGCAATGGCGGCGCCACCGCGATGAAAGGCGGGCGCTGCGCCGGGTGTGGTGCGCGTGCCCTCGGGAAAGATGATCAGCGTTTGCCCTTCACGCAGGGCCTGGGCCGCGGCGTCGAGCATCTCGGCGCTGCCGTCATTGCTGATATAGCACGCGTCACGCACCGGCCCACGGGTGAACGGGTTTTGAAACAGGCTTTGCTTGACCACGCAATTGGTTTGGCGCATCAGGCCGATCAGGAACACCACGTCGATCAGCGACGGGTGGTTAGCGATGATCATCTGGCCCGGTCGTCCAAGTTTTTCCGCGCCTTCGACGCTGTAGGTCAGCACACCAGCACGTTGCATCAGGCGAATGAAGAACCAAAACAGTTTGCTGATGGTGTGGCGAGCGCGGCGCTGGTGTTTTTCAGCACTGCCCGGCAGGCAACTGAGCAACGGGAATACCAGCAAGCGCAGGCACAGCCCGCCCACGCCAAACATAAAGAAGCTGGCGGCGGTGGCGAACAGGCGCCAGTAATAGGCGTCCCGTGGCTTGTCGGTCAGAGCTTGCGTTGCCAGTTCCATACACGGTTCTTCCAAGCATGTTGGCAGGCGACCTGTTCAGTGAGCAGGGTGCGCAGCAGGTTCAGGGCATGGGGCCACTGGGTTTGAGTGAGTTGGACAGCGCCGCTGTTTAGTTCCAATCGCCACTCGTCGCCCGGTGTCAGCAGCAGGCCGAGGGCGTAAGGGAAGGGCACGTCATGGATCCAGTTGGCGTAGGCTTCGGGCGGCTGTTCTTCGGTGATCACCAGCAATACCGCCGGGGCGCCTTCGTTGAGCAATGCGGCGGCTTCGAGCATGCCGTGCTCCAGGCCATCGCCGGCGGCGGCGAGCGCGGTCATTTCGCTGGTTTCATTGCGCAGGATCGACCACAGGCCGATCACCGCGTTATGCACCGACAAGCTGAACTGGGTCGGCGACAGCGGCTGGTCATTGGCCAAGTCGCTGAGGATGTCGAGGGTGCGCGGGGTTTCGCCGTGCCGGGATATAAATACGAGTGGCAGGCCTTCAAGGCCTTCGGCCAGCGGCCAACCCACGCTGAACGCCATGCGCGCCAGACGGCTCAGGCGCCGACGCTGCATGGCTGGCAGGAAGGATACGTCAGGCGAGACATTGCTGGCAGGCAGCGCCACTGGAGCCAGGCACCAGGCGTGCCAGTCGTGCGCACCCTCCAGGCCAGGGGCCCAAGCGCGCCATTGGGCGATGTTGAAAGTGATCACTGAGAAGTTATCCCGCCCCTGCGGGCTTCCATGTGCGGCCGTTGGCCCCGAATACCGGGACAGGGAGCATTAGCCGAATGGCGCGCATTATCCCGGTGCTGCGGGGTTCTAGCAAACATTGGTAAAAAAATGTTCACGGCTGGTTACAGTTTGGTTGGAAAGATTTACAGATTGTCCTTTACCTGAGGTCTGGCTAGGTTGTGGGACTATTCTTTTTCGTGTGTCGGCGACGTATGGCAGTCGAAGCGAGCAGGGCGCTTGATGCAGCAGTGCATGGATGAACGAGGTAGCTAACAGGCGCTTGTGCCCTCTACACTCGGACATTCATTGATACACGGAGGTTTTTCCATGCGGCGTGTGGTGTTCAATCAGAAAGGCGGCGTTGGCAAGTCCAGCATTGCCTGCAACCTGGCGGCGGTCAGCGCAAGTGAAGGCTATAGAACCCTGTTGGTGGACCTCGATGCACAGGCCAACTCAACTCAGTACCTCACCGGGCTGACCGGCGACGATATCCCGATGGGCATTGCCGAGTTCTTCAAGCAAACCCTGTCTTCCGGGCCGTTTTCCAAGAAGAACCGCGTGGATATCTACGAAACGCCGTTCGACAACCTGCACGTCATCACCGCGACCGCCGAGCTTGCAGACCTGCAGCCCAAGCTTGAAGCCAAGCACAAGATCAACAAGCTGCGAAAGCTGCTGGATGAATTGAGCGAGGATTACGACCGAATTTATCTGGATACGCCGCCAGCACTGAATTTCTATGCGGTATCGGCGTTGATTGCTGCTGATCGCGTGTTGATCCCGTTTGACTGCGACAGCTTCTCGCGCCAGGCGCTGTATGGCCTGCTGGCGGAAATCGAAGAATTGAAGGAAGACCATAACGAAGGCCTGGAAGTGGAAGGCATCGTGGTTAACCAGTTCCAGGCCCGTGCGAGCCTGCCGCAAAAGATGCTCGATGAGTTGATTGCTGAAGGGTTGCCGGTACTGCCGGTGTACCTGGCCAGCTCCGTGCGCATGCGCGAGTCGCACCAGGAGAACAAGCCGCTGATTCACCTGGACCCTCGGCACAAGCTGACGCAGCAGTTTGTGGAGTTGCATAACTTGCTGGAAAACGCGTGACGCTTGCCAGCACCACAATAACCCTGTGGCTGGCTGGCTGGCTGGCTGGCTGGCTGGCTGGCTGGCTGGCTGGCTGGCTTGCCTGCGATGCAGGCAACTCGGTCTGCCAGTAACACAGAGGTGATGCCATCGCAGGCAATCCAGCTCCCACATTTGACCGAGTTGATATTGGGTTTGGGTTACACCCCCTGGCTGCGCAACCAACTCATCAACTGCGGCAACGGAAACGCCCCGCTCTGGCGCGCCACTTCGCGGCCGTTCTTGAACAGAATCAAACTGGGAATCGAGCGAATCCCCAACTGCGCCGACAGCTGCTGATTAGCCTCGCTGTCCAGCTTGGCCAACCGACACTTACCCTCCAACTGCCCAGCCGCCTGCTCAAACACCGGCGCAAACGACTTGCACGGCCCGCACCATTCGGCCCACACATCCACCAGCAACGGCAGGTCGCCTTTTATTTGGCTCGCGTAGTCGCCTTGTTTCAGCTCAAAGGGCTTGTTCAGCAACACTGGCTGCTTACAACGCCCGCACTTGGGGGCATCAGCCAAACGTTCGCCGGGGATGCGGTTGAGGCCGTTGCAATGAGGGCAGGGGATGACGAGAGGTTCGGACATTGTGGGCTCCTTGGAATTGGCCATGGAGTGAATTTGGAGTCAGCGACCGGGTTTATCAAGGTGTGGAGCAAATGACTCATACACTCACAGTTTGCCCAAGCTGGTGTGAGGCGGTCTATCTAAGCTGTCAGCGCTTGTTCTGTTTTACGCCATCTGTCTGTTTGCAAATATAGCAAATTGCGATAATTCGGATTCGGATTTAACCTTCATAGCAAGATGCGATAAGGATGTTGCATGCGAGTGATCAGCGAGAAAAGGATCTGGGAAGTAAAGGAAAAGTGGCCACGTTCAGCAACGGCTTTGGATCAGTGGTATCGGGTAATGAAGCAAAACGCCCCCAAAGACTTCGCGGCGATGAAAGCCATGTTTCCCGCCACGGATAAGGTCGGGGAGTTTCATGTATTCGATATCGGAGGCAACAAGCTGCGGCTTGTTGCTGGCGTGGAGTATCGGGCGCAGCGCGTTTACATCAAGCACCTGCTTGATCACCGCGATTATGAGAAAGATAAATGGAAGGAAAAAATAAGATGAGTGCGCTTATGCGAGTAGCGGCCGAACACTGGCAATTTGTTTCGCCAGTGATGCGCAAACCAGAAAACGAGGCGGACTACGACGCGCTGGTGTGTGGTTTGGACGAGTTGTTAAGCCTGGTCGGCGAAAACGAGGACAGCCCGCTGATGAGCTTGGTAGATATCCTCAGTGACTGGATCGAAGCCTACGATCATGAGCATCGCCCAATGCCCGCCGCCAGTGGCGTCGACGTGCTGCGCTACATGATGCGCGAGCACGGTTTAAACCAGAGTGATCTGCCAGGTGTAGGTACACAGTCGGTTGTTTCAGAAATCCTGAGCGGAAAGCGCCAGCTCAACGTGCGGCAAATACGTTGGCTGGCGGAACGTTTCAGGGTGTCAGTGGAAACGTTTATCTAAAGGTTTTATGAAGAGCAACTAATCTCCAAATGCTTACCCCAATCCGGCGGCCGTTGGGCGTATTGCTCCATCCCAGCCTGCTCTTCAAACGGCTTGCTCAGCACTTCATGCAGCCGCCGTACTTCGCTGTAATCACCTGACTCGGCGGCGGCGATGGCGTTTTGTGCCAGGTAGTTGCGCAAGATGTACAGCGGGTTTACCGCATGCATGCGCTCGCGGCGTTGTGCTTCGCTGCACTTCCCGTCCCGTTCAACGCGGGCTTTGTACTGCTCAGCCCAAGCATCAAACCCGGCAAGGTCGACAAAGTCATCGCGCAACCGCGCCACGGCCAGCGCCGCCGACTCATCGCCCAGGCGACGGAAGAACAGTGTGTAGTCCACGCCGCTGTTCTGCATCAGCTTGAGCAACTGTTCCACCAACTTCTGGTCATCGTCTTCGGCGGTGGTCAGCCCCAGCCGGCGGCGCATCAGGTCCAGGTAATGTGCCTGATACAGCGGCAGGTAGAGCCCGAGGGTTTCCTTCAAGGCGTCGACGCTGATAAACGGGGTGAGCGCCTGGGCTAGCGCGCTGAGGTTCCACTGCCCAATCGGCACTTGATTGCTGAAGGAATAACGGCCCTCGTGATCGGAGTGGTTGCAGATGAAGTGCGCGTCAAAGTCATCGAGAAACGCAAACGGCCCGAAGTCGAAGGTGATGCCCAGGATCGACATGTTGTCGGTGTTCATCACGCCGTGGCAGAAGCCATAGGCCTGCCATTTGGCGATCATTTCGGCATTGCGCTCGACGATTTCGCGGAACATTGCCAGGTACGGCTCAGGCTGCTCCATGCACTCGGGGTAGTGCAATGAAAGCACGTGCTCAGCCAATTCTTTCTGCTGCTCGGGCTTTTTGGTGTAGTAGAAATACTCGAAATGCCCGAAGCGGATATGGCTGTGAGCCAGGCGCAATACCATGGCGCCACGTTCCTGTTTCTCACGCCAGACCGGGGTGTTGGAACCGATCACGCACACGGCGCGGCTGCTGGGGATGCCCAAGGCATGCAGGGCTTCAGATGCCAAAAACTCACGAATCGAAGAACGCAATACCGCGCGGCCATCGCCCATGCGCGAGTAAGGCGTCAGCCCGGCGCCCTTAAGGTGCAGGTCCCAATGCTCGCCAGCCTGGTTGTACACCTCGCCCAGCAACAACCCACGGCCATCGCCCAACTGTGGGGAGTAGCCGCCGAACTGATGGCCGGAATAGACCATCGCCCGCGGCTGCGCTTGCGCCCACAGCTTGTGCCCGCCAAACAACTCAGCGAACACCGGCGTTTCGGCTGCAGCCGGGTCGAGATCGAGCAGGGCCATGGCGGCATTGCTCACCACCACCAGGCGCGGCTCGTCGAGTGGCTCAGGCAATACGTGGGTTGAGAACGCGTCGCCAAGGCGTGCGAAGCGGTTGTCGAAGGTCAGTTCGTCGAGGGCTTTCACCGGCCATCTCCAGCAGAATGTCCGAGCATTCTGCTGGGGATAGGCGCGTTAGTCGAGTTTGCTCGGTGGCGGTTCCTGAACACCGCCGTCGTTGGCGGGTTTGGTCGGCGGGTCAACTTCCACCAGCTTGTATTCCTGGCCGTGGAGGTTCTTGAGGTAGATCTCCATCTGGCGGAACGAGATGTTGATGTGGTGGTTCTTGAACTCGCGGTTGATAAAGCGGTTCACCTCGTCGATCACCGGGTTGCGGTCACCGAGGTCGCGCACGTGCATGCGCAGTTCGTGGTCGAGAGTGCTTTCGCCGAAGTTGAGGAAATACACCTGAGGTTCCGGCTCTTTCAGCACGCGCGGGTTTTCTCGCGCGGCCTTGAGTAACAACTCCCTGACCAGGTCCAGGTCGGAGCCGTAGTCCACGCCCAGTTTCAGGGTGACCCGGGTGATGGTGTCGGTCAGCGACCAGTTGATCAACTGGCCGGTGATGAAGGTCTTGTTCGGGACAATGATGTCCTTGCGGTCGAAGTCGGTGATGGTGGTGGCGCGGATGCGGATCTTGCTGACCGTGCCCGACAGGTTGCCGATGGTGATGGTGTCGCCGATACGCACCGGGCGTTCGAACAGGATCATGATGCCGGAGATAAAGTTGGCAAAGATCTCCTGCAATCCGAAGCCCAACCCCACCGTCAAGCCTGCCGCCAGCCATTGTAATTTGTCCCAGCTCACGCCGAGCGTGGACAAGGCGGATACGAAGCCGATGCCGGCAATCATGTACGACAGCAAGGTGGTGGTTGCATACGCGCTGCCTTGGGCCAGATCCAACTTGGACAACACCAGTACTTCGAGCAAACCAGGCAAGTTGCGCGCCAGGGCAACGGTGATGCCGACGATGATCGACGCTCCCAGCAAGTCGCCGATACTGATCGGCACCATGCTGATATTGGCGCCGGTGCCGCTGGAGTATTCGTAAAGGGTGATGTTGTCCAGGTAGGAGAACACGGTGATCAGGTCTTTCCACACCCAATACAGCGCCGCGATGAAACCGCCGAGCAAGGCCAGGCGGATCAGGCGCATGGACTGTTCGTTGACCTGCTCTATGTCCAGGGTCGGCTCTTCGATCACCGTTTCGCCATCCCCGGCTTCCTTGGCCGCCTGGCGTTTGGCCAGGGCGCGTGCGTAGGCCAGGCGGCGTGCGGCAACGCCCAGGCCGCGCACGAAGGTGGCTTCGATCACCAGCCAGAGCATCAGCAGGTACAGGGTATTGATCAAGCGGTCGCTGAGTTTGAGCGCGGTGTAGTAGTAGCCAAAGCACACGGCGATAAACAGGGCGACGGGCAGGGCGGTAAACATCAGGCCCATGGCTTTACGAAACAGTGAGGCTTTTTCGTGGGTCGGGCTGTGGAGCAGCAAACGGCCCAGCAGCCAGGCCATCAGTGCGTAGCAGGTCAACACCACGCCGATGCCCAACACGTCGTCGGCCAGTGCCGCCGGTTGATGCTCGGCGATTGCCACCACGGCCACCAGTGCCAGCACTACCAGCCCGAGCTTGCGCACCCAGCCTTGCAGGAATTGGACCTGGGTTTTTTCCCAACGGAAGTGCAGTTCCGCCACGCCACCCTGCGCGAGGATGCGATAAGCGGTGTAGAACACCAGCCATGCCTGGGCGATTTGCAGCAGGGCCGAGCCCAGGTTGGCGTTTTGCCCACGGGCGTCGATTTGCAACGCGTAGCCGCACAGCGCCAGGCCCAGGGCTACCGGCATAGCCAGCAAGATATTGATCAGGATGGCCTGCGGCGTGTGCCATTGGCTGTCGCGCTTGAAGTGGCCGATGTCCAGATGGACCTTGTTCAGCCGTTGATACAGTGCTTTACGCCGCCATAACAGGGCGCCGATCAACAGTAGCAATGGCAGGAACAGCAGCGGGCGCTGGGTCAGGCCGTCATACAGTTCGCTGACGCTGGAGGCCCATGGCAGGGTGGTGACTTGCTTGCTCAGGTGCGCCGGTACGGTTTCCAGCCACTCGGTGTCCAGCGGCTTGTTGCTGGGGATCCAGAACATTTGCTCGTCGAGTGTCGCGCGCAGGGTGGTGGTGGTACTGAGCAGTTGTTTTTGGTTCAGTTGCAGGGTGATGGATTCGTTCAGCAGCGCGCTCAGTTCACGGCTCAGGCGCTCCAGCAGGTCGCTACGGGTGATCGCCAGTTCAAGCAATGTTCGGCGTAGTTGCGGGGTGACATCATCCGGAGGCTGATTGGCCAGCAGGTTATCCACATAGGTGCTGGGGGTGTTGATTTTCTCGCGTTCCTGGTTGATCTCGAACTGGTACAGGCGAATGTTGGCGATATCGTCCGCCAGATCGCGGTCGACCCTGAGGCTTGGCAGTGCTTGTTTCTGCTTATAGAGAATCTTGGAGAGCAGCAGGCTGCCCTTGAGCACGTTGATCTGCTCGTCCAGTGCCGAGTCGCTTTGGGTCACGGTGTCCAATTGCTGCTTGGTCTGCAGGTTTTTCTGGGTCAGCTCGTTGAGGCGGTCGGTGCTTCTGAGCAGGTAGTCGGACAGCTTCAGGTTGGCCGCGCTTTCGGTGGCCAACAGGCTGCTGCCACCGGCTTTTTGCGCTTCGATGGATTGTTGCGTAACGGTCTGCTGTGACTGCGCCAGGCGCTTCTGGTTGATCAAGGTTTGCAGGTCCTGGATCTCCTGCTCCAGGCGGCTGGTTTTCTCTGTCGTCAGGTCGCGCTGGCTATTGCCCAGGTCCTGCAGTTGGCTGTTGCCGGCCAGTTCCTGACGGCGTAATGGAATCAAGGCATTAAGGGCGGCCAGCTCGGCGTTCAGCAGGTTGCGCTGGTCGCCGGTGAGGGGCTTGCCGTTATCTTTGCCTGCCTTGAGGATGGAATTGATCTGCTGGATGCGGATCTGGCTGCTGCTGATTTCGGTCTGGGCGCGCTCGGGACGGGTTTGGGCGGCAATGGACATGCTATTGGCGTCAGCCATGTCTTTTTGCAGGTCGCCTTGCTGCGTCGTGCGCTGCACCAGCAATTGCTCGAGTTGCGGCACCGGCAAGGAGGAGTAGCGTTGTGTCACCGGGACGATTTTGGTGGCCTTGAGCCGCACCAGCTCGCGCTGGTTGTCGGTTGTCTGGCGCGGGGCGTATTCCAGCTGGCGCTTGAGGTCGGCGAGACGCTGCTCGTAATCCTGCTTGTTGCCCAGGTAGGTCAGGGTCTGTTGCAAGATGGTTTGCAGCGCCTTCATGTCGGCATCGGGCAGCTTGCGGTCGGGCAGCTTGTCCAGGGTTTGCTGGATGGCGTCGGCGCTGGGCGGATCGGCGGCGTAAACGTTGCCGACACAAAGGGTCAGGCCCAGCAGGGCAGTGGCTAAAAAGGTGCGCAGAGTCGTCATGGATACCGGTCGAGCAAGGTAAAGAAGGTGGGGGCGTGGCAATAGCCCCGCAGTTTAGAGGAAGAGGCCAGGGCCTGGACGACTTCCTTCGGGAAATTTGACGCCGACTTTTCCGATTCTGTTCCCGTCCATGACCGCAACGGTCCAAAGCGTATTGTTCCATTCCACTTGGTCGCCTACAACGGGTGCACCGCCGACCTTCTGGGTGATGAAGCGGCTCAATGGCATATCCGGGTCGATACCGTCGAGTTTGAGGCCGTACAGGGCCGAAACCGCGCCTAGTTGGGCGTCGCCTTCAAGGACAAAGTCGCCGAAGAAGCGCAGGTCGAGGCCGCGTTGCGGTGCCTGGCTGAACAGTTTGCCCAGGGCCGGCAGGTTGTGTTCGTGGCCGATCACGCAGAGCAAATCATCGACTTCCAGCACCGTGCTACCCGACGGGTGGAGCAGTTGCTGGCCACGGAACAGCGCGGCGATCCGCGTGCCTTCGGGCATTTTCAGCTCGCGCAGGGCTGCGCCAATGCACCATTTCTCCACACCCAGGCGGTAAACGAACAGCTCCCACTCGCTGGTGACGTGCACTTCCAAGGCCGCACGGGAAATTGGCGCAGGGTCTGGCGGTACGGTCACTTTCAGCAGCTTGGCCACCCACGGTAGGCTCGTGCCCTGCACCAGCAGCGAGACCAGTACGATAAAGAACGCCAAGTTGAAGTACAGCTGGGCGTGAGGCAGGCCGGCCATCAAAGGGAACACCGCGAGGATGATCGGTACTGCGCCGCGCAGGCCGACCCAGGCGATAAAGGCTTTTTCGCGACCGTGGAACGCTTTGAACGGGAGCAGGCCGACCATCACCGACAACGGCCGCGCAAACAGGATCATCCACAGCGCCAAGCCCAGGGCCGGTAGGGCAATTGGCAGCAAGTCATGCGGCGTGACCAGCAGGCCCAGCACCAAGAACATACCGATCTGTGCCAGCCAGGCCATGCCGTCGAGCATGTGCAAAATGCCGTGACGGCTGCGCACCGGGCGGTTGCCGATCACCAAGCCGCACAGGTACGCGGCGAGGAACCCGCTGCCGTGCAGGGCATTGGTCAGAGCGAACACCAGCAGTCCGCCAGCGATGACGAGGATCGGGTACAGGCCGGTGGCCAGGTTGATGCGGTTGACCATCTGCAGCATTAGCCAGCCGCCGCCCAGGCCGACGATGCCACCGATGCCGAATTCGCGGATCAGGTGGGTTAGCAGGCTCCAGTGCAGGCCGGTCTGGCCGCTGGCGAGCATGTCGATCAGGGTGACGGTGAGAAACACCGCCATCGGGTCGTTGCTGCCGGATTCGATTTCCAGGCTGGCGGTGACCCGTTCGTTCAGCCCTTTGCCGCCGAGCAGCGAGAACACCGCAGCGGCGTCGGTCGAGCCGACGATGGCGCCGATCAGCAAACCCTGAATGATGTTGAGGTTGAACAGCCAGGCGGCGGCCATGCCGGTGAGGCCGGTGGTGATCAGCACGCCCACTGTGGCCAGCGACAACGCCGGCCACAGTGCCACACGGAAACTCGCCACCCGTGTGCGCAAACCGCCATCGAGCAGGATGACCGCCAGGGCGAGGTTGCCCACCAGGTAGGCAGTCGGGTAGTTATCAAAGATGATGCCGCCGCCATCGACGCCAGCGAGCATGCCCACGGCCAGGATAATCACCAGAATCGGGATGCCCAGTCGCGACGAAAGAGAACTCACCAGAATGCTCGCACCTACCAGCAACGCGCCGATCAAGAACAGGCTGTTGATGGTCGTCGCATTCAAAGGCAGTACTCCATGAGCAAGAAAGACGAGGCGCAAACTGACCATGCAGTCTGCGTGCCAGCGATTCTAACCTGTTGAATTGCTGTGCTGTCAAAAAGCTTTTGAGGGTATACATCAATCCAATGTGGGCGCTGGCTTGCCAGCGCCCACAAGGGATCACCGGTGTCAGTTAAAGCCTGAAGCGCCCCACCATCCCATTCAAATCCACCGCCAGGCGTGACAGCTCGCCGCTCGCCGCACTGGTCTGGCCGGCGCCGGTGGCTGATTGCACCGACAGGTCGCGGATATTTACCAGGTTACGGTCCACTTCCCGCGCGACTTGCGCCTGCTCTTCTGCGGCGCTGGCGATGACCAGGTTGCGTTCGTTGATCTCGACAATCGCGGTGTTGATGGTGTCCAGTGACATCCCGGCACCTTTGGCGATGTTCAGCGTCGATTCCGCGCGCTCGGTGCTGTTACGCATCGAATCCACTGCATGCTCAGTGCCGGCTTGAATGCTGCCGATCATCCGCTCGATCTCGCTGGTCGACTGCTGGGTACGATGGGCCAAGGCCCGTACTTCATCGGCCACTACGGCAAACCCACGCCCGGCTTCACCTGCGCGCGCAGCTTCAATCGCGGCGTTCAGCGCCAGCAGGTTGGTCTGGTCGGCCAAGCCACGAATCACGTCCAGCACCTTGCCGATGTCGCGCGATTCATTCGCCAGGTTGCCAATCAGCGTGGCAGTGGCTTGCACGTCGCCGCTCATGCGCTCGATGGCGCTGACGGTTTCCTGCACCAAGTCACGGCCATCGCCAGCAGAGGTGGTGGCGGCGCGCGAGGCTTCGGAGGTGCTCACGGCATTGCGCGCAACTTCTTCGACGGCGCTGGTCATCTCGTTGACGGCGGTGGCGGCTTGTTCGATTTCATTGTTCTGCTGAGTCAGGCCGCGGCCGCTCTCGTCGGTGACGGCGTTCAACTCTTCCGCTGCCGACGCCAACTGAGTGGCGGAACCGGCGATGCGTTGCAGGGTGTCGCGCAGCTTGTCTTGCATCTTGGCCATGGCGGCCAGCAGGCGGCCGGCTTCGTCGTTGCCGTCGACCTTGATCGGGCGCGTCAGGTTGCCTTCGGCGACTTCTTCGGCGGCTTCCAAGGCTTGGGCGATTGGCAAGGTGATGCTGCGGGTCAATAGCCAGGCGAACAGCAGGGTCAACGCCGTGGCAATGATCAGCAGGCCTACCACCAAGTTAAACGCCATATCGTATTGGTCTTTGGCTTGCTGATTGGTGGCGTTGGCCATCGTGTTGTTGAGGTCCAGCAGCCGCGTCAGCACCGCGTTGACCTGCTCGGAGTTGCTCAGCAATTCGGTGTTGAGCAAGGTGCGCAGGTCGTCGATCTGGTTGGCGCGAGACAGGCTCTTCATGCGCTCTTCGATCTGGTGATACTGGCTGAGCAAGCGCACGTATTCGTTGTAGGTCGAGCGTTCTTCGCCAGTCTCGATGAGTTTTTCGTAGACGCCCTGCGCGGTGCGGATCTGCTGGTTGCGCAGTTCAAAGGCTTCCAGGGTCTTTTGCTGCACGTCCGGTTCGCGGTTGGTCAGCAGGCGGTACGACAACACCCGCAGGCGCAGGGTCAGTTGGGTAAATTCGTCAAGGGCGCGAATGCTCGGCACGCTGGACTGGGTGATGTCTTCGGTGGCAGCACGAATCTTGCTCATTTGGTTCAAGGCGAACACACCGAGAAACAACATCAGCGCGCCAATAAACGCAAAGCCAAGAAAGGCGCGCGGCGCGATATTCATATTACGAAGAGACATGCGGGAGTCCTGGGGGGAAGCGCGATCCGTGCGGCCATGAGACGAGGTGTGCATTGCGTATCGGCCATGCGACTAAAGTCTTAAGGGGGCGCGCGCTTTTGTCGCATCTGACGAGGGGTTGGACGGATTCAGGAACCAGATCGGGTAAATGCAGTCACTAAGGCTCGAAAGTGCAGCCCGGCCCTTAAAAATCGGGCTGCGCGCCGGGGATAACCCTGGCATCCGAGGTGAATTTTCTTTATCGTCACCGCCCTTTGAAAAAGCTGAGAAATCAAAATGTTAGAAGCATCCCTCAGCCAGCTTGAACAGCTGGTCACTGACCTCGTACAACAGAATCAAGACCTGCTCGGCAGCAATGAAGCCCTGAAAGCGGAGCTGGCCCGCGCTAAGGACGAAAACGACATCCTGCAACTGAACCTGATGGAACAGGAAGAAAAGCACGGCGCCACCGCCGCGCGTATCCAGGCACTGGTTGAGCGTGTGAGCGCAGGTCCTGTCAGCGCATGAATGAAGGGATAAAGGTCGTTTCGATTCTCGGAGAGGATTACTCGATCAAGGCGCCGGACGGGGAAGATCAGACCCTGATGCACGCTGTGACCATGCTTAAGGCCTCCCTGGCCACCACCAAGAAAAAGTACCCGACGCTGATCGGTGACAAATTATTGGTACTGGCCGCGCTGAACCTGTGCGCCGAGCAGATCGAAATGCAGAAGCACCACCAGCAGGAACTCGACCGTTACCAAGAGCAAGTCAGCGCCACGGTCGACGTGATTTCCAAGGCGATCGGAACGGCTTAGAACCACTCATCCTGCATCCCCACGCACGTGTCATCACGCGCCTCCAGAATCGCCAGTTCATGATGGCAGCTCGGCACTTCCCAGGTCAGGAAGTACCGAGCGGCCTGGAGCTTGCCTTTGTAAAAGGCAGCGTCCGCGGCATTGCCCTTGGCTAAGCCCTCCTCAGCGCGAATCGCCTGCTCCAGCCAGCGCCAGCCAATCACCGTATGCCCGAACACTTTCAAATACAGCGCCGAATTCGCCAGGCTGCTGTTGACCTTGCCTTGGGCGAGATCGGTCAGCAGGCCAATCGTCACGCTTTGCAGGCGGTTAACTAACTGTTCCAGGGGGGCTCGCAGCGCCGTGAGTGACGGGTACTGCTGCGCCCGCGCGCCGGTTTCTGCGATCAGGCGGATCAGTTGCTTGAGGCCCGCGCCGCCGTTCTGGGCGAGCTTGCGCCCGAGCAAATCCAGGGACTGAATGCCGTGGGTGCCTTCGTGGATCGGGTTCAGGCGGTTGTCGCGGTAGTACTGTTCCACCGGGTATTCGCGGGTATAGCCGTGGCCGCCGAGAATCTGGATCGCCAGCTCGTTGGCCTTGAGGCAGAACTCCGACGGCCAGGATTTGACGATCGGTGTGAGCAAGTCGAGCAGTTCGTGAGCTTGCTTGCGTTCGGCGTCGGTTTCCAGGGTGGTGGTGTCATCGAACAGCCGCGCGGCGTACAGGCCGAGATCGAAGGCGCCTTCCACATAGGCCTTCTGCGTCAGCAGCATGCGCTTGATATCGGCGTGCTGAATGATCGAGACCGGCGCGGTGCTGGGGTCTTTGCTGTCGGGCAGGCGACCTTGTGGGCGTTCGCGGGCGTACTCCAGCGAGTAGAGGTAACCGGCGTAACCGAGCATGACTGCGCCCATGCCCACGCCGATGCGCGCCTCGTTCATCATTTGGAACATGCAACTCAGGCCCTGGTGCTGTTTTCCCACCAGATAGCCGACACAGTTGCCGTTATCGCCGAAGTTAAGCGCCGTGGACGTGGTGCCGCGCCAGCCCATCTTGTGGAACAGCCCGGCCAGCAGCACGTCATTGCGCGCGCCCAGGCTGCCATCGTCGTTGACCAGGAACTTGGGCACGATAAACAGCGAAATGCCCTTTACCCCGGCCGGTGCATCCGGCAACTTGGCCAGCACCATGTGCACGATGTTTTCCGACAGCGGATGATCGCCACCGGAGATGAAGATTTTGTTGCCCTTGAGGCGATAGGTATCGTCAGCTGCCGGTTCTGCCCGTGTACGAATATCCGACAGCGACGAGCCGGCATGGGGCTCGGTCAGCGCCATGGTGCCGAAGAAGCGGCCCTCGATCATCGGCTGCAGGAAGCGCCGCTTTTGCGCCTCGGTGCCGAAGCTTTCGATCAGGTTGGCGGCGCCCATGGTCAGGAACGGGTAGGAGGTTGAGGCCGCGTTGGCCGACTGGAAGTGCGCAAAGCAAGCCTGGGACAGCAAGGTTGGCAACTGCATGCCGCCCGCTTCGAAGCTGCGCGCGGCGTTCAGGAAGCCGGCTTCGAGGAACGCGTCCACGGCGGGTTTCACTTCCGGGATCAGGATCGCCTTGCCGTCTTCATAGCGCGGTTCGTTTTCGTCGTTCTTGCGGTTATGCGGCGCGAAGTACTTTTCGGCAATGTTGCGCGCCGTGCTGATGGCGGCATCGAAGGTCTCGCGGTTGTGCTCGGCAAACCGCTCGCGCTCGGTCAGGCCCTCGGCATCGAGGACTTCGTACAGCTCGAAAGCCAGATTGCGGGAACTGAGCAGCGTCTCGGACATGGCGGCTTACCTTTTAGGGAATGGCCTGAGTCTAAGCGTGCGAATAGAGGCTGGATAGCAAGATTGATTTGCGTGATGCAGAGGCAGAACAGCGGCGGGGGATTTGAAATGCGGTCAAATGTGGGAGCGAGCAAGCCCGCTCCCACATTAGTTAGCCAATGGTCATCAGGCTGGCGTTACCACCCGCCGCAGCGGTGTTAACACTCAACGCACGCTCGATCACCAGGCGCTCCAGCGCAATCGCCGTTTCACCCTGCGACAAACCATGCACCCCAACAATCGCTCCGCCACGCTGTGCCACTTGCTGACACACCGCACGCAGTTGGTCGGAGTCGCCGTGGTGCAGGACTGCGTCGAACACCACTTCGTCCTTGGTCCAATCGGGCACGCGCTTGATCTTCGCCTGAATTTCCTTCGGCAGGCGTGGGAACACTGCCTTGGTTAGGTCAGTTTCCGGCCATACCGCCGAACCACCGACGGCCAATACCGCAGCCATTTGCGTCAGCAGGTCGCCTTCTACTTCCGCCAGGCACAACACGTGTTCGCGGGGCAGGATGGCGTAGCTGTTGCGCTCGCCGGTCGGGCCGGCCAGTTGGCGAGTGATACCGCTTTGCGATTGCGCGGCGAACTGGTTGCACAGGGCGCTGAGGTCGCTGAACTTGTTGCTGTCGGCCCAGGTTTTCAGAGCGGTCAGCGGTTGGCTCATGGCATCGCGCAGGCGCATGTCCGGTGCGGCCAACTTGTCGCCACGTACGAAGGATTGCTCGATCGCATCCGTAGGACGAGTCGACAGCAGGCGGTACAGGTACAGCGGCCCACCGGCTTTCGGGCCAGTGCCCGACAGACCTTCGCCGCCGAATGGCTGCACGCCGACCACGGCGCCGACGATGTTGCGGTTCACATAGACGTTACCGGCATGCACGTTGTCGATCACCTTGGCGATGGTCTCATCGATGCGGGTGTGCACGCCCAGGGTCAGGCCGTAGCCAGAGGCATTGATCTGCGAAATAAGCTGGTCGATCTCTTTGCGCTTGTAGCGCACCACGTGCAGCACCGGGCCGAAGATCTCGCGTTGCAGTTCATCGAAACTTTCCAGCTCGATCAGGGTTGGCATCACGAAGGTGCCGCGCTTGATCTCTTCGCCGTCGGCAATCGCCACCTGGTACACGTTGCGGCCTTTGTCGCGCATGGCCTGGATGTGTTTCTCGATGCCAGCCTTGGCTTCGGCGTCGATCACCGGGCCGATGTCCACCGACAGGCGCTCCGGGTTGCCCAGACGGCATTCAGCCATGGCGCCCTTGAGCATTTCGATTACACGGTCTGCCGAATCTTCCTGCAGGCATAGGACGCGCAGGGCCGAGCAGCGTTGGCCGGCGCTGTCGAAAGCCGACGAAACAACGTCGATCACGACTTGCTCGGTCAGCGCAGAAGAGTCGACGATCATCGCGTTCTGGCCGCCGGTTTCGGCGATCAGCGGAATCGGGCGGCCCTGGGCATCCAGGCGACCGGCGACGCTACGTTGCAGCAGGCGCGCGACTTCGGTGGAACCGGTGAACATCACGCCTTTGACGCGATCATCACCCACCAGACGGGCACCGACGCTTTCACCCTGACCCGGCAGCAGTTGCAGCACGCCTTCCGGAATACCGGCTTCGAGCAAAATACGCACGGCTTGTGCAGCCACCAGCGGAGTTTGTTCGGCAGGCTTGGCCAGTACCGGGTTGCCGGCGGCCAGTGCAGCAGCGACTTGGCCGCTGAAAATCGCCAGCGGGAAGTTCCACGGGCTGATACACACCACTGGGCCCAGTGGGCGGTGGGCGTCGTTGGTGAAATCGTTACGAGCCTGTACCGCGTAGTAACGCAGGAAGTCCACAGCTTCACGCACTTCGGCGATGGCGTTGGCGAAAGTTTTGCCGGCTTCGCGAGCCAGCAGGCCCATCAGCGGCTGGATCTCGCCTTCCATCAAGTCGGCAGCGCGTTCCAGGATCGCGGCGCGCTCGGCGGGCGGGGTGGCCTGCCAGATCGGGCCGGCGTTGATGGCGCACTGGATAGCATTGTCGACGTCTTCGACGGTGGCTTCCTGTACGTGGCCGACCACGTCACGCAGGTCGGACGGGTTCAGCACCGGTGCAGCCGCTTCATTGCTGGACGCGCAGCCCAGCATTGGCGCAGCTTTCCAGTCGTTATGGGCGGTGGCCAGCAAGGCGCAGGACAGCGACGCCAGGCGGTGTTCGTTCGCCAGGTCGATGCCGGCCGAGTTGGCGCGGTCGCTGCCATACAGGTCACGCGGCAGCGGAATACGCGGGTGCGGCAAGCCGAAGCCGCCTTCCTGCGTCGCCATCTGCTCGATGTTGGCCACTGGGTCGGCCACCAGCTCCTGAATCGAGATGGTGTGGTCGGCAATGCGGTTGACGAACGAGGTGTTGGCGCCGTTTTCCAGCAGGCGCCGCACCAGATAAGCCAGCAGTGTTTCGTGGGTGCCGACCGGTGCGTACACGCGGCACGGACGGTTCAGCTTGCCATCGGAAACTTTGCCTACAACTTGCTCGTACAGCGGTTCACCCATGCCGTGCAGGCACTGGAACTCATACTGGCCGGGGTAATAGTTCTGGCCGGCGATATGGTAAATGGCCGACAGGGTGTGGGCGTTGTGCGTAGCGAACTGCGGGTAGATGACTTCCGGCACCGACAGCAGCTTGCGTGCACAGGCGATGTAGGAAACGTCGGTGTACACCTTGCGGGTGTAGACCGGGTAGCCTTCCAGGCCTTCGACCTGGGCGCGCTTGATTTCGCTGTCCCAGTACGCGCCTTTTACCAAGCGGATCATCAGGCGATGGCGGCTGCGGCGTGCCAGGTCGATGACGTAGTCGATCACATACGGGCAACGCTTCTGGTAAGCCTGGATCACGAAACCGATGCCGTTCCAGCCGGTCAGTTGCGGCTCGAAGCACAGACGTTCGAGCAGGTCGAGCGACAGCTCCAGGCGGTCGGCTTCTTCGGCGTCGATGTTCAGGCCGATGTCGTAGTGCTTGGCCAGCAAGGTCAGGGACAGCAGGCGCGGGTACAACTCGTCCATCACGCGCTCGTACTGGGCGCGGCTATAACGAGGGTGCAGTGCCGAGAGCTTGATGGAAATGCCCGGGCCTTCATAAATCCCGCGGCCATGGGAGGCTTTGCCGATGGAGTGAATGGCTTGCTCGTACGAGGCCAAGTACTTCTGGGCATCGTGTTCGGTCAGTGCGGCTTCACCGAGCATGTCGTAGGAATAGCGGAAGCCCTTGGCTTCGAACTTGCTCGCATTGGCCAGGGCTTCGGCGATGGTTTCGCCGGTGACGAACTGCTCGCCCATCAGGCGCATGGCCATGTCGACGCCCTTGCGGATCATCGGCTCGCCGCTCTTACCGATGATGCGACTCAGGGACGAGGTCAAGCCCGCTTCGTTGTGGGTGGCGACCAGTTTGCCGGTCAGCAGCAGGCCCCAGGTAGCGGCGTTGACGAACAGCGACGGGCTGTTGCCCAGGTGCGGCTGCCAGTTGCCGGTGCTGATCTTGTCGCGGATCAGTGCATCGCGGGTGCCCTTATCGGGGATACGCAGCAGCGCTTCGGCCAGGCACATCAGTGCCACGCCTTCCTGAGACGACAGGGAAAATTCTTGCAGCAGGCCCTGAACAATACCGGCGCGGCCGCCGGCGCTCTTCTGATTGCGCAGCTTTTCGGCAATCGAAGCGGCCAGCTTATTGGTGGCGTCGGCCATTGGCTGCGGCAGGCGCGCCTGCTCGATCAGCATCGGCACCACTTCCGGTTCCGGGCGGCGATAGGCGGCGGTGATCGAGGCGCGCAGTACCGATTGCGGCAGGATGCTCTCGGCGAACTCCAGGAAGCACTGGTGCGCGTGGTCCGGCTGGACTTCGCCTGCGTCTTCAGCGTCCTTGCTGCCCGAGCCATTGAGCTCGGTCAGGGTTGCACCACCCTCGAGTTTCTCCAGGTAATTGAAAATCGCCTGCTTGATCAGCCAGTGCGGCGTGCGATCAATGGAGGTCGCGGCCGCCTTGAGGCGTTCGCGGGTTGGGTCGTCGAGTTTGACCCCAAGGGTGGTCGTAGCCATCTTTTTATCCTCATGGGTGCCACTACTGCGTGGCATCTGCTGGTGGCAAGATTAGCTTTGCGCATCCAGAGGTGCAACCGGGTGCAACCCAAATTTTTCAGGAAATTTTTGATCGTGACCGGGAAAAAATTCCGCGTTCGACCGATTCCGCTCCGCAGTGGTGCATTTGCTTCTGACATTGGCTGTTCTTGCTCCGAAAAGGAGCAAAAAACCACTGTTTTGCTCAAAACACACCTGGGTGCAACTTATTCTCGAGAAACTGGTTGCACCTTATTTACTTTGTTGAATAGCATTCGTGTCCAAGGTGCAACCACCTGAAGGGTTCGGTTCATCGGCTGACGGCTTTCCTGGGGAAACGTCAGTCATAAATGCGCGGCACGTCGTTTCGTCTACCCGTTTATCCACGGGTGGCCGTCTGACAGACCGTCGCTACATAAAAACAATGCCAGGGCGTCACTCTTATGAGCGTTAGCAATCCCACCCTGATCACGTTTGTGATCTACATCGCAGCAATGGTGCTGATCGGCTTAATGGCCTATCGCTCCACCAACAACCTCTCCGATTACATCCTCGGCGGTCGCAGCCTTGGTAGCGTGGTCACCGCCTTGTCGGCCGGTGCTTCCGACATGAGCGGCTGGTTGTTGATGGGCCTGCCGGGCGCTATCTACATGTCCGGCCTGTCGGAAAGCTGGATCGCCATCGGCCTGATCGTCGGCGCTTACCTGAACTGGTTGTTCGTGGCCGGCCGCCTGCGGGTGCAGACCGAGCACAACGGCGACGCCCTGACGCTGCCGGATTACTTCTCCAGCCGCTTCGAAGATAAAAGCGGCCTGCTGCGGATTATCTCTGCGGTGGTGATTCTGGTGTTCTTCACCATTTACTGCGCTTCCGGCATCGTCGCCGGCGCCCGTCTGTTTGAAAGCACCTTCGGCATGTCCTACGAGACCGCGCTGTGGGCTGGTGCTGCTGCGACGATTGCCTACACCTTTGTCGGTGGTTTCCTGGCAGTCAGCTGGACAGATACCGTACAAGCCACGCTGATGATCTTTGCGCTAATCCTGACGCCAATCATCGTGCTGCTGGCCACCGGTGGCATTGACACCACCTTCCTGGCGATCGAAGCCAAGAACCCCGACAACTTCAACATGCTGAAAAACACCAGCTTCATCGGCATCATCTCGCTGATGGGCTGGGGCCTGGGCTACTTCGGCCAGCCGCACATCCTCGCGCGTTTCATGGCGGCGGATTCGGTGAAGTCGATCGCCAAGGCACGTCGCATCTCCATGACCTGGATGATCCTGTGCCTGGGCGGCACCGTGGCAGTGGGCTTCTTCGGCATCGCTTACTTCTCGGCGCACCCGGAAGTGGCTGGCCCGGTCAATGAGAACCACGAACGTGTGTTCCTCGAGCTGGCCAAGCTGCTGTTCAACCCGTGGGTTGCCGGCGTGTTGCTGTCCGCGATCCTGGCGGCGGTGATGAGCACCCTGAGCTGCCAACTGCTGGTGTGCTCCAGCGCGCTGACCGAAGACTTCTACAAAACCTTCCTGCGCAAAAACGCCTCCCAGGTTGAACTGGTGTGGGTCGGCCGCGCGATGGTGCTGTTGGTGGCCCTTATCGCCATCACCATGGCGGCCAACCCGAACAACCGTGTACTCGGCCTGGTGAGCTACGCCTGGGCCGGTTTCGGCGCTGCGTTCGGTCCTGTGGTGCTGATCTCGGTGATCTGGAAACAGATGACCCGCAACGGCGCACTGGCCGGCATCCTGGTCGGCGCGGTCACCGTGATCGTGTGGAAGCACTTCGAGTTGCTGGGCTTGTACGAAATCATCCCAGGCTTCATCTTCGCCAGCCTGGCGATTTACTTCGTCAGCAAGCTGGGCGCACCGACTGCCGGTATGGTCGAGCGCTTTGATGCTGCGGAAAAAGACTACAACCTCAACAAGTGATTCGTCGGGTGCTGAGCGCCCGTTGAATTGAAAAAAAGGCCCGCGTCCTAAGGATGGCGGGCCTTTTTTATGGGCGATTCAGTCGGTATCCGGCTGATTAAGAAAAATCAGCACACCCAGAATTGCCATGTAGAACTTGAACGCCGCTTCCTGGCCATTCCACTGATGGGATTGCCACATCAGAAACCATTCCCCGCCCACCACCATAAAGCCAAAAAACCACACCAAAAAGCCGAGGGCGAGGCCGGTGGTTGCGCGTGCTTTGGCGCGGTTAAAGTCGACACCGCTAGCGTGCCGTGCACGCCACAACGAGAGTGCTCCCCAAGCCAGCAACAGTGCGGTGAGCGCCTCTCCCAAAATGATCAGCCCGTAGGCGCCGTGCCAGAGCCAAGGCGTGGTGATTGAGCGGTACATGGCAGCGTTGCCGGGGAACGTGGTGTCCATGCTCAGCACGTGTTTGACGAAGGCGAAGTTGGAGCTGTAGTCCGTGATGTTGTTGAACGCGACCAAGGTGGCGAAGGCGGCAAGGACGAGGGTCAGGATGATTTTTGCGTAGCGGGTGGCCATGCTTTTTCCAGTGATCCAACGAGAAAGGGGCACTTACGCTAGCACGGCGGTGCTGTACTTTCGACGCAGGGAGCATGAAGCATTTGGCACCCTTGACGTAGGAACTTACTGATTCAGCCGAGCAGCGCTCAGGAAGGTAAAAAGCTGGTGCAGAATCGCTCGCTCACCCCGCTCAGAGAAACACCGGATGTTCGCTCCTGCCAACGAAAGTGCTTTTAACCTGACCCTTGATGGGCAACCCAGCGATCTCAAGGTTCACGGGTTCACAGGTGATGAGTTCATCAGCGTGCCTTTTCGCTTTGATCTTGAACTGGTCAGCGAACAGGCCGATCTGGACCTCGAAAGCCTGATGCACCGGCAGGCTTTCCTGGCGTTTGACGCGAATGGGCATGGTATTCACGGCCTGGTCTATCAAGTGGCCCAAGGCGATGCGGGCAAGCGTCTTACCCGTTACCAGATTAGCCTGGTGCCGCAGTTGGCTTATCTGCACCACAGTACGCACCAGCGGATTTTCCAGAAAAAGACCGTGCCCCAGATCATTGCGCGGGTGCTGGAAGCCCAGGCGATCCACGCCGACACCTTCACGTTTCAACTCAGTGGCAAGTACCCCGAGCGTGAATATTGTGTTCAGTTCGGTGAAAACGATCTCGAGTTTATTCAGCGCTTATGTGACGAGTCGGGCATTCATTACCACTTCCAGCACAGCCCCGAGCGCCACCTATTGGTGTTTGGCGATGATCAAAGCGTGTTTGCCCAGCACGATCAAACCACCCCGTACTCGCCTGACACCGGGATGATGGCCGATACGCCTGCGATCAAGCGCTTCAGCCTGCGATTGGAGACCCGTACCACGGGTGTGGACCTGCGCGACTACGATTTCAAGAAACCGAGCCTGGCATTGCAAAGCGCAGCCTCCGGTGGGCAGCGCCCCAGCCTAGAGGAGCAGCGCTACCCTGGGGGCTTCACGGATCGTGAGCATGGCAAGTCCCTGGCGCAGCGTCGGTTGGAGCGGCATCGCAGCGATTATCGCCAGGCCAGCGGTTCCAGCAACCAGCCGGCCTTAGTCACTGGGCAGTTCCTGAAGATGGCCGGGCACCCACGTCAGCAATGGAATGATTTGTGGTTGGTCACCCATGTGCACCATGTGGGGCATCAGCCTCAAGTGCTAGAGGAGTCTGCCCCAGAAAGATATGAAGACATGTTAACTCAGGGCTACGACAACGATTTTTTTGCAACGCCTTGGGAGGTGCCATTTCGATCGCCCCACATACTCTCGCGGCCGCAGATATCCGGCTACCAGAACGCGGTGGTCACAGGCCCCGCCGACAGTGAGATCCACTGCGACGAATACGGCCGGGTCAAGGTAAAGCTGGCCTGGGACCGCGACGGCGAGCATAACGACCATTCCAGCTGCTGGCTGCGAGTCGCCAGCGCCTGGGCCCATGACCGTTATGGTTCGGTGCTGATCCCCAGGGTCGGCATGGAAGTGCTGGTAGGCTTCGTGAATGGCGACATAGACATGCCGTTGGTGATGGGCTGCCTGCCCAACGCGGCGAACCCTGTGCCCCTCGACCTGCCAGCAGACAAGACCCGCAGCATCTTGCGCAGCCACAGTAGCCCCGGTGGTGGCGGCTACAACGAGCTGCGCATTGAAGACCGCAAGGGAGCGGAGGAAATCTACCTGCGCGCTCAGCGGGATTGGACCCAGCACGTCCTGCATGACCAGCAGGTGCAAGTGGATAACCAGCGCCGGGTGACGGTGGGCGGCGAGTCGCACCATGAGCTGCAAGGCGAAGAACAGCGCATCACCCATGGCAACCGCCTCACCGACCTCAAGCAGGATGACCATCTGGTGATCGGTGGTTCGCAGCAGGTGCGGGCAGGGCGAACCATTCAGATCGGAGCAGGGCAAAGCATTGTTATCGACGCTGGCGCCAGCGTGACGATCCAGGCGGGAGGGCAGTCGATCACGCTTTCGGCGAGCGGCATATTCAGCAGCGTGCCGATTCAGCTGGGCGGCGTGCCGGCTGCCGCCGCTGCGCCGTTAATGCCGGGCATCAAGGAAAAGCTGCTGGCGGTTATTCCCGCCCTGCTCAGCCGCGTGCAAGTGGCCAGCCTGAAACGCAGTGCACCGTTTTGCGAAGAGTGTGAGCGCTGCAAGAACGGTCAGTGTGATATTGCCGAACATCTCCAGGCTCGACCTTAAAAGGAGTTAACCCTTATGCCTCAGCCTTTGGAACCTCATGCCTGGCTGGACCAATACCCTTTGCTCGCCAATGAGCAGATTTTCGCCGTGCTGGGCAGTGCCAGCGACGCCAAGCCGTTTACCGCTTGGCAAGCGAAGACCGGTGCAATGCCGCCCCAGCCAATCTGGGCAGGCACGGCCTATGCGCAGTGGAATGAGGTGATGCCTTACGTTGGCATCATCGAGCCAGGCAGCCCCTTCCTCGACTGGATCGCAACCACCGAAGCAACGGATTGGGGGTGGTTGGCAGTGTCGTCCAGCCCGCTGGAAACAGTGGTCGCGCATCTGCAAAGCCTGACCAAGGTGTTGCTGCCCGAGGGCCAGGACGTGTTTTTGCGCTTTTGGGATGGCGGCCAATTTCTGCCGATTGTGCAGAAATTGGGCGACGAGGCGGGGAAGGTGTTGCCGGTATTTCAGCGTTACCTGATCAACCGCCAACCGCTGACGGTTGCGACAGGCCCGGTGGCTGCCGCCAAAACCAGCCCATGGTGGCGCGTGCCCGCCGTGGTGTTGGAGCATCTGGCCGCGCAATCACCCCAGGTGTTGATCAATAACCTGCTGCAATGGCTCGAAGAACAACGCCCCGACCTGTACACCGCCTTCAAGCCTGTGACCTTGCAGCACAAGGTCGCCTACTTCGTGCGCGGGGCGGATGTCAGTCATGGGGCGCTGGCCGACTATTTGACCTCAGAGTTGAGTTGAACCCAGCGCCTGCTGCAGATCCTCGATCAAGTCTTCAATTGCCTCGATGCCCACCGACAGGCGAATCATTTCGGGCTTCACGCCGGCCTTGGCCTGCTCCTGCTCATTCATCTGCCGATGGGTGGTGGACGCCGGATGGCAGGCCAGGGATTTGGCATCACCAATGTTCACCAGGCGTTTGAAGATTTGCAGGGCGTCGTAGAAGCGTACTCCGGCGTCGTAACCACCCTTGAGGCCAAAGGACAGAATCGCTGACGGTTTGCCCTGCATGTATTTCTGCGCCAATGCGTGGTGCGGGTGATCCGGCAGCCCGGCATAGCTGACCCATTCCACCTCGACGTGGCCTTGCAGAAACTGCGCAACCTTCAGCGCGTTTTCAGTATGGCGCTCCATGCGCAGGGCCAGGGTTTCCAGGCCTTGCAGCAATAGGAAGGCATTCATCGGTGCGAGGGCTGCGCCGGTGTTGCGCAGTGGCACGGTGCGGGCACGGGCGATAAAGGCGGCGGGGCCGAATTTATCGGTGTAGACCACGCCGTGATAGGCCGGCTCGGGGGTGTTGAGACCGGGGAATTTCTCTGGGTACTTCGTCCAGGGGAAGGTGCCGCTGTCGACGATGACGCCGCCCAGGGAGTTGCCGTGGCCGCCGACGTATTTGGTCACGGAGTGCACCACAATGTCGGCGCCGAACTGGATAGGTTTGCACAGGATTGGCGTTGCCACGGTGTTGTCTACCATCAGTGGTACGCCGCGTGCGTGGGCGACATCGGCCAGGGCTTCGATGTCGATGATGTTGCCTGCGGGGTTACCGATGCTTTCGCAGTAGACCAGCTTGGTGTTGTCATCGATCAATTCGGCGATGGCCTCGGCGCAGTCGTCGCGGGCGAAGCGCACATCGACGCCAAAGCTTGGCAGCAGGTGCGCGAACAGGGTGTAGGTGCCGCCGTAGAGCTGCGGCGTGGTGACGATATTGTCACCCGCGCGGGTCAGCGTCTGGATCGCGTAATGGATCGCGGCGCTGCCAGCTGATACGGCTAGGGCGGCGATCCCGCCTTCAAGGGCGGCAATGCGCTGCTCCAGCACGTCGTTGGTGGGGTTCATGATGCGTGTGTAGATATTACCGGGCACGTCCAGGTTGAACAGGTCGGCGCCGTGCTGGGCGTTGTCGAATTCGAAGGCGACGTTCTGGTAGATCGGCACGGCGACGGCCTTGGTGGTCGGGTCGGATTTGAAGCCGTGGTGCAGTGCAATGGTGGCGTCTTTCATGATTGTTATTGACCTCCTTGGTTTCCTTGAGCGCCCCGTACACGGTGGGCGCTGGCTTGCCTGCGATAGCATCACCGCGGTGCAAGGGTAATACCGCGTCGCCTGCCTCGCGGGCAAGCCCGTTCCCACAGGGGCGATTAGACTGTTTTCGGCGGTGTGCCTGCGGTTATGACATAAGCACCGGCCGACACGCAGCCCTGCACCTTTGCCCCGGTAGAAGGTAAACTTCGCCCCCTGCGCAGGAGCAACCATGAATTATCGTCACGCCTTTCACGCCGGCAACCACGCCGATGTCTTCAAACACCTGACCTTGACCCGCCTCATCGCCCTGATGTCGCGCAAGGAGCAGCCGTTCGCCTACCTTGACACCCACGCCGGGATCGGGCTGTACGACTTACAAGGTGATCAGGCCAACCGCACCGGTGAATACCTGGAAGGCATCGCCCGCCTGTGGGGCGCGAGCGACTTGCCGCCGTTGACCGCCGACTACATGCGCGTGCTGCACGAGATGAACCCGGACGGCCAGTTGCGCTATTACCCAGGCTCGCCGGAACTGGCGCGCCGCCTCACGCGGCCTCAGGACCGTGTGTTGCTCAACGAAAAGCACCCGGAAGACGGCGTGCTGCTCAAGGACAACATGAAGGGTGATCGCCGGGTCAAAGTGCACCTGGGCGAAGGCTGGCATGTGCCGCGTGCCTTGCTGCCGGTACCGGAAAAACGCGCGCTGATGCTGATTGATCCGCCGTTTGAGCAGCTCGACGAAATGCAGCGCTGCGCAGCGTCCCTCAAGGAAGCAGTCAGCCGCATGCGCCAGACGGTCGCGGCAATTTGGTACCCGGTGAAAGACCAGCGCATGTTGCGCCGCTTCTACCAGGACCTGGCTGGCACCGGTGCGCCGAAGTTGCTGCGGGTGGAATTGCTGGTGCATCCGCTGGACACGCCCAACACCCTGACCGGCTCGGGCCTGGCGATTGCCAACCCGCCGTGGGGGCTGGAGGAGGAGTTGCGTGAGCTGTTGCCGTGGCTGTCCAAGAAGCTTGGCCAGACCCAAGGTGGGTGGCAGATGGATTGGCTCATCGCGGAGTAATCAGATCTCAAACCAAATGTGGGAGGGGGCAAGCCCCTCCCACATTTTGATCTGCGTCGACTTTAGATCGGGCAGGTCACGCCCGTGCCGCCGATCCCGCAATACCCCTGCGGGTTCTTCGCCAGGTACTGCTGGTGATACGCCTCGGCGAAGTACACCGTTGGCGCTTCTTCGATTTCCGTGGTGATAGTGCCCAGCCCAGCCTTGGTCAGTTCACTCTGATACGCCTCGGCGCTGGCCTTGGCCGCCTCCAGATGCTCAGGTTTCACCGCGTAGATCACTGAACGGTACTGGCTGCCGATGTCATTGCCCTGGCGCATGCCCTGGGTGGGGTTGTGCAACTCCCAAAACATTTTCAGCAGCTCTTCGTAGCTGATTTTGTCTTGGTCAAACACGACCAGTACCACCTCGCTATGGCCGGTCAGGCCCGAGCAGACTTCTTCGTACGTCGGGTTCGGCGTGTAGCCACCGGCATAACCGACCACGGTGCTGACGACGCCGTCGCGCTGCCAAAACTTGCGCTCCGCGCCCCAGAAACAACCCAGGCCGAAGATCGCGAACTCTACGTTGTCGACAAAGGGGCCGAGCAGCGGGTTGCCGTTGACGAAATGCGTCTCTGGCAGCGCCATCGGAGTTTCACGGCCAGGCAAAGCTTGTTCTTGAGTGGGCAACACGTTTTTGTTCACCAGAATTTCCGAGCGCAAGACCATGATCAGTCCTCTCAGTCAGATTGAGTTAGATATTAAGAAGACACTCAGTGTGCCCGAGTGTTACCGCGCTGTCAGGCGATTGGCCCGCGCGGGTAGCGTTTAAGCTTCTCGAGCAGCTCTGCACCGGGGATCGGCCGGTCGAACAAATAGCCCTGGCCCACATCGCAACGATGCCGACGCAGGAACGCCAACTGCTCTGAGGTCTCGATGCCCTCGGCCACTACCTTGAGCTTGAGGTTGTGGGCCATGGCGATCACTGCCGAGGTGATTTCCATGTCGTCCTGGTTGTCCGGGATTTCGTGGATAAAACTGCGGTCGATCTTGATGATGTCGATGGGGAATTTCTTTAAATAGCTCAGCGACGAGTAACCGGTGCCGAAGTCGTCCATGGCCAGGGTCAGGCCAAAGCTCTTCAACTGGTCTAGCTGCAAGCGCGTGTCTTCGGTGGCCTCCAGCAGCAAGCCTTCGGTCAGCTCCAGCTCCAACAGGTTGGCTGGCAGCTGTTCTTCCTTAAGGATCGTGGCAATCGAGGCCACCAGGTCCGGGTCGGAAAACTGCTTGGGCGAAAGGTTGATCGCCACCTGTAAGTTGCCCATGCCCGCAGCGGTCAACTGCCGGCTCATGCGGCAGGCCTGGCGCGCGATCCACTTACCGATGGGAATGATCAGCCCGGTTTCTTCAGCCACGCTGATGAACTGGTCGGGGCGGATCATGCCCTTTTCCGGGTGGTTCCAGCGCAGAAGCGCTTCCATGCCCAGCAAGCGGCCACTGCGCAGGCACAGTTTGGGCTGGTAGAACACGTCCAGCTCGTTCTGAGTCAGGGCGCGGCGCAGGTTGTTTTCCACGAACAGCTTGTAACTGGCCTCGGCGTTCAGGGCTTCGGTGAACACCTGCACTTGGTGTTTGCCGTTGGCCTTGGCTTTGTGCAGGGCCAACCCGGCGTTACGCATCAGGGTTTGCGGGTCACGGCCGTGCAATGGCGCACAAGCCAGGCCCACGGAGCCGGTGACGCTGATCAGTTGGTTGTCGACGAACATCGGTTTGTCGAGGGTCGCCAGCAACTGGCTGGCGACCTGCTGGCCGCTTTCCAGGTCGGTGTCGTCAAGCAACACGGCAAACTCGTTACTGGCAAAACGCGCCAGGCTGCCGCTGGCACTCAGGCTGTTACGCAAACGGCGCGCCAGGCTGATCAGTAGCTTGTCGCCGGTCTGATGGCCGAGGCTGTCGTTGATTCGCTTGAAATTGTCGATGTCCACCAGTAGCAGGCTGATTGGGCTGTCGCTGTCTCGGGCAAAGCGCTCGTCGAGGTTGCGGATGAACGCCGGGCGGTTGCCCAGGTTGGTCAGGTTGTCGGTGTAGGCCAGGCGCTCGATGCGCTGCTGGGCCAGTTTGGTCTGGGTGATGTCTTCGTAGATGCCGATGTAGTGGGTCAACTCACGGTTGTCGCCATACACCTTGGAAATCGACAGCTGGCCCCAGTAGGGCTCGAGGTTCTTTCGTCGGCTCTTGAATTCACCCTGCCAGCTGTTGCTTTTGGCCAGGCTCGACGGCGCGTCGAAGAGCAAATCGCTGAGGTTCTCCAGCGCCGGCAGTTGCGCCAGGCGGTGACCGTGGACTTCTTCGGCGCTGTACTGGGTGATCGCGGTAAAGCTTGGGTTGACGTACTCCACCACGCCGTCGCAGTTGACCAGCAGAAACGCGTTGGCGCTTTGCTCCACGGCACGCTGGAACAAATGCAGCGCGCTGGTGGCGGTGCGCCGGTTGTGGTTGTTGATCACCTGCGCGAATTGGTCTGCCAGCTCGCCGGCGAAGGCGATTTCATCGGTCTGCCACGCGCGGGGGCTGCCGCTTTGTTCCAGGCACAACACGCCAATGACCTGCCCATCGACGCGGATGCTCGCGTCGAGCATCGCATAGATATCCTTAGCGCGCAGGCTCTCGGCCATTTCCCGGGTGCGCGGGTCGCGCATCGCATGGGTGGCGTCGATGGCGCGGCTCGAGTGCAGGGCTTCCAGGTAGTCCGGGAAGCCGCTGGCGTCGATCTCTTCCGGTAAATGGTGTTGTTGGTCGGCGCGGTGGTAGGCCGAGATCGGTACGAGCCGCTGGCCTTCGAGGTTCCAGATGCTCGCGCAATCGATCTGGTAGATGTCGCACGCGCTACGGGTGATCAGCTCGGCGGCTTCCTGCAGCGAGTTAGGCGTGGTGTAGCGCTGGCGCGCCAGCAGCAGGATCAGCTCCTGTTGGGCACGCACGCGTTCCAGGTGCTGCAACTGTTCCTGCTGGGCGCGCTGGTTGAGTTCCAGGGCGATCTGTAGGCGGCTGTTCTGGTTTTCCAGGTCTGCGGTCGGGGCGGCGGTGGGGATTTCGCTGAACAACCCGTCGACCACCATCAAGTAGCCGCGCAGCAGGTGGCGATTGTGCTGTTTGTAGGCCTCGCCCATTTCCAGCAGGCTCAGGGGCCCATCGTTGGTGTGCAGGGTGTAGCGCACCAGGTAATGCGGGCTCTGGGTCAGTTGTTGCTGGATGGCGTCGTGCAGTTGATAACGCGCCTGAGGTTCCATCAGGCTGGCGTAGGGGGTGCCGAGCAAGGCACACAGCTCGACCGCCGGCAGACCGAATTGGCGCTCGCAATTGGGGTCCAGATAGAGCAAAGCCCAGCTTGCCTCATTAAGCCGCTCGAAACGCAGCATACCGAGGCGCGAAGGCACCGGTAACTGCGTCACTACCTCGGCCGCCATGCGGGCGACATCGGGTTGGCTTTTCATGGGGAGACTCGCTTGGAAAAATGCGCACGGCGCCGGGCTCACGCCCTCTTAACTGTCGCCTGCGGCAAGGTTGCATCATGCAGCACGCACTGACAAGAGAGGATGAAGGCTAAGTGCTATATGGCTGTTATCGGCCGCGGGAGCGGTTTCTACAATCCATGTGATGGGTGGCGCATTGACGCAGGTGCGAAGCCCCTTGCCTCTACAAAAAAGCAGGCGAAAAAAAAGCCCCGCCATTTGGCGGGGTTGAGGTACGAGCGTGGCGCTCGGAAATCGGTGCAGCCAGGCCTCCCCAGTGAAAGGGAGGCCCGTTTGAGGTTTACAGCAAGATGGTGCGGATGTCGTTCAGCAGTTGGCTCAGACGCTGCGTGAAGCGTGCAGCAGCGGCGCCGTTGATCACGCGGTGATCGTAGGACAACGACAGCGGCAACATCAGCTTCGGCTGGAACGCTTTACCGTCCCATACAGGCTGGATAGTGGCCTTGGACACACCCAGGATCGCCACTTCCGGCGCGTTGACGATTGGCGTGAAGCCAGTGCCGCCAATGTGCCCGAGGCTGGAGATGGTGAAGCACGCGCCTTGCATGTCGTCGGCGGTGAGCTTCTTGTCGCGGGCCTTGGCAGCCAGCGCAGCCGCTTCAGCGGCGAGTTGCAGCAGGCTCTTCTGGTCAACGTTCTTGATCACAGGAACCAGCAGGCCGTCCGGGGTATCCACGGCGAAACCTACGTTCACGTACTTCTTGCGAATGATCGCCTTGCCGCTTGGTGCCAGCGAACTGTTGAAGTCCGGCAGCTCCTTGAGCAGGTGCGCGCACGCCTTGAGCAGCAGTGGCAACACGGTCAGTTTCACGCCGGCCTTCTCGGCCACGGCTTTCTGCGCAACGCGGAAAGCTTCCAGGTCGGTGATGTCGGCCTGGTCGAACTGAGTCACGTGCGGGATGTTCAGCCAGCTGCGGTGCAGGCTCGACGCGCCGATTTGCATCAGGCGGGTCATCGGCACTTCTTCGGTTTCGCCGAAGCGGCTGAAGTCCACGACCGGGATCGGTGGAATACCAGCGCCGCCAGTCGCAGCGCCGGCAGCCGGAGCTTCCTTGGCCTTCTGCATCATGGCTTTGACGTAAACCTGCACGTCTTCCTTCAGCACGCGACCGTGAGGGCCGGTGGCCGACACAGCGTTCAGCTCAACGCCGAACTCACGGGCCAGCTGACGCACGGCAGGGCCTGCGTGAACCTTGGCACCGCTTGGCGCAGGTGCAGCAGCCGGAGCCGGTGCGGCCTCGGCTTTTGCAACAGGTGCAGGAGCGGCAGCCGCCGGAGCAGCTTCAGCTTTGGCAGCCGGAGCAGCAGCCGGTGCTGGCGCAGCAGCAGGTGCAGCGCCTTGTACTTTGAGCTTGAGGATGAAGTCGCCAGTGCCGACTTCGTCTTCCAGCTTGACCGCGATGCTTTCCACCACGCCGGCAGCCGGCGATGGGATTTCCATGGAGGCCTTGTCGGACTCCAGGGTGATCAGCGACTGGTCGGCTTCGACGGTGTCACCGACCTTGACCAGCAGCTCGATGATCTTGGCCTTGCCCGACGAACCGATGTCCGGAACATGAATGTCCTGAACAGTGGCAGCGGCCGGAGCAGCAGCCGGGGCTGCAGGGGCCTCGGCAGCAGCAGGTTTTTCAGCGGCAGGTGCGGGTTTCTCAGCGGCAGCCTGGGCTGGCGCTGGGGCCGCATCAGCGGCACCTTCGATTTCCAACTCCAGCAGTTCGTCGCCTTCTTTCAGGCGGTCGCCCAGCTTCACCTTCAGGCTCTTGACCACGCCGGCCTTGGGAGCAGGGATTTCCATGCTCGCCTTGTCCGATTCCAGGGTCAGGATGCTCTGGTCGGCTTCGACTGTGTCGCCGACCTTCACAAACAGCTCGATTACTTCACCTTCACCGCTGCCGATGTCAGGTACGCGAATGAGTTCGCTCACAAAAAATCTCCTCAGCAGTCCAGTGGGTTGCGTTTTTCCGGGTTGATCCCGAACTTGACGATAGCGTCAGCCACCACCTTAGGTTCGATCTCACCACGGTCAGCCAAGGCTTCCAGGGCTGCCAACACCACGAAGTGACGGTCAACTTCGAAGAAGTGACGCAGCTTCTTGCGGCTGTCACTGCGGCCGAAACCGTCGGTGCCCAGGACTTTGAACTCCTTGGACGGGACCCACTGGCGAATCTGTTCAGCAAACAGCTTCATGTAGTCGGTAGAGGCGATCACCGGACCTTTGCGGCCGGCCAGGCACTCTTCGACGTAGCTCTTCGCAGGCTTCTGGCCTGGGTGCAGGCGGTTGCTGCGCTCTACGGCCAGGCCGTCGCGACGCAGTTCGTTGAAGCTGGTAACGCTCCACACGTCAGCGCCGACGTTGAACTCTTCACGCAGGATCTTCGCCGCTTCACGCACTTCACGCAGGATGGTGCCGGAGCCCATCAGTTGCACGTGGTGCGCCGCTTCCTTGGTGTCTTCTTCGAGCAGGTACATGCCCTTGATGATGCCTTCTTCAACACCGGCCGGCATGGCGGGTTGCTGGTAGGACTCGTTCATCACGGTGATGTAGTAGAAAACGTCCTGCTGCTCTTCGGTCATCTTCTTCATGCCGTCCTGGATGATCACCGCCAGCTCATAGCCGTAGGTTGGATCAAAGGTGCGGCAGTTCGGGATGGTGGCAGCCAGGATGTGGCTGTGACCGTCTTCGTGTTGCAGGCCTTCGCCGTTCAGCGTGGTACGGCCGGCGGTGCCGCCGATCAGGAAGCCACGGGTACGGCTGTCGCCTGCTGCCCACGCCAGGTCGCCGATACGCTGGAAACCGAACATCGAGTAGAAGATGTAGAACGGCAGCATCGGCTGGTTGTGGCTGGAGTACGAAGTACCGGCAGCGATGAAGGAACTCATGGCACCCGCTTCGTTGATGCCTTCTTCGAGGATCTGGCCCTTTTTGTCTTCCTTGTAGAACATCACTTGGTCTTTATCGACTGGCTCGTAGAGCTGGCCGACGGAGGAGTAGATGCCCAACTGACGGAACATGCCTTCCATACCGAAGGTACGGGCTTCGTCCGGGATGATCGGCACGATACGCGAACCGATTTCCTTGTCCTTGACCAACTGCGCGAGGATCCGCACGAAGGCCATGGTGGTGGAGATTTCACGGTCGCCCGAGCCGTCCAGGATAGCCTTGAGGGTATCCAGTGGCGGAGTAGGGATGTCGAAAGACTTGGCGCGGCGCTGTGGCACGAAACCGCCCAGTGCAGTGCGACGCTCGCTGAGGTAGCGGGCTTCGGCGCTGTTTGGCTCCGGCTTGAAGAACGGCAGGTTTTCCAGCTCTTCATCCTTGACCGGGATGTCGAAGCGATCGCGGAACAGTTTCAGGCTTTCAACATCAACCTTCTTGGTGTTGTGCGCAGTGTTCTTCGCTTCGCCGGCACCGGTGCCATAACCCTTGATGGTCTTGGCCAGGATGACGGTCGGTTGTTCTTTGTGGTTGACCGCTTCGTGGTACGCCGCGTAGACCTTGTACGGGTCGTGGCCGCCACGGTTGAGTTTCCAGATCTCGTCGTCGGACAGGTCTGCAACCATTGCCTTGAGTTCAGGCGTGTTGAAGAAGTGTTCACGTACGAACGCGCCGTCTTTGGCCTTGTAGTTCTGGTACTCGCCGTCGATGACTTCGTCCATGCGACGTTGCAGGATACCGTCGACGTCCTTGGCCAGCAGTGGGTCCCAGAAGCGGCCCCAGATGACTTTGGTCACGTTCCACTGAGCACCGCGGAACACGCCTTCGAGTTCCTGGATGATCTTGCCGTTGCCGCGAACCGGGCCGTCGAGGCGCTGCAGGTTGCAGTTGATGACGAAGATCAGGTTGTCCAGCTTCTCGCGGCCAGCCAGGGAGATGGCGCCCAGGGATTCCGGCTCATCACACTCGCCGTCGCCCAGGAAGCACCAGACTTTCTGCTTGCCTTCAGGGATGAAGCCACGGGCTTCCAGGTATTTCATGAAGCGTGCCTGGTAGATCGCCTGGATCGGGCCAAGGCCCATGGATACAGTCGGGAACTGCCAGAAATCAGGCATCAGCCAAGGGTGCGGGTACGACGACAGGCCGCCACCGTCCACTTCCTGGCGGAAGTTGTTCATCTGGTCTTCGGTGATGCGGCCTTCCATGAACGCACGGGCGTAAACGCCTGGAGAGGTGTGGCCCTGGAAGTAGATCAGGTCGCCGCCGTGTTCGTCGGTCGGGGCCTGGAAGAAGTAGTTGAAGCCGATGTCATACAGGGTTGCGCTGGAAGCGAAGCTGGAGATGTGACCGCCCAGGTCAGAATCTTTCAAGTTCGTGCGCATAACCATCGCCATCGCGTTCCAGCGTACCAGCGAGCGAATGCGGCGTTCCATGAACAGGTCGCCAGGCATGCGTGCTTCGTGGGTAACGGGGATGGTGTTGCGGTATGGCGTGGTGATGGCGTAGGGCAGTTGCGAGCCGCTGCGGGTCGCGAGTTCGCCCATACGGGTCATCAAATAGTGAGCACGGTCTTCGCCTTCTTTGTCGAGAACCGATTCCAGGGCGTCCAGCCATTCCTGGGTTTCGACGGGATCGAGGTCTTGCATGGCTTGCTCCAGGGCGGAAAGGCTACCAGAATCGGTTGCCTGAAGTTTGCGACTGGCCTTGTGGGCAGACGACATAAATTCTTGGATGGCCGAAGGTTGCTTCGGCGTCCTGTAGTTTTACTACAAATCGTCGGCCATTTCAGCCTTTCGAATGTATATACGAGTAGTAAAACTACACAAGACTGAGCGTATGGCTCGGTCTGGCTGGTGAGCATAATCGTTATTGTTGATCTTTTGCGAACAAGAAAAGGTGAAAGTTTAATGTTGCCTGCCAAGATTAATTTAATTTCAGCTATTTATAACCTTTGTTCGACAGTCCTTCACCGAGCGTGGTTCTTGCGTTCACAACCACAAGCCATTTACGCGCCGATCAAGGATAGACCATGAGCCTTCCAACACAGGCCCCATTACCGGCCATTCTCTTGCCTTACGCCCAGCGCGCCGATCAGTCATTTCGTGACGCAGTGGCCGCGCTGGACGACGATCATGGCCTTTCTGCGTGGACGCCGCAACGGTGGGCCGACTTTGCCCGGGTGTGCGCCGCCAGTGATTTTGTGATTGAACAGAGCCTGCGTGACCCTTTGATGTTGCTCGAGTTGGTGGCTTGGGGCGAGCTGGACCGTGGCTTTGCCCCCGGCGAGCTGTGTGGCCAGATCGCCGGCGCCGTGCAACAGGCCGAAACAGAAGAGGAGCTGGGCCGCGTACTTCGTCGCCAGCGCACGCGCCAACAAGTGCGCATTATCTGGCGCGACCTGACGCGGCAGGCCGACCTGGTGCAAACCTGTCGCGACCTTTCTGATATGGCCGACGCCAGCATCGACCAGGCTTATCAGTGGTTGTACCAGCGTCATTGCGTGCAATTCGGCACACCCACCGGCCGGCGCAGCGGTGAGGCGCAGCACATGGTCATCCTCGGCATGGGCAAGCTCGGCGCCGTGGAGCTGAACCTGTCTTCGGATATCGACCTGATTTTCGCCTACCCCGAAGGCGGCGAGACGGTGGGCGTGAAGCGCGCCCTGGATAACCAGGAGTTTTTCATTCGCCTTGGTCAAAAATTGATCAAGGCCCTCGACCCTATGACGGTCGACGGTTTTGTGTTCCGTGTCGACATGCGCCTGCGCCCCTACGGTTCGGCCGGTGCTCTGGTGCTCAGCTTTAATGCGCTGGAACAGTATTATCAGGACCAGGGCCGCGACTGGGAACGCTATGCCATGATCAAGGCGCGCGTGGTTGCCGGTGACCAGGTGGCCGGTGCGCAACTGCTGGATATGCTGCGCCCGTTCGTCTATCGGCGTTACCTGGATTTTTCCGCCATCGAAGCGCTGCGCACCATGAAGCAGCTGATCCAGCAGGAAGTGCGGCGCAAGGGCATGGCCGACAACATCAAGTTGGGCTCGGGCGGCATTCGTGAAGTGGAATTTATCGCGCAGGCGTTCCAACTGATCCACGGTGGTCGCGACCTGAGCCTGCAACAGCGGCCGTTGCTCAAGGTGCTCGGCACCCTGGAAGGCCAAGGCTATTTGCCGCCGGCAGTGATCGCAGAGCTGCGCAACGGTTACGAATTCTTGCGTTACACCGAGCACGCGATCCAGGCGATTGCCGACCGCCAGACACAAATGCTCCCGGACAGCCCGGAAGACCAGGCGCGCATTGCCTTCATGCTGGGTTTTGCCGACTGGGCCGCGTTCCATGAGCGTCTTATGTATTGGCGTGGTCGGGTGGACTGGCACTTCCGCCAAGTCATTGCTGACCCTGACGAAGAAGAAGGCGAAGAAAGCGAGTTGGTCGTGGGCGGTGAGTGGTTGCCGCTGTGGGAAGAGTCCCAGGACGAAGAGGCCGCCTGTCGCCAGTTGGCTGAAGGTGGTTTTACCGATGCGACCAGGGCGCTCAAAGCCCTGGCTGGCCTGCGCGGCAGCCCGCAATTGCGGGCCATGCAGCGCCTGGGCCGAGAACGACTGGATGCGTTTATCCCGCGTCTGCTGGCCCAGGCCGTCGAGCACGCCAATCCGGATCTGGTGCTGGAGCGTGTGTTACCGCTGGTGGAAGCTGTCGCCCGCCGCTCCGCTTATCTGGTGCTGCTCACGGAAAACCCCGACGCTCTGCGCCGCCTGTTGACCCTGTGCGCTGCCAGCCCGTGGATCGCCGAACAGATCACGCGGTTCCCGCTGTTGCTCGACGAATTGCTCAACGAAGGCCGCCTGTTCAAGCCGCCGTTGGCGCCGGAACTGGCTGCCGAGCTGCGCGAGCGGCTCACGCGCATCCCCGAGGATGATCTTGAGCAGCAGATGGAAGCCTTGCGCCACTTCAAGCTGGCCCACCGCTTGCGCGTGGCCGCATCGGAAATCGCCGGCAGCCTGCCGCTGATGAAAGTCAGCGACTACCTGACCTGGCTGGCCGAGGCCATCCTCGAACAAGTGCTGGCCCTGGCCTGGCGCCAGACCGTGGCGCGCCACGGCTCGCCGCAGCGGGTGGACGGCACCTTGTGCGACCCGGGGTTCATCATTGTCGGTTATGGCAAAGTCGGAGGGATCGAATTGGGGCATGGTTCCGATTTGGACCTAGTGTTTATCCACGACGGTGACCCGCAGGCTGAAACCGACGGTGCCAAGCCGATCGACGGCGCGCAGTTCTTTACGCGCCTGGGCCAGCGGATCATTCACCTGCTGACCACCCAGACCAATTCGGGCCAACTGTATGAAGTGGACATGCGCCTGCGGCCTTCCGGCGCGTCTGGTTTGCTGGTGAGTTCGCTGGGGGCGTTTGAGCGCTATCAGGAAAATGAAGCCTGGACCTGGGAGCATCAGGCCTTGATCCGCGCGCGTGTGTTGGTGGGTAGCCAGGATGTGGGCCATGCGTTCGAGCAAGTCCGCGCTAAAGTACTGGGCCGTGAGCGGGACTTGTCGAAGCTGCGCCAGGAGGTCAGCGAGATGCGCGCCAAGATGCGCGACAACCTGGGCACCAAGTCTACGACGGCCGGCACCGGCGCCAATGCCTTTGAGTCCACGGCGGTGTTCGACCTCAAGCAGGACGCCGGAGGTATCGTCGATATTGAATTTATGGTGCAATACGCGGCTTTGGCGTGGTCTGCGCAACATCCATCGTTGCTGCGCTACACCGACAATATCCGCATTCTGGAGGGCCTGGAGCAGGTCGGGCTGATGCCCGCCGCCGATGCCCATCTGCTGCGCGAGGTGTACAAGGCCTACCGTTCCGCCGCGCACCGCCAGGCTTTGCAAAATGAGGCCAGCACCGTAGCCGGGGATCAGTTCGCCGACGAACGGCGCCAGGTGATGCGAATCTGGCAGGCACTGGGGTTAAGCTGATACTCGATTAATTGAGCGATGCCAATCTAATGTGGAAACCGGCTTTATGTGGGAGTGGGCTTGCTCGCGAAGCAGGCGCTGCGGTCTTTTTGGTGGATCGCGGTGATGTTTTTACGAGCAAGCCCGCTCCCACACAAGGCGGTTCCGTGGCTACCGCAACCTAGGGTAATTATCGATGCGGGGAGGCATAAGCCTCCCCGCATCGTTTGTGGAAACTACATGAATATTCTGATCGTTGGGCCCAGCTGGGTCGGTGACATGGTGATGGCACAGACACTGTTCCAGTGCCTGAAACAGCGTCATCCCGACTGCCAAATCGACGTGCTCGCCCCCGAATGGAGCCGGCCGATCCTCGAGCGCATGCCCGAGGTGCGCAAGGCCTTGAGCTTCCCGCTCGGCCACGGTGCCCTTGAGCTGGCAACACGTCGGCGTATCGGCAAGTCCCTGGCCGGCCAGTACGACCAGGCGATCCTGCTGCCCAATTCGCTGAAGTCGGCGCTGGTGCCGTATTTTGCCGGCACCCCGAAACGCACCGGCTGGCGCGGCGAGTTTCGCTACGTGTTGCTCAACGACGTGCGCATCCTCGACAAGGCGCGCTACCCGCTGATGATCGAACGCTTCATGGCCCTGGCCTATGAGCCCGGTGCTGAGTTGCCGACGCCGTACCCGCGCCCAAGCCTACAGATCGACCCGGTGACCCGTGACGCTGCCCTGGCCAAGTTCGGCCTGGCGCTCGACCGTCCAGTGCTGGCGCTGTGCCCAGGCGCCGAGTTTGGCGAGTCCAAGCGCTGGCCGTCGGAGCATTACGCCAAAGTCGCCGAGATGAAGATTCGCGAAGGTTGGCAGGTGTGGCTGTTCGGCTCGAAAAACGATCACGCGGTGGGCGAAGACATCCGTCAGCGCCTGATTCCCGGCCTGCGCGAAGAAGCGGTGAACCTCAGCGGCGACACGTCCTTGGCCGAAGCCATCGACCTGCTGTCCTGCGCCGATGCAGTGGTGTCCAACGACTCCGGCCTGATGCACGTGGCCGCGGCGCTGAACCGCCCATTGGTGGCGGTGTACGGCTCGACGTCGCCAGGCTTTACCCCGCCGTTGGCTGACAAAGTCGAAGTGGTGCGGCTGGGCCTGGAGTGCAGCCCGTGTTTCGACCGCACCTGCCGTTTCGGCCACTACAATTGCCTTCGCCAGTTGCTGCCGCAACCGGTCAGCGATGCCTTGCAGCGGTTGCAGGGCTCTGTGGTCGAGGTTCGTTAGTTTGCGAGTATTGGTAATCAAGACCTCATCCCTGGGCGATGTGATCCACGCCTTGCCGGCACTGACCGATGCAGCACGGGCAATCCCCGGCATTCGCTTTGACTGGGTGGTGGAAGAAGGTTTCGCCGAAATCCCGACCTGGCACCCAGCGGTGGACAAGGTCATTCCAGTGGCGATTCGCCGCTGGCGCAAAAACATCTGGCAAACCATCAAGAGTGGCGAGTGGCGGCGATTCAAACAGCGCATCCAGTCGACCAAATACGACTTGGTGATCGACGCTCAAGGCCTGCTCAAAAGCGCCTGGCTGACGCGCTACGTGCGTGCGCCGGTGGCAGGTTTCGACAAGCACTCGGCCCGCGAGCCAATGGCCGCGCGCTTCTACTCGCGCCGGCTGGCTGTTGCCCGTGGGCAGCATGCGGTGGAGCGTTTACGCCAGCTGTTCGCCGTGGCGCTGGGCTATGACCTGCCAAAAGGGTTGGGCGACTACGGCCTGAGCACCGAAAAACTGCTCGGGCTGCCAGCGAAAAAACCTTTCGTACTGCTGCTGCACGGCACCACTTGGGACACCAAGCACTGGCCCGAAGCCTATTGGCGCGAGCTGGCTGAGCGCATGGGTCGCCTGGGTGTGGACGTGAAGTTGCCGTGGGGCAATGCCGACGAAAAAGCCCGCGCCGAACGCTTGGCCCAAGGCCTGCAAAACGCCGAAGTGCTGCCCAAGCTGAACCTCGCCGGCGTGGCCCGCGTGCTGGCCGGCGCCCGCGCCTGCGTGGCGGTCGACACCGGCCTCGGCCACTTGGCCGCAGCCTTGGATGTGCCGACCATTTCCCTGTTCGGCCCCACCAACCCCGGCCTGACCGGCGCCTACGGCAAGGGCCAGATTCACCTGGCCAGCGACTTCCCGTGCGCACCGTGCCTGCAAAAGCACTGTACCTATCAACCCACGGCCGACGACCTGCGTCGGTTCGACATCAAGCGCGAGTCGCCCCTGTGCTTCACGCGCCTGAACCCTGAGCGTGTGGCAAGCCGACTGAGCACGTTGTTACTGGCTGAGGAGCTGCACTGATGCAACTGGCTTTTGTTCTGTACAAGTATTTCCCCTTCGGTGGCCTGCAGCGCGACTTCATGCGCATCGCCCTGGAGTGCCAGCAGCGCGGCCATCAGATCCGTGTCTATACGCTGATCTGGGAGGGCGACATTCCGCCCGGCTTCGAAGTGTTGGTGGCGCCGGTCAAGGCGTTCTTCAATCACCGTCGCAATGAAAAGCTCAGCGCGTGGATGGAAGCCGATCTGGCCAAGCGTCCGGTGGATCGCCTGATTGGCTTCAATAAAATGCCCGGCCTGGACGTGTACTACGCCGCTGACGGCTGCTTTGAAGACAAGGCGCAAAACCTGCGCCACTCGCTGTACCGCAGCTTTGGCCGCTATAAGCACTTTGCCGAGTACGAGCGTGCGGTGTTTGCCAAGGATGCCAAGACCGAAGTCTTGATGATCTCCGAAGTGCAGCAGCCGCTGTTCATCAAGCATTACGACACCCCGCTGGAACGCTTCCACCTGCTGCCGCCGGGCATCGCCCAGGACCGTCGCGCACCGCCGAACGCCGCCGAAATCCGCGAAGGTTTCCGCAAGGAATTCAACCTCGCCGACGACGACCTGCTGCTGGTGCAAATCGGCTCTGGCTTCAAGACCAAGGGCGTCGATCGCAGCCTCAAAGCCGTGGCCGCCTTGCCGGCAGAACTTAAAAAACGCACACGTCTGTTTGTAATTGGCCAGGACGACCCCAAAGTATTCCAACTGCAGAGCGCTACCTTGGGGCTGGGCGATAACGTGCAGTTCCTCAAAGGGCGCGGCGATATTCCGCGTTTTCTGCTGGGCGCCGACCTGTTGATCCACCCGGCGTATAACGAAAACACCGGTACGGTGTTGCTCGAAGCCTTGGTGGCCGGCTTGCCGGTGCTGGTTTCGGCCGTGTGTGGGTATGCCCACTACATCAGTGAAGCCGACAGCGGGGTGGTGCTGGATGAGCCGTTTGAACAAACGCAGCTCAACCACGCTCTGACTCAAATGCTTACCGACACTGCACAGCGCGCGGCCTGGAGCCGCAACGGGTTGGCCTTTGCCGAGATGGCCGACCTCTACAGCATGCCGCAGCACGCGGCCGATGTGATTCTGGCGGAGCCAAAACGATGAAGTTGATGCTTGCCGAACCGTTCAAGACCCTCTGGGGCGGGCGTGATGCCTTTGCCGAAGTCGAACGGCTGGAAGGCGAGGTGTACCGTGAACTCGAAGCCCGCCGTACCTTGCGTACCGAGGTGGGTGGCCGTGGCTATTTTGTGAAAATCCACCGCGGCATCGGCTGGGGCGAGATCGTCAAGAACCTGGTCACCGCCAAGCTGCCGGTGCTCGGTGCAGGCCAGGAGTGGCAGGCCATCCAGCGCCTGCAGGAAATCGGCGTGCCGAGCATGACCGCCGTGGCCTACGGCGAACGCGGCAGTAACCCGGCCGACCAGCACTCGTTCATCATCACTGAAGAATTGGCGCCCACCGTCAGCCTGGAAGATTTCAGCATCAACTGGGTCAAGCAGCCGCCCGAGCCACGCCTCAAGCGCGCACTGATCGCTGAAGTGGCCCGCATGACCGGCATGATGCATCGCGGCGGGGTCAACCATCGCGACTGCTACATCTGCCACTTCCTGTTGCACACCGATAAGCCAGTGACCTTCGATGACTTCAAGCTGTCGGTGATCGACCTGCATCGCGCCCAGACCCGCGACCGGATCAGCCATCGCTGGCGCGACAAAGACTTGGCTGCGCTGTACTTCTCGGCGCTGGATATCGGCCTGACGCGTCGCGACAAGTTGCGCTTCCTCAAGGGCTACTTCCAGCAACCGCTGCGCCAGATCCTCGCCGAAGAAAACGCCTTGTTGCAGTGGCTGCAAACCAAGGCCGACAAGCTGTACGCGCGCAAACAACGCTACGGGGATGCGCTCTGATGGCGGGTTGGAACCTGGAGCCCGCTTACGCCCGCCTGGCGGATGATTTCGGCAGCCTCGAGGCGGTGTTCGCCCTGGAAGGCGAGCAACTGACCCGCGACCCGCTGTCGGAAGTGATCCGCGTGGAGCGCGGCGGAGTCCATTACTACGTCAAGCGCTACGTCGGTGCTGGCAAAGGCCTGCGTCGCTACCTGGGCAAGCCGCGGGTGAAGTCCGAGTGGCAGAACCTCAAGCGCTTCGCCAAGTGGGGCATTCCCACTGCTGACGTGGTGGCCTGGGGCCTGGAACGCACGGGCTTGGCCTACGCCCGTGGTGCGATGATCACCCGCGAGTTGCCGAAAACCGAAGACCTGTCGGTGCTGGCTGATCGCAACGATCCGTGTTTGAAAGACCCCAAGTGGGTCAGCGTGGTCAGCCGTCAGCTCGCCGAATATACCCGCACCATGCACGAGCACCGCTTCACGCATAACGATTTGAAATGGCGCAACCTGTTGGTCGATGACCAGCAAACCCTGTACCTGATCGATTGCCCCAACGGTGACTTCTGGCGCGGCTTCTGGCTCAAGTACCGCATCACCAAGGACTTGGCCTGCCTGGACAAGGTCGCCAAGTATCACTTGTCGGCCACTCAACGCCTGCGCTTTTACATGCAATACCGCCAACGCACGCACCTGACGGCGTCGGACAAACAGCGAATTCGCCATGTGGTGAAGTTTTTCGAGGGACGCGAATGAGTGATTTCCTGGCGGCCGAAGACCGCGCTTTACTTGAGCGCAACGGCCTCGCTACCTTCGATGCCCTGTGGGCCAGGCAACTGGACGCAGTGGATGAACCCAACACCAGCGATGGTGGCTGGAGCAGCGTGTTTCGCCTGGAGCTCGAAGGCCAGGGTTATTACCTCAAGCGCCAGAGCAACTACCTGACGCGCACGCTGCACTCGCCGTTTGGTGAGCCCACCTTCGCCCGCGAGTTTCGCAATATCAGCCGTTATCAGAAGCTTGGTATCCCGGCGTTGCAAGCCGCATTTTTCGGTGAGCGCAAGGTCAATGGCGAGCGTCATGCGATGTTGCTGACCCGCGCCCTCGACGGCTGGAATGACCTGGATTCTTTGCTGGAGCAGTGGTCGCAACTGACGGACGCCCAGCACCGCGCGATCCTGCTGGCCTGCGCCCAACTGGCTCGGCATCTGCACAGCGTCGGCCAGGTGCATGGCTGCTTTTACCCCAAGCATATTTTCCTGCAGGCCACCGGTGACGCTTATGCCGCGCAGTTGATTGACCTTGAGAAAACCCGCCCGCTGTTGTTCGGCCAGCGTGATCGGGTCAAGGACCTTGAGCCCTTGTTACGCCGCGCCCCGCAGTGGACGGATGCGCAGGTGCGCCAACTGCTGGCCGCCTATCTGCAACAGCCTGAAGACAGCGCACCGGTAGCCGCCTGGTTCCAGCGCCTGACGGCGCGCCGCAGCCATAAGGAGAGCCGCTGATGTGTTTGTCCGAGCTGAAAAAAGCCGGCCGCGCGCCGAGCCTGCCGCTGACCATTGAGCTGGCGGACGCCGCGGGCACCGGGCAGTTGCAACTGCTCAGCCTGCTGCGCGTGATGCCGGGCGAACGCTATGTGGGCGCTGGCGTCTGGCGCGGGCGCACGGTGCTGGCCAAGTTACTGGTGGGCAGCAAGGCCGCGCGCCACTTTCAGCGCGAACTCAGCGGCGTGCGTCTGCTTGCCGAGCAAGACCTGACCACGCCGCGGTTGCTCGCCGATGGCTTGCAGGAAGGCGAGGGCGGTTGGCTGCTGTTCGAGTTTATTGAAGGCGCCGAAAGCCTTGCCGATGCTTGGCAGGCGGTCGAGGCGTTGCCGCCGTTGGCCGATGAACAAACCGCGGTGCTCGCTGAGGCCCTGGCGGCGATTGCCCGGATGCACGCCAAAGGCCTTTGGCAGGAAGACCTGCACTTGGATAACCTGCTGCGCCAGGGCGGCAAGCTGTACCTGATTGACGGTGCCGGGATTCGTGTGGAAGAGGCGGGCAAACCGCTGTCGCGCAACCGCGTACTGGAGAACCTCGGCGTATTTTTCGCGCAGTTGCCGAAAAACCTCGAGCCGTTCACCGAAGAACTGCTGGTGTATTACCTGCTGAGCAACGGCGAACATGCCGTGCCGCTGCAAGCCCTGGAAAAACAGGTGCGCAAAGTCAGCGCCTGGCGCTTGAAAGACTTTTTGAGCAAGGTTGGCCGCGAATGTACGTTGTTCAGCGTGGTGCGTGGCGCCTTTGCCCTGCGTGCGATTCGTCGCGAGGAAGAGGCCGCGATGCTGCCGGTGCTGGAGCAGGCCGATGCGTTGCTCGATCAAGGTCACCTGTACAAAACCGGTGGTGCGGCCAGTGTGGGCAAAGTCGAGGTGGCCGGTCGGCCGCTGGTGATCAAGCGCTACAACATCAAGGGTATTGCCCATTGGCTCAAGCGCTTCTGGCGCCCGAGCCGTGCCTGGCATTCGTGGCGCGAAGGTAATCGCCTGGCGTTTCTCGGGATTGCTACGCCAAAGCCGCTGGCGGTGTTGGAGACGCGGTTTTTCTGGCTGCGCAGCCGGGCTTATCTGGTGACCGAATTTTTGCCGGGCCCCGACATTATCGAGCGTTTCGCGCCCTACGTTGAGCACGGCGATGCGCCTGAAAGCGAACTGCTGGCCCTGGACCAGCTGTTTGCCGAGCTGATTCGCGAGCGCATCAGCCACGGCGACTTCAAAGGTCATAACCTGTTCTGGCACGTAGACCGCTGGGCGTTGATCGACCTGGACGCCATGTGCCAACACAGCTCAGTCGCCAGCTTCGCGCCAGCGTTTGCCAAGGATCGCGCGCGGTTTATGCGCAACTGGCCGCAGAGCAGTGCGCTTTACCGGTTGATCGATCAGCGCCTGCCAACGACGGTTGCCTGACGCCTTACTCAGCCTTGACCAAGGTCGTACGGGTCTTATACGTGCCGTTGACCACGCTCAAGCTGGTGAAAAAGTACCCGTAATCCTGCAGGTACATCTCGGTGTTGGTGGCGTTGTACTTCTCGCCTGTAATCGTGCACGTCAGCTCCTTGGCGTTGCCGCTCAGGGCCGAGTTGATTTTGCTCGCCGGGAGTTCGCGCGCTACAAGGCAGTAGTAGTCGCGTGACAGCACGCGATCTTCTTCTCGGGTGCTGCGGTTTAGGTCTTTGGCGCTTAAGCCCAGCGTTGTACCCACTGGCATCTGCTTCCAGTCGCCAGTGAAACTCAACTGTTGAATATGGCTGGCATTGGAAATATTCAGGCCCTCCCATTCATATTGGCTCTGGAAGGTCAGGCTGATCAGCCCTCGGAAGGACGTGGTGGTGGAGGTTGTGTATTTCGACACGTTGCGAATGCGCAGTTGCCCGATGTCAGCGCTCGGCTCGATATACAGATCGTTGAGCATGCTGGTGGAGCTGTCCTGCTTCTCTACCAAGTGGCGCAGTGGCTTGGTGGCCGTTGGCATATCCAGCGCGTTGATTGCACCCACCACGTCTGCCGAGAGCGGCGGTGGCGTCAATGTTTCCTGACTCTTGGTGCGCGCAGTCGCCACCGGTAACTGTTCGAGCGTTGGCGCGCAGGCGGCCTTGAGCAAGGCTTGGGTGTCCGCTTCAGCCGCGCTGAAAGGCGCATCCTGGGGAGCGGTTTCGGTCGTGCCGAAAGTCACCACGTTGTTCGGGTTCAGGCCAAAGATTGCCAGCGTGCGGTAGGTATGGCGACTGCAACTGAGTTGCCAATGCATGCGCGTCTGGGTGTAGGGCATCTTTTGGAGCTTGTGGGTCAGAATGACCGGTTCGTCGTAGGCGCCCCAGACCTTCACGCTGTCGCCGACGGCCTTCAGGCTGGCCCGATCGATCAGTAACTGGCGTGCTGTCGCGGCACCGCTGACGAGGCGCCAGTCCGGGCGCGGCGTGCGGGCGCAGGCCTCGATAAAGCCGGCGTTATGCTGCAGGTTGCCGACCACTGCCGGGGTCAGTTCGCGCATCACGGTGATTCGCGTAGGCTGACCGCTGGCCGCCAGCGTGCCGGGTGATTCCACGTACATCAGGCTTGCGCTCGGGCTGGCGCAGGACGCCCGCACTTGTGCGATATCCGGCACGGTGGAGCCTTTGCTTGGTGTGACCTGAACCTGGTAGCTGAGGTTGTCGCCCTCACGCAGGATCGAATCGGCCAGCGGCGGCTGTTTGAGCACTTCGCCAAGCACCGGCTCGGCCTTGGCGCGGCTGTTCATGGTCTGAAGGCTGCAGCCACTGAGCAAGCTGAGGGCGACAACAACCGCGATGTGTTTCATGGGCGTTCCTTGCTGATAAAGGGAGTCTTGATGATTAAACGCTGTCGGCCGACCTATATGCTTCTTGAACGGTGCCAGTCAGAACTGATACTGCGCGCCTGCCCCGGCGTACCACGAGCGACCTGGCGCGGCTTCGTAGTAGCGGTTATTGCTGTCGCCGACGATCACTGAACCCACGTATTGGCGATCCAGCACGTTGTCCAGGCGCAAGGTCTGGTGAAAGGTCCAATGCTCGACCTTCTGCTCGAAGCGCGCGCGCCAGTTGAACACGCTGTAACCCGGCGCGGCGCGTTGCTGGTTGGTGTCTTCGACGTAGACCTTGCTGCGGTACATGCCCTCGATGGCGGTGCTGACCCAGTCGCGGGGCTTCCAGTTCAGGTCGGCGAACAGAACGGTTTGCGGGACACCGGGGAGATAGTTGCCTTTGTCGATGGCTTTCCCGTTGCCGATGAAATCACTGTCGTAAGTGGCTTGCAGGCGGGTGTAGGCGAGGCTTGTGCTCCAGTGGTCGCTGAGCTGGCTTTCAAGGCCCAGTTCGAAGCCACGGCGCAGGGTTCGGCCGGCATTTTGATAGGTGGTGCGCCCGTCCTTGGATTGCGCCACAACCAACTCGTCTTCGGTGGTGATCTGAAAAAGAGCGGCGTTGAGGCTCGTGTCTTGGCCGATCCGCGCTTTCAAGCCGACTTCATACTGCTTGCTGACCGACGGCTTGAGCGCAAAGTTGAAGCCGTTTGAGGTGCGGGAATAGGCGGACTCCGCCTGGGTCGGCGTTTCGAAGCCTTTGCCCGCGCTCACGTAGCCATGCAGGTCCGGCGTGAAGGCGTACATGACGCTGACCGACGGCGTGTTCTTCTGATAGGTCTTGTTGCCGCTGTCGTTACCGTCGCTGAGGAAGTGGTCGTCCACGTCCATCTTCAGGGTGCTGTGGCGCAAGCCTGCTTGCAGGGTCCAATCGCCCAGCAGCCAGTTGGCTTGCACGAACGGGTCGAGGCTGGTGGCGGTGTCGATTTCATCGCGGCCCAGGGCGCCTTTGACGCCGTGCACGCCATCGACGGTGTTGGAATAACCTTGGCGGTCATCCTGGCTGCGGTCGTAGTCGAGGCCGGTGATGAGGGTCAGGTCGCCGGGGGCGCTGCTGATGGGTTGCAGCCAGTGGACGGAGCCGCCGTAGAATTTGCGGTCGAAGTCCACGACGCCGCCGCGTGAATTGGCGAGGTTGGGTTGGCCTTTGATCGTATCCGGAATCGACAAATACTGAATCACACTCCGCCGCCCCGTATACGCATTCACCTGCAAGGTCGCATCGCCGAAATAGCGCGCGTAATTCATGCCTAGTTGCTGATGATCGATACTTTTGCGCGTGTTGTACTGCAATGCTTGCGGTGCCGCCGAGCGCGGGTCGGCCTTATACGCCGCCCAAGTCTGCCCCAGCGGGTCCTGCGTGCCATTTTGCTCCAGGCTGCTGTAGATCAGCGCCAGCTTGCTGTCGTCATCCGGCTCGAAGTTCAGTTTGGCAAACGTCTGGTCACGGCGGGCGCTGCTATGGTCGCGGTAGCCGTCGGTGTCCATGCGCGAGGCGTCGAGCACGAAACCGGCGCCGTTCGCCGCGCCTTCGGCGCTGAGGTGATTTTTACTCAGGCCGTCGCTGCCCACCAGGGTTTCGGCGCCGATGCGCGGCGGGCCCTCGCCGTCGCGGGAAAACATCTGGATCACCCCGCCGGCATTGCTGCCATACAAGGTGGCGGCCGGGCCACGCAGGACTTCAATGCGTTCGGCGGTGTCGAGGTTGAAGGTGGCGGCCTGGCCCTGGCCGTCCGGGGTGCTGGCGGGGATGCCATCAGCCATCAGCTTGATGCCGCGCACGCCAAACGCCGAACGGGCGCCGAAGCCGCGCGAGGAGATTTGCAGGTCCTGCGCGTAGTTCTGGCGGTTTTGCACCACTAGGCCGGGCACGCGAGACAAGGCTTCGGAGGCGTTGATGCCGAGCTGGCCGTCGCTGATTTGCTCATGGCTGATGCTGTCAACCGAATACGGCAGGTCGAAGGTTGGGCTGGCGCTGCGTGAGCCGGTGACGACACTGGGATCGAGGATCAGTGCGGACTCGTCGGCCCTGGCGCTGTTGCTCACCCCCAAAAGGCTAGCAAGCAACATCGCGAAACAGATCGGGGTGACAACGTTCATAAGCAAGCCGACATCCATAGCGCAGCGCTGGCGCGTAAAGTGCGCAAGTTTAACGATTCGGCGGGCGTTTGCCGACTGACTCATCCGTGGTTTGTCGATCTATCTGATGCGCGCAACCCTGGGTTAAGCTGCCGTTTTCTACTTAAGAAGATGCGACTGATGAAGCGTGTAAAGAATGCATTTCTTGCTGCGATTGCCCTTTCGACTGCCGGTTGCGGCACGATCAATACGGTATTTAGAGAAGACGCGGTGACGAGCCGCAACCTTAAAGAGTTGCGCAGTCACTGTGAGAATGTGCCGCGTATTTACAGTGGCGTGGTGTATGACTTCTGCTCCCTCAATGGCGAGCCCAACAGCAACGGGAATATGGCGGGCACGCAGGTTAACTCGATCCCTTGGGTGGCGATTGATTTTGTCGCCTCAGGCGTGCTGGATACGTTGGTGCTGCCTTACACGGTCTATCGGCAGAGCAAGGACGGCAGTATTGAGATCTTTCGCTAGGGCGCAGTGACAACCGGTCGCCATAAACGCTAGATCATCAGCGGACGTCTTTACGCTATAATCTCGCCCTTTAGCTGTTTCTCGCCCTGGTGAGAGGCACACTTTTTTAAGGCGTAACCCGCCTGCATGCAGACTAAAAGAGGCTAGACCCCTGTGGCATTGACGATTCTTGGCCTGTCCGGCGCCCTTAGCCATGATCCTTCCGCAGCCTTGTATATCGACGGCAAGCTGATCGCGGCCGCCGAAGAAGAGCGCTTCGTACGCGACAAACATGCAAAGAACCGCATGCCCTACGAATCGGCAAAGTTCTGCCTGGAACAAGCCGGCATCAAGCCTTCCGACGTTGACGTGGTGGCGATCCCGTTCGCCCCGATCAGCCTGTTCGGCGAGGCGCGCTGGCACTATGCCAAGCGTTACTGGTACGCCCCGGACCGCGCCCTTGACGCGATCCTGATGGGCAACCGTCGCTACAAGCGCTATCGCAACAAGATCGTCTGGTGCCTGGAGCAATTGGGCTTCGATCCGAAGAAAATCAAGATCGAGCCGGTTGAGCACCACCTGGCCCACGCTTCCAGCGCCTACCACTGCTCGGGCTTCCAGGAAAAAACTGCGATCCTGGGCATCGACGGTAAAGGTGAGTACGCCACCACGTTCTTCGGCTACGGCGAAAACGGCAAGATCCACAAGATCAAAGAATTCTACGATCCGGACTCCCTCGGCGGCCTTTACGGCGCGATCACTGAATTCCTCGGTTTCGAGATGCTCGACGGCGAGTTCAAGGTCATGGGCATGGCGCCGTATGGCGACGCCAGCAAATACGATTTCTCGCGCCTGGCCTCATTTGAAAACGGCGAGTTGGTGATCAACACCGATTACGCCAACGTCATCGGCCTGCGCCGCTACAAGGAGAAGGGCAAGGGGTTCTACTTCTCGCCAAAACTGATCGAGTGGCTGGGTCCAAAACGCGAAGGCGACATCGCCGACGAGCCGTACATTCACTACGCGGCCAGCATGCAAGCGCTGTTCGAGAAGCTGGCCTTGCAGATGATCGACCACTACCTGGGCGATATCCTTAAGGACACCGGCAAGCTGGCCTTCGCCGGCGGCTGCGCGTTGAACGTCAAGTTGAACCAGAAGATCATTGCCCGCGACGACGTCAAGGAGCTGTTCGTGCAGCCGGCGTCCGGCGATGCCGGCACCGCAGTCGGCGCGGCCGCCTATGTGTCTCACGCCCGTGGTGTACCGGTAGAGAAGATGGAACACGTCTATCTCGGCCCGTCCTACAGCAATGAAGACGTGATTGCCGCGTGCGCCAAACACGAAAGCAAGCCGGTGTGGCGCAAGATCGAAAACATGCCCAAGCGCATCGCCAAGATCATGGTCGACGGCAACCCGGTGGCCTGGTTTCAGGGCCGTATGGAGTTTGGTCCGCGCGCCCTGGGCGGTCGTTCGATCATCGGTTGCCCAAGCGCGACCGGCGTGGCTGACCGCATCAATCACCAGATCAAGTTCCGCGAGCGCTGGAGGCCTTTCTGCCCGTCGATGCTCGACACCGTGGCCCCACAGATGATCAAGGTCGATCACCCGGCGCCGTTCATGACCTTCACCTTTGAAGTGTCCGAAGAGTGGAAAACCCGCGTACCGGAAGTGGTCCATGAAGATGGCACCTCCCGCGCCCAGGTGCTCAAGCGCGAATACAACCCGCGTTACTACGACATGATGAAAGAGCTGGAAGTATTGACCGGCAACGGCGTGTCGCTGAACACCTCGCTCAACCGCCGTGGCGAAGCGATGATCTGCTCGCCAACCGACGCGCTGAACATGTTCTTCGGCTCCGACCTGCAGTACCTGATCATGGAAGACATCCTGGTCGTCAAAGACGGCGTGGACCCTTATGACTCGGTCGGCTGAGCGCCACGTCCTGCAGTTCTGCCACGGCTATGACGGGCCGTTTCTGGATTGCGCGCGGCAATACGCCAGCCTGTTCGCAGGCACAGGCTATAAAGTGACCACGGTGTTTCTCACCGGGGTCGCTGACCCAGCGGTGGCTGCCGGTTGCGCCTCTGATGACGTGTTGTTCATGGAGTTCAGCTCCAAGGCCATTCGTGGCCTCAAGCTGGGCGCCATCCGTGAGCTGCGCAAGATTGCCGCATCGCGCAATTTCAGTTTTTGCATTGCCCACCGCTTCAAGCCGATCTACATCGCCTTGCTCGGCACTCGCCTGCCGGTGATAGGTGTGCATCACGCCTTTGGTGATTATCAGCGCCGCAGCCGCAAGCTGTTTGCCTCGATTTTCCGCAAGCGCCTGAGCCTGCTCGGTGTGTCCGATGCGGTACGTGATGACATGCGCCGTTGCCTGCCGGCCTGGCCGGCCGCGCGTATTCAGACGCTGTACAACCGCATCGATGTCGAGGCCCTGCAAGCCCAGCAGGTTTCGACCGATGACGCTCGGGATGCGCTGGGGTTGTCGCCGGACGAGTGGGTGGTCGGCAACGTCGGCCGCCTGCACCCGGACAAGGACCAGGCGACCTTGCTCAAAGGCTTTGCCTTGGCATTGCCGCATTTGCCGGCGCAGAGTCGGCTGGCGCTCCTCGGCACCGGGCGACTGGAGAAGAACCTTAAGGCGTTGGCCCGCGAACTGGGGATTGCGCAGCAGGTGCTGTTCCTCGGCCAGGTGCCGGACGCACGCCGGTATTTCCGTGCGTTCGACGCTTTTGCCCTGAGTTCCGACCACGAACCTTTCGGCATGGTGCTGCTGGAGGCCATGGCTGCCGGCGTGCCGCTGCTGGCAACCGCGTGTGGTGGCGCCCGCGAAGTGGTCGAAGGCGTGGGCATTCTGTTTCCCTACGGTGATGCCGAACACCTGAGCCAGGGGCTTAGGCACCTGTCGTCGATGGACCGTCAACAACACCAGCAGTGTGCCGAAATGATGCTGGAACGCCTGCAACAGCGGTTCTCGGATCAGGCGGTTCGCGATACCTTCTGGCAACTGCCGCACGTTACTGAACTGACCGCGAGGGCTTGATGCTCAATCGATTCCAAGGCTGGCGCGAACGTGGCTGGTCCGTCGTTGACGCGTCTACCTACAGTGGCGCCTGGCAGCGTTATGGTGGCAGTGTTGCCACGCACCCACAGGTGGTTGAACGCCTGGCTGGCCTGGCCGATATTCCCGTGCGCTACTTGGCGTGGGAGCAAGGCGGCGAGCTCAAGGCGTGCATTGCGACCTGGGGGCGGGATTTGGCCTTGTCCAAGGACGTACTCAAACGGCATGGCAAGAAGGGCCTGTTTGACTTGGGCAATGCTGAGTTGATCCTGCCCGCCGCCGCGCACGCCCAGGCGCCTTTGCGCCATCGCGCGCGCTACCTGTCAGCGCTGAATGAAGGCCGTTTTGCCGGCCTCAAGCTCCAGGTCGAGCAACTGGCCATGGCGCGTACCCCAGAAGAATTGTCGAAGAAGTTTCGCTATAACCAGCGCCGCGAGTTGCGTCTGCTGGAAGAGGCGGGCGGTGTGGTACGGCCAGTGCAGGATTTCTCCAGTGCCGAGCTGGCGTCGATTTACTGCGATTTGTTCCAGCGCCGCTGGGGCTTTGTCGCCACCGGTGCCGAGCGCATGGCACACGTGATCGAGTTGCTGCGCGAGTGGCTGATCGGCTCGGTGATTTTTCTCAACGATGCGCCGATTGCTATTCAGTTGGTCTACCGCGTTGAAGCGCCGGAGTGGGTCAGTGTCGAGTACATCAATGGCGGCGTAGACCCTCAAACCCGTGCTTTTAGCCCTGGTAGTGTGCTGAGCTTCCTCAATACGCAAAGTGCCTGGGAGCAGGCCCGTGAGGCCGGTAAGCCGCTACGGTTTTCATTCGGCCGGGCTGACCGCGAGTACAAAGACCGTTGGTGCAACCCCGTACCGGTATTCAACATATGAGTGAGTCGACGAGCCGTAAGCAGGCGCTGCTCAAGCGTCACCGCCGCAATAAACGCATGAGCTTGCTGGTAGGTTTACTGCTGTTGATTGGCGTAGGTGTGTTGGTGGCCTGGTGGCTGCCGCTGGTGCTGGCGGTGGTGGCCTGGGTGGCTCATGAAGCCTGGTTTGCCGACCATCTGTTTTACTCGCCCAAAGACGACTATCAGTATCAATTTGCAGCGGATACCGAACAGCCCAAGGTCACTATGACCAACGGCCGGTTGGTGCTTGACGAGGCGCTGGAGCTGGTGGGCGATGAGACCCTGATCCTTGCGCTGCGTCTCAAGAGCGGTGTGTTGGGTCGCTTTATCGATCCGTTTATTGGATTGCCGGGGGCTGACCGTCAGGTGTTCGAGCGTGGCGTCAATGGTCTGCGCTATCTGAACCTCACCGGCCAGACGCAAGCCTTGCTCGATGGGCAACTGCTGCTGCAGGCTCGGTTCTGCCGTGTGCAAGGTGCGCCAGTGCTGTCGGTATTCCGTCAGCCCGATGTGCGTCAGCAACGGGTGATGGTCATTGCGCCGCATGCCGATGATGCCGAGCTGGCCGCCTTTGGCCTTTACAGCCAGGCGACTCAACCTTGGATCGTGACCTTGACGGCCGGCGAGATCGAAGCCGAGCACTATCAGCACATGGGCCTGGGCACGCCTGAGGCTGCACGTCTGAAGGGCCGGTTGCGTGCCTGGGACAGTGTCGCAGTGCCGCGTTGGGCTGGGGTGGCGCAGGAACAGTGCGTTCAGCTGGGGTATTTCTGCCTGCAGTTGGCCGCGATGAAGGCTGAGCCTGATCGTGCCGTGACCTCCCGAGAGGCTGAATTGAGCGACATCCGCCTGTTCCGCCAATTCAACCCGTTCCCATTGCCGGGGGATGCCGATGGTCAGCCGACCTGGAACAACTTGTTGGCTGACCTGCGCGCCGTGCTGCTGATGGCTCGCCCCGAGGTCATCGTGCTGCCCCATCCGGTGCTCGACCCACACCCTGACCATATCTGCGCGCAGCAAGCCGTATTGGAAGCCCTGCAGGGGCTGGAATGGCAGCCCACTACATTGCTCGGTTACGCCAACCATCTGCATGACAATGACCGCTGGCCGATGGGAGATTCGGGCAGTGGTATCGCTTTGCCGCCATGCTTTGATTCGACGTACACTCTGCGGCCTTATTGCCTGCCGGTGTCCGAAGAGCGGCAGTGTGACAAAGCCATGTCGCTGGGCATGATGCATGACTTGCAACCGCGGATGCCGCTCAAGCGGCGCGTGCGTCGAGTCATACAGCGCCTGCTGGCTGGAAGGACCTTCTCGCCTTGGGGGGAGAATGAGTTTTTCCGCAAAGCCATTCGGCGACACGAACTTTTTTGGTTCATCAAGCACAATTAACGTTAAACAACGTGGTGGAGCGCTGAGCGCTCCCGTAAAAATGACAGTGAGTCCCCAGTGATCAATCCGTGCCCCCGCATCCTCTTCCTCATTCCTTACTTTGGCCAATGGCCTTTCTGGATGCCGTTTTTTCTCGAAAGCTGCCGACACAATGCGGATATTGATTGGCTGTTGTTCAGTGATTGCCCGATACCGGACAACGTTCCAGATAATGTCAGCATTGAAAGCATCAGCTTTGGCGATTACTGCACGCTGGTTTCAAACCGCTTGAACATCAACTTTGCGCCTCGGGCGGCTTATAAATTGTGTGACATCAAGCCTGCGCTGGGGCATATCCACGTTGATCGGCTCGAAGGCTACGATTTTTGGGCGTTTGGCGACCTGGACCTGATCTATGGCAATTTGCGCCGGTATTTCACCGCTGACCGCTTGGCCGGTTATGACTTGTTCTCGACCCATGAACGACGCGTTGCTGGTCATTTGTGCCTGATGCGTAACACCGCCAGAAAGCGCCAAGTCTTCATGCAGATCAAGGATTGGAAAGCACGCTTTGCCGATCAGGAGCATCATGCGCTGGATGAGGGTGCGTTCAGCAGGATTTTCCTGTGGCGCAAGAACTTTCCCAAGCCATTGTTCCAGTTGGTTGGCAAACTCAACCCGTGGCGCCGTCGCAGTGAGTTCACTGAGGCGTTCAGTACGCCGGGTGGTGTGATCAAGTGGCATGACGGCAGTGATCGTTTCCCGCACCAATGGTTCTGGAACAACGGCCGCTTGACCAACGACAGGGATGGTGACCGGGAGTTTCCGTATTTCCATTTTGTCTGCTGGAAACGTAATCAGTGGCCGTTGGTGCCGCCGCCGAGCGTCGAGTACACCCAGACGCTGGCTGCTGAGACATCCTGGGTTGTTGATGCCACCGGTTTCCATCGAGGAGAGTTATGAGTCGGCGTTTCAAGGTTCTGCAATTGCAGCCTGACTACAATGTTAAATCCCATGATTTTGCCGACCTGGCCGAACAGATCGTCAAGGCATTGCCTACGGACCGCTATGAAGTCACCGCCGCGTTCCTGCGTGGCCGGCCAGCGCCTGGAGGACCGCTCAGTCGTGCGGCGACCTCCGTGTACTTCGAGTTTTCAGACGCGTCACTCAAGGGGTTGAGGCTGCGTGCCATGTGGCGGCTGTATCAGTACTGCCGCAAGGAAAAGTTTGACGTTGTGGTGTGCAACCGTTTCAAACCGGTCAACATGATGTTGCAGTTGAACCGTTGGTTAAAGATTCCGCTGTGTATCGGTATCTCCCACGGCTTCGGTGAGTATGACCGTCTTTACCGCCGTAAGCAGGCGCAGCGCTGGATCGACGAGCACTGGCGTTTTGTTGGTGTGTCGCCGGCGGTCAAGCAGTACCTGCTGGGCTGCGATTGCGGGTTTACCGATAGCAATACGTTTGCAATCACCAATGCCATCGACATCGAGCAGGCCGAAGCCTTGCAGCATTCGCGTGAACGCGCACGCGAGTTGCTGGGCATCGACCCGTCGGTGCGGCTGATCGGCGCACTGGGGCGCCTGGTGCCTGTTAAAGGCCACACCTATTTGTTGCAGGCGTTCGCGGCCCTTAAAGATAAGTACCCTAATGCGCAGCTCGCCATCATCGGCGCGGGGCGCGAGGAGTCCAATCTCGCCGCGCAGATCCAGAGCCTTGGCCTGACTGGGCGCGTGCACTTGTTGGGCTTCAAGGAAAATGCCCTGCAGTACGTTCGTGCCTTCGATATCTGGGCGATGCCTTCGCTGGCAGAGGGCCTTGGCCTGGCACTGTTGGAAGGCATGAGTGGTCGCCTGCCGGTGATCGCTTCAAACGTTCCGGCCATGTTGCCACTGATTGAAGGGGCGGGCGGCCTGGCGGTAGAGCCAGCTAATGTTCCCGAACTCACTCAGGCGCTGGACACTTACTTGGCGTTGTCTGATGAGGCACTCGCGCAAAAAGGCGAGCAGGCCTACCAGTATCTCCAGGCGCAGCACGATATTGAGGTATTCCGCCAGGAATACCTGGATCTGATTGATTCAGGATTGGCTCAAACACGCAGGAACAACGTATGAACCAGAGTCAGCCCTTGGTCACAGTGATCATTGCGTCTTACAACCATGCTCCCTACATCGAGCAGAGCATCCTCAGCGTCTTGAACCAGACGTATCCCAACATTGAACTGTTGGTGATTGACGATGGATCGACCGACGACAGCGTCGAGCGCATTCGTCGTCTGCAGGAACACCATACGTTCGACTTTCGTGTTCAGCAGAATCAAGGGCTGACCAACACGCTCAATGGTGCGATTGCACGCTCCCAAGGCCCGCTGATCGTACCGTTCGGCTCGGATGACATCATGTTGCCAGAGCGGATTGCGATCCAGGTGGCCTACATGGATGGCAAGCCGGAGGTGGGTATCTGCGCGGGTAACATCGAACTGATCGACGCCCAGGGCGAGCTGTTTCCTGAGAAGCGCCAGCGCCGCGACGTACCGTTTCGGCGCCTGGACTTCGACGATATGTTCCTGGAGCGCAAACCCTACCCGCCCGCCCCCACGCTGATGATCCGGCGCGAGGCGCTGGAGAAGGTCGGTGGGTTTGATCCGAAGATCCGCCTGGAAGACTTGTTGATCGAGTTGAAAATTACCCGCGCCGGGTACTTTATCGACGGCTTGAGCGTGGTTATGGCCCGCTATCGCAAGCACGCCACCAACTCGTACAAGAATCATCGATTCATGATCGACAACATCCTGCGCTCGTACGCGTTGTTCAGTGACCACCCGCAGTATGACGAGGTGCGTTACAAGTTCCTCAGCTCCATGTTCCTCAAGACCGCCAACCGTGATCGTAAGTTGGCGCGCGAGCTGTTGGCACAGATCCCGTTCCGGGCCTGGAACAAAAAAACGTGGCGCGGCTTGAGCCGGTTGTATTTTTCCCCGCTGGAAAAAGACTGACCGCGCCTAGTGCGCCCCGCCCAGGGGCGCACTCGCGAGCTTGCTACGCGGCTGGACGTGCCAGTGTCTGCACCTGCTCGCGGATTTTCACCGTGGCTTGCGGCGACGCAACGGTTGCATACCCTTTGGCCAATTGTTCAAAGTGCGATTCGAACAACCAGTTGCGGTCCTGCGGATAGCGTTGCATGTGCTTCACGTTGCGCTGGCGCAGGGTGTTACGCAGTGCCGACGGATAAATACGCATATCGGCCACGTCGATTAGCCCGAACTCGCCATCTTCCATAAGCAGGACATTGCCCAGGTGCAGCGAGCGGAAGTACACACCGCGTTCGTGCAGCTGTGCCATGAACCGCCCAAAGCGTTCGATCAGCGACTCTCGCAGGCTGTTGTCCAGGCTCTGCAGCGCCTGGCGCAGGGTCAGGCCCGGTAGTGGCTGATAACGCACGGCACTGCTGCCATCTTGCAAGCGATACAGATCAAGGATCGGGGGTGAAGCAATGCCAAGCCGCGCCAGCTGTTCGCTGTTGCTGGCGAAGCGCTGCGAATAAGGGCTGAACCCACCGGTGGTGTACCAGCGACGCGCCCTGAACAGCTTGAGGAAACTGCCGTCTTCCAAGCGCAGAACTTTCGGTCCAAGGCCATCTTCCTCGATGACGCTAGCGTCGTTTTGCAGCGCTTCGAAGTCCTGTGGCGTCGGTGTTTTGACCGGCATGCGCAGCAGGCTTCGACGACGCTGTGCGATGCTCAGGCCGGCCAGCAGTGCTAGCGGGATCCACAGCAGAAACCAGTGCTCCTTGGGGCGCGAGAGGATGCCGCCGCCCTCGGTCAAGCCGGCGCCGATGCCATAGGCCAGCAGGGCGGACCCGAGGATAAACAGTGGCTGTGCCCTCTCCTTGAGACCTTTGTAGAGGCCCCAGCCAAGCATGAATACCCACGGGATAAAGCCGATGATGCCGACGTAATAGAGCACACCGAGGGCGAAGTTGTGGGGCTCGACCAGTTGGAAACCGTTGGCCAGAACCAGGCTCAATTCGGCGTTGAAACTGTGGCCGATCAAGGGGTGCTCGGCGATACGCTGCAACGTAAGGGTCCACAATTCAAAACGGAATGAACTGCCACGTTCAGTGATGGATTCGGGATAAAACAGAAGCAGCGCCGCAGCGCCCAGCACCAGCGTGACGATCATCAGCGCGGAACGACGATTGCGGCTGACAACAGCGATCCAGAGTGCGGCCAGCGTCAGTGCAACCAGTGGCGTTCGTGAGCCGGTGGCCAGGAGGGTGGCTGTCATGATCGCCAGCGCCGGTGCGCTGAACCACAACACCCGCACGCGTTGAGTGGTGATACACACATACAGCCAGTAAATGCAGAAGAAGCCGAAGACGTGGGAGCTGAGCAATGGATTATCGAGGGCGCCAAGGCCACCGATCATGCGCATGCCCGGCTCGAAGCCTTTGACGAATGCCACCAGATTGCACAGGCTCACCACCAGCGCAATGAGCGCGGCGCTGAAAAATATCGGCTTGAGCAGATCGTTGCGGTATTGCAGCAGCAAGCCACAGCCGGCAAACAACATGAAGGTGTGCAGCGGCACCTTGAACAGGTTGGAATCATAGGTGGGTTCCGGGCTCCACAGCACGGTGGTTAGCGCCCAGGCGCAAAATGCCAGGAAGGCGACCACCAAAGGCTCACGCAGCAACTCTTTGAGCTCCCGTGGGCGCAAGCACAGCAACAGCAAAGTCGGCACACTGAAAAAAACGTAGTAGAACCGGTGCATGACATTGCGATTAGTGACGTAGAACAGCGAGCTCAGCAGCAACAACAAGCCAATGGGCAAAATCCATAGGACCAGGAAGTCGAAAACGCGATTTGAGCCATAAGTTAGGCGCTTGGAGTGCATACGGTAGAAGCCATTCCAGAAAAGAGAAAACCAACTATCTTAAAGTAGTGGCTATTTAATGTCGCCGGTTGGATTCAACCGGGCCACGGGTCATGCGGGGTGCAAGTACAACAGAGAAGCTGTGCTAAAGTCAGCCTCCTTTTTCAAAACGCCGCGTGATATGACCGACTCCAGTCCGAGCGCAAGCCCTTCGAGCTTGAAAATATACTTCCGCCTGCTCATGTACGTTAAGCCCTACGCCGGCTTGTTCGCGTTGAGTATCGTCGGATTTCTGATTTTCGCGTCGACCCAGCCCATGCTGGGGTACATCCTCAAGTACTTCGTCGACGGTCTGTCCAACCCTGAAGCGGTGCTGTTCCCAAGCGTACCGTTTCTGCGTGACCTGCAATTGCTGCAAGCCGTGCCGTTGTTGATCATTCTGATCGCCGCCTGGCAGGGTCTGGGTTCGTTCCTGGGCAACTACTTGTTGGCCAAGGTCTCCCTGGGCCTGGTCCACGACCTGCGGGTGCAGTTGTTCAACAACCTGCTGACGCTGCCCAACCGCTACTTCGATAACCACAACTCCGGGCATCTGATTTCGCGCATCACCTTCAACGTGACCATGGTCACGGGGGCGGCGACCGATGCGATTAAGGTGGTGATCCGTGAAGGCATGACGGTGATCTTCCTGTTCGCTTCGCTGCTGTTCATGAACTGGCGCCTGACGCTGGTGATGATTGCCATCCTGCCGTTGATTGCGGTGATGGTCAGCACGGCCAGTAAAAAATTCCGCAAGCAAAGCAAGAAGATCCAAGTGGCCATGGGGGACGTGACTCACGTTGCCTCCGAAACCATCCAGGGTTATCGCGTAGTGCGCAGTTTCGGTGGTGAAGTCTACGAGCAGAAGCGCTTCTTCAAGGCCAGCCAGGGCAACACCGACAAGCAACTGCGCATGACCCGCACCGGAGCGATCTACACCCCTTTGCTGCAACTGGTGATCTACACCGCCATGGCGGTGCTGATGTTCCTGGTGCTCTACCTTCGCGGCGACGCGTCGGCCGGTGACATGGTTGCCTACATTACCTTGGCGGGCTTACTGCCCAAGCCGATTCGACAACTGTCGGAGGTCAGCTCGACCATCCAGAAAGGTGTGGCCGGCGCTGAAAGCATTTTCGAACAGCTGGACGAAGAGCAGGAAGTCGACGGTGGCACTATTGAGCGCGACAAAGTCAGCGGCCGCCTGGAAGTTCGCAACCTGAATTTCACCTACCCCGGCACTGAACGCCATGTGCTCAAGGACATCAGCTTTACCGCCGAGCCTGGGCAGATGATCGCGCTGGTGGGTCGTTCCGGCAGCGGCAAGTCGACCCTGGCCAGCCTGATCCCGCGTTTCTACCACCATGAAAGCGGCGAAATCCTGCTCGACGGTGTAGAGGTTGAGGACTACAAGTTGCTCAACCTGCGCAAGCACATTGCCCAGGTGACGCAGCACGTGACCTTGTTCAGCGACACCGTGACCAACAACATCGCTTACGGCGACCTGGCCGGCGCGCCACGGGTGGACGTTGAAGCGGCGGCGGCGGATGCCTACGCCAAGGACTTCATCGACCAGTTGCCGAAAGGCTTCGACACACAGGTCGGTGAAAACGGTGTGTTGCTTTCCGGTGGACAACGCCAGCGCCTGGCAATCGCCCGGGCATTGCTCAAGAACGCGCCACTGCTGATTCTCGACGAGGCCACCTCGGCCCTCGACACTGAATCGGAGCGGCACATTCAGGCAGCCCTGGACAAAGTCATGCAGGGCCGGACCACGCTGGTGATCGCGCACCGCTTGTCCACCATCGAGAAGGCTGACTTGATCCTGGTGATGGACGACGGCCGGATTGTCGAGCGTGGTACCCACGCCGAGCTGCTGGCACAGAACGGCTATTACGCCCGCCTGCATGCCATGGGCCTGGATGCACCAGTGTCGGCCGATATCACCTGAAACCTTGTGGGAGCGGGCTTGCCCGCGATAGCGCAGTGTCAGTCACCGAATGTTTCGACTGATTCACCGCCATCGCGGGCAAGCCCGCTCCCACATGTGTTCCTCGGTGGATTCAATGGCAGGCCCGTCGCACTATCTTCTGTGCACACCCTCCACAAGCCTTCCATAACCCTGTGCTAATATCGCGCCCCTGTTCATTTTGTATGTGGGTTGCTCCATGAAGTTGTCCATGCCGCGATTCGATCAAGCCCCTGTCTTGGTGGTCGGCGATGTCATGCTCGACCGTTACTGGCATGGCGGTACCTCACGGATTTCCCCTGAGGCGCCGGTACCGGTAGTCAAGGTCGAGCAAATCGAAGACCGTCCAGGTGGCGCTGCCAACGTTGCCCTTAATATTGCCGCCCTCGGCGCCCCGGCCTCCCTCGTGGGTGTGACCGGCGACGACGAAGCCGCCGACAGCCTGGCCAACAGCCTGCGCGGTGCTGGCGTGCGCGCGCTGTTCCAGCGCATTGCCCATCAGCCGACCATCGTCAAGCTGCGGGTCATGAGCCGTCACCAGCAATTGCTGCGTATCGATTTTGAAGAGCCCTTCGCGACCGACGCCCTGGCCCTTAGCGAGCAGGTCGACAGTTTGCTCGAAGGCATCAAGGTGCTGGTCCTGTCCGACTACGGCAAAGGCGCCCTGAAGAATCACCAGATGCTGATACAGGCCGCCAAGGCCCGCAACATTCCGGTACTGGCCGATCCCAAGGGCAAGGACTTCTCGATTTATCGGGGCGCCAGCCTGATCACGCCAAACCTCAGCGAGTTCGAAGCCATCGTCGGCGGTTGCGTCGATGAGCACGAACTGGTGACCAAGGGCGCCACGTTGATGGCCGACCTTGACCTGGGCGCCTTGCTGGTGACCCGTGGCGAGCACGGCATGACCCTGTTGCGCCCAGGCCACCCGGCGATGCACCTGCCGGCGCGTGCCCGTGAAGTATTCGACGTCACCGGCGCCGGTGACACCGTGATTTCCACCCTCGCCGCCTCGATCGCCGCCGGTGAGGAATTGCCTCACGCCGTGGCCTTGGCCAATCTGGCGGCGGGCATCGTGGTCGGCAAACTGGGTACCGCGGCCATCAGCGCGCCTGAGTTGCGCCGCGCTATCCAGCGCTCCGAAGGCTCCGAGCGCGGTGTGTTGACGATCGAGCAGTTGCTGTTGGCGATTGACGATGCACGCGCCCATAACGAAAGCATTGTGTTCACCAATGGCTGTTTCGACATCCTGCATGCCGGTCATGTGACATACCTGGAACAGGCGCGTGCCCAAGGCGATCGTCTGATCGTTGCGGTCAATGACGATGCCTCGGTCAGCCGCTTGAAAGGCCCTGGCCGCCCGATCAACAGTGTCGACCGGCGTATGGCCGTATTGGCCGGGTTAGGTGCGGTGGACTGGGTGATCAGCTTCTCTGAAGGCACCCCGGAAAACCTGCTGGCCCAAGTCAAGCCGGACGTGCTGGTCAAGGGCGGCGACTACGCTGTCGACCAGGTCGTGGGTGCCGATATCGTCAGCGCCTACGGTGGTACGGTCAAAGTACTGGGGCTGGTTGAAAACAGCTCGACCACGGCCATTGTCGAGAAGATCCGCAACAATGAATAACGCTGATAAGTGGGTCCTGATCACCGGTGGCGCCGGGTTTATCGGTTCGCACCTTGCCGATGCATTGCTTGCTGGCGGCTACTCCGTGCGTGTGCTGGATGACTTGTCTACGGGCAAGCGCAGCAATTTGCCGCTGGGCAACCCGCGTGTCCAACTGATCGAAGGCGATGTGGCCAATGCTGAGTTGGTGGCGCAAGCCGCCGTTGGCGCAAGCGCGGTGGTGCACTTGGCGGCAGTGGCTTCGGTGCAGGCATCAGTGGACGACCCGGTGAGTACTCATCAGAGCAATTTCGTCGGCACCCTGAATGTCTGCGAAGCCATGCGCAAGGCTGGGGTCAAGCGGGTGGTGTATGCCTCCAGTGCGGCGGTGTATGGCAACAATGGCGAGGGCGACTCGATTGACGAAGCGACCACCAAGGCGCCGCTGACACCCTACGCCTCCGACAAGTTGGCCGGGGAGCACTACTTCGACTTTTACCGCCGCCAGCACGGCCTGGAGCCGGTGATTTTTCGCTTCTTCAATATCTTCGGGCCCCGTCAGGATCCGTCATCGCCGTATTCCGGGGTGATTAGTATCTTCAGCGAGCGTGTGCAGCAGGGTGTGCCGATCAGCGTATTTGGTGATGGTGAACAAACCCGCGATTTTATGTATGTGGGGGATTTGGTGGATGTGTTGGTGCAGGCCATTGAAGCGCCTGAGGCACCGTTGGGTGCGATTAACGTTGGCTGGAACCGTACGACGACGCTCAAGCAAGTGTTGGAGGCGTTGGAAGAGGTGCTGGGTAAGTTGCCCGCGATCACTTACGGGCCAGCACGTTCGGGGGATATTCGGCACTCGCGGGCTAATAACCAGCGACTGTTAGCGAGTTTTACGATGCCTGAGCCTACGCCGTTGAAGGTGGGGTTGGAGCGGTTGCTTAACGACTGAGCACAATCAATGTGGGAGCTCGCTCCCACATTGATAGGCTTTGTTTTCGAATTCAGCGGCTGGCTTTATTCTTCGGCACTATCTTGCGCAACATCTGCCGCGCCTTGCCCGTCAACCGTTTGAGCTTCGACTCTTTTTCTGGTTGCGCCAGCCCCTGCTGCCTCAGCCAATCCTTCCACCGGATCCGCTCATCGCGCACCAACCAGCCTTCCTGCTGAGCAAAACTTTCGGCCAGATATAACCCGCGAGTACTGGCCGGATACAGCTGGTCCTTCTTCACCGTGTACAACTCGGCCAGCGGTTGCCCGTCTTTCAACGGCATCAGATACAGGTCCGGCCGCTGGCGGTCTAGACGCGCCACCAGTTGGTCGCCTTCAAGCCGCTCATCCACATGAAACAGGCTCAGTGATTTGGCTTCCTTCGGTACCTCAAGGCGCAAGTCATAAATCAGTTGCAGCGATGCCGTCGGCAGGTGCACATACGCCCGCGGGCGCTCGATCAATTGCGTGGTCGCGCAACGCACCGGACGTGCAGCGCCGGATAACGGGCTCAAACGAAATGGCAGGGCCTCACGGTAATGCAGGGCGGCAGAGTAGGGCGCCGGCAGCCACGTGTCATTGAAGCGCCCGCCCAGCCAACCTTCCGGTGTTTCCAGCAGGCACTCTTCGGCAATCTCCTGGATGGCGGTGTGCAGCGGCAGGTTCAGTTCGTGAGCGGGGACGTAGCCGGAAATCAGCTTGAGCACCACATCGCCACGGTCTTGGCGGCGTTGGCGCACCAGCACCCAATAATCCTTGTTTTGCCAATGCAGGGTCAGGCGTACTGACACGCCGAGGTTCGCCAGTTCCAGGGCGAAACGCTCGGCGTCTGCCACCTCGACCGGCTTGCGTCGTTGCAGGGTTTGGGCGAAGTTGAGCGGCATACCTACGCTCTGGTAGCTCAGGCCTTCGGGGGTGGCTTCGACGTGCAGCGGCAGTGTTTTAAAGTTGCTGGGGTTTTTTCTAATGAGCGTGCGCGCCATGTCGGCTCCTTTTTGCGACGAGGTCGGCCGCGTCGGCGGCATCAGAGTTGACGAATGACCTTGGCAGCGGTCGCCACGTTATGGGCCAGGTGCAGCGGATTGATGGTCCCGACAATAGCACTGGCGACACCCGTTTGCGCAAACAACAACATGAAACTGGCGTGAATTGGATCCATTCCAGGCTCCAGGCACACGTGGCCGCTGGCCAGGGCCTTTTTCACCAGAATGCCCTTGCCATGGGCGGCCGCATAATCAATGACGGCTTTCTCGGTTTGTTCGTTCAAATTGTAGGTGACCATAGCGCAATCACCTTGCTCCAAAGCCTTCACGCCACCGTCGACGGTTTTGCCGGAAAGGCCGAACCCGCGAATCTTGCCCTCTTTCTTCAGCTCGGCCAGGGCCTGGTACACCTCGCAGTCGTTGAGGATATGCAAATCGTTGCCGTCGGAGTGCACCAGCACCAGGTCGATAAAATCAGTCTCAAGTCGTTTCAAGCTGCGCTCGATCGACATCCGGGTGTGGGCGGCACTGAAATCGTGATGGGACACGCCATCAGCAAACTCTTCGCCGACCTTGCTGACGATCACCCAGTCCTTGCGCTGGCCGCGCAGCAGCGGCCCCAGGCGTTCTTCGCTGCGGCCATAAGCTGGTGCGGTGTCGATCAAGTTGATGCCCAATTGACGGGCCTGGCGCAACAACATGCGCGCTTCTTCGTCATCCGGAATCTGGAAGCCGCTGGGGTATTTCACCCCTTGGTCGCGCCCAAGCTTCACGGTGCCCAGGCCCAGTGGCGACACCAGCAGGCCGGTGCTGCCCAGGGGGCGATGCAGGTCGTGCAGGGTGGGTAGGCTCATGGCAACAGTTGCTCCCAGGCAGGTTGGCCGATGACGGGTTTTGGCAGCTCGGGCAGGGCTTGGGTGACGCTCGGGTGGATGCCGTCACGTTCCAAGGCGCTGAGCACGCGATCAGCGAAGTCCGGCGCCAGGGCCAGCTTGGTCGGCCAACCCACCAACAGGCGGCCTTGTTCGGCGAGGAAGGCGTTGTCGGGACGGCTCAGGCCTGATTGCAGCGGCTCGGCACGGTCGACACGCAGGGTTGCCCACTGGGTCTGGCTCATGTCGATCCACGGCAGCAATTGCGCCAGTTCTTTTTGCGCAGTGGCGATCTGTTCTTCAGGTGTACGTGCCACGCCATCCGCTTCGGCAATGTCGCCGCCCATGTACCACACCCAGTTGCCATCGGCGGCCGGGTGAGTGGTGATGGTGAGGCGTGGTTTGGTGCCGCCGCCCAGGCAGTGGGCGTACAGTGGCTTCAGGCCCGGGCCTTTGGCGATGATCATATGCAGCGGGCGCTTTTGCATGGCCGGCTGGCTGAGGCCCAGGGCGCTCAGCAGATCAGCCGTGCCGCCACCGGCGCTCAACACGATGCGTTGAGCGCGGATCTCGCGGCCATCCACCTTCAATCCCACCAGCGTGTCACTGTCCAGCAGCGGTTCGATGTGCTGCCCAGCGAGCAAGCCGTCACCGGCCAATTGTGCCAGGCGTTCGATCAGGCTAGGGACATCGATGACCAATTCCGCCAAGCGATAGACCTTGCCCTTGAAGCGACGGTCCTGCAGGGCCGGTGGCAACTCATCGCCTTTGACCTGGTCGACGCGGCCACGCACGGCTTTGCTGGCGAAGAAGCTGGTGAGGTTGCCGGCGAGGGTGCCGGGTGACCAGAGGTAGTGGGCCTCGGACAGCAGGCGCACGCCGCAGAGGTCCAGCTCGCCTTTGCCCGTGAGGGCTTCGCGCCAGCGGCGCGGCATATCCGCAATGGCTTCGGACGCGCCAGTGAGGGCACCATGCAGGGCGTATTTCGCACCGCCGTGAATAATTCCCTGGGACTTCACGCTTTGTCCGCCACCCAAGGTGGCGCTTTCCACCACTACCGTGGAAAACCCCTGGCTGCGCAGGCGCGCATTGAGCCAGAGGCCTGCAACCCCGGCGCCGACAATCAGAACGTCGGTGGAAATAACGGATGGCATGGGCGACCTCAGTGTTCAAGACAAGAGGCGCAGTATACAGGCTGTTGAGCGGCGATCAGTGCCCGGCGGTTTTCGAGAACAGCTGAATGACCACCACGCCCAGTACAATCAGGCCCATCCCCAGCATCGCCGGAACATCCAGCTTCTGGCCGTAGATAAACAGCGCGGCCACGCTGACCATCACAATCCCCAGCCCGGCCCAGACCGCATAGGCGATGCCCACCGGCACAGTGCGCACCACCAGGATGAGCATCCAGAAGGCTACGGCATACCCCACAATCATCAACAGCAAGGGGATCGGCGTGTTCAAGCCCTTGACGGCTTTCATGGAAACGGTCGCGACCACTTCCGAGCAAATGGCAATGGCCAAATAGAGGTAAGCGACATTCATGGGGTAATCCTCGGTGTGATGCGTACTTGATAAGGTCGGCATTCTAACGCTTGGAAAGATGGGGTAAAGTCATTACCTATCCGATTTTAAGATGGGTTGGGTCATGAGCATGCAGTGGAGTCTGGAACAGATGCGCCTGTTTGTCAGCGTCGCCGAACAGCGTTCGTTTTCAGCGGTGGCGCGCGATCAGCGCAAGGTGCAATCGGCGGTGAGCAATGGCATTGCCCTGCTCGAAGCCGACCTTGGGCTGAGCCTGTTCGACCGCAGCAGCGGCCGCCAGCCGCGCCTGACCGAAGCCGGTAGCGTGTTGCTGGAGGAAGCGCGCGAGGTGCTGCGCCAGTGTGAACGGCTCAATGGCCGGGCGCTGTCGCTGACGCGTGGGGAGGAAGCCTGTCTGCGTCTGGCCCAGGACGAAGCCATGTTGTTCCAACCGGTGCTCGACAGCCTTGAGGCGCTGGCCGGGCAATACCCGCTTATGGAAGTGCAGCTGTCCAGTGCCGCCCAAGGTGACGTGGCGCGCAAGTTAGTCGAGCGCAAGGCCGACCTGGGCCTGTTGTTCTATCACGACCAAATCCCCGAGGCCCTCGAACGGCGTGTAGTGGGTAGTGTGGAAATGGTCACCGTGTGCGGCGTGAATCACCCGCTGGCCAAGGAAAAGTACGTAACGTGTCAGCATTTGGCGCAGTTTCGTCAACTGTTGATGTCGACCCAGACCAGTGTCTACCCCGGCAGCGAAGCCGCCAGCCCCTTGGTGTGGCGCGCCGACAGTTTCTATGTGTTGGCCGAATGGCTGATGAGTGGCCTGGGCTGGGCCTGGCTGCCGCGGCACATCGTGCAGTACCCCACCTATCAACAACAAATGGTTGAACTGGACAGCGAATGGACGCCGCCCGCCTTGGTGGTGGAGCTGGTCTGGCGCCGCGATGAGCACCTCGGCCCGGCTGCGCGTTTCCTGGCCGAGCGATTTGCCGAGTGCTTGCAGGCGATCGACTGAAAAAGCCGATAAACTCCGCCGCCATGAATAGAACTCTCTACAGCTGTCTGTTTTACCTGGCGCTGCCGTTGGTGGCTTTACGTCTGTGGCTGCGCGCACGCAAGGCGCCGGCCTATGCCAAGCGCATTGGCGAGCGTTTTTCCTACGGTCTGCCGATGATGCAACCCGGCGGGATCTGGGTGCACGCCGTGTCGGTGGGCGAAAGCATCGCCGCCGCGCCGATGATTCGCGGGTTGCTGGCGCGCCATCCGACGTTGCCGATCACCGTCACCTGCATGACGCCGACCGGCTCCGAGCGTATCCAGGCGCTGTTCGCCCATGAGACACGCATTCAGCACTGCTATTTGCCCTATGACTTGCCCTGCGCCGCCAAGCGTTTTCTTGATCGCGTGCAACCCAAGCTGGCGGTGATCATGGAAACCGAGTTGTGGCCGAACCATATCCATGCCTGTGCTCAACGCGGTATTCCGGTGGCGCTGGCCAATGCGCGGCTGTCGGCGCGCTCGGCCAAAGGCTACGCACGTTTCGCCAGACTTACCGCGCCGATGCTGGCAGAAATGAGCCTGTTCGCGGTGCAGACGCACACCGAAGCTCAGCGCTTCCTGAGCCTGGGCGCGCGCCCGGAAAGCGTCGAAGTCACCGGCTCGATCAAGTTCGATCTGACCGTCGACTCCGAAATCCCGGCACGTGCTGCCGCCTTGCGAGAGCAGTGGGGCGCCAGCGAGCGCCCGGTGTGGATCGCCGCCAGCACCCATGAAGGCGAAGACGACGTGGTACTGGCTGCGCATCGCCAATTGCTCGACAGCTATCCCAACGCGCTGTTGATTCTGGTGCCGCGTCATCAAGAGCGCTTCGGCCCGATGTTCACGCTGTGCGGGCAACAAGGCTTTGCGACGGCGCGCCGTTCCAGCGGTGAACCCGTGACGGCGCAAACCTCCGTGCTGCTTGGCGACACCATGGGCGAGCTGCTATTCCTTTACGCCTTGGCCGATAGCGCGTTTGTCGGCGGCAGCCTGGTGCCCACCGGCGGCCACAACCCGTTAGAGGCGGCGGCGCTGGCCAAACCTGTGATCATGGGGCCGCACCTGTTCAACTTCCTCGAAATCAGCGCGATGATGCGCGACGCGGGGGCGTTGCGAGAAGTGGATGATGCACAAGGATTGGCCGAGGCTGTGCGGCAACTGTTCGAACTGCCGCAGGATGCACGCAAAATGGCGCAGGCGGGGCTTGCGGTGATGCAGGCCAACCAGGGCGCGCTCAAGCGTTTGCTGGATGGTTTGGACAGACTACTCAAGCACTGATCCAACGGTGGGAGCTGGCAAGCCTGCTCCCACAGTTGTTTGTGTTGTGCTTAGTAGCCTGGGCGGGCCTTGAGCTGCTCGGCGGCGGCTTTGGCCAAATCCGGCGGCAGGAAGTCCTTGTCCGGGTTGTAATCAGCCTTGAGGTAGCGCGACAGGTCCTGCAAATCCCCTGGGTTCAGCGTGCCCGCGGCCTGTTTCAAGCGCAGGTTGTCGAGGATGTAGTCGTAGCGGCTGTTGTTGTAGTTGCGCACCGACGAGTAGAGCTGGCGCTGTGACTCCAGCACGTCGACGATGTTGCGCGTGCCCACCTGATAACCGATTTCCGTGGCTTCCACCGCGCTCTGGTTGGAGATGATCGACTGGCGGCGTGCCTGTACCTGTTCCACATCAGTGTTCACTGCGCGGTGCAGGTTGCGGGTGTTTTCCACCACTTGGCGGCGCAGGCCCTCGCGTTGCTGTTCGGTCTGGTCGAGGCGCGAATAGGATTCGCGCACTTGCGAGCTGGTCAGGCCGCCGCTGTAGAGCGGGATGTTCAGGCGCAGGCCGATGGTGCGTTGCGACACATCACCGCCGTAAGGGATGGGCAGTTGGTTCGGGTTGCTGAAACCCAGCGCGTCGTTGTCACCTTTTTCGTATTGCGCCACGGCGTCGAGGGTCGGCAAGTGGCCGGCCTTGCGCTGGCGCAGGGTTTCTTCGGCGGCGGTGACCGCGTAGTTGCTGGCGAGCAAGTTGAGGTTCTGACGGCCGGCGGTTTCGACCCAGGCCTTGGCGTCATTCGGCGCCGGTGGTAGCACCGGCAGCGTGTGTACGATGCCCTGGATTGCGTTGTACTGGCGGTTGGTCAGGGTAATCAGCGCTTCGAAGGCGTCGTCCACCTGGCGTTGGGCGACGATGCGGTTGGCGCGGGCGGTGTCGTAGCTGGCCTGGGATTGCAGCACGTCGGTCTTGTCTGACAGGCCTACATCAAAGCGTTCGTTGGACTGATCGAGCTGGCGCTTGAAGGCGTTTTCTTCGGCCTTGGTCGAGGCCAGGTTGTCTTGGGCGCGCAGCACGGCGAAGTAGCTCTCGGCGCTTTGCAGGATCAGGTTTTGTTCAGTGGCCGAAAGTTGCAGCGAGGCTTGCTCGTTGACGGCTTCGGCGGCCTGCAGCTGGAACCATCGATCAGCGCGGAACAGCGGCTGGCTGAGGGTGGCCCGCCAGGAGTGGGCATCACGATTGACGGTAGCCGCCGGTTGGTCGATCTGGGTGCGCACGTTATTGCTGTCGGCGCCGGCCGACAGGTTCGGCAGCAAGCCGGCACGCGCTTGGGGCACCACTTCTTTTTGCGCGCCGTATTGGGCACGGGCGGCGGCCAGGTCGGCGTTGTTGTTCACCGCTTCCTGATAGACGCTGACCAAATCGGTGTTGGCGGACAAGGGCGCTTCAGCTGCCCAGACCATTCCATTGGTCGCACAAGACACGGCAAGAGCCAGTGAGAGTTTGCGCAGCATGAGGCGATCCCTAGTTTGAATATTACGGCGATAATTTGGCGCCCAAGGCTAAGACTGGCCATTCCTGGCGTCAAGCATTGTGGCGGCCCCCGAGTGTAGTGGGGCTGACCCGGCGCAACAATCCCGCAATCACGCCATTCATCACGCTGAATGCACCGCCATTGGCAATTTGCCTACGCCATGGTCTAGACTGGCTGCGTTCTTGTCGGGGTGCCTTGTTGGAAGGCTGAGATCGGTAAATACCGGATCCCGTTGAACCTGATCAGGTTAGCGCCTGCGTAGGGAACAAGATTTCTCGTCACCCGGCGAGTCCTCTTGTGCTTCGTCCGGGATGTTGTTCGACAATCGAACAGCTCTTGTGCGCCAAGCACAGCACTGGTTTCAGTGCGTCCATCCGTCACAGGTTCGCTCCGACAAAAATCCACCGCCTGGAGAGTTGGAGAGCCCGTGATGAGCACAGAAATAAAAAGTACAAAACTGAAAAACACCGTGCACTTGAGTGAATCGGCCAAGGTCGACTCCGGCTCCGTGCAGCCGTTTACCTGCTCGAAGAAAATTTACGTTCAAGGCTCCCGCCCTGATATCCGCGTACCCATGCGCGAAATCAGCCTGGACGTGACACCGACCGAGTTTGGTGGCGAAATCAACGCCCCTGTGGTGGTCTACGATACCTCTGGCCCCTATACCGACCCGAACGTCGTCATTGATGTGCGCAAAGGCTTGGCCGATATTCGTTCGCCGTGGATTGAAGCGCGCGGTGACACTGAGCGCCTGGCGGGCCTGAGTTCTCACTACGGTCGCGAACGTCTCAATGATCCAGAACTGGCGTCGCTGCGTTTTGCCCACCTGCAAAACCCTCGCCGAGCCAAAGTGGGTGCCAACGTCAGCCAGATGCATTACGCGCGTAAAGGCATCATCACGCCGGAGATGGAATTCGTCGCCATCCGCGAGAACATGAAGCTTGAAGAAGCTCGCGCCAATGGCCTGCTTGAGCAGCAACACGCTGGCCACAGCTTTGGCGCCAGCGTGCCGAAAATTATCACGCCAGAGTTTGTGCGCGAAGAAATTGCCCGTGGCCGTGCGATCATTCCGGCGAACATTAACCACACCGAACTGGAACCGATGATCATCGGCCGTAACTTTCTGGTGAAGATCAACGGCAACATCGGCAACAGTGCCCTGGGTTCGTCCATTGAAGAAGAAGTGGCGAAAATGACCTGGGGGATTCGCTGGGGGTCGGACAACATCATGGATTTGTCCACCGGCAAGCATATCCACGAAACCCGCGAGTGGATCATTCGTAACTCGCCGGTGCCGATCGGTACCGTGCCGATTTACCAGGCCCTGGAGAAAGTCGGTGGCGCCGCCGAAGACCTGACCTGGGAGCTGTTCCGTGACACCCTGATCGAACAGGCCGAGCAGGGCGTCGACTACTTCACCATCCACGCCGGCGTTTTGCTGCGCTACGTGCCGCTGACTACCAAGCGCGTCACCGGCATTGTTTCGCGTGGCGGTTCGATCATGGCCAAGTGGTGCCTGGCGCACCACAAAGAGAACTTTACTTACACGCATTTCGAAGAGATCTGCGAAATCATGAAGGCCTATGACGTCAGCTTCTCCCTCGGCGACGGCCTGCGCCCTGGCTCGATTGCCGACGCCAACGATGCCGCGCAGTTCGGCGAGCTGGAAACCCTCGGTGAGCTGACCAAGATCGCCTGGAAGCACGACGTGCAAACCATGATCGAAGGCCCCGGCCACGTGCCGATGCAACTGATCAAAGAGAACATGGACAAGCAACTGGAGTGCTGCGACGAGGCGCCGTTCTACACCCTCGGCCCGCTGACCACCGACATTGCGCCGGGCTACGACCACATCACCTCGGGTATCGGTGCGGCGATGATCGGCTGGTTCGGTTGCGCCATGCTCTGCTACGTCACGCCCAAGGAACACCTGGGCTTGCCGAATAAGGATGACGTGAAGACCGGGATCATCACCTACAAGATCGCCGCCCACGCCGCGGACTTGGCCAAGGGGCATCCGGGCGCCCAGATTCGCGACAACGCCTTGAGCAAGGCGCGCTTTGAATTCCGATGGGAGGACCAGTTCAACCTTGGTCTGGACCCCGACACCGCACGCTCGTATCACGACGAAACCTTGCCTAAGGACTCGGCCAAGGTCGCGCACTTCTGCTCGATGTGCGGGCCGAAATTCTGCTCGATGAAGATTACCCAGGAAGTGCGTGAATACGCGGCCAACCAGCGTATTGAAGCGGTGGATGTGGACGTGGCCAAGGGTTTGGCCGAGCAGGCGGAGCGGTTCAGGCAGGAAGGCAGTCAGCTGTACAAGAAGGTCTGATCCAGAGGCGGCGGTGCCTGCACTGCCGTCATCGCGGGCAAGCCCGACTCCCATATTTGATCGAGTTGTACACAGACGTTGTGTTCACAGCTGAACCAATGTGGGAGCCGGGCTTGCCCGCGATAGCGATCTTACAAACAACAAAGTGCCCCTCAGAGATAACACCCTTGAGCATTCAACCGAGTACCTACTCTCCTGATATAGCGGTGCCGAGCGACAAGCGCGTGTTCGGCGCCCGCGACCTGTTTTCCCTGTGGTTCTCGCTCGGCATCGGCCTGATGGTCCTGCAAACTGGCGCCTTGCTCGCTCCGGGCCTGGGCTTGTCCGGTTCGCTGCTGGCGATTTTCCTCGGCACGCTGGTCGGCGTGCTGCTGCTGGCCGCCGTCGGTGTAATCGGCAGCGACACCGGCCTGTCGGCCATGGCCGCGCTCAAGCTTAGCCTCGGTGCCAGGGGCGCGAGCCTGCCGGCGCTGCTGAACTTGCTCCAACTGATCGGCTGGGGCTCGTTCGAAATCATCGTGATGCGTGATGCTGCCAGCTTATTGGGCGTACGCGCGTTCAGCGAAGGTAGCCTGTTGGCGAGCCCTTTGCTGTGGACGCTGTTTTTTGGCGGTTTGGCGACGTTGCTGGCGGTCAGCGGCCCGCTGACGTTCGTACGGCAAATCCTGCGCAAATGGGGCATCTGGCTGCTGCTCGCGGCCTGCCTGTGGCTGACCTGGAACCTGTTCGCCGAGGCTGATCTGGCCGCGCTATGGGCCAAGGCCGGTGACGGCTCGATGCCGTTTGCGGTGGGTTTTGATATCGCCATCGCCATGCCGCTGTCGTGGCTGCCGCTGATTGCCGATTACTCACGCTTCGGCAAGCGCGCCAAAAGCGTCTTCGGCGGCACTGCCGTTGGCTTCTTTATTGGTAATTTCTGGCTGATGAGCCTGGGCGTGGCTTACACCTTGGCGTTTGTGCCGAGTGTCGAAGTGAATGCGTTGTTGCTGGCGTTGGCGGGTGCGGGCCTAGGCATTCCGTTGTTGCTGATCCTGTTGGATGAGTCGGAAAACGCCTTTGCCGATATTCACTCGGCGGCGGTGTCCAGTGGGATTTTGCTGCGTTGGAAGGTCGAGCACCTGGCGCTAGCAATCGGTGTGATTTGCACCTTGATCGCCTGCTTTGCACCGCTGGCGCAGTATCAGAATTTCCTGCTGCTGATCGGCTCAGTGTTTGCGCCGTTGTTCGGCGTGGTGCTGGTCGACCACTTTATCCTGCGCCGCCGCGGCCAGGGCGCGATTGCCAATTTGCATGGGTCTGCGCTGCTGGCCTGGCTGGGCGGCATCGCTACGTATCACCTGCTGGCGAATCTGTATCCCGACATCGGCGCAACCCTGCCGGCGTTGGTGCTGGCAGGGCTGTTGCAACTGATCCTCGGCCGCGCCTTCAGTGGTGAACGGGCACCAGCTCAGGCTTGAGCACACCGCTGAGACGCGCATAGGGGATGTTCATTTCGATCAGCCCCAATGCGTAAGGGGCAATGGTGGACACGTTGTACTTGAGCACCACGCCGCTGCTGGTCAAGGCGATGTTCGGGGTTTTCCGGAATGGCCAGTTCTTCACGAACTGCGGGTCGCGGTCCATCTGCGAGTTGATCAGCCAGGTGTTGTGGGCAACTTTGGCAATGTTCCAGAACGCCTGTTCCTGGCCCGGTAACAGCATGTCGGCCAGGCTCAGCTCTTTGTGCAGCAGGCGCGAATAGTTGATGAAACCACGGCCCGGCTCGCCCTGTGCCACCCCTGTGTCCAGGTAGCTGGACACTTCAACGATCACCAGTCCGTCATGCTGCTCACGTAGCTTGGCCTGCAAGTACATGCTATGGCGGTCGGCGGACTCGCGCAAAAACGTGTCCCGGTAGGCATTCAGGGTCGATGGCACGCTGGCCCCAGGCGTGGTGCGGGTCATCTGCAGCAGGCGTTGTTCGATCAGGGTGTCGAGCTGCGGCTCGGTGGGGAAGTGCACGGTATCAATGTTCACCAGCGGGCAATCCGGGCTGCTGCAGCCGGGTTTGATCTGCTCTGAGGCGTCTTGTTTGGTGTCCAGCGGTTTGAGATGGCTGGGTTGGAACAGGCTCTGGCAAGCACCCAGAGTCAAAGCAATGCAGGCCATGGAGGCGATTCTTAAAAGCGACATGTGCGTCCTTCGGAAATCGATGGAAAGCGAAAAAGAGTAGCGCTTCGACTGCGAACAAAGCCTTCAGTTCGCCACTAAGCTGATTAGAGTGAGTTTGACCGTAGCGGCCTATCCCGGCAACTGTAAAGGGGCTGCACCAATGGGCATGAGCGCGTTAGGATGGCGCGAATTGCACCGGCTAACGAGGAACACTATGACGGACATTGCCAAATCGACGCCGAACACCATCGAGATTGTTCAGCGCGACAATGCCTACCAGGGCTTCTACAAGCTCGATCGCGTGCAACTGCGCCACGAGAAATTCGATGGCGGCATGAGCCGAGTGATCAATCGCGAAGTTTTCGTTCGTCATGACGCCGTGTGTGTGCTGCCTTATGACCCGCAGCGCGATGAAGTGGTGCTGATCGAGCAATTTCGCGTCGGCGCCATGGGCCGTACCGACAACCCATGGTTGATTGAAATGGTTGCCGGCCTGATCGACAAGGATGAACAACCGGAGGAGGTTGCGCACCGCGAAGCCGAGGAGGAAGCTGGCCTTACGTTCTCTGCGCTGTGGCCGATCACCCAATATTTCCCGTCGCCCGGCGGCAGTACTGAATTCGTCCATTTGTACCTGGGCCGCTGCGACAGCGCCGGGGCGGGTGGCGTCCATGGACTGGAGGAAGAGGCAGAAGATATCCGCGTCACCACCTGGGCTTTCGAAGATGCCCTACAAGCGGTGCGTGACGGTAAAATTTCCAACGCAGCCAGCATTATCGCCCTGCAATGGCTTGCGCTTAATCGCGCGGAAGTGAGGGGGTTATGGCAGTAAAGGCACGGGAACGTTATCGAGTTGACCTGATCGGGCTGCAAGCCGCCTGCGAGGCCAACTATGCGCGGTTGATGCGCTTGCTTCCCGACATGCGCCACACCCCCGAGGCGCGGCGCATTGCCGTGACCCACGGCGACCAGATGCTCGGCGTGCTGACCCTCGAGGTCATCGTCAACTGCCCGTACACCACCACCCTACGTGTACGTCAGGAGCACAGCCTGCCGTGGCTGCCGGTGCCGCAGCTGGAAGTGCAGGTGTATCACGACGCGCGCATGGCCGAAGTGATCAGCGCCGAACACGCGCGACGCTTTCGCAGCATCTATCCTTACCCGAATGTGTTCATGCACCAGCCCGATGAGAAAGCACAGCTCAATGTGTTCCTCGGTGAATGGTTGAGCCACTGCCTGGCCCTGGGCCACGAGTTTGAAGTCGTGCGGTAGATGTGAACTACGTCTGCTTCCTGGGTTTCCTCTTTGTGTCCTGCCCCAGCATAATCGCGCCAAACGTCCATTTCCTGTGATTGCCTTGGGAGAGCGCCTTGTCCCGCGTATCCACTGTGAACCCCGATGCGCCGGCGCTGCTGGTGCAACTGTCCGACAGCCACTTGTTTGCCGAGGCCGACGCTACGTTGTTGGGCATGAACACCCGCGAAAGCCTGCAGCGGGTGATTGATCTGGTGCGCGAGCAACAGCCGCAGATCGACTTAGTGCTGGCCACAGGGGATTTGTCCCAGGATGGCACGCTTGAGTCCTATCAACAGTTTCGCGACCTGAGTCAGCAGGTCGCCGCCCCGGCGCGCTGGATTCCCGGCAATCACGACGAGCCGCAGGTTATGGCCCATGCCGCGGCGCACAGCGATTTGCTGGAACCGGTAGTCGACATCGGTAACTGGCGCGTCATCCTGCTGGACTCCGCCGTGCCCGGCTCGGTGCCCGGTTACCTGCAAGACCAACAGCTGCAATTACTTGCCCAGGCCTTGAGTGAAGCGCCGAGCCAACACCATCTGGTGTGCTTTCACCATCACCCGGTGTCGATTGGCTGTGCGTGGATGGAGCCCATCGGGCTGCGCAACCCCGAGGCATTGTTTGCCGTGCTTGACCGTTTCGCGCAGGTCAAGGCAGTGCTCTGGGGGCATGTGCACCAGGAAGTCGACCGCGAACGCAACGGTGTGCGGCTGCTGGCATCGCCGTCCACCTGTATCCAGTTTGCGCCGGGCTGCGAGGATTTCACGGTCAGCGAACAAGCGCCGGGTTACCGCTGGCTGCGCCTGCATGCCGACGGACGGTTAGAAACCGGGGTAGAGCGGGTCGAAGGCTTTGCGTTTACCGTGGACTACGGCAGCAACGGCTATTAAAGGCTGCAAACACAGATCAAAATGCGAGAACTGGCTTGCCTGCGATTGCGGTATGCCGGTTAACCAATGTGTGACTGATACACCGCCTTCACAGGCAAGCCAGCCCCCACAGTGGAACTTCTGTGTCCTTTAGATAGAGGGACTCACACACCCCTCCGATCCCTGTAAACTGCGCCTCTTTGGCTGATGCACGGAGAGCCCGGCATGTCTGCTTCGATCTTGTATATCCACGGTTTCAACAGTGCGCCGGCTTCCAACAAGGCCAGCCAGTTGATCGCCGTGATGGACAGCCTCGGCTTGGCCGACCAATTGCGCGTGCCGGCCCTGCATCACCATCCACGTCAGGCCATTCCTCAATTGGAGGAGGCCATTGAGCAACTGGGTCGGCCGCTGCTGGTCGGCAGCTCACTCGGCGGCTACTATGCAACCCATCTTGCCGAACGCCATGGCCTCAAGGCGCTGCTGGTCAACCCCGCGGTCAGCCCCCATCGGATGTTTGACGGTTACCTGGGCACCCAGAAGAACCTCTACACCGATGAAACCTGGGAGTTGACCCACGACCACGTCACGGCCCTGGCCGAACTGGAAGTCCCGGCTCCGCAGGATGCTGCGCGTTATCAGGTGTGGTTGCAGACCGGGGATGAAACCCTGGATTATCGCCTCGCCCAGCAGTATTACCGGGCCTGTGCCGTGCGTATCCAAGCTGGCGGCGACCATGGTTATCAAGGGTTCGCCCAGCAATTACCGGCGATGTTGAGTTTTGCCGGCATTGGCGCAGATCAGTATCAATCCTTCGACTTCACAGCACTTTGAAGCCGCAGGTTACTTTTTTAATCGAACGACTCACGACGAGACCCCATGGCCACTCCCAGCGCTAGCTCTTATAACGCCGACGCCATCGAAGTCCTCTCGGGCCTCGACCCGGTGCGCAAACGTCCCGGCATGTACACCGACACCAGCCGGCCGAACCACCTTGCCCAGGAAGTCATCGACAACAGCGTCGACGAAGCCTTGGCCGGGCACGCCAAGTCGGTACAAGTCATCCTCCACGCCGACCATTCCTTGGAAGTGTCCGACGACGGTCGCGGCATGCCGGTGGACATCCACCCCGAAGAGGGTGTGTCGGGCGTCGAGCTGATCCTCACCAAGCTGCATGCCGGCGGCAAGTTCTCTAACAAGAACTACCAGTTCTCCGGTGGCTTGCACGGTGTGGGTATTTCCGTGGTCAACGCCCTGTCGAACCAGGTGCGGGTCAAGGTCAAGCGCGACGGTAACGAGTACCAGATGACCTTCGCCGATGGCTACAAAGCCACCGACCTGGAAGTGATCGGCACCGTTGGCAAGCGCAACACCGGCACCAGCGTGTACTTCGCACCAGACCCGAAATACTTCGATTCACCCAAATTCTCCATCAGCCGCCTCAAGCATGTACTCAAGGCCAAGGCAGTGTTGTGCCCGGGCTTGCTGGTCAGTTTTGAAGACAAAGGCACCGGCGAGAAGGTCGAGTGGCACTACGAAGACGGCCTGCGCTCCTACCTGGAAGATTCCGTCAGCGACTTCGAACGCCTGCCCAACGAGCCGTTCTGCGGCAGCCTGGCCGGTAATAAAGAAGCCGTCGACTGGGCGCTGCTGTGGTTGCCCGAAGGTGGCGACAGCGTGCAGGAAAGCTACGTCAACCTGATCCCCACCGCTCAGGGCGGCACCCACGTCAATGGTTTGCGCCAGGGCTTGCTGGATGCCATGCGCGAATTCTGCGAATACCGCAGCCTGTTGCCACGCGGGGTGAAATTGGCACCGGAAGACGTGTGGGAGCGCATCGCGTTCGTGCTGTCGATGAAGATGCAGGAACCGCAATTCTCCGGTCAGACCAAAGAGCGCTTGTCGTCCCGTGAGGCGGCGGCGTTTGTGTCGGGCGTGGTCAAGGACGCCTTCAGCCTGTGGCTTAACGAGCACCCGGAGTTGGGCCTGGCCCTGGCGGAGCTGGCGATCAACAACGCCGGTCGCCGTTTGAAGGCCAGCAAAAAGGTCGAGCGCAAGCGCATCACTCAAGGCCCGGCACTGCCAGGCAAACTGGCCGATTGTGCCGGGCAAGACCCGATGCGCTCCGAACTGTTCCTGGTGGAAGGTGACTCCGCTGGCGGTTCCGCCAAGCAAGCGCGGGACAAGGAATTCCAAGCGATCCTGCCGTTGCGCGGCAAGATCCTCAACACCTGGGAAGTCGATGGCAGCGAAGTGCTGGCCAGCCAGGAAGTGCACAATATCGCAGTGGCCATCGGTGTCGATCCAGGCTCGGCTGATATTGCCCAACTGCGCTACGGCAAGATCTGCATTCTCGCCGACGCCGACTCCGACGGTTTGCACATCGCCACCTTGCTGTGTGCGCTGTTCGTCCAGCACTTCCGCCCATTGGTGGATGCCGGTCACGTCTACGTCGCCATGCCGCCGCTGTACCGTATCGACCTGGGCAAAGAAATTTTCTACGCCCTGGACGAGGCCGAGCGCGATGGCATTCTTGACCGCCTGATCGCCGAGAAAAAACGCGGCAAGCCACAGGTCACGCGATTCAAAGGCTTGGGCGAGATGAACCCGCCGCAGTTGCGCGAAACCACTATGGACCCGAACACGCGGCGCCTGGTGCAGTTGACCCTGGAAGACTTCGCCGGCACCTCGGAAATGATGGACATGTTGCTGGCGAAGAAGCGTGCACCGGACCGCAAGGCCTGGCTGGAATCCAAAGGCAACTTGGCCGAGGTTCTAGGCTGATGCGCACAGGTTTCGCCCTGGCGATCCTGATATTAAGCGGGTTGGCGGCTACCCAAGTGGCTGCTGCGCCCGTGGCAGAGCTCAAACTGCTGTCTGAGCACCCGGTGGACGGCATGCGCGGCGGTAACCTGTCGGGTCTGGCACTCTGTGGCAAGGCGTTGTGGACGGTTTCCGACCGCGATGACGACCAGATCTACCGCCTCGATATCAGTACGCCGACCTGGCAGGCCGAGACGGTGAAGATCGACGTGCCGCCGGTGCCCGAGTCCGGTTTGCCTTGGGGGTTGCGTTCACGCACCAAGGCCGCGTCGTTCATTCGCGGTGGCGACCTGGATTTTGAAGGTATCACCTGTGATGCCGCCGGCAACCGTTACATTGTCAGCGAAGCCCACGCGGCTGTACTGCAGGTGCCGGTGAGTGGCGCGCCTGAATGGTTGAAGATTGCCCCAGGCATGGTGCGCGAAGCCCGGGCCAGCGGCATGTTGCTGTATTTCAATGCATTGTTTGAAGGCGTGGCGATTAACCCCGAAGGCAACCAGATTTGGCTGGCGGCCGAGCGTGAGCGACGTGGCTTGATCTCGATCAAGCGTGGCCAGAGCGTATGGGACTGCGAAGGGCCGTGTGTGTTGCTGAGCGAAGCCGGCCAGGAGGTGCAGCCGGCGCAGTTCACCCACGCCAAGGCAGTGTCCAAGGACTTTGCCGACCTGGCGTTGTTCAATGGCAAACTGTTTACCCTGGAGCGCAATGCGTTCCAGATTTGCCGGCGCGATGCGGTCACGGCCAAAGTTGAGCTGTGCTGGTCGTTCGCCGACGAAACCCTGACGCCTGACCGGCGCTATGCCCAGCCCTACGGCCTGGCAGAAGCCTTGGTGGTGGATGCCGACGGCGCCTGGCTCGGTATCGACAACAACTTCGGCCCCAGAGCCGATGGTGAAAAACGCCCTGTGGTCTATCGTTTCGCCGCCCCCGCCGGTGGCTGGAACGCCCAGCCATGAGCGGGCAGCCGCCGGGCAAACGCGCCGGACGTGTATTAATGTTCGTGGCATGGGGGGCTGGGCTGTTTTTGGCCACACGATTCTTTGGGCAATGGGAAGCGCGTCAGGAAAATCCCAATGCTGTGGTGACCTCGGAGCAACATGAGGGTTACATCGAAGTGAAATTGCTGGGCAACGGCCAAGGGCATTTTGTTGCCAGCGGCCAGATTAACGGTCAAGCGGTGGAATTTATGCTCGACACCGGAGCAACCGATGTGGCGGTTCCAGCCGAATTGGCCGACCGTCTCGGAATTAAACGTGGCTTGCCGGTGACCTTGAGTACCGCCAACGGCCGTGTTCAGGGCTATCGCACCCACCTTGAGCGCCTGAAACTGGGCGATATTGTCCTGCAGGACGTCCGCGCGATAGTGGCGCCGGGCTTGGACGGGGAACAGGTGTTGCTGGGCATGAGTGCATTGAAACAACTTGAATTTACCCAGCGCAGCGGCACATTGCTGCTGCGCCAGACCAAACAATGATGAGGCCCGCATGAGTGACATCCTCGCAGACAGCTTAGATGGCGTAGAACGCCGATCGCTGGCTGACTTCACCGAAAATGCCTACCTCAACTACTCCATGTACGTGATCATGGACCGTGCCTTGCCGCATATCGGCGACGGCCTGAAGCCGGTACAACGGCGCATCATCTACGCCATGAGTGAGTTGGGTCTGGACGCTGATTCCAAGCACAAGAAGTCGGCGCGTACCGTCGGTGACGTGCTCGGCAAGTTCCACCCGCACGGCGACTCGGCCTGCTACGAAGCCATGGTGCTGATGGCTCAGCCGTTCAGCTACCGCTACACGCTGGTGGACGGCCAGGGTAACTGGGGGGCGCCGGATGATCCCAAGTCCTTCGCCGCCATGCGTTACACCGAAGCGCGCTTGTCGCGGTATTCGGAAGTATTGCTCAGCGAGTTGGGCCAAGGCACCGCGAATTGGGGGCCGAACTTCGATGGCACCTTGGACGAGCCCCTGGTGTTGCCGGCACGTTTGCCGAATATCCTGCTCAATGGCACCACCGGTATTGCGGTCGGCATGGCCACCGACGTGCCGCCGCATAACCTGCGCGAAGTCGCGACCGCCTGCGTACGCTTGCTGGATGAGCCAAAGGCCACGGTCGAGCAGCTCTGCGAGCATATCCAGGGCCCGGATTACCCGACCGAGGCGGAAATCATCACGCCGCGCGCCGACCTGCTGAAGATGTACGAAACCGGCAAGGGCTCGGTGCGCATGCGCGCTGTGTACCACATTGAAGACGGCGACATTATTGTCACCGCGCTGCCGCACCAAGTGTCTGGCGCCAAGGTGCTGGAACAGATCGCCGCGCTGATGCAGGCCAAACCGTCGAAACTGCCGCAAGTCGCCGACCTGCGTGACGAGTCCGACCACGAAAACCCATGCCGTATCGTGATCATTCCGACCAACAGCCGGGTCGACCACGAAGTGCTGATGCAGCATCTGTTTGCCAGCACCGACCTGGAGTCGAGCTACCGGGTCAACGTCAACATCATCGGCCTGGATGGCAAGCCGCAGCTGAAGAACCTGCGCAACTTGCTGGTGGAATGGCTGGAGTTCCGCGTACAGACCGTGCGCCGCCGCCTGCAATTCCGTCTCGACAAGGTCGAGCGTCGCCTGCACCTGTTGGACGGCTTACTGATTGCCTACCTCAATCTGGACGAAGTGATCCATATCATTCGTACCGCCGAGCACCCGAAAGCCGAGCTGATCGCGCGTTTCGAACTGAGCGAGATCCAGGCCGACTACATCCTCGATACCCGCTTGCGTCAGTTGGCGCGTCTGGAAGAGATGAAGCTGCGCGATGAGCAGGATGCACTGCTCAAGGAACAAGCCAAGCTTCAAGCCCTGTTGGGCAGCGAAGCCAAGCTCAAAAAGCTGGTGCGCAGTGAGCTGATCAAAGATGCCGAAACCTATGGTGATGACCGTCGGTCGCCAATCGTCGAGCGTGCCGAAGCGAAAGCTCTGACAGAAACCGAGCTGCTGCCGAACGAGAAAATTACCGTCGTTCTGTCGGAAAAGGGTTGGGTTCGTTCCGCCAAAGGGCATGATATTGACGCCACTGGCCTCTCGTACAAAGCCGGTGATGGCTTTAAGACAGCTGCCGCCGGGCGCTCAAACCAGTTTGCAGTGTTTATCGACTCCACCGGGCGTAGTTACTCGGTACCGGCGCATACCTTGCCATCAGCACGCGGCCAGGGCGAACCGTTGACTGGGCGTCTGACGCCGCCACCGGGGGCGAGTTTCGAGTGCGTGCTGCTGCCGGACGACGATTCACTGTATGTGATCGCCTCCGACGCGGGTTACGGCTTTGTGGTCAAGGGTGAGGACCTGCAGGCCAAGAACAAGGCGGGCAAGGCGTTGTTGAGCCTGCCGAACAACGCCAAGGTGATCTTGCCGCGTACGGTGCAAGACCGTGAGAGTAATTGGCTGGCGTCGGTGACCACTGAAGGGCGTTTGCTGGTGTTCAAGATCAGCGACCTGCCGCAATTGGGTAAAGGCAAGGGCAACAAGATTATTGGGATTCCAGGGGAGCGCGTGGCCAGTCGCGAAGAGTACGTGACCGACATCGCCGTGATCCCGGAAGGCTCGACCTTGGTGCTTCAAGCCGGCAAGCGCACGCTGTCGCTGCGTCCTGACGACCTTGAACATTACAAGGGCGAGCGCGGTCGACGAGGTAATAAATTGCCGCGCGGTTTCCAACGAGTGGATGCTTTGTTGGTGGAAACGCCAGTTTGAGGCTGATTAGAGCCCTCGATCTACGATTTAACGCGTAGATCGACGCTTTCGCGCTGGAGTCATGGCGCATATTCACGGATGATATGGCCTTTCCAGCGCCGGCGTGGCCGAGCGTGTTTAAGTTATTTTTAGTATTACATTGTGGTTCGCCTTGTGGCAGCCACCTGGATGGGATGATGACTGCTCCACGCCTTCCTCTATTTTTGATGCTCGCTGGCCTTTTGGGGCTGGCGGGTTGCAGCACGCACCAGCCGGTGTCGCTGTACCAGCTGGACAGCGGAAGTCCGGCTCAGCCAGCCCAGACGGGCGGCATGGCTGTGTTGTTGGGCCCGGTCGTCGTCGCTGACTACCTGCAACGCGAAACGCTGCTGCAACGTCAGAGCGACGGCAGCCTGCAAGGCTCCACCGATGGTCGTTGGGCGGGCAGTTTGTCGTCCGATATCAGCCAGTTGATGTTGCGTCAGGTAGCGGGTCAGTTGGACAGCCAGCGTGTGGTGCTCGCCCCGGCGCCAACCGGCTTTACCCCGGATGTGCAGGTATTGCTGACGATTACCCGGCTTGACTCGGGTACTTCGCAGCCGGCGATCCTGGATGCGCAGTGGCGCTTGATCGACCGCCGTGGTCAAGTGCGCGATAACCGCATTGTGCACCTGCAGGAAGAGCACGCCGGCAGCACCGCGTCCCAGGTCCAGGCCCAGGGTGTGTTGTTGCAGCATCTGGCGCAGCAGTTATCGGTGGCGCTCAAGCCATTGGCCAACCAGCCGTCAGTCGCCGAGGCGCCGCGCAAGCAGGCTCCAGCACAGGCCAAACCGGCAGTGCCGGAAAGGCCCAAGATGCCGATGGCTACGCCGATTCGTACGGATATGGAAGTGTTCAGGTTCTGATCTGAAACCGACCCATAAAAAAGGCCCGCTTACTCAGCGGGCCTTTTTGTTTGTCTGCGATTTGACGCTTGGTATAGATCAAATGTGGGAGGGGGCTTGCTCCCGATAGCGGCGGGTCAGCCACTGTATGTGCTGACTGACACTGCGCTATCGGGAGCAAGCCCCTCCCGGACTGATCCATCGGTGTCGGTTAAGGCTTGGTGCGGGTCTCATGCATCCGTGCCAGCTGCCGCTCGAGCATCGATGGATACGGCTCCATCAAGCGCTCCACACAGCTCGCCCCCTCGGGGCTGGCAATCGGGCGGATACGTGCGCGTTGGCGGATCAAGGCGTCTTCACTGATCTTGCGCTCCACCAGTAGCAGGTTGCGACTGTGCTGCGACAAGGCCAACGCATCCTGGGCAATCTCGGTGAGCAGCAAGTCGATCTGGCTCATGCCAAACAGATCATCACCCACCGTCAAACCAAGCTGCAGTTGCAGGGTAATGCCGCTGTCAGCCACTTCAATCTGCAGGGCATGGCCCAGCGCGCGCAGCAGTTCGCCGCAGCAAATGGCGTTGGTCAGGTAATCTTCGCCGCTGTCTTCACTGTGGAACAGCATCAGCGTGCTGCCATCGTTCAAGGTGTGCAGTTCGCTTTGATAGAGCGAGGCAGCCTGGTCCAGGCAGTCGCGGTAGCGTTCCAGCAATTCGGTCAAACGGGCGCGGGGCAGGCGGCGCAGTTGGTCCTGGGCACCCAGTTGCACGGCGAGTACGGCACTGTGCTGAGGCTCGGTGTTCCTCACCGGCACCGGCTTTGCCGTCACCACCGGGGCGGCAGCCGACGTGTCGCGCAGGTCGGAGAACGGATCTTCATCATCCAGTTCATCTTCCTCGGCCCGGATCGCATGGCGTGTCACGGGCTTGAGGCCGGCCACGGGTGCGCTTTCGTCAAAACCCGGGTCACGCAGGTCGCGCACTTCAAACTCGGGTTCATCGTCGTAATCGGTGTCGTCGTACTCAGGTTCGGGTTCAACCTCGGGGACCACCGGTTCCGGGGCGAAGCTAGCGTGGAGCTGGCGGGCGAGGTCGCCGATTTCATCCTGGCGATCAGTGGCCGGAGTGTGTTCGTCGATATCGCGCAACCAGATGCGCAGTTGCATCAGCGGCGTGGAGATATGACGACCCAGGCGCAAGCTCAAGGCCAGGGCGAGGGCCAGCAGAATCGCGCTGAGGATGCCCATGCTTTGCAGGCTGATGGTCATCGGCTGCTGGAATTGCTGCATATCGAGGCTGATGCGCAGTTGGCCAGCCTTCACATCCTGAAACGTGATGTTGCTCTGATACAGGCCTTCGGCCTCACCCAGCAGGCCGTTTTTAGGGCGCTGCCCGGCTTCGGCCATGATCCGGTTGTCCACGCTATAGATAGCCGCGTGGGCCACCAGCGGGTTTTTGGTCAGGTTGTTGAGCAGCACGTTGAGGCTGAGGATGTCGTTGGACACCAGCAGCTCAGTCGCCGACGTGGCGGTCTGAGTGGTCAAGCTCTCGCCAAGGGCGTCGGCTTGCTCGTGCATAGCCTGCTTGAACTGCAAACCCATCACGCAGGCGTAGATCACCAGGGCCAGAGCGACCAGGATCACGTTATGGCTGGCGATGCGTAATGCGATCGGTACACGGCGGTGGCGCAGTGCCCGGAAGATCAGCAGGAAGAAGTTATCGGTTTTTACTGGCGTAGGCCGGTTCACTTGAGCTCGGCTCTTTAGTCCGTGAAGTTGACGCGCAGTATAGCGACAGGCCTAGGACCGGCAAAGCGCTGGCTGTGCCCGATGGTCACTGAAAGTGGGTAGAATGCGGTTTTTTTCCAGCCTGGGGGTGCGCTTTGCGCGAAATTGTCCTGATAAACATCACTGGTGTTGACCGCCCGGGTCTCACCGCAGCCATTACCGGTGTTCTGGCCCAGGGTGGTGTGAACATTCTCGACATCGGCCAAGCGGTGATCCACGACACTCTGTCGTTCGGCATCCTCGTGGAAATCCCCAGCACCGAACAGGCCTCGTCTGTGCTCAAGGACATCCTGTTTACAGCGTATAAGCTGGATCAACAGGTGCGTTTCACGCCGGTATCCGAAGTCGATTATCAGCATTGGGTCGAGGGGCAGGGCAAAAAGCGCCACATCGTGACGTTGCTGACTCGTAAGGTAACCGCCGAACAATTGCAGCGCGTCAGCTCGATTACGGCGCAGTACGGGTTGAATATCGACCATATCGACCGTCTGTCGGGTCGTATGCCGCTGGACACCCCCGCTGATAAAGGCAAGGGCTGCATCGAGTTCTCGGTGCGTGGCGAGCCGGCGGATCCACAAGCGCTGCGCGCCGAATTCCTCAGCGTGGCCCAAGAGCTGAATGTCGATATCGCCTTCCAGGAGGATTCTCTGTTCCGCCGTAACCGCCGCCTGGCAGTGTTCGACATGGACTCCACGCTGATTGAAGCCGAGGTCATCGACGAATTGGCCAAGGCCGCCGGAGTGGGCGAGCAGGTGTCTGAAATCACCGAGCGCGCCATGGCCGGTGAGCTGGATTTTCGTGCCAGTTTCAAGGAACGCCTGGCTTTGCTCAAAGGCTTGGATGTGAGCGTGCTGGACTCTATCGGTGCCTCGCTGCGCCTGACCGAAGGTGCCGAAACCCTGTTCGCCGAACTCAAGCGCCTGGGCTACAAAACCGCAATTCTTTCGGGTGGATTCACCTACTTTGCCAAGCAGTTGCAGGCCAAGCTGGGTATCGACTACGTGTTCGCCAACGAACTGGAAGTGGTGGATGGCAAGGTGACCGGCGTGGCGGTGGAGCCGATTGTCGACGCGCAACGCAAGGCGGACTTGCTGAAGGAACTTGCCCATAAGGAAGGATTGCGTCTGGAGCAGACCATTGCGGTCGGCGACGGCGCGAATGACTTGCCGATGTTGGCGATTGCCGGGTTGGGTGTGGCTTTCCGCGCCAAGCCGCTGGTCAAGCAGTCAGCCAAGCAGGCGATTTCGACTCTGGGGTTGGATGGCGTGTTGTACCTGCTGGGATTTCGTGACCGCGACGGTCAGTTGTAACGGTAGAAGCGCGGTAAAACTGTGGGAGCTCAGCTCCCACAGTTGATTTATATCAGCCTCGAATCAGGCTTTAGGCGATGCGATGCCTTGGCCCATCTGCACCGGCGTACCCGCCAGCAGTTCTTCAGCCCACTTAACCTGACCCGGCCCGAACAGCACAATCGCCGTCGATCCCAGCTTGAAGCGGCCCAGTTCCGCACCTTTCTCCAAGTGAATCGGTGCGCGTGCGGCTTCGTCGTAGCGGAAGGTTTTCAGCTCGCGTTTTGGCGGCGTCACCAGGCCGGCCCATACGGTTTCAATCGACGCGACGATCATCGCACCCACTAACACCACGGCCATGGGGCCGCGTTCGGTGTCGAACAGGCAAACAACGCGCTCGTTACGGGCAAACAGCTCAGGCACGTTTTCGGCGGTGGTCTGGTTGACCGAGAAAATCCGACCCGGCACGTAGACCATTTCACGCAGCGTGCCAGCCAAAGGCATGTGCACGCGGTGGTAGTCCTTTGGCGACAGGTAGATGGTGGCGAAATCGCCGCCCATAAACGGGGCAGCCAGCGCCGCATCGCCGCCCAACAATTCCAGCACGCTAAAACTGTGGCCCTTGGCCTGAAACACGCGGCCGTGTTCGATTGGGCCGAGCTGGCTGACGGCACCGTCGGCTGGGCTCAACACCGCGCCTGGGGTTTGATCCAGCGGGCGTGCACCGTCTTTCAAGGCGCGGGTGAAGAAGGCGTTGAAATGCTCATAGGCGCTCAGGTCTTCAACCAGGGCTTGGGACATATCCACTTGGTAGCGCTTGGCGAACCAGGCGGTGAAGGCATTCTTGAACCAGCGTACGCGGCACTCGGCAATGCAGCCGGCCAGACGCGAGAGCAAGTGGTGCGGCAGCAAGTACTGGCTGAGGATAAACAACTGCTTTTTCATGAACTGTCCTTAAACCTTAAATCTCAACGGGGGTGTCGGGGTGGTTACCCCATTCGCCCCAGGAACCGGCATAACCTTTGACTCGCGGATAACCGAGCGCCTTGGCCACCAGGTAGGTGAAGCCAGAGCGGTGGTGAGTCTGGCAGTGGGTGATGATTTCTTTATCTTTGGTCAGCCCGAGGTCTTCGAGGATCTGCGGCATGTCGCGGCGGATGCGCAGGCTGCGCGCCTTGTCCATGCCGGCGGTCCATTCGAAATTCACGGCGCCAGGGATGTGACCACCCTTGGCCGCGAGAACCTTCTCGCCGGAATATTCCATCGGGCCGCGTGCGTCCCAGATACCCAGGTCGGCGGCGCCGAGTCGGCTTTGCAAGTACTCGCGTGTGGCGGTGGGGTTGTCATGCAACGTCAGGCTGACCGGGCCGCCGACGGGGGCAGGCACCTCGGTAGACAGCGGATGTTTACCTTCCAGCCAGGCCAGCAGGCCGCCGTCCAGGTAGTGGTATTTCTGGTGGCCGATCACGTCAAGCAGCCAGATGAAACGCCCGGCCCAGCCGCCGCCTTCGTCGTCGTAGACCACGTAGGTCGCGTCCGGAGTGTGCCCGAGTTCGCCGAAGAGTTTTTCCAGGTCGGCCTTGTGGGGCAGTAAGCCGGGGGCTGGCGCCTGGCCCAGCTGGGTACGCTTGGGGTCAACGAAATGCGCGCCGGGGATATGCCCTTCGGCGTAGCGGGCGGCACTGGTGAGGTCCACCAAAATCAGGTGTTCGGCATCCAGTTGACCGAGCAGGTCGCTGGATTCGATCACCAGCGGCAAGCCAGAGAAGTCAGGCATGTGAGGTCTCCTGGGCACAAATGTTGGTGATAAAAGAGGGCGATTGTAGCGCAAGCATCAAGCGCTGCGGTTGGTAAAGCTGTGCAGCGCTTTCTCGATGCATTGAGCGGTTTTGCCGAAGGCCTGCACGGTGGTTTCCGAGAACGGCCCGCCGCCCTGGTCGGCGATCATCAGCATCACCACTTTGCCGTTGCAGCTCAGGGAGCGCAGCAACAGGTGTTCACCGTTGAACAGACGGCGCAGGATCGGCGGCAGTAAAGCCGAGAACTGCGCGTGATTGTCCGGCGTGAGGCGTACTTGGGCAGACTTTTCCAGCAGACGCTGCAGCAGCGTGCTGTTGACCACATCCAGGCTCAGGTTGGCGGCGTCTTTGGGCAAGCCGTCGGCTTGATGCACGCGCAGGGTGCTCAAGGCGCGGTCCGCCATAAACAACAACACCCGTTGCATGCCGCTGGCGACCAAGGCTTCCCTGGCGCAGGTGGTCAGGTGCATGGCATTGGCAAAACGGCTTGGTTCTACCAGCAACTCGGTGCAGCGTTTGCGCCATACCGCCAGTGCTTCGGCAGTGGGCGGTGCTGCTGGCAACAGGCCGCGATGGATTTTGTGTACGTGCCACGGCCAGATCAGCGACAACGCGGGGTGCCAGAGGTCAGGCATCAGCGTCGTGCGCGCGCTGGTCACTGCTTGCTGGTGAGCCTGTTGCTGCACATCGCTCAAGGGGTCTTGCAGGTACAGCGCGGTCAGGTATTGCCAGCGCTCGGTGTGCGGGCAAGTCCAGGACTCTTGGGCCGACATCGCCAGGCCATTAGCCAGCAGCACAGTGTTCGCCGGCTGGTTCAACCAGCGGCGCAGGTTAGGTTCGGCGTCGAGCAATTGCTGGTGGCGCAGCGCGTCGTCTTCACGGGCGATGCGCAGCGCCTTCACCAGCAGGCGCTGCTCGCTCAACAGCAGGTTGTAGCCCTGGGAGACCCAGATCGGCAGGTGCCAGGTTTCGGTCAAACCGAGGCACAACTCCAACAGCCGCACACCGAACAGTTCCTGCTCAACCTTGCGTGCCGATTGGCCTTTGTGGATAACGCGCAGTTCCCATTCTTCCAGAAGCTTGGGGTACGCAACGGCCATCGGCCACAGCGGCGACAGAAACAGTAGGCTGCCCCAGTGAATGTCTTGCCAAAGGCGCGCGAGGCGGCTGGCGAACAAACCGTTGGCTTGCTGGGAGGCGTGTTGGCTCACCAGCAGCAGTTGGCGCAAGGCCACGGGAATGTCTTTTTCCGGCACTGAGGGCAGGCGCGCCAACAACTCCTCGGCACGTTTAAGGCCCAGGCGGTTGAGCGCTACTTCGAGGTTTTCCGCCGGCCCCGACAGGCTGCCGTGGGCCTGGCTATTGGCTTCACGCATCACGCTGAGCACCAGCGCGGGGCTGTGTTGCATCAGCTCGGCAATATCTCGCAACGAACTGCGGCTATCGCGAATGGCTTTGCACACACGCTCGTGACTGGTCTGGGGAACGGGCAGCAGCACGTCGTCCAGGCGCTTGATCCAAGCAGCGAGGGTGGTGGGTTTGGTACTTGGGACTGTCGTTTCAATTGCCATGATTGGGGCGCGATCATCACTTGCATTCAACACGCCCGGAACGGGCTGAATTGGCTTTTCGCCTTAACGGGCTATAGTCTGGCGCAGTTTTGCCGATAAGTAGAACAAGAGTTTTCGGCTGCACCCAATATGTCCATGAACCCGACGGCGCAAGTACCAATTCCCTATGGCTAAAATTATCGGCATCATCGTCGTCTTCGCAAGCGTGCTCGGCGGGTACGTCCTGTCTCACGGTAAAATTGCCGCGCTGATTCAGCCTTTCGAGGTGATGATTATTGGTGGTGCGGCACTGGGTGCGTTCCTGCAGGCGAACCCCGGCTACATGACCATGCACGTGATCAAGAAGTCGCTGGGCATGTTCAGTTCGCGTTTTTCCCACACCTTCTACCTGGAAGTGCTGGGGCTGATCTTCGAGATCCTCAACAAGAGCCGCCGCGAAGGCATGATGGCTATCGAAGGCGACATCGAAGACGCCGCCGCCAGCCCGATTTTCGCCAAGTACCCGGCCGTGCTCAAAGATGAGCGCATGACCGCCTACATCTGTGATTACCTGCGCATCATGTCCTCCGGCAACATGGCGCCTCACGAGCTGGAAGGCTTGTTCGACATGGAGCTTTTCAGTCTTAAAGAAGAGTTGGAGCACCCTTCGCATGCCGTGACCGGCGTTGCCGACGCCATGCCCGGTTTTGGTATCGTCGCGGCGGTACTCGGTATTGTCGTGACCATGGCGTCCCTGGGCGAAGGCGACCAAAAGGCTATTGGTATGCACGTGGGTGCGGCCCTCGTCGGTACCTTCTTCGGTATTCTCGCGGCCTATGGCTTCTTCGGTCCACTCGCCACCTGTCTGGCCCACGATGCCAAGGAAGAGGTCAACCTCTACGAAGCGATCAAGGCGTGTTTGGTGGCTTCGGCGTCCGGTATGCCGCCATCGCTGGCGGTGGAGTTCGGGCGCAAGGTGCTGTACCCGAAACATCGCCCAAGTTTTTCCGAGCTGGAACAAGCGGTTCGCGGTCGCTAAACCATGGAAAACAACCAGCCGATAATCATCAAGCGCGTCAAGCGCTTCGCTGCGGGGCACCATGGTGGTGCTTGGAAAATCGCCTTCGCCGACTTTGCGACGGCGATGATGGCGTTCTTCCTGGTGCTGTGGCTGATGTCGACCGCCACGCCCGAACAGAAGATCGCCATCGCCGGTTATTTCAAAGACCCGATTGGCTTCTCGGAAAGCGGTACACCGTTTGTGATCGACCTGGGCGGCTCGCCCCAGTTGGCGCCTGAGCGCACCATCAACCCCGAGGTCAAGACCGAAGCGCCGCAGGAAAAAATCCCGATTGAGCGCGACACCGTCGAGAGCATGGCCGATCAGGTCGAGAAAGAGCGCCTCGAGTTGTTACTGCAGGAACTGCAGACCAAGGTTGAAGAGAACCCGCAGCTACTGAAATTCAAGGACCAGATTTCCTTCGAAATCACCCCGGAAGGCTTGCGCATCCAGATCACCGACGACGCCAACCGGCCGATGTTCGATTCCGGTAGCGCGCGCTTGAAGCCGTACTTTGAAGATATCCTGCTGGCCATGGCTGACACCATCAAAGCCGTGCCGAACAGGATCAGCATCAGCGGTCACACCGACGCCAAGCCGTATTCGGGCCAGGGCGACTTCGGCAACTGGGAACTCTCGGCCAACCGCGCCAACGCTGCTCGCCGTGCGTTGGTAGCGGGCAGCTATCCGGATTCGCAAGTGGCACGTGTGGTGGGTTTCGCCTCCTCGCAGCTGTTTGATCCTAAAGATCCGTTCAACCCGATCAACCGTCGGATTGATATCGTCGTGCTGACCAAAAAGGCCCAGCGAGCGATTGAAGGCGATCAAGGCGCAGCGCCGCCGGCACCGACCCAAGGCGAAGGCGCGCCAGGCGAGGTGCCGGCCGACCCGAACGCCATTCCGCCAGGGCAGGAGCCGTTGCCGGCGCATGAGCTGCGCCAGAAGCTGAACCTGTTTGATGATGGTGGGGTGAAAGACCCGACGGCGCCTGCGCCGGCACCCGGGTCGTAATCCGCATGCAAAAAGGCCGCGATGATCGCGGCCTTTTTGTAAGTGCGGTTTAGTAACTGCTCTCAGGCAAGCTCGCAATAATCGACCGATAGCTGTTCATCCGCTGCTGCTGCACGCGGCCATCTTCCAGGGCCTTGAGCAATGCACAGCCCGGCTCGCGGTCATGTTTGCAGTCGCGGAAGCGGCAGGTGCCGATCAGGTCGTTGAACTCGATAAAGCCCGCTTCCACATCGCTGCGGCTGACGTGGCCGAGGCCGAATTCGCGGATACCTGGGGAGTCGATCAGTTCACCGCCACCGGGGAAGTGGAACAACCGCGCGGTGGTGGTGGTGTGGGTGCCCTGGCCGGACAGCTCCGAGAGCGGGCCGACACGGGTGTCGACTTCCGGTAGCAGGCTGTTGACCAGCGACGACTTGCCCACGCCCGACTGGCCGACGAACACACTGATGCGCCCGTCCAGCTGCTGTTGCAACTGTTCCATGCCATTGCCGTGATGCGCCGACACTTCCAGCACCGGGTAACCCAGGGTGCGGTAGACCGCCAGCAACGCGTTGAGCGCCGGGGCGTTTTGCTCGTCGATCAGGTCGAATTTGTTCAGCAGCAACAGCGGGCGAATGCCAGCATGCTCGGCCGCGACCAGGTACCGGTCGATCAGGTTGGCGTGCGGCTCGGGCAGCGGCGCAAACACGATCACGATCATGTCAACGTTGGCGGCCACCGGCTTGAGCTGGCCACGGCTGTCAGGGCGGCGCAGTTCGGTGGTGCGCGGCAGTTGGGCGACGATCACGCCGATGCCCTGGTTGCCGGCACGCCATACCACCTTGTCGCCGGTTACCAGCGCAGGCAGGTTAGCGCGCAAGTGGCAACGGGAAACAGAGCCTGCGAGTTCGCCTTCCAGCGCCTCGACTTCGACCTGTACACCAAAGTGCGCGATCACCAGGCCCGTTTGTTCGGGGCCCAGGTCGCCGCCCTCGAGCGCTTCCACGGCGGAGGATTCACGTTTGGCGGCGCGAGCGGCGCGTTCACCTTGAATCTTTTCGATGCGCCAGTTTTGGCGACGATTGAGCTGGCGTTTGGCCATTGGTGTTCCGTGTCGATAATGCAGAGGTTAGGTAAAACGGTCGCGAGTCTAGCACGCCCCTGCCTGCTAAACTGTGCGGCTACGCCAAGGTGCCAAGAGAATCAAGCCATGCAAAACCCACAGAACCTGATTTGGATCGATCTGGAAATGACCGGTCTGAACCCCGACACCGATGTCATCATCGAGATGGCGACGATTGTCACCGACAGCAACCTCAACACCTTGGCGGAAGGTCCGGTGATCGCCATCCACCACAGCGACGCCGTACTCGCCACCATGGACGAGTGGAACACCCGCACCCACGGCAACTCCGGGCTGACCCAGCGCGTGCGCGACAGCCGTGTCAGCATGGCGCAAGCCGAGGCTGAAACTATCGCTTTCCTGGAGAAGTGGGTGCCCAAGGGCAAGTCGCCGATCTGTGGCAACAGCATTTGCCAAGACCGCCGCTTCCTTTATACGCACATGAAAGGGCTGGAAAGCTACTTCCATTATCGCAACCTGGATGTGTCCACACTTAAAGAGTTGGCCGCGCGCTGGGCACCGGAAGTTAAAGACAGCTTCCATAAAGGCAGCACGCATTTGGCGCTGGATGATATCCGCGAGTCGATTGCTGAGCTGCAGCATTACCGTAAGCATTTCATCAAGGCTTGAAGATGTAGTGCCAGGCCTGGCGCCTTCGCGAGCAAGCCCGCTCCCACATTCGACTGCATTCCAAAGGTGGAACTCGGTCAAATGTGGGAGCGGGCATGCTCGCGAAGGGTGTGCCTCGGTCTTTCGCCAAGCGCCCCCTTTTGGTGCCATCGCCAAATGATTAGACTGCGCGCCTCTTTGCAAGGATCGCCATCATGCTGTTGATGCTCTACCTCATCGCCATCACCGCCGAAGCCATGACCGGCGCGCTGTCCGCCGGGCGGCGTGGCATGGATTGGTTTGGCGTGGTGCTGATCGCCTGCGTCACCGCCCTTGGCGGTGGTTCGGTGCGCGATGTGCTGTTGGGGCATTACCCGCTGACGTGGGTCAAACACCCGGAATACCTGGTGCTGACCTCCATTGCCGCGCTGGTGACGATTTTTATCGCGCCGCTGATGCGCCACCTGCGCTCGCTGTTCCTGGCACTGGATGCCGTGGGCCTGGTGGCGTTCACCTTGATCGGCTGCATGACCGCCCTGGAAATGGGGCACGGCATGCTGGTGGCGTCGGTCAGTGGTGTGATCACCGGGGTGTTCGGCGGCATCCTGCGGGATATCTTCTGCAACGACATCCCGCTGATCTTTCGCCGTGAGCTTTACGCCAGCGTGTCGTTCCTGGCTGCGTGGTTCTACATGCTCTGCCTTTACCTGGAACTGCCCAGCGAGCAGGCGATTCTGCTGACCTTGTTCAGCGGCTTTCTACTGCGCCTGCTGGCCATTCGTTTTCACTGGGAAATGCCCAAGTTCGTCTACAACGACGACGTGCACTAGCGCGCCGCGTGCTGGTTCAGTGCCCATTCCACATGTTCACGCACCAGCTCCGAGGGGTAATCCCGGCGCGCCTTCAAGGCTTCCAGCACAGGAATACTCGACGGCGCATTGCCCAGGCCCACGGCCAGGTTGCGCAGCCAGCGCTCATAGCCGGCGCGGCGTAGTGGTGAGCCTTCGGTGCTGCTGAGGAATTTATCCTCGTCCCACATAAACAGTTCGGCCATCTCGGCGTTATCCAGATTGTGCCGTGGCTTGAAATCGCCCTCATTGGTGGTGCGGGCGAAACGATTCCACGGGCAAACGATCTGACAGTCATCGCAACCGAATACGCGATTGCCGATCAGTGGGCGCAGGTCTTCAGGGATTGCAGTCTTCAGTTCGATGGTGAGGTAGGAAATGCAGCGTCGCGCGTCCAGCACGTACGGGCCGACGAAGGCATTAGTGGGGCAGATATCCAAACACGCGGTGCAGCGGCCGCAGTGCTCGGTGCTGTGTGGGGCGTCAACCGGCAAGGGTAAATCGACAAACAGCTCACTCAAGAAGAAATAGCTGCCGGCCTTGCGATTGAGCACCAGGGTGTTTTTGCCGATCCAGCCGAGGCCCGCTTGTTCGGCGATGGCCTTTTCCAGCACCGGCGCGCTGTCGACAAACGCGCGAAAGCCGAACGGGCCGATCTGTGCCTGGATGCGGTCAGCCAGTTGTTGTACGCGTTTGCGGATCAGCTTGTGGTAATCGCGGCCCAGGGCGTACCGGGAGATGTAGGCTTTCTCTGGCTTGGCCAGCAGTTGCGCCATTTGGGTGTCGCCTGGCAGATAATCCATGCGCAGCGACACAACGCGCAAAGTGCCGGGCACCAGCTCATCGGGGTGCGAGCGTTTGCTGCCATGGGCGGCCATGTAGTCCATCTCGCCGTGGTAGCCCGCGTCGAGCCAGCGTTGCAGGTGCTGTTCATGCTCGGCCAGGTCCAGGCCGCTGATGCCGACTTGTTGAAAGCCCAGCTCGCGGCCCCAGTCTTTGATCGATTGGGCGAGGGCGGGCAGATCGGTGGTGATAGCAGGCATGAGACAAGGGAAACCGCAGGTTAGATAGGTATAATTCTGCCAGACATCGGAGCTTGAAGACGCATGCCGCAGACAAAACACGCAATAACCGACGTACAGCCGCTGTTGCACGGCCATTTGCCGCAACTGGCTGCCCGTTCCCCGGACGCCCATAAAGGTCAGTTCGGCCACCTGTTGGTCATCGGCGGCGACCGTGGCTTTGGTGGCGCTGCCCTATTGAGCGCAGAGAGCGCCTTGCGCAGTGGCGCGGGCATGGTATCGCTGGCGACCCGAGCGGAGCATGTACCAGCCGCGCTGGCACGCTTGCCGGAAGTCATGACCGTTGGCGTGAGTTCGGCCAACCAGTTGATGGGGCTGCTGGAAAAGATCTCGGTGATCGTCATCGGCCCAGGCTTGGGCGCGGCTTCCTGGGGAAAAAGCCTGTTATCCGTCGCTGCTAATGCCAAGCTGCCGCAAGTCTGGGATGCGGACGCCTTGAATCAGTTGTCAGGGGGCGGCTTGAGCCTGCCGCCCAACTCGGTGATCACGCCACATCCGGGCGAGGCGGCGCGGTTGATGGGCATCTCGACAGCCGAGGTTCAGGCCGATCGCCTGATGGTGGCGCGCGCGTTGAGCCAGAAATTCAATGCAGTGGCTATCCTAAAGGGTGCTGGCAGTTTGATTGCCAGCCCGGACGGCCGTGTTTCTCGTTGTGACCAAGGCCATCCGGCAATGGCCACGGCCGGTTTGGGGGATGTCCTGAGCGGTCTGGTCGGCGCGTTGCTGGCCCAAGGCATGCCCGCTTATGAAGCCAGTTGCCTGGCCGTGTGGCTGCACGCCACGGCAGGGGATCGCCAAGGCACCTTTGGCCGTGGCCTGGCTGCCAGCGACCTGATACCTGCCATTCGTCAATTGCTGGAGGAGCAGTCGCCGTGCCTGACGTAACCCTTTTTCTGGCGGATGAAGACGCCATGGTTGCATTCGGTCAGCGCATCGCCCAGGTTACGGCGGGCGCCGGGTTGATCTTCCTCGAGGGTGATTTGGGGGCGGGCAAAACTACGCTGTCGCGCGGCATTATTCGCGGGCTGGGCCACGCCGGTGCGGTAAAAAGCCCGACGTTCACCTTGGTTGAGCCCTACGAGATCGGTGCGATTCGTGCCTTTCACTTCGACCTCTATCGCTTGGTAGATCCCGAAGAACTGGAATACATGGGTATCCGTGATTACTTCGATGAAGACGCACTGTGTCTGATCGAGTGGCCAGATAAAGGCACAGGCTTTTTGCCAAAGCCGGACCTGACCATTACCATTACGCCCCATGATCATGGACGTCAGCTGAAGTTGTTGCCCCAGAGCGCGCGAGGCCAGTCGTGGTGTGCCGCTCTGGCACTGGAATTCAAATAAAATTGGTGGGGTTAGGTATGCGCTTTCGCGCGATGGTTGCTGTCGTAGGGGTGTTGCTTGCGGCAATGACTTTCAATGCTCTGGCTGCTGAGCAGGTGAAAAGTGTTCGCCTGTGGCGAGCGCCGGATAACACGCGACTGGTGTTCGACCTGTCTGGCCCGGTCCAGCACAGCGTCTTTACCCTGACGGCGCCTGATCGCCTGGTGATCGACATCAACGGTGCGACCCTGGCTGCGCCGTTGAAAGTCGCCACCGCCAACACGCCGATTACCGCGATGCGTTCGGCCCAGCGCACGCCGACCGACCTGCGTGTGGTGATCGACCTGAAAAAGGTCGTAACCCCGAAAAGTTTTGTGCTGCCCCCGAACGCGCAATACGGCAACCGGTTGGTGGTCGACCTGTTTGACAATGCCGCTGATGCTGCACCGCCGCCTGCGCCAACTCCGAGCGTTGCGACCGTGCCGGCCGTGCCGGTCAGCCCGGCACAGCCTCAGGTCAAGTTGCCACCGCCGCCACCTGCGCCTGCGGGTAAGCGTGACATTATTGTGGTGATCGACGCTGGCCACGGCGGTGAAGACCCGGGAGCCTCCGGCGCGCGCGGCCAGCATGAAAAAGACGTGGTATTAGCCATTGCTCGTGAACTGCAGCGTCAGGTCAATGGCATGAAAGGCTATCGCGCCGAGCTGACCCGTACCGGTGACTACTTCATTCCGTTGCGCGGCCGTACCGAAATCGCGCGTAAGAAAGGCGCCGATCTGTTCGTGTCGATCCACGCCGACGCCGCACCGTCTACCGCCGCTTTCGGCGCCTCGGTGTTTGCCCTGTCCGATCGTGGCGCCACGTCCGAGACCGCGCGTTGGCTGGCCGACAGCGAAAACCGTTCCGACTTGATCGGCGGGGCCGGCAACGTGTCCCTCGACGACAAAGACAAAATGCTCGCCGGCGTGCTGCTCGACCTGTCGATGACGGCGTCGTTGACCTCCAGCCTGAACGTGGGCCAGAAGGTCTTGAGCAATATCGGCCGCGTCACTTCCTTGCACAAACAACGTGTGGAGCAGGCCGGGTTCATGGTGTTGAAGTCGCCGGACATTCCATCGATCCTGGTGGAAACCGGGTTCATCTCCAACTCCAACGAAGCCTCGAAGCTGGCCAGCGCCAGCCACCAGCAGGCGTTGGCGCGTTCGATCAGTGCCGGTATTCGCCAGTTCTTCCAGCAGAACCCACCGCCGGGCAGCTACATCGCCTGGCTGCGTGACTCTGGGAAAATCGCCCAGGGCCCACGTGACCATCGCGTGCAGCCCGGCGACACCCTGGCCATGCTGGCCGTGCGTTTCCAGGTCTCGGCCGCTACTTTGCGCCGCGCCAATAACCTGAAAACCGATGAGTTGAAAGTAGGCCAGGTATTGACCATCCCTGGCACCGAATTGGCAGCGCAATAATGAGCGAATCAGTCCTCAATAGCGGCTCGCGCATCGAACTGCTCAGCCCGCGTCTGGCCAACCAGATTGCGGCGGGCGAGGTGGTTGAGCGCCCGGCATCGGTGATCAAGGAGCTGCTGGAAAACAGCATCGACTCCGGCGCCAAGCGCATTGATGTCGATGTCGAACAGGGCGGCGTCAAGCTGCTGCGCGTGCGCGATGACGGCAGTGGCATCTCTTCCGATGACCTGCCGCTGGCCCTGGCGCGTCACGCCACCAGCAAAATCCGTGACCTGGAAGACCTTGAGCGGGTGATGAGCCTGGGTTTTCGCGGTGAGGCCCTGGCGTCTATCAGTTCCGTGGCGCGCCTGACCCTGACCTCGCGCACCCGTAGCGCCGAGCAGGCTTGGCAAGTGGAAACCGAAGGCCGCGACATGGCGCCCAGGGTCCAGCCGGCTGCACACCCAGTGGGCACCTCGGTGGAAGTGCGCGACCTGTTCTTCAATACCCCGGCGCGGCGTAAATTCCTCAAGGCCGAAAAAACCGAATTCGATCACTTGCAAGAAGTCATCAAACGCCTGGCCTTGGCGCGCTTTGACGTGGCGTTTCATCTGCGTCACAACGGCAAGACCATCCTCAGCCTGCATGAAGCCCATGACGACGCCGCGCGGGCTCGGCGTGTATCGGCCATCTGTGGCGCGGGGTTCCTGGAGCAGGCGTTGCCGATTGAAATCGAGCGCAACGGCCTGCGCCTGTGGGGTTGGGTCGGGTTGCCGACTTTCTCCCGTAGCCAGGCGGATTTGCAGTACTTCTTTGTGAATGGCCGCGCGGTGCGCGACAAACTGGTGGCCCACGCGGTGCGCCAGGCTTACCGCGATGTGTTGTTCAACGGGCGGCATCCGACTTTTGTACTGTTTTTTGAGGTCGACCCATCGGTGGTTGACGTCAACGTGCACCCGACCAAGCACGAAGTGCGCTTCCGTGACGGACGCATGGTGCATGACTTCCTTTATGGCACCTTGCACCGTGCCCTCGGCGATGTGCGCCCGGATGATCAGCTGTCGGCGCCGATCGTGACGGCGGTGGTGCGGCCGAGTGGCCCGGAGGCCGGTGAGTTTGGCCCGCAAGGCGAAATGAGCCTGGCTGCCAATTTGCTGCAATCGCCGCAGCCACAGCCTGCTTATACGGCGCCGGGTTCCGGGTCGGGTGCGGGTTACCAGTATCAATACACACCGCGTCCGCAATCGGCGGTGCCGGTGGCCGAAGCCCAGGCAGCCTATCGCGAGTTTTTCGCGCCGCTGCCGGGTGCCGAGCCCGGCGCTGTCGCGTTGCCGGAGGGCGGTGGGGATATCCCGCCGCTGGGCTATGCGTTGGCACAGCTCAAGGGCATCTACATCCTGGCGGAAAACGCCCATGGCCTGGTGTTGGTGGACATGCACGCCGCCCACGAGCGGATCATGTACGAACGCCTGAAGATCGCCATGGCCAGCGAAGGCCTCAGCGGCCAGCCGCTGCTGGTGCCGGAGTCTTTGGCAGTGAGCCAGCGTGAAGCCGATTGTGCGGAAGAGCACCACGGTGTGTTTCAGAAACTGGGCTTCGAACTGCAGCGCCTGGGGCCGGAAACCCTGGCGATCCGCCAGATTCCGGCGCTGCTCAAACAGGCCGAAGCCAACCGTTTGGTCGCCGACGTGCTGGCGGACCTGATGGAATACGGCACCAGTGACCGCATCCAGGCACACATCAATGAACTGCTCGGCACCATGGCTTGTCACGGTGCCATCCGCGCCAACCGCCGCCTGGCCTTGCCGGAAATGAACGGGTTGCTGCGTGACATGGAAAACACCGAGCGCAGCGGGCAATGCAACCATGGCCGACCGACCTGGACCCAAATGGGCCTCGACGATCTGGACAAACTGTTCTTGCGCGGTCGTTGATGAGCGCCTTGCCCCCCGCGATCTTCCTGATGGGCCCCACGGCCGCTGGCAAGACAGACCTGGCCATCGAGCTGACCAAGGTGTTGCCGTGCGAGCTGATCAGTGTTGACTCTGCCCTGGTTTACCGGGACATGGACATCGGCACGGCCAAGCCTTCCAAAGCATTGTTGGCCGAGTATCCGCATAAACTGATCGACATCATCGACCCGTCAGAAAGTTATTCGGCTGCAGATTTTCGCGTCGGTGCCTTGGCCGCGATGGCTGAAATCACCGCGCGGGGCAATATACCGCTGCTGGTGGGCGGCACAATGCTCTATTACAAGGCTTTGCAGGAAGGGTTGGCTGATATGCCGCCGGCTGACGCCCAAGTGCGCGTCGAGCTTGAGGACGAGGCAGCACGCTTTGGCTGGCAAGCCCTGCATGACCAGTTGGCGGCGGTAGACCCGGTGTCGGCGGCGCGTATTCATCCCAATGACCCGCAGCGCCTCACTCGCGCGCTGGAAGTCTGGCGGGTCAGCGGCCAGACCATGACTGAACATCGGCTGAAACAAACTGCGCAAAGTGCTGATGCAGACGCATCTGGACAGTCAGTATTGCCCTATACTGTGGCGAATCTGGCCATTGCTCCGTCAAATCGCCAGGTGCTGCATGAACGAATTGCACAAAGATTCACAATTATGTTGGAACAGGGGTTTGTGGAGGAGGTCGTAGCACTGCGTTCCCGAGGTGACCTGCATGCTGGGTTGCCGTCGATACGTGCTGTTGGCTACCGCCAAGTCTGGGATCACCTGGATGGCAAGCTGACGTCAGCCGAAATGCAGGAGCGCGGCATCATTGCTACGCGCCAATTGGCGAAGCGCCAGTTCACCTGGTTGCGCAGCTGGAGCGATTTGCACTGGCTGGACAGCCTGGACAGCGACAATCTGTCACGCGCCTTGAAATACCTGGGAACGGTCTCCATATTGAGCTGAGTCCTTGCAATTGCCGTCTATCCTTGGGGGTGTGGCGGCCATAAGCTATCTATTTTCCGAATTTTATTATTGATCCTTAAAGGAGTGCGGCACATGTCAAAAGGGCATTCGCTACAAGACCCTTACTTGAATACTTTACGTAAAGAGAAAGTGGGGGTTTCCATCTACTTGGTCAACGGGATCAAGCTGCAAGGCACGATCGAGTCGTTCGACCAGTTCGTGATCCTGCTGAAAAACACCGTCAGCCAGATGGTTTATAAGCACGCTATCTCGACAGTCGTTCCAGTTCGTCCTATCCGTCTGCCTAGCGCAACTGATACCGAACAGGGTGACGCTGAGCCAGGTAACGCCTGATAGGAGTCTCCTTTGTTCTTTGAGCGCCACGGTGGTGGTGAACGAGTGATCCTCGTTCACTTGGATGGACAGGACCCTGAGGCGCGCGAAGATCCGCAGGAGTTTCAGGAGCTGGCAAATTCGGCCGGCGCCGAGACCGTTGCGTTTTTTAACGTGCCGCGTCATCGGCCAACCGCCAAATACCTGATCGGCAGCGGCAAGGTCGAGGAATTACGCGACCTGGTTCATGCTGAAGAAGCCGATCTGGTGATCTTCAATCACACCCTCACGCCCAGTCAGGAACGTAACCTCGAACGTGTTTTCGAGTGTCGCGTGATCGACCGTACCGGTCTGATTCTCGATATCTTCGCCCAGCGTGCCCGTACCCATGAAGGCAAGCTCCAGGTAGAACTGGCTCAGCTTGACCACATGAGCACCCGGCTGGTTCGTGGCTGGACTCACCTGGAGCGTCAAGGTGGCGGTATCGGCATGCGCGGCCCGGGTGAAACCCAGCTGGAAACCGACAGACGTTTGCTGCGGGTTCGCCTGCGTCAGATCAAGGGCCGCCTGGAAAAGGTGCGCAGTCAGCGCGAGCAATCGCGTCGTGGCCGTATGCGTGCGGACATTCCTACCGTTTCCCTGGTGGGCTATACCAACGCTGGCAAATCCACACTGTTCAATAATGTGACGAAGTCGGACGTATACGCGGCCGACCAACTGTTTGCCACCCTCGACCCGACCTTGCGCCGTCTCGAACTGGACGACCTGGGGCCGATTGTCCTGGCCGACACCGTGGGTTTCATTCGTCACCTGCCTCACAAGCTGGTCGAGGCGTTTCGGTCTACGCTCGAAGAGTCGAGCAACTCCGACCTGCTGTTGCACGTGATCGATGCGGCTGAACCGGATCGCATGTTGCAGATTGAACAGGTGATGGTGGTACTGGGCGAGATTGGTGCGCAGGACTTGCCGATCCTCGAGGTCTATAACAAACTCGATTTGCTTGAAGGCGTTGAGCCACAAATCCAGCGCGACGAAGATGGTAAGCCTCAGCGGGTATGGCTGTCGGCGCGTGACGGCAGTGGTTTGGAATTGCTTGAACAAGCCATTGCCGAGTTGCTGGGCAGTGATTTGTTTGTGGGCACCTTGCGCTTGCCGCAGCGTTTTGCTCGACTGCGTGCACAGTTTTTCGAGCTGGGCGCAGTACAGAAAGAAGAGTACGACGAAGAAGGTGTCAGCTTGCTGGCCGTTCGATTGCCGCGCTCGGAGCTGAATCGGCTGGTCAGTCGTGAAGGTGTGGTGCCGACGGAGTTCATCGAACAACACACTTTGCAATAAAAGCCTCCTAAAGCGGTTGTGCCGCGGCAGCAGGCATTCTGTAGCATTGGTCGGCGCGCCGTGGGTGCGTCTTTGCTTTATCAGATGGAGAGCGCTATGGCTTGGAATGAGCCGGGTGGCAACTCGAATAATCAGGATCCTTGGGGTGGTAAACGCCGCAATAATGGCGACCGCAAGGGGCCACCAGATCTCGACGAGGCCTTCCGAAAGCTGCAGGAAAGCCTGAATGGGTTGTTCGGTGGTGGGAAAAAACGTGGTGGTGACGACGGCGGTCGCACAAGCAAGGGCGGTGGCTATGGCCTGCTGGGCCTGGGTCTTGTCGTGCTCGCAGCCGTGTGGCTGTACAGTGCGGTTTATGTAGTTGACGAGCAGGAGCAAGCCGTAGTGCTGCGCTTCGGCAAGTACTACGAGACTGTCGGCCCGGGCCTGAACATCTACTTCCCCCCGATCGACAAGAAGTACATGGAGAACGTCACGCGTGAGCGTGCCTACACCAAGCAGGGCCAGATGCTGACCGAAGACGAGAACATCGTCGAAGTGCCGCTGACCGTGCAGTACAAGATCAGCAATCTTCAGGATTTCGTGCTGAACGTCGATCAACCTGAAATCAGTCTGCAGCAGGCGACTGAAAGCGCCCTGCGCCATGTCGTGGGTTCCACTGCCATGGACCAGGTGCTGACCGAAGGTCGTGAGTTGATGGCCAGCGAGATCAAGGAACGTCTGCAACGGTTCCTCGACACCTATCGCACCGGTATCACCGTTACTCAGGTCAACATACAGAGCGCAGCCGCACCGCGCGAAGTGCAGGAAGCCTTTGATGACGTGATCCGTGCCCGTGAAGACGAGCAGCGTTCGCGCAACCAGGCTGAAACCTACGCCAACGGCGTCGTGCCGGAAGCTCGTGGTCAGGCCCAGCGCATCCTTGAAGATGCCAACGGTTACCGCGACGAAGTGGTCTCGCGCGCCAAGGGTGAGGCTGATCGCTTTACCAAGCTGGTTGCCGAGTACCGCAAGGCGCCGGAAGTCACGCGTGAGCGTCTGTACCTGGATACCATGCAGGAAGTCTTCAGCAACACCAGCAAGGTTCTCGTGACCGGCAGCAAAGGCGGGCAGAACAACCTGCTGTACCTGCCGCTGGACAAGATGATCGAAGGTGGTCGTAGCAGCACCAGCGCACCGTCCTCCGGTTCGACTAATGCTGCCAACGAAGCAAGCGCCCGTGCGGCCGCTGACTTGCTGCAACAGCAAACACGTACCAGGGAGAGTCGTTGATGAGCAATAAATCGCTGACCGCCCTGATTGTGGGCGTCGTCGTGGTCATCGCTGCCTGGAACTGCTTCTACATCGTGTCTCAGACCGAGCGCGCGGTGTTGCTGCAATTCGGTCGTGTGGTCCAGGCGGATGTCCAGCCGGGCCTGCATGTGAAAGTCCCCTACGTGAACCAGGTGCGCAAGTTTGACGCCCGCCTGATGACCCTGGATGCACCGACACAGCGCTTCCTGACCCTGGAAAAGAAAGCCGTGATGGTTGACGCCTATGCCAAGTGGCGCGTCAAGGATGCCGAGCGCTTCTACACCGCGACTTCCGGCCTCAAGCAGATTGCCGACGAGCGTTTGTCGCGCCGTCTGGAATCGGGCCTGCGTGACCAGTTTGGTAAACGCACCCTGCACGAGGTGGTATCCGGTGAGCGTGATGCGCTGATGGCTGACATCACGCGTTCGCTGAACATCATGGCTGAGAAAGAGCTGGGCATCGAAGTTGTCGATGTTCGGGTCAAGGCGATCGACCTGCCCAAGGAAGTGAACCGCAGCGTGTTCGAGCGTATGAGCACCGAGCGTGAGCGTGAAGCCCGTGAGCACCGCGCCAAGGGTAACGAGCTGGCTGAAGGTATCCGTGCGGATGCCGACCGTCAGCGCCGTGTACTGCTGGCAGAAGCTTATCGCGAGTCTGAAGAGGCCCGTGGTGATGGTGATGCTCAAGCGGCGTCGATTTACGCCAAGGCTTACGGCCAGGACCAAGAGTTCTACGCGTTCTACCGTAGCCTGCGCGCTTACCGCGAAAGTTTCGCGAACAAAACCGACGTCATGGTGCTGGACCCAAGCAGCGACTTCTTCCGCTACCTGGAAAAGTCCAAGTAACCAGCCGCTGATTCTGTAGGGCTCACTCCGTCTGGCGGCTAAAATGCCTGGCGGGGTGATCCTTTCAGAAAACGGGTGTATGATGCGGCAGCCGGGAAATTCCCGGCTTTTTTGCGTCTGCATGTTTGATTGTTGTTTTGCGCCGCAGACGCCACAGATTTTTCGAGGAAAGTGCCCGACGAGGCCGCTAGCAGGCCATATCGTCACGTCGTTCTTGCGCGTTGTTTATGCAGGAGCCGGGTATTTTCTGCTTCACTCAAGGCTCGGCCGAGGGCTGGCCGCCCGGATCATAGGGGAATGGCGTAATGGCAACGGTAGACCGCTGGCTGCTGCCAGATGGCATCGAAGAAGTACTGCCACCAGAAGCTGCGCGCATTGAAGTAGCGCGTCGCCAGGTGTTGGATCTGTTCCAGAGCTGGGGTTACGAGTTTGTCGTGACCCCGCATATCGAGTACCTGGAATCCCTGCTGACCGGCGCGGGCCAGGACTTGGATCTGCGCACCTTCAAGGTCATTGACCCGCAATCGGGCCGGCAAATGGGCTTTCGGGCCGACATCACGCCGCAAGTGGCGCGTATTGATGCGCACACCTTGCGCCGCGAAGGCCCGAGCCGCCTGTGCTACGCCGGCAGCGTACTGCATGCCCAGCCGCGCGCCTTGTCGTCTTCGCGTAGCCCGATCCAACTGGGCGCCGAGTTGTACGGTGATGCCAGCCCGAGCAGCGACGTAGAGGTGATCAGCTTGATGCTGGCCATGCTGCAGCTGGCTGATGTGCCGGATGTGCACATGGACCTGGGCCACGTCGGTATCTACCGCGGCCTGGCCCGCGCGGCCGGTTTGTCCGGTGAAGTGGAGCAACAGTTGTTCGACGCCCTGCAACGCAAGGCAATCGATGAAGTCATCGCCCTGACCGAAGGCGTACCTGCTGACCTCGCCGACATGCTGCGCGCGCTGGTTAACCTGTGCGGTGGTCGTGAAGTGCTGGTGGCTGCCCGTGAGCGCCTGGCCAATGCACCGGCGCCAGTGCTGGCGGCGCTGGATGACCTGCTGGCGATTGCCGAGCGATTGTCGGCGCGGTTCCCGCAATTGCCGCTGTATTTTGACCTGGGTGAATTGCGCGGCTACCACTACCACACCGGTGTGGTGTTCGCCGTGTTTGTTCCGGGTGTTGGCCAGGCTATCGCCCAGGGTGGTCGTTATGACGATATCGGCGCCGACTTCGGTCGCGCACGCCCGGCGACCGGCTTTTCCACCGATTTGAAAACCCTGGTGACCCTGGGGCGTGCTGAGGTCGAGCTGCCGTCTGGTGGTGTCTGGATGCCCGACAGCACGGACGCAGCACTCTGGCAGCAGGTTTGCCAGTTGCGCAGTGAGGGTCAGCGTGTCGTCCAGGCTCTGCCTGGGCAGCCATTGGCCGCCGCCCGTGAAGCGGACTGCGACCGGCAATTGATTCTGCAGAACGGGCTTTGGCAAGTTTCGCCACTGGCTTCTTGAGTTTTCCTGCCGGCCATCGCCGGCACCAAGTTTGCGCGAATGAGGACAAGTGTTATGGGTAAGAATGTCGTAGTCCTGGGCACCCAATGGGGTGATGAGGGCAAAGGCAAGATCGTTGATCTGCTGACCGAACATGCTGCCGCCGTAGTGCGCTACCAAGGTGGCCACAACGCTGGCCACACCCTGGTCATCGATGGCGAAAAAACCGTCTTGCACCTGATTCCGTCGGGCGTGCTGCGCGAAGGCGTGCAGTGCCTGATCGGCAACGGCGTGGTGGTTGCACCTGACGCTCTGCTGCGTGAGATCACCAAGCTGGAAGAGAAAGGCGTACCGGTGCGCGAGCGCCTGCGTATCAGCCCGTCCTGCCCGCTGATCCTGTCCTTCCACGTCGCGCTGGATCAGGCCCGTGAAAAGGCCCGTGGCGAGCTGAAGATCGGTACTACCGGTCGTGGCATCGGCCCGGCGTACGAAGACAAGGTTGCACGTCGTGGCCTGCGTGTGGGCGACCTGCTCAACATGCCGCGCTTTGCAGACAAGCTGCGTGAATTGGTGGATTACCACAACTTCATGCTGGTGGGTTACTACAAAGAACCGGCCATCGAGTTTGAAAAGACCCTGGCTGAGTGCAAAGAATACGCTGAACTGCTCAAGCCGCTGATGCTGGATGTGACTGCCGAGCTGCACGACCTGCGTCGCGCTGGCAAAGACATCATGTTCGAAGGTGCCCAAGGTTCGTTGCTCGACATCGACCACGGCACTTACCCATACGTGACCAGCTCTAACACCACCGCCGGTGGCGTTGCTACCGGTTCGGGCGTTGGTCCTATGTTCCTGGACTACATCCTGGGCATCACCAAGGCTTACACCACGCGCGTAGGTTCGGGTCCGTTCCCGACTGAGCTGTTCGACGAAGTCGGTGCGCACCTGGCCAAGCAAGGTCACGAGTTTGGCGCGACCACTGGCCGTGCGCGTCGTTGTGGTTGGTTTGACGCCGTTATCCTGCGTCGCGCAATCGATGTGAACAGCATCTCGGGCATCTGCCTGACCAAGCTGGACGTGCTCGACGGTCTGGAAACCATCAACATCTGCGTCGGCTACAAAGATGCAGACGGTAAGGACGTTGCTCCGACCGACGCTGACAGCTACGTGGGCCTGCAGCCTGTGTACGAAGAAGTGCCGGGCTGGAGCGAATCGACCGTGGGTGCCAAAACCCTGGAAGAGCTGCCGGCCAACGCCCGTGCTTACATCAAGCGCGTTGAAGAGCTGATCGGCGCGCCAATCGACATTATTTCGACGGGCCCGGACCGCAACGAGACCATCGTTCTGCGTCACCCGTTCGCTTAATAAGCTGTTGATGTAAAAAGCAAAGGGCTCCTTCGGGAGCCCTTTGTCGTCTCCGCCTGGTAAACGGCACGACCTTTGCTATGGTTCTTTCTTTCGCGGTGCTATCAAATTAATGGCACCCGTGATGGAGGGATTCCCAGTGTCTGCCGTTCTCTCATTGTTACAAAGCCGACTGTTGCGACCGGTGTTCGTTACCCTAGGTATCGCTCTTTTGGTGCAAGTGCTGGTGGCCGTCGCCCTGACGCGAAGCACGGTCACTGCATTGGAAGCTGATTTGGGCAGTCGCCTGGGTATAGACAGCCAGAAGCTGTCTGGCGAGCTGGCGCAAGCTGGCAAGGAAGTGACATCCAGTCTGGACAGCTTGTCTTCCAGTACACGCCAGCGTCTGACCGCCGGGCTTTCCACACGTCTGCAGGAAGAGCAGAAGCAGCTGCGTGCGACCCTGGAAAAAGACCTGCAAGACTCTGCCAACGACATGGCACAACTGCTGGCCTCGGTGGCGCCGCGTGCCATGTGGGACAGCGACGTGCCGGCGCTGTCGGAGTTTGCTCGGCGTGCCCAGCGCAATCCCGGCGTATTGTTCGTGGTGTATGACGACGCGGCCGGGGTGCATCTGACGCGTTATCTGAACCGTGACAACCCGATCAACCAGGCGTTGCTCGCGAAGGGGCAGGGAGACCGTGCCCTGGATAAAGTCTTGGATGCGGCAAAAAATGATCCTTCCGTGTTCTATGTCGAAGCGTCCATCAGCCCCAACGGCGTCGAGATCGGCAAAGTCCGCATGGGAGTTTCGACCGCGGCGGTAGAGATCGACTTGGCTGCACTGGATAAGCGTTTTGCCACACTGATCGCCAGCAGCGATCAGTTGGTGGGCGATAGCCTTAAGGGGGCTGCCGCAGATAGCGCGGCGGCCATGGGCGCGCGCCTGCAGTCTGCGCAAGCCACCGCCACGCAGATGACTGCTAACACCGCCGGCGCCGTGCAAGAGGCGGCGGGCACGTTGCGTTGGCGCATTGGCATGGGGCTCGCGGCGGTAGGCTTCGGCGTATTGTTGCTGATCGCTATTGTGCTGGGGCGCCGTGTGGTCAATCGCCTGAAGTTGCTGATTGCAGCCATGGATGATCTGGCGGCGGGCGAAGGCGACCTCACCAAGCGTGTGCAGATCAGCAGCAAGGACGAAATCGGCGACATGGCCTCGGCGGTCAATCGCTTTGTGGATAAGTTGCAGCCGATCGTGCGCGAGGCAGGTGACGTGGCTCAGCGTACCGGCGTGGAAATCGGCGCCATGACCTTGCGCAATGCCGGGGCCGACAAGGCTGCCGGTTTGCAGCGTGATGAGGTGGCTGAGAGCCTGCGCGCGTTGTCGCAAATGGCGGACGAGGCTCAGGCCGAAAGTCATGCGATGCAAGCAGCGTTGCAACAAGTGGTGGAAATCCGCCAGGCGACGGATGAAAACTCGCGCACTTCAGCGCAGGTCGGCAGCTTGATCGAAGCGTTGGCGGGGCAGGTGCAGGCGGGTTCTCAGGTTATTGAGCGCCTGGCGCAGCAAAGTGAACAAATTGAAGTGGTGCTGACGGTGATTCACGGCATTGCCGAGCAGACCAACTTGCTGGCGCTTAACGCAGCGATCGAAGCCGCGCGTGCCGGTGAGACCGGGCGTGGCTTCGCGGTAGTGGCCGACGAGGTGCGTGCCCTGGCCAGCAAAACCCAGAGTTCCACAGGTGATATTCAAGCGCATATTGTGGCGCTGCAGCAGGGCGCACGTGAGGCGGTAGAAACCATCGGCAAGGCGGGGCGTCAGGCGAGCGAAGGCTTGCTGGTGCTGCGCGACAGCGTGCGCCTGCAGCAGACGGTGCAGGCTTCGGTGGAGCAGGTGCATGCGGCGATTGGTTTGGCGACGCGCGCCGCTGAGCATCAGGCCCAGGGTGCGCATGCGGTGCGTGGGCGGGTCGAGGTGATCCACGCGCAGGCCGAGCGTGCTGCGCAAGCGGTGGTAGAAACCACGGCCAGTGGCAAGGTGCTGGATGGCTTGGCGGCGCAGTTGAAGGCGAGCCTGGGGCAGTTCAGGGCTTGATGTCGCCTGGGAGGGCCCTTTCGCGAGCAAGCCCGCTCCCACATTGGAATGCGTTTCAAATGTGGGAGCGGGCTTGCTCGCGAAAGCTATTTCAGCGGCTCAGATACATCCGAGTCGTAAGCAGATACACCGGCAACCCCGACACTAGAATCAACAGCGCCGCGTACGGCGCCGCTGCCGCGAACTCCACATTCGAGGTATGCGCCCACACGGCGGTGGCCAGGGTGTTCAGCCCGGTTGGGCTGAGCAGTAACGTCGCCGTCAATTCCTTCATCGCATCCAGAAACACCAGCGCAAATGCCGCGCCCAGTGCCGGGAAGATAATCGGCAAGGTCACCCGGCAAAACGCGCTGAACGACGATGCGCCCAGCGTGCGCGCCGCCTCTTCCAGCTGCGGCGCGGCCTTGTTCAAGGCGGTGCGAATCGGCGCCTGGGCCAGTGGCAGGAACAGCAGTGCATAAGCGATCAGCAGCAATGCCGACGTCTGATACAGCGCCGGTACATAGTGCAGCGCGAAGTACACCAGCGTCAGTGCAATCACCAAGCCGGGCAGGGCATGCAGCAGATACGGCAGGCGCTCGGCCCAGATCGCCAAGTGGCCTTTGTAACGCACCACCAACAGCCCAACCGGCACGGCCAACACCAGGCACAGCGCCGCGCCACCTAAGGACAGTGTCAGCGAAGACAGCAGCGCCTCAGCAATTTCGGCCACGGGAAATGCCGCTGACGAACCCACTGCCAGCCAATACCCGAGCATGCCCAGCGGAATGCCGCTGCCAATAATCGCCAGTGCCAGGCAATACAGTTGACCCAGTGGCGCCCACTTGCCCAACTTGACCTGTTCCGCATGCCGCGCCGCGCCTTGGCCGATGCGCACATGGCGGCCCTTGCCGCGTGCGCGCAGCTCCAGCCACAGCAGCGTCAGGCACATCACCAGCAATACCGCCGAGAGCATAGCGGCATTAGCATTGCTGAATTCCAGTTCGAATTGTTGATAGATGGCAGTGGTGAACGTCTGCAGGCCGATGATCGACAACGCGCCGAACTCCACCAGCATGTGTAGAGCAATCAGCAGCGCCCCGGCCAATAGCGAAGGCCACAGTAAGGGCAGTGTGATGCTAAAAAATACGCCCCAACGATTTAGCCCCAAGGTGCGAGCTGATTCTTCCAGGGACGGGTCAAGATTGCGCAGGGTTGCTGCCACCGGCAGAAACACCAGCGGGTACTTGGACAGGGTCATCACCAGAATTGCCCCGGCCAATCCTTCAAAGTTGGCGCTCAGCGACACCCAGGTAAAGCTGCTGACAAACGCAGGCACCGCAAACGGCAGGCACAGGATCACGCCCCAGATGCGCCGGCCCGGCAGGTTGCTGCGTTCCAGCAGCCAGGCCAGGGACAGGCCGATCACGCCGCAGGCCACCGTCACGCCAATCATCAGCGCCAGGGTGTTGCGCAGCAGCCCGAATACATAGGGCCGCCATAACAAGTGCACCGCCTCCGCCCAGCCCGCCTGCCAGGCCTTGGTCGCGACATAGATCAGCGGCAGCAGGCTCAGACCAACCAGCAACAGAACGGGAATCAGCAGCCAGATCGACGGGCGCTTGCGCCGTGGGCTGAAACCCCCGCGCACGGCGGAGGCAGGAAGCGATGGGTTCATCAGTTCAAGCCAACGTCACGTTCCAGGTCCAGGGCTTCCTCGGCGTTGCCAAGGTCGGCAGGGGTGACTTTCGGCGGTTGCAGTTCGCTAAAAGGCTTGAGGCCTCGGTTGGATTCCATGCCCTTGCGAAGCGGGTATTCGGCCGAGGTGTTGGTGATCACGCGCTGGCCTTCTTCACTGGTCATGAAGGCGAGCAGTTGTTGCGCTTCTTTGGGGTGCTTGCTGGATTTCAGCGCGGCAGCGGAAGACACGGTGATCAGGCCGCCAGCATCGCCATCGGTGAAGTAATGCAGTCTCGAATCCAGGTTGGTTTTTTCTTTCTTCAGGGCGAACCAGTAGTAGTTGTTCACTAGCACGGTGGCGACTTCGCCGTTTTCCACAGCTTTGAGGGCGACCATGTTATTGCTGTAGACCTTACCGAAGGCGCGCAGGCCCGTCAGCCATTCTTCAGCGGCTTCACGCCCGTGCAACTTGATGATCGCCACGGCTTGTTCCTGGAAGGCGCCGCTGGTGGGTACGAAGCCGACTTTGCCTTGCCACTCAGGACTGGCGAAATCGAGTACCGATTTGGGCAGGTCTTTTTCGGCGATCAGTTTGGGGTTGAACGCCACGACGCGGGTGCGTGCGGTGACGCCCATCCAGTCGCCGTTACTGCCGACATAATCCTTGGGCAAGACGTCGAGGGTGCTGGCATCGATCTTGGCCAGCAGGCCTTGTTCGCCGAGCTTGTTCAGCGGCGGCGATTCTTCGGTATAGATCACGTCGGCGGGGGAGCGGTCGCCTTCTTCAGCGACCTGGCTGGCCAACTGGTTGCTGCTGCCTTTGCGCACATTGACGTGAATGCCGGTCTTGGCCTCGAAGGCTTTGGCGAGTTCGTCGCCGACTTCCTTGTGCTGGCCGTTGTACAGGGTCAGTGACACCTTATCGGCGCAGTAGGCGGCGGGCGAGAGCAGGGTCAGGCCGAGCAGCGTGATGGAAAGGCCACGCAGAAGGGATGTTTTGAGACGGATATCGTGGGTCATCATCCGAGTTGTTCCTCGCTTGTATGCAACAAATCATTGCAAGGATAAACGATAAAACTTCTCAAGTACGGATAAGGGAGGAAATCGCCGGGCAGGTTTTCAAACCCCAGAAACGATAAAACCCGCTTTCGCGGGTTTTATCTGAATTTGGTGCCCAGGAGAAGACTCGAACTTCCACGACCTTGCGATCACCAGCACCTGAAGCTGGCGTGTCTACCAATTTCACCACCTGGGCATTATCAACAACGCTTACGCCGTTGATGGAGCGAACTATACGGAGGGCTTTTTGATCTGTAAACCCCTGATTCAAAAATATAAATCAAGATTCTTGTTAAAAATCAAAGGCCTGAAACGAAAAAACCCGCTTTCGCGGGTTTTATCTGAATTTGGTGCCCAGGAGAAGACTCGAACTTCCACGACCTTGCGATCACCAGCACCTGAAGCTGGCGTGTCTACCAATTTCACCACCTGGGCAGCATCAACAACGTTGCCGTCGTCGATGGCGCGCACTATACGGAGGCGATTTTAAGCTGTAAAGCCCTGCTATGAAAAAAGTCTGGAAAATTTCGCCAATGGTCGTGCAAGGTGCATTCCGAGGGCGACAAAGGTCTTTTAAGCGCTTGTTGATGCCTGAAATTTCCCGTTTCAATACGCGTATGCCAAACTAACCCACATATAGACAAGGTGAAAACTCTCTAATGGCCGATTGGCAGTCCCTCGATCCCGAGGCCGCTCGTGAAGCGGAAAAATATGAAAACCCTATTCCTAGCCGCGAACTGATCCTGGCGCATCTCGCCGATCGTGGTTCGCCTGCTAGCCGTGAGCAACTGGTTGAGGAGTTCGGTCTGACCACCGAAGACCAGCTCGAAGCCCTGCGCCGCCGTTTGCGTGCCATGGAGCGCGATGCTCAACTGATCTACACCCGCCGTGGCACTTACGCACCCGTGGATAAGCTCGACCTGATCCTTGGTCGCATCGCCGGCCACCGTGACGGCTTCGGCTTCCTGATCCCGGACGACGGCAGTGACGACCTGTTCATGAGCCCGGCGCAAATGCGTCTGGTGTTCGATGGTGATCGTGCCCTGGCGCGCGTTTCCGGTCTGGACCGTCGTGGTCGCCGTGAAGGTGTGATCGTCGAAGTGGTGTCGCGTGCTCACGAGTCCATCGTCGGCCGTTACTTCGAAGAGGGCGGCATTGGCTTTGTTGTGCCGGATAACCCGAAGGTCCAGCAGGAAGTGCTGATTACCCCGGGCCGCAATGGCGCCGCCAAGGTCGGCCAGTTCGTCGAGGTGAAAATCACCCACTGGCCAACTGCGCGCTTCCAGCCACAGGGCGATATCGTTGAAGTGGTCGGCAACTACATGGCGCCGGGCATGGAAATTGACGTTGCGCTGCGCACCTACGATATCCCTCACGTCTGGCCTGAGGCTGTGCTCAAAGAAGCCGCCAAGCTCAAGCCGGAAGTGGAAGAGAAAGACAAAGAAAAACGCATCGACCTGCGCCATCTGCCGTTTGTCACCATTGACGGCGAAGATGCCCGCGACTTCGACGATGCGGTCTACTGCGAAGCCAAGCCTGGCAAACTGCGCCTGTTCTCTGGCGGCTGGAAGTTGTTCGTCGCGATTGCCGACGTGTCCAGCTACGTGAAGATCGGTTCGGCGCTGGATAACGAAGCCCAGGTGCGCGGTAACTCCGTGTACTTCCCTGAGCGCGTGATTCCGATGCTGCCTGAGCAGCTATCCAACGGCCTATGCTCCCTGAACCCGAAAGTCGACCGTTTGGCCATGGTGTGCGAGATGACCATCTCCAAAGCCGGCGAAATGACCGACTATCAGTTCTACGAGGCGGTGATCCATTCCCAGGCGCGCCTGACCTACAACAAGGTCAGCACTATCCTGGAACAGCCGAAAACCAGCGAAGCCAAAGCGCTGCGCGGTGAGTATGGCCATGTCGTGCCGCACCTCAAGCAGTTGTACTCGCTGTATAAAGTGTTGCTGGGCGCGCGTCATGTGCGTGGCGCGATCGATTTTGAAACTCAGGAAACCCGAATTGTCTTCGGCTCCGAGCGCAAGATCGCCGCAATCACTCCGACCACGCGTAATGACGCGCACAAGCTGATCGAAGAATGCATGCTGGCGGCCAACGTGGCCACTGCTGAATTCCTGAAAAAGCACGAGATACCTGCGTTGTACCGGGTGCACGACGGCCCGCCGCCGGAGCGTCTGGAGAAGCTGCGCGCGTTCCTCGGCGAGCTTGGCCTGTCCCTGCACAAAGGCAAGGACGGCCCGACGCCGAAGGACTACCAGGCACTGCTTGCGAGCATCAAGGACCGTCCGGATTACCACGTGATCCAGACAGTAATGCTGCGCTCCCTGAGTCAGGCGGTGTACAGCGCTGATAACCAAGGCCACTTCGGTCTGAATTACGAGGCGTACACGCACTTCACTTCGCCGATTCGCCGGTACCCGGACCTGCTCACGCACCGTGCGATCCGCAGCGTGATCCATTCCAAGCAGAACACCCCGCACGTCAAGCGCGCCGGTGCCATGACTATTCCGAAAGCACGGATTTATCCGTACGACGAAGCGGCCCTGGAGCAACTGGGCGAGCAGTGCTCCATGAGTGAGCGCCGTGCCGACGAAGCCACCCGCGACGTGGTGAACTGGCTCAAGTGCGAGTTCATGAAAGACCGCGTGGGCGAGTCGTTCCCTGGCGTCATCACGGCCGTCACCGGCTTTGGTCTTTTCGTTGAGCTGACTGACATCTACGTCGAGGGCCTGGTGCACGTCACCGCCTTGCCGGGTGACTACTACCACTTTGACCCTGTGCATCACCGCCTGGCGGGCGAGCGCAGCGGTCGCAGCTTCCGTCTGGGCGATACCGTGGAAGTGCAGGTCATGCGCGTCGACCTTGACGAGCGCAAGATCGACTTCGGCATGCCTGACAAGCCCACCGAACCGGTCGGCCGTAAAAAGCGTGGCGGCGAGACGACTGCGCCAGCAAGCAAGGGTAAAGGTGCTCCTGCGAAAGCAGCGGCTGCCGAGCCTGCGTCAGCCAAGGCAGGTCGTCGTTCGTCAGCCAAGGACAAGGCCCCTGAAGCCTACCGCCCAAGCGATGCTGCGGCGAAAAACGCCGAGCTGCGCAAGAGCCGCGAGCTGAAGCAGCAGTTGCTCAGCGAAGCCAAGAGCGGTGGTAAAGCGGCGTCTGGGGGAAAGTCCCGCGAGGCGGAAAAGCCGTCGAGCAAGCCGAGTAAGCACCGTAAAGGCCCGCCCAAAGCGGGCTCGGCCCCCGCGAAAAGCGGCGGGTCGCGCAAACCTAAGGCCAAGTCATGAGTCTGGAAAAAATCTACGGCGTGCACGCCGTAGAAGCACTGCTGCGTCACCACCCCAAGCGCGTCAAGCAGGTGTGGTTGGCCGAAGGTCGCAGCGAGCCGCGCGTACAAGCGCTGGTCGAGCTGGCCACCCAAAATAAAGTCGCCATCGGCCAGGCCGAGCGACGCGAAATGGACGTCTGGGTAGAGGGCGTTCACCAAGGCGTGGTAGCGGACGTCAGTCCGAGCCAGGTCTGGGGCGAGGCGATGCTCGACGAGCTGCTCGACCGCACCGAAGGCGCGCCGTTGTTGCTGGTGCTGGACGGCGTGACCGACCCGCACAACCTCGGGGCCTGCCTGCGTTCGGCGGATGCTGCCGGCGCGCTGGCGGTAATCGTGCCTAAAGACAAGTCGGCGACATTGACGCCGGTTGTTCGCAAAGTGGCCTGCGGTGCGGCGGAAGTGATTCCGCTGGTGGCCGTGACCAACTTGGCGCGCACTCTGGAGAAACTCCAGCAGCGCGGGCTGTGGGTCGTGGGTACGGCAGGCGAGGCTGAGGTCAGCATTTATGATCAGGACCTCACCGGCCCGACCATCCTGATCATGGGCGCAGAAGGCAAGGGCATGCGTCGCCTCACCCGTGAGCACTGCGATTACCTGGTGCACTTGCCGATGGCCGGTAGCGTCAGCAGTCTCAACGTTTCAGTCGCAACGGGCGTCTGCCTGTTCGAGGCCCGTCGCCAGCGTGGCGCCAAGGCCAAAGCCAAGAAATAAGGCTTGAGAGCGACGCAAGACCCTGTGGGAGCCGGGCTTGCCCGCGATGGCGGTGTGTCAGTCAGCAGAGATGTTGCCTGTGCCATTGCCATCGCAGGCAAGCCAGCTCCCACATTTGTTTTGTGTTTGCCTTGATTCTGCGTTGTTCAAATAATCACCAATCACCTTGCGCGGTTTCTCCCCCTTCTCTACAATTGCGCCCCTTGCCTTCCTGGCAGGCACCTATGTGCCTCCCTGCGGCAAGGTCCATAAGTGTCATTCACTCCTTGTCTGACCGTTTTTGAGCGGCAGGCTACAACCCGTAAGGAGCATTCATGCGTCATTACGAAATCATCTTTTTGGTCCACCCGGATCAAAGCGAGCAAGTCGGCGGCATGGTTGAGCGTTACACCAAGCTGATCGAAGAAGACGGCGGCAAAATCCACCGTCTGGAAGATTGGGGTCGTCGTCAACTGGCCTACGCAATCAACAATGTTCACAAGGCTCACTACGTGATGCTGAACGTTGAATGCACTGGCAAGGCCCTGGCCGAGCTGGAAGACAACTTCCGCTACAACGATGCAGTGATCCGTAACCTGGTCATCCGTCGCGAAGAAGCCGTTACCGGCCAATCCGAGATGCTCAAGGCTGAAGAAAACCGCAGTGAGCGCCGTGAGCGTCGCGACCGTCCTGAGCACGAAGGCGCTGAAAGCGCTGATAGTGATGACAGCGACAACAGCGATAACGCTGACGAGTAATCCACGGACCTTTTAAGGAGCCTATCAAATGGCACGTTTCTTCCGTCGTCGTAAATTCTGCCGCTTCACCGCTGAAGACGTGAAAGAGATCGATTACAAAGATCTCAACACTCTGAAAGCCTACGTATCCGAGACCGGCAAAATCGTTCCAAGCCGTATCACCGGTACCAAAGCACGTTATCAGCGTCAGCTGGCCACCGCTATCAAGCGCGCCCGCTTCCTGGCCCTGCTGGCCTACACCGACAGCCACGGCCGCTGAGACCGGGCAGTCGACAAGTAGTAAGGGATTGAATGCATGCGCGCCTTAGCTGAGTTCATCATGCGCGGTCGCGTGCAAGCCACTCTGGTAGTGGCTGGATGTGCAGTGTTGCCGTTGTTGTTTTGGTTGGGTGCCGCCGCGGGTTGCCTTGTGCTCCTGCGGCGCGGTTCGGACGCCTTGAGCGTCCTGGGTCTGGGGTTTTTGTCAGTGTTGGTGAGCTGGCATTTCCTGCAAGACCCGACAGCGCTTCTGGTGCTGTTCGGGAGTTGCAGCCTGGCGTTGGTTTTGCGCGCTGGGCATTCCTGGAGTCGCGTGCTGCTGGTCAGCACGGCCGTGGGATTGTTGTGTGCAGTGAGCCTGGGGACCGTTTTCGGTTCCTTCATCGAGTCGTTGGCGCAGACGTTTCAACATGTCTTGCCGCTGGTGATGGGTGAGTCTTACGAGAACTTCTCGGCAGACCAGAAAGCAGCGCTCGCTTCATTGGCAGTTCCTATGTTGATCATTTCGACAGCGGTTTCGGTGCAGATCTTTAGTGTGTTGTGCCTGATCCTTGGGCGCTACTGGCAGGCGTTGTTGTATAACCCCGGCGGTTTCGGAAGCGAGTTTCGCGCAATCCGGATCCCCAAGCGCGTTGCGCTGTCACTGATGGCCGTCATGTGTGTTGCTCCGTTTATCGGGTGGCACGCCTTGATCTTGTTGCCGTTGTGCGGTGTGCCGCTGTTCTTCGCTGGCTTGTCCCTGATTCACGGGCTGGTCGCGCAGAAAAGACTGGCCAGTTTCTGGCTGGTGGGGATCTACGTTACCGTCCTGCCGCTCATGCACTTGATCGGTCCGTTACTCGTGGTCTTGGCCATTGTCGATAGCCTGATTGATTTTCGCGGACGTTCTGCGCCGAAAGACGCCGATAACGCGAACGGTGAAGGTTAAAAGTTAGAGGATTTTCACATGCAACTGATCCTTCTGGAAAAAGTCGCCAACCTGGGCAACCTGGGCGACAAAGTGAACGTTAAGGCCGGCTACGGTCGTAACTACCTGCTGCCATACGGCAAAGCCACCGCTGCAACCGCTGCCAACCTGGCTGCGTTTGAAGAGCGTCGTGCTGAGCTGGAAAAAGCAGCAGCAGACAAAAAAGCTTCGGCCGAAACTCGCGCTGCCCAACTGGCTGAGCTGGAAGTGACTATCACTGCCACCGCCGGTGACGAAGGCAAGCTGTTCGGCTCGATCGGTACTCACGACATCGCTGATGCACTGACCGCCTCCGGCGTTGAAGTGCAGAAGAGCGAAGTTCGTCTGCCGAACGGCACCATCCGCAACGTAGGCGAATTCGACGTAGCCGTGCACCTGCACGCCGAAGTTGAAGCCACCGTACGCGTTGTCGTGGTAGCAGCTTAAAGCAAGCTAACTGACTGGCACCCCGTGTGCCAGGCGGTTAACATCGGGCACGATCCTGTTTACAGGTCGTGCCTTTTGTTTTTTTACGAATCCCTAATTCCAAGTGGCCATGAACGATATTTCAGCTCCTGAGCAATACGATCTGCAAACCGCTGCCCTGAAGGTGCCGCCGCATTCCATCGAGGCCGAACAGGCTGTGCTCGGTGGTTTGATGCTGGACAACAACGCCTGGGAGCGCGTGCTGGATCAAGTCTCGGACGGTGATTTCTATCGTCATGACCACCGCCTGATCTTCCGTGCAATTGCCAAACTGGCCGACCAGAACTCGCCAATTGACGTGGTGACCCTGGCCGAGCAGTTGGACAAGGAAGGCCAGACCTCCCAAGTCGGGGGCCTGGGCTACCTGGGCGAACTGGCGAAAAACACGCCGTCCGTCGCCAACATCAAGGCCTACGCCCAGATCGTTCGCGAGCGCGCCACCCTGCGCCAGTTGATCGGCATCAGCACCGAAATCGCCGACAGCGCCTTCAACCCCGAAGGCCGCACCGCCGCCGAGATCCTCGACGAAGCCGAACGCCAGATCTTCCAGATCGCCGAAGCGCGGCCCAAAACCGGCGGCCCGGTCAGCGTCAATGACCTGTTGACCAAGGCCATCGACCGCATCGACACGCTGTTCAATACCGACAACGCCATCACCGGTATTTCCACCGGCTACACCGATCTCGATGAGAAAACCAGCGGCCTGCAGCCGTCTGACTTGATCATCGTCGCCGGCCGTCCATCCATGGGTAAAACCACCTTTGCGATGAACCTGGTGGAAAACGCCGTGCTGCGCAGCGACAAGACCGTACTGGTGTACTCCCTCGAGATGCCAGGTGAATCGCTGATCATGCGTATGCTTTCGTCGCTGGGGCGTATCGACCAAACCAAGGTGCGTGCCGGTCGCCTGGAAGACGACGATTGGCCGCGCCTGACCTCGGCGGTCAACCTGCTCAATGACCGCAAGCTGTTCATCGATGACACCGCCGGTATCAGTCCCTCGGAGATGCGTGCGCGTACCCGACGCCTGGTGCGTGAGCACGGCGACATCGCCCTGATCATGATCGACTACTTGCAGCTGATGCAGATTCCGGGCTCCAGCGGTGACAACCGGACCAACGAAATTTCTGAAATCTCCCGGTCCCTCAAGGCTCTGGCCAAAGAATTCAACTGCCCGGTAGTGGCGCTGTCCCAGCTCAACCGTTCCCTGGAACAACGTCCCAACAAGCGCCCGGTGAACTCCGACTTGCGGGAATCCGGAGCGATTGAGCAGGATGCTGACGTGATCATGTTTGTATACCGGGATGAGGTGTACCACCCCGAGACCGAACACAAAGGCATCGCCGAAATCATCATCGGCAAGCAGCGGAACGGCCCGATCGGCTTTATCCGCCTGGCGTTTATCGGCAAGTACACCCGCTTCGAAAACCTCGCGCCGGGCAGTTACAACTTCGACGACGACGAGTAAAACCTTCTGTTCAATTCCGACTATTACCGTCGGAATTGGTCAAAATTTGTGCTATATTCCGCGCCCGCGATTTTTCATCTCAACACCGGTCACCGTCATGCAAACAGCCAAGCCGTTATTTGACTATCCCAAGTACTGGGCCGAATGTTTCGGTCCTGCGCCATTCCTGCCGATGAGCAGGGAGGAGATGGATCAGCTTGGCTGGGATTCCTGCGACATCATCATCGTTACCGGTGATGCGTACGTGGATCACCCGTCTTTCGGCATGGCAATCATCGGTCGGCTGCTGGAGTCCCAGGGCTTTCGCGTAGGGATCATTGCGCAGCCGAACTGGCAGTCCAAAGACGACTTCATGAAGCTCGGCGAGCCGAACCTGTTCTTTGGCGTCGCGGCCGGCAACATGGACTCGATGATCAACCGCTACACCGCCGACAAGAAAATCCGGTCCGACGACGCCTACACCCCAGGTGGTATGGCCGGAAAACGCCCTGACCGCGCGAGCCTTGTGTACAGCCAGCGCTGTAAAGAAGCCTACAAGAACGTGCCGATCGTACTCGGTGGCATCGAAGCCTCCCTGCGCCGCATCGCCCACTACGACTACTGGCAGGACCGTGTGCGTAACTCGATCCTGATCGACGCCACCGCCGATATCCTGCTGTACGGCAACGCCGAGCGGGCCATCGTCGAAGTTGCCCAGCGCCTGTCGTGGGGCCACAAGATCGAAGACATCACCGACGTGCGCGGCACCGCGTTCATTCGCCGTGATACGCCTGCGGGCTGGTACGAAGTGGACTCCACGCGTATCGACCGTCCGGGTAAGGTCGACAAGATCATCAACCCGTACGTTAACACCCAGGACACCCAGGCCTGCGCCATCGAGCAAGAGAAAGGCCCGGTGGATGACCCTGAGGAAGCCAAGGTCGTACAGATCCTGGCCAGCCCGCGCATGACTCGCGACAAGACCGTGATACGTCTGCCATCGGTGGAAAAAGTCCGTGGCGACGCGGTGCTCTACGCCCACGCCAACCGCGTGTTGCACCTGGAAACCAACCCAGGCAACGCCCGCGCCCTCGTGCAGAAGCACGGCGAGGTGGACGTGTGGTTCAACCCGCCGCCCATTCCGATGACCACCGAAGAAATGGACTACGTGTTTGGCATGCCTTACGCACGTGTCCCACACCCTGTGTACGGCAAGGAAAAGATCCCGGCCTACGACATGATTCGCTTCTCGGTGAACATCATGCGTGGCTGCTTCGGCGGCTGTACGTTCTGCTCGATCACCGAGCACGAAGGCCGCATCATCCAGAACCGTTCCGAAGAGTCGATCATTCGCGAAATCGAAGAAATCCGCGACAAAGTGCCAGGCTTTACCGGCGTGATCTCCGACCTCGGCGGCCCGACTGCGAACATGTACCGCATCGCCTGTAAGAGCCCGGAAATCGAATCCGCGTGCCGCAAACCGTCGTGCGTATTCCCAGGTATTTGCCCAAACCTGAACACTGACCATTCGTCGTTGATCCAGCTGTACCGCAGCGCCCGTGCGTTGCCGGGGGTGAAGAAGATTCTGATCGCTTCCGGCCTGCGCTACGACCTCGCGGTCGAGTCGCCGGAATACGTCAAAGAGCTGGTCACCCACCACGTCGGTGGCTACCTCAAGATCGCCCCGGAACACACCGAGGAAGGTCCGCTCAACCAGATGATGAAGCCGGGCATTGGCAGCTATGACAAGTTCAAGCGCATGTTCGAGAAGTACACCAAGGAAGCGGGCAAGGAGCAGTACCTGATTCCTTACTTCATCGCCGCCCACCCCGGCACTACCGATGAAGACATGATGAACCTGGCCCTGTGGCTCAAGGGCAACGGCTTCCGCGCCGACCAAGTGCAGGCGTTCTACCCGTCGCCGATGGCTACCGCTACCGCGATGTACCACTCGGGCAAGAACCCGCTGCGCAAGGTCACCTACAAGAGCGACGCGGTGACCATCGTCAAGAGCGAAGAACAGCGCCGTCTGCACAAGGCCTTCTTGCGCTACCACGACCCGAAAGGCTGGCCGATGCTGCGTGAAGCATTGACCCGCATGGGCCGTGCCGACCTGATTGGGCCGGGCAAAGACCAGTTGATCCCGCTGCACCAGCCGGCCACCGACAGCTACCAGAGCGCACGTCGCAAGAACTCGACGCCGGCCGGCAGCCACAAGGTCGCCAAGGAAACCACCACCAAGATCCTCACCCAGCACACCGGTTTACCACCGCGTGGCAGCGACGGCAGCAACCCGTGGGACAAGCGCGAGCAAGCCAAGGCAGCAGCCATGGCGCGCAACAAGCAGGCAGCCAAGGAGCGCGCGGATGCGGCCAAGGGCAAGGGCGGCAAGCCTGCGCGCAAGCCCGTCGTGCCGCGTTGATCGCCGCCTGAAATACAAAACGCCAGCCTCGTGCTGGCGTTTTGCTTTCTAGCCGGTGGGTAGTCTGTTTGTTAAGGTGGCGCGCATTGAATCGCCTTCGCGAGCGAGCCCGCTCCCACATTCGACCGCATTCTCATGCTGGAACTCGGTCAACTGTGGGAGCGGGCTTGCTCGCGAAGGCGTCAGTTCAGTCATCACCCATTTCAAGGAAGATCCCCCCCATGGGCAACCCCCTGGCCGGTATCGGCATGGACTCCAACCGCTCCCAATTCATGGCGCGTCAGCGCATCGAAAGCCAGATCAACCTGCCACGGCTGTTCGCCGCCATTGACGCAGACCCCGGCATCGTTGGCGCAGGTGTCGTGTATATCGACGCCGACTTCAATGTCGTCACACTGCGCGAATTCAAGCCCATCTGCAGCATCAAGCCCAAGCGCATCATTCTGCGTGAAGCGCAGAAGTACATAGCCCCCGCACAGTTTGCCGATCAGGTGACCAACAATCCGCGTGAGTCTCGGCTCGTGGGGGAGGCCGTCAATACGACGTTGTCTTGTGCCGGTGCGATTCTGGGCTGGATTGTGGTGTTCAGCGGCACTGTCGCCGTACCGTTCACGGGTGGCGCGAGCCTGGTGGTGGCGGGCCTCGGCGCCACCGCTGCGACGGCCAGTACCGCACAGTGTGTGGTTGGAGGTATGAGAACGTTCAACGAACTCAACGACCCGACCGCCAACGACGATATGGACAACGAGGAATGGTATCGCTATGCAATGCCGGTATTGGACGCGGCTTCGCTGTTGGGCGTCGGCGCCTCTACCCTGACGACTGTTCGACTGTTGCAGGCTCGAAAAGCAACGACGGGTAGAAGTTGGTACGAGTTGTCCAAAGGCTTGACCCGGCAGCAACGTAAGGCGCTCACCAAAGAGTTGCTAAGCCTGAAAGACCCAAGCCTGAGCAATAAGCTGTTGAAGTTGCGCCAGCGCTCCGGTGAGTTGGTGAAGCGCTATTCGGCGACCGAGATCAATCACGCTACCGTTACGCAGATCAGGGATTCCCTCGGTGCCGCCATTGGCTTCACCGGGAGTGCCTTGTCCGGCAACATTCGAACCATTGCAGTAGGGTTATACGAGGAGCTTGAGTGATGGTGCGCCACGTCTCGTTAAGAGCTTTTTTGGCTGAGTACTTCCCTGCGTTTATTTGCGCATTTTTCCTTGCCTGTTTTTCCCTGTCCGCTGCCATTTCATTGGCATCAAGTACCTTTTTTCGCGGTGAACCACAGCGAGCGCGTTATTCTTTTGTGGCGGCGGTTGTCTTGGGGCTGCTCTTGGCAGTCAGCCACTTTGTCATGATCAGGGGCAGAACCTGGGGTGTTTGGGCCATCGTCGCCTTCTACGTGGTGTGCTTTTTGATCGTATTACCAACCTATGGCTATCGGCCGCATATGGCCGCCTATGTCATAGGGTTGCTGTTTCCAATGCTTGGGCTGTTGTTGCTGAACAGTAAACGCCATCGGGAAATGCGCCGTCAGCTCCTGGAAATCCGCCACCTGCGTGAAGCCATGAGCGCAAAGCACAAGGCCCGCTGACCGGGTAGGTTCGCCACCCAGCCTCGCACGCTCGCCATAAATATGTGCCGCGTGTGCACCATTGGACTGACGACGGCGCCGTTTGGAACTCGACGCCGGCTGGCAGCCACGAGGTCGCCAAGGAAACCACCACCCAGATACTCACCCAGCACACCGGCCTGCCGCCACGTGGCCGCGACGGCAGCAACCCGTGGGACAAACGCGAGCAAGCCAAGACTGCGGCCAAGGAGCGTGCCGACGCGGCCGAGGGCGAGGGCGGCAAGCCATTATCGCAACGCACAAAGCCCGCTGACTGGGTAGATTCACCACCCCAACCTCGCACACACGCCACAAATGCGTGCAGCGCCCGCACCATTGCACTGACGACGGCGCCGTTTTGGTGCTGTACTGCACCGGGTCCCACGATAAAGCGCAATGACCGCCGCTCTGGCATAAGTCTTGCGCGCGTTGTGTCCATGCCCTGGCTCGCAGGAGGCCGCCGTGTCGATTCATGTCGCGTTGCACCACGTTACGCATTACCGCTATGACCGCGCTGTCGAACTCGGCCCACAGATCGTGCGTTTGCGCCCGGCGGCCCATAGCCGCACGCGGATTTTGTCCTACGCACTCAACGTGCTGCCCGAGCAGCACTTCATCAATTGGCAGCAGGACCCGCAGGGCAATTACCTGGCGCGCCTGGTGTTCCCGGAAAAGACCGCTGAGCTGCGCATCGAGGTCGACCTGGTCGCCGAGATGGCGGTGTTCAACCCGTTCGACTTTTTCCTCGAGCCTTACGCCGAAAAAATCCCCTTCAGCTACGCCGCCGATGAGCAGCGCGAGCTGGCGCCGTACTTGGAAACCCTGCCGCTGACGCCGAAGTTTGCCGCCTACCTGGCCGGTATCGACCGTACGCCGTTACCGGCTGTGGATTTCCTGGTCGGGCTCAACCAGCGCTTGGCTGCTGATATCGGCTACCTGATCCGCATGGAGCCTGGTGTGCAAACCCCGGAGTTCACTCTGGAAAACGCTTCAGGCTCCTGCCGTGACTCGGCCTGGCTGCTGGTGCAACTGCTGCGTAACCTGGGGTTGGCGGCGCGTTTTGTGTCGGGCTACCTGATCCAACTGACCGCCGACGTCAAAGCCCTCGACGGCCCGTCTGGCACGGAGGTGGACTTTACCGACCTGCACGCCTGGTGCGAGGTGTACTTGCCCGGCGCCGGTTGGATCGGCTTGGATGCCACTTCCGGGTTGTTCGCTGGTGAAGGTCATATCCCATTGGCCTGTAGTCCCGAACCATCTTCCGCCGCGCCGATCAGTGGGCTGGTGGAACCTTGCGAGTGCAAATTCACCCATGAGATGTCGGTGGAGCGCATCTGGGAAGCGCCTCGGGTTACTAAGCCCTACACCGAGGAGCAGTGGTTGGCGATCCAGGCCCTCGGCCGGCAGATCGATGCCGACCTGCTCAAGGACGATGTGCGTCTGACCATGGGCGGCGAGCCGACCTTCGTCTCCATCGACGACCCTGACGGCGCCGAGTGGAACACCGCTGCATTGGGGCCGGACAAGCGCCGCCTGTCCGCTGAGCTGTTCCAGCGCATGCGTAAACACTACGCCCCCAAAGGCTTGGTGCATTTCGGCCAGGGCAAGTGGTATCCCGGCGAGCAACTGCCGCGCTGGTCGCTCAACTGCTACTGGCGCCGCGACGGCGTGCCAATCTGGCACAACAGCGCGTTGATTGCCGATGAGCAAGAGGACTATGGCGCCGATGGCGTGATGGCTGGGCGCTTCCTGGCCAGCGTCGCTGAGCACCTGAAACTGCCGACGCGGTTTGTGTTTCCGGCGTTCGAAGACAACTTCTACTACCTGTGGCGCGAAGGTGCGCTGCCGCAAAACGTCACCGCCCAGGACCCGCGCCTGGGAGACGAGCTGGAGCGTGAGCGGCTGCGCAAGGTGTTCAGCCAGGGCCTGGATAAAGTCATCGGCCACGTGCTGCCACTGGCGCGCACGGCGACCAATGACCGCTGGCAGAGCGGGCGCTGGTACCTGCGCGATAACCACTGCCGCCTGGTGCCGGGCGATTCACCACTGGGTTATCGCCTGCCGCTGGCCTCGCAGCCGTGGGTCACGGCGGCCGAGTATCCGTTCGTGCACCCGACCGACCCAAACCAGGATCAGCCGGACCTGCCGTCCAGCGGACAGCTGCAAAGCCACGGCGAGCCTGCGCCGAGCGATGAGCGCGTGCCCAAAGTCGATGAGTCTGCCGACTGGCTGACCCGCACCGCCCTGTGCGCCGAAGCGCGGGAAGGGCGCCTCTATCTGTTCATGCCGCCGCTGGAGCGCGTCGAGGATTACCTCGAACTGGTGGCCGCCATCGAAGCCACCGCCGAGGAACTGCACTGCCCGGTATTGCTGGAAGGCTACGAGCCACCCTTCGACACCCGCTTGAGTAACTTCCGGGTCACGCCGGACCCGGGTGTGATCGAGGTCAACGTGCAGCCGTCCGCGACCTGGGACGAGTTGGTGGAACGCACCGAATTCCTCTACGAGGAGGCGCGGCAAACTCGCCTGACCACCGAAAAATTCATGATCGATGGCCGCCACACCGGCACCGGTGGCGGTAATCATTTTGTGCTCGGCGGCGCCACGCCCAAGGACTCACCTTTCTTGCGTCGCCCGGACTTGCTGCGCAGTTTGATCAGTTATTGGCATAACCATCCCTCGCTGTCGTACCTGTTTTCAGGGCTGTTTATCGGCCCGACCTCCCAGGCGCCACGGGTGGATGAGGCGCGTAACGACGCGCTGTATGAGCTGGAAATCGCCTTCGCGCAAATGCCTGAGCCCGGCGAAGAGTGCCCGCCGTGGTTGGTCGACCGCCTGCTGCGCAACCTGTTGATCGACGTGACCGGCAACACCCACCGCGCTGAATTCTGCATCGACAAGCTCTACTCGCCAGACGGCGCCACCGGTCGTCTGGGCCTGCTGGAACTGCGTGCTTTTGAAATGCCGCCCCACGCGCGCATGAGTCTGACCCAGCAATTGCTGCTGCGCGCCTTGGTCGCACGCTTCTGGCGTGAGCCGTATGCGCCGCCGAAACTGGCACGCTGGGGCACCGAGCTGCACGACCGCTTTTTGTTGCCGCACTTCATCGAGCAGGACTTCGCTGACGTGATCGTCGAGCTGAATGCCGCCGGTTACCCGCTGCGGGCCGAGTGGTTTGCTGCGCACCTGGCGTTCCGTTTCCCCAAGGTCGGCGATTACGCCGTCAGCGGTATCGAACTTGAACTGCGCCAAGCGTTGGAGCCTTGGCACGTGCTGGGCGAGGAGGGCGCGGTGGGCGGCACGGTGCGTTATGTGGATTCGTCGCTTGAGCGTTTGCAGGTGAGGTTGAGCGGGCTGCCGCCGCAACGCTACCTGCTGACTTGCAACGGCATCCCGGTGCCGCTGCAACCCACCGGGCGTATCGGTGAGTTCGTCGCCGGCGTGCGTTATCGCGCCTGGCAACCGGCCAACTGCCTGCAACCTACTATCGCGGTGCACGCGCCATTGGTGTTCGACCTGCTCGACACCTGGATGCGCCGCTCGCTGGGCGGCTGCCAGTACCATGTCGCCCACCCGGGCGGGCGCAACTACGACAGCTTGCCGGTGAACGCCAATGAAGCCGAGAGCCGGCGCATGGCGCGGTTTTTTCGCTTGGGGCATAGCCCGGGCAAGCTGGCGGTGCCGACTGTAGTGATCAACGACGAGTTACCCATGACTCTGGATCTGCGGCGTTTCCCCAATAAAAATGACTAAGCACGGTCCAAAAACTGTGGGAGCTGGCAAGCCAGCTCCTGCATTAGATCGCAGTAAATTTGAGTTAATCTGACTTCCCTTGCCTCTGCCGAGCGTTCCATGCCCGACTTGCTCGACCGTTACCCGCTTACCGCGGGCACCTATCACGAACTGCTGGACGACAGCGGCGCGGTGCGCGCGCATTGGCAGCGCTTGCTCGATCACTTGCAGCGCAGCACACCCGCGCAATTGGCCCAGCGCCAGGCGCTGCTGACCCGGCAGATTCAGGAAAACGGCGTGACCTACAACGTCTACGCCGACCCCAAGGGCGCCGATCGCCCGTGGGAACTGGATTTGCTCCCGCATGTGCTGGCAGCCGATGAGTGGCAGCACCTGTCAGCCGGTATCGCCCAGCGTGCGCGCCTGCTCAATGCGGTGTTGGCCGATTTGTATGGCCCGCAGCGTTTGATTAAAGAAGGCCTACTGCCGGCTGAACTGGTCTTTGGGCATAATAATTTCCTGTGGCCGTGCCAGGGCATCCAGCCGCCCGACGGTGCGTTTCTGCACCTGTATGCCGTGGACCTGGCGCGCACGCCGGATGGCCGCTGGTGGGTGACCGCCGACCGCACCCAGGCGCCGTCGGGCGCAGGTTATGCGTTGGAAAACCGCACCATCGTGTCCCGTGCTTTCCCGGATTTATATCGCGACCTGCAGGTGCAGCACCTCACTGGGTTCTTCCGCACGCTGCAGGAAACCCTGGCTCGCCAGGCGCCGAGTGATGACCAGTCACCGCTGATCGTGCTGCTCACGCCGGGACGTTTCAACGAAAGCTATTTCGAACACCTCTACCTCGCCCGCCAGCTCGGTTACCCGCTGGTGGAAGGCGGCGATCTCACTGTGCGCGACAGCACGGTTTTCCTGAAAACCCTCAGCGGGCTACGTCGAGTGCACGCGATCATGCGCCGCCTGGACGACGACTTCTGCGACCCGCTGGAGTTGCGCACCGACTCGGCCCTGGGCGTGCCCGGCCTGCTCGATGCGGTACGCCAGGGCAATGTACTGGTGGCTAACGCGCTCGGCAGTGGCGTGTTGGAGTCTCCCGGTTTGCTCGGCTTTTTGCCGAAGATCAACGAGTTCCTGTTCGGCGAAGAATTGATCCTGCCGTCGATCGCCACCTGGTGGTGCGGTGAAGCGCCGGTGCTGGCCGAGGCGTTGGAGAAACTGCCCGAGCTGCTGATCAAACCCGCGTTTCCATCGCAAAGCTTCACCCCGGTGTTTGGCCGCGACTTGAATGAAGAACAACGCCAGGCCCTGGCCGAACGCATGCGCGCACGGCCTTACGCCTACGTCGCCCAGGAGCTGGCGCAACTCTCCCAGGCGCCGGTGTGGCACACCGTCGATGACCATCTGCAACACCGCGCCATCGGCATGCGTGTGTACGCGGTGGCTAGCGATGAAGGCTACCGTGTGCTGCCCGGCGGCCTGACCCGCGTGGCCGCCGAGGCCGATGCCGAAGTGGTGTCGATGCAGCGCGGCGGCGCCAGTAAAGACACTTGGGTGCTCGGCGAGCGCGCTGCCGGTGGCGAGCATTGGCGCGCGCAACGTGCGATTGGTGCCCATGACCTGGTGCGCCGCGACCCTTATTTGCCGTCACGTGTGGTGGAGAATCTGTTCTGGTTTGGTCGTTACTGCGAGCGTTGTGATGACAACGCGCGCTGGCTGCGCGTCGTGCTGGCGCGGTATGTCGACGGTGACGATCCGCTGGCCTTGCAGGCGGCGGTCGAGTTGGGTGAAACCCTGCGCTTGCTGCCGGAAGAGGGCGAGCTGCCCGAGCGCCTGCTCGCGGCCTTGCTCGGCGATGATTGGCCGTCGAGCCTGCGCGCCAATCTGCAACGCCTGCAGTGGGCGGCGTCCCAGGTGCGTGGCAAGTTGTCCCGGGAGAACTGGCAAGCCTTGGTAGAGCTGCAACGCGAAGCCATGGAACTGGAAAGCGAAACCCCGGACTTCGGCGAGCTGCTGGATTTCCTCAACCGCCTGGTGATGTCGCTGGCGGCGCTGTCCGGGTTTGCCCTGGACGATATGACTCGTGACGAAGGATGGCGCTTCTTGATGATGGGGCGGCGCATTGAGCGGTTGCAGTTCCTCAGCAGCAGCCTTGCAGCGTTCCTGCGTGGCGTGGGGGTGTTTGATCAGGCGGGGTTGGAGTGGTTGCTGGAATTGGGCAACAGCAGCATCACCTATCGCTCGCGCTATCTGGCGGTGCCACAGTTGATCCCGGTGCTCGATTTATTGCTGCTGGATGAACAGAACCCGCATGCCGTGCTGTTCCAGTTGAAACTGGTCAGCCGTACCTTGCGTCGTCTCAACGATGACTTTGGTGTACCACGGGAAGCTGGGTTGGCGCCGCTGGTGGAGCGCCTGGCGCGCTTCGACCTAGGTTGCCTGGAGAACCCGTTGTTCGGCGAGTCCAGCGTGCGTGCCGCACTGGGTGGCCTGGCCGACCTGCTGCAAGCGGTGGCCGATGAGAGTGGGCAAGTGTCGGATCGCTTGGCGTTGCGCCATTTTGCCCATGTGGATGATGTCAGCCAGCAAACGGTGTCGGTGTGATGAGTGCGCGCTACCAGATTTTTCACGATACCCACTATCACTACGACAGCCCGGTGTCCCTGGCCCAACAGCTGGCGCACCTGTGGCCACGGCCGTGCGCGTGGCAGCGTTGCACTTCGCAACAGTTGGAGATCAGCCCGGAGCCGACGGCGCGGCGCGATGAACTGGACGTGTTCGGCAACCCGATCACGCGCCTGGCGTTCGAACGCCCCCACGATGAGCTGCTGGTGAATGCCGGGCTGACCGTCGAAGTGCTGGCGCGGCCTGCGCTGGATTTCCAACAATCGCCAGCCTGGGATCAAACCCGCGACAGCCTGACCTACAGTAGCCAGCCCCTGTCAGCACAGTTGCTCGAAGCCTGCCGCTATCGCTTCGAATCGCCCTACGTGCACCTGAAAAAAACCTTCGTTGAGTTTTCCGAAAGCTGTTTTCCATCTGGCGAGCCTTTACTGCTCGGTGTTCAGGCATTGATGGAGAAAATTTTCAGCGAATTCACCTTCGATGCCGAAGCCACCCAGGTCGCCACGCCGTTGGTAGAGGTGCTGGAGCGCCGACGCGGCGTGTGCCAGGACTTCGCCCACCTGATGCTCGCCTGCCTACGCTCGCGAGGCCTGGCGGCGCGGTACATCAGCGGATATCTGCTCACCCAGCCACCGCCCGGCCAGCCACGGCTGATCGGCGCCGATGCGTCCCACGCGTGGGTCTCGGTGTATTGCCCGGTGTTGGGCTGGGTAGACTTTGATCCGACCAACAACGTGCAGCCGGCACTGGAGCACATCACGTTGGCCTGGGGCCGTGATTTCTCGGATGTGTCGCCGTTGCGCGGGGTGATTCTGGGAGGTGGTAGCCATGACCCGGAGGTGCGGGTGACGGTGATGCCGCTGGAATAGGGGGTGGGTTGAGGTGAGCAGGGAGGGCCTGCTCACCTCAACAGAATTTATTCCGCCGGGTCTTTCGGTGTCTCGGTCTCATCCGTCGCCACTTCACCTTCAGCATCCGGGTTCAGTGCGCCTGCTTCTTCATCTGCAGTGGCTTTCTTGCGTTGCAGCTTTTCCTCTTTCTTCTGCTCCTTGGCCAAGTCTCTCTGACGTTTGGCGAAGGAGTAATTAGGTTTGGCCATGGGCGATCCTCTAAGGTCGAAGGTGAGGGTGGGGCGGCGAGCAGCAGCCTTGGGTCGCTATGGTAGCAGCTTAGCACCTCGCTTGGCCTTCACTTACCGCAGGCGTACGCGGCCAGTAGGCCGTTGAACAGTTGGTTGAGGTGCATGGCGCAGGCTCCAAGGGGGATGAGTCGATCATAAACAGGTGGCCGACTGTTGGTTGGTAGATTGTGTTGATCAGTCTGATAGCCTAAGGTTGTATACAATCTGTTGATTCAGGTCATAAGAATTCAAGCCTGCTTGAGGCACCCTTGTCGCAATCCGCGTTTATTAAACCCTGCCTTGGAGATTCACATGTTTGCCAAACTCGTTGCTGTTTCCCTGCTGACTCTGGCGAGTGGCCAGTTGCTTGCTGCAGAGTGCAAGGTCACCGTCGACTCCACCGACCAAATGTCCTTCAACACCAAGGCCATTGAAATCGATAAAAGCTGCAAGACATTCACCGTTGAGCTGACTCACTCCGGCAGCTTGCCGAAGAACGTCATGGGTCATAACTGGGTGCTGAGCTCCGCCGCCGATATGCCTGGCATTGCCAGCGACGGTATGGCCGCCGGTATCGACAAGAACTACCTGAAAGACGGCGACACCCGCATCCTCGCCCACACCAAAATTATCGGTGCTGGCGAGAAAGATTCGGTGACCTTCGATGTATCGAAGCTGGCTGCCGGTACCGACTATGCGTTCTTCTGCTCGTTCCCAGGCCACATCTCGATGATGAAAGGCACTGTGACCGTCAAGTAAGCCGATTCCGGTCGAAAAAAAAGCGCCTGGTGGGGCGCTTTTTTGTGGGCGGTCAGTGGCTCCGCGTTATCGTTCATCGCAGGCTTGTCTGCGATAGCGATCTACCTCACGGCGCGAATGGCATGACCCGCTTATGCTCAGTCTTGCGGTAGGTGTCGCAAATGATCCTGAACGCTTCCTCGCGCACCGGCTCGCCATGCAAGAACGCATCGATCTCGGCGTAAGTCACGCCGTGGGAGGCTTCGTCTGGCTTGCCCGGCGACAGGTCTTCAAGGTCGGCCGTCGGGATTTTCTCGACCAACGATTCCGGCGCCCCAAAGTGCCGAGCAATCGCGCGCACCTGGTTTTTCACCAAACCACTCAACGGCGCCAGGTCGCAGGCGCCATCACCGAATTTGGTGAAAAAGCCCATCACCGCTTCCGCCGCATGGTCCGTGCCGATCACCAGGCCACCGGCCGCGCCGGCGATGGTGTATTGCGCCACCATGCGCATGCGCGCCTTGGTGTTGCCCAGCACGAAATCACGCGACACCGCCGCCTTGTCTTCAAACGCCGCCACTTCATTGGCCAGGGATTTTACCGCTGGGCCGATGTTGACGGTGTGGCGCTCGTCCGGTTCGATAAAATCTACCGATGCCTGGGCGTCGATTTCGTCGAATTGGGTTTCGTAGGGCAGGCGCACCGCGATAAAACGATAGGCCTCATCACCCGTGCTGGCGCGCAGTTCCTGCATCGCCCGTTGGGCCAGCAGGCCTGCGGTCAGGGAGTCGACACCGCCGCTGATGCCCAGCACCAATGCCTTGAGCCCGGAATTGCGCAGGCAATCCTGGATAAATGTCACGCGGCGGGCGACTTCGGCCTCCAGGGCGGCCTGGTCCTTGAACGGTGCTTGGACCTTGAGCTGCTGCGCAATCTCACGCTGTACGGCTTGCATGATTCACTCCTTGCTAGGTAGGGCAGGTACTTTGAAAACGTGGCGCAAATAGGCGACGAAATTCGGGTCGGTGCAGTGGGTCTTGCCCGCTTCATCGGAGATCTTCGCGACGGGTTGGCCATTGCAGGCCGTCATCTTAAGCACGATGCTCATCGGCTCAACCCCTGGAATGTCGCAGGTCAGGTTGGTACCGATGCCAAAGCTGACATTAATACGACCGCGCAATGCGCGGAAAATCTCTAGCGCCTTGGGCAGCGACAGGCTGTCGGAGAACACCAAGGTCTTGCTCATCGGCTCGATGCCGAGTTTGTGGTAGTGGGCGATGGCTTTTTCTGCCCACTGCACCGGGTCTCCGGAGTCATGGCGCAGGCCGTCGAACAGCTTGGCGAAGTACAAGTCGAAGTCGCCTAGGAAGGCGTCGGTGGTGATGCAGTCAGTCAGGGCGATGCCCAGTAGGCCACGGTACTCGCGCACCCAGCAATCGAGCGCGGCAATCTGGCTGTCGATCAGGCGCGGGCCAAGTTGCTGGTGGGCCATGATCCATTCGTGGGCCATGGTGCCGAGCGGCTTCATATCGAACTCGCGGGCCAGGTGCACGTTGCTGGTGCCGACAAAACGCCCGGGGAAGTCGTGCTTGAGCACGCTCACCACTTCTTCCTGGACCCGGTACGAGAAGCGCCGACGCGTGCCGAAGTCGGCCACTTGCAACTCCGACAGCTCGTCGCTGCTGGCGTTGGCGGTCAGCCAGTCGAACTTGCGGTACAGCTGCTCGCGTGCCTGTTCGAGGATCACGGTCTGGTAGCGGTAGCGGTTACGGACTTCGCTGACGATGGCCAGCATCGGCACTTCAAACAGGATCACATGCAGCCACGGCCCGCGCAGGCGGATGAACAGCTCGCCGTTCTCGATGCCGGTTTGTACATAGCGCAGGTTGAAGCGGAACAGCCCGAGGAAGCGCAAGAAATCCGGCTTCATGAAGCTGATGCGCTCAAGAAAACCAAGCTGGTCCGGGCTCAGGCTCAGTTCGGCGAGGCGCTCGATCTGGTAACGAATTTCCGCCAGGTACGGGCGCAGGTCTTCACTGTTGCGGCAACGAAACTCCCATTCAACCTCCACGTTCGGGTAGTTGTGCAGCACCGCCTGCATCATGGTCAGCTTGTAGAAGTCGGTGTCGAGCAGGTTCTGCACGATGCGATCGGCAAACACACTCTCGCTCATAACGGGAATCTCCAGACGGGTCGGCGATGGGCGCCGACCTTTACGCACAATTAAGGAATGGCGCTAGTGGCGCATAGACCTGTGTGGTTTTGCCAGCGTTTTTTCATATTGGGACCTTTGTTGTGGCCACTGGCGCCTTCGCGAGCAAGCCCGCTCCCACACTTGAAATGCATTCCAATGTGGGAGCGGGCTTGCTCGCGAAGGCGGCATGTCGGGCGACGTGGCTCAAACAGGTTCAACCTGCTCCATCATCCACTTCACAAAGTCCCGAACCTTGGGCACTTCCGCCGAATGCTCCGGATACGCCAGGTAATACGCATCCTGGCTCGGCAATGCATGCTGCCAAGGAATCACTAGCTTGCCGTCGGCCAGTTCTTCTTCCACCAAAAAACGCGGCAGCAGCGCCACCCCGCAGCCCACCTGCGCTGCGCGAATGCACATATAGAAGGTGTCGAAACGCGGCCCATGGTAGCTGTGCTCGGTGTGGAAGCCCTGGCTGGCGAACCAGTCATGCCAGCCCTGAGGCCTAGAAGCGTTTTGTAGCAGCACCAGGTCGCTCAGTTGCGTGGGGTCGGTGAACGGCTGCGCGGGCAGGCTTTCCGGCGCGCACACCGGCACCAACTCCTCGCTGAACAGTTTCAGGCTCTCGGTGCCAGGCCGTGAGCCTTGGCCGAAATAGAACGCCATGTCAGCCTTGCCTTGCAGCAACTCGTCCGGTTCCTGTTCGTTGCACAGGTCCAAATGGATTTGCGGGTGACGCAGGCGCCAGCCCTTGAGGCGCGGCACCAGCCAGCGTGCGCCAAAGGTGTAGGGCGTGGACACGCGCAGCACTTCGGTCTCGCCGCCGTAGGAGCGCAAGTAGTGAGTGGACATCTCCACCTGGGTGAGGATCTTGCGCACTTCCACCAGGTACAAATCGCCCGCCGGGGTCATCTGCAAGCGTCGGCGCACGCGGCGAAACAGCAGGTGCTGGAGCAATTCTTCCAACTGCGCCACCTGCTTGCTCACCGCGCTTTGCGTCAGGTTCAGTTCCTCGGCAGCGCGGGTGAAGCTCAGGTGGCGGGTGGCGGCTTCGAAACACTGCAGGGCGGTGATCGAGGGCAAATGTCTTTTGTTCAGCACGGCACGCCTCTTTTTATTCTTTGCATGAATAAACGGAATGATATCTCGCCTAATCGTCGTTTGTTGGCAAGTCTTGGGCCAGCTACAAATAAGGCCTGGATCGCCGTGTCTGTGGCGGCGCGAATTTTTTGTTTGAGATTGAAGGAGTGACCCATGGTTGCCGCATTGCTTGATCGTCTCGGGGTAAACCCGGCGCTGTACCAGTCGGGGAAACAACCCGTGCATTCACCGATTGATGGCAGCCGTATCGCCAGCGTGCACTGGGAAGGTGCCGCTGAGGTGGAGCAACAGGTCAGTCGCGCCGAGCATGCATTCGAGGCTTGGCGCAAGGTGCCGGCACCGCGTCGTGGCGAGCTGGTGCGCCAGTTCGGTGACGTACTGCGCGAATACAAGGCCGACTTGGGTGAGCTGGTGTCCTGGGAAGCCGGCAAGATCACCCAGGAAGGGTTGGGTGAAGTGCAGGAAATGATCGACATTTGCGACTTCGCCGTCGGCCTGTCCCGCCAGTTGTACGGCTTGACCATCGCATCCGAGCGCCCGGGCCACCACATGCGAGAAACCTGGCACCCGCTGGGCGTGGTCGGCGTGATCAGCGCCTTCAACTTCCCGGTGGCCGTGTGGGCGTGGAACACCACGCTGGCGCTGGTGTGCGGCAACGCCGTGATCTGGAAGCCGTCGGAAAAGACCCCGCTGACCGCCCTGGCGTGCCAGGCACTGTTCGAGCGCGTGCTGAAGAAATTTACCGATGCGCCCGAGTACCTGAGCCAAGTGATCATTGGCGGCCGTGACGCCGGTGCTGCACTGGTGGACGACCCACGCGTGGCGCTGATCAGCGCCACCGGCAGCACCCGCATGGGCCGCGAAGTGGCGCCCAAAGTCGCTGCGCGTTTTGCCCGCAGCATTCTCGAGTTGGGCGGCAACAACGCGATGATCCTCGGCCCTAGCGCCGACCTGGACATGGCCGTACGCGCCATCCTGTTCAGCGCCGTCGGCACCGCTGGCCAGCGTTGCACCACCTTGCGTCGGCTGATCGCCCATGAGTCGGTCAAAGAAGAAATCGTCACCCGCCTCAAGGCCGCCTATTCCAAGGTGCGCATCGGCCACCCACTGGAAGGCAACCTGATCGGCCCGCTGATCGACAAACACGGCTTTGAAAACATGCAGGATGCCCTGGAGCAAGCCTTGAGCGAAGGCGGCAAGGTATTCGGTGGCAAGCGACAGTTGGAAGATAAATTCCCGAATGCCTATTACGTGTCGCCGGCGATTGTGGAAATGCCGGAGCAAAGCGACGTGGTGTGCACCGAAACCTTCGCACCGATTCTGTATGTGATCGGCTACAGCGACTTCGCCGAAGCCCTGCGCCTGAACAACGCCGTGCCGCAAGGCCTGTCGTCGTGCATCTTCACTACCGATGTACGTGAAGCCGAGCAGTTCATGTCGGCGGTGGGCAGTGACTGCGGCATTGCTAACGTCAACATCGGTCCGAGCGGCGCGGAAATCGGCGGCGCGTTTGGCGGCGAGAAAGAGACCGGTGGCGGGCGTGAGTCGGGGTCGGATGCGTGGCGCGGGTACATGCGTCGTCAGACCAATACCGTGAACTATTCGCTGGAATTGCCGCTGGCGCAGGGTATTACGTTCGACTGATTTCCTTGAGTCGCAGTGGCTCAAAATGTGGGAGCGGGCTTGCTCGCGAATGCGGTGGATCAGTTATGAGTCTATTACCTGACACACCGCACTCGCGAGCAAGCCCGCTCCCACAGTTGATTGGGTTCACAATTTAAAAAATAGATGTTTGTTAGGTCCTCTCCGGAGTCTGGCAATGCCATTACGCGAAGCATGTTTGTGGGAACACCTTACCCCTGGCCGGCCGGATCGCGCTGTGCTCAAGGGCGAGGTCAAGGTGGATGTGTGCGTGATCGGCGCCGGGATTACCGGTTTGTCGGCGGCCATTCACTTGCTGGAACAGGGCAAAAGCGTCGCCGTGCTGGAGGCCCATCGCACCGGCCATGGCGGTTCGGGGCGTAACGTCGGGCTGGTCAACGCTGGCCTGTGGATTCCCCCGGATGAGATCGAAGCCGGTTTCGGCGAAGCGGTGGGCAGCCAGCTCAACCGCATGTTGGGCGCGGCGCCGTCGCTGGTGTTCAGCTTGATCGACAAATACAACATCGATTGCCAATTGCGCCGCGAGGGCACCTTGCACATGGCGCACAACGCCCGTGGCGAGGCGGATTTACGCAGTCGTGAAGAACAGTGGAAGCGCCGTGGCGCGCCGGTTGAGCTGCTGACCGGACAGGCCTGCGAACAGGCCACGGGGACTAAAAAGATCGCCGCTGCCCTGCTGGATCGGCGTGCTGGCACCTTGAACCCAATGGCTTACACCAGTGGTTTGGCGAATGCGGCGGTTAGCCTGGGCGGGCAGCTTTTCGACCATTCCCCCGTCACCCAACTGGAGCGCCAGGGCGCAGCCTGGTCGGTGCAAACCGCGCAGGGCTCGGTGCAAGCTGCACAGGTGGTCATCGCCTCGAATGCCTACACCGAAGGTGAATGGACAGAATTACGGCGCAATTTCTTCCCCGGTTATTACTACCAGGTCGCATCGGCCCCGCTGACGGACGCCGCCGCCCAACAAATCCTCCCCGGCGGGCAGGGCTCTTGGGACACGCGCCAGGTGTTGAGCAGCATCCGCCGCGATGCTGACGGTCGTTTGTTACTCGGTAGCCTGGGCAATGGTAACCAGAAACCGGCGTGGTTCCTCAAAGCATGGGCCGATCGGGTGCAGCAGCATTACTTCCCGTACCTCAACTCGGTGCAGTGGGAATACACCTGGACCGGCTGTATCGCCTTCACGCCGGACCATCTGATGCGCCTGTTCGAACCGGCGCCAGGCGTGGTAGCCGTAACGGGCTATAACGGGCGAGGTGTGACCACCGGCAGCGTCGTGGGCAAGGCATTTGCCGACTATTTGTGTCACCAGAACCCCCAGGCCTTGCCGATTCCTTTTGCGCCTATGCAGCCGTTGGCCGGGGCAGGGTTGCGCAGTTGCCTGTATGAGGCCGGATTTTCGCTGTATCACGCGGGCCAATGCCTGCGGATCGTGATCTGATCAGCGAAATACCTGTCAGAAGCCTGCATTTTCTTAGCAGGCTACTAATCTGTATTGGTGCAAGTTGTAGCAATCACGCACTGTAAATGTGCAGTTCCGTTACGCACATTGTTACAGGTGCAGGAACTGTCGTTTATCCGCTTGGTTGCAGGTATGACCTATCAGGGTTGTACTTTTTGGGGCCATTGGTTGCACCTCTAGATGCTAGACGGTTGCACGTCCTGGCAAAAGGCGGCGAAACGCCTGTAATAACAATGACACCGTGTCTTTTTGAAGAATAAAAACGTAATGGCACGCGCCTTGCTCTTGGCTTTCTCTGAAAGTTTCAGTTGAAGGTTTGCATTGAATTCGTAGTGCCAATAAACAAAAACCTCGGAGCACCACTCATGTCCCAGACGTTTTACAAGAAAGGTTTTCTGGCCCTCGCCGTTGCAACGGCGCTGGGTGTTTCTACGTTTGTTCAAGCTGATGTGAAGATTGGCGTGGCGGGCCCGATGACGGGTGCCAACGCAGCTTTCGGTGAGCAGTACATGAAGGGTGCCCAAGCGGCAGCCGATGTGATCAACAAGGCTGGCGGGATCAACGGCGAGCAGATCAAACTGGTGGCCGGCGACGACGCCTGTGAGCCGAAGCAGGCTGTGGCTGTCGCCAACCGCCTGGCAGACCAGGACAAAGTGATCGGCGTGGTCGGGCACTTCTGCTCATCCAACACCATTCCGGCTTCCGAGGTGTATGCCGATGCTGGCATCATCATGATCACCCCGGGTTCCACCAACCCACAGGTGACCGAGCGTGGCCTGAGCGCTGTGTTCCGTATGTGCGGGCGTGACGACCAGCAAGGCATTGTCGCTGGCGACTACATCGTCGACGTGCTCAAGGGCAAGAAAGTCGCCGTTATCAACGACAAGGACACCTACGGCAAGGGCCTGGCTGACGCCACCGCTCAGCAGTTGACCAAGCGCGGCGTCAAGCCGGTGCTGGAAGAAGGCCTGACCCGTGGCGAGAAAGATTTCAGCGCGTTGGTCACCAAAATCCGCTCCACCGGTGCTGACGTGGTGTACTTCGGCGGCCTGCACCCGGAAGCCGGTCCACTGGTTCGCCAAATCCGCGAAGCGGGCCTCAAAGACGTCAAGTTCATGTCCGATGACGGCATTGTCACCGACGAACTGGTCGCCACTGCGGGCGGCGCGCAATACGTAGACGGCGTCTACATGACTTTCGGCGCCGACCCGCGCCTGCTGCCAGACAGCAAGACCGTTGTGGAAGAGTTCCGCAAAAATGGCACCGAACCTGAAGGCTACACCCTGTACGCCTATGCCTCGCTCCAGGCCTTGGCCGCTGGCTTCAATGGCGCCAAGTCCAACAAAGGCGAAGACGCGGCCAAATGGCTGAAATCGCACCCGGTCAAGACCGTGATGGGCGAGAAAAATTGGGACGCCAAGGGCGACCTGAAAATCTCCGACTACGTGGTTTATCAGTGGGATAAAGACGGCAAATACCACCAGTTGGAAAAGCAGAAGTAATCACGCGATCTACCCGGCACCCCTGAACCTTGTGGGCGCCGGGTGTGTGTGGGCGCCAGCCAGCTCCCACAAGGAACTTGGTTGCCTGCCCCTGACCGGCAACAGATCTGTCTTTTCCTCCAGAAGCGCCGCACACCCACTGGTGTGCAGGTGCTCACCGCGTGAGATTGCGTTATGGATGGTATTTTCCTGCAGCAACTGGTCAATGGCCTGACCCTCGGGTCGGTCTATGGCCTGATCGCCATCGGCTACACAATGGTCTATGGCATCATTGGCATGATCAACTTCGCCCACGGCGAGGTTTATATGATTTCCGCTTACCTCGCGGCGATCAGTCTGGCACTGCTGGCTTACTTCGGCATCGAATCCTTCCCGCTGCTCATCCTCGGCACCTTGATCTTTACCGTGGTCGTCACCGGCGTTTACGGGTGGGTCATCGAGCGTGTCGCCTATAAGCCGCTGCGTAACTCCACCCGACTGGCACCGCTGATCAGCGCCATCGGTATCTCCCTGATCCTGCAGAACTACGCGCAGATCGCCCAGGGTGCGAAACAACAAGGCATTCCAACCCTGCTGGCCGGCGCCTGGCGCGTCGATATCGGCACTGGGTTCGTGCAGTTGACCTACACCAAGGTGTTCATCCTGGTGGCCGCGTTTCTCGGCATGGGGCTGCTGACCTATATCATCAAATACACCAAGCTCGGCCGCATGTGCCGTGCCACCCAGCAAGACCGCAAGATGGCGTCCATCCTTGGCATCAACACCGACCGCGTAATCTCCTACGTGTTTGTCATCGGTGCCGCCATGGCTGCCCTCGCTGGCGTGTTGATTACCCTGAACTACGGCACGTTCGACTTCTACGCCGGCTTCATCATCGGCATCAAGGCATTTACCGCAGCGGTACTCGGCGGCATTGGTTCCCTGCCTGGGGCCATGCTCGGCGGGATCATCCTGGGTATCTCCGAGTCGCTGTTCTCGGGGTTGATCAACTCTGACTACAAAGACGTGTTCAGTTTCTCACTGCTGGTGGTGATTCTGATTTTCCGTCCTCAGGGCCTGCTTGGTCGTCCGCTCGTGGCGAAGGTGTAAACATGTCTGCTGCCAAATCTATCGATATCAAGAAAAGTGTGGTCGATGCGGTCCTCGCCGGGCTGATTTCGTTGATCGTGTTCGGTCCGATCGTCGGCGTGGTCCTCGACGGCTACAGCTTCAACCTGCAACCGGCGCGCGTGGCCATTCTGGTCGCCATCGTAATGGCCGGCCGTTTTGCCCTCAGCCTGTTCCTGCAAACTCCCAAGGGGCTGAAGATTCTGCAGGGTTTCGAGAGCAGTAGCTCCGGTGTTCACGTGCTGGCGCCGGACTATAAATCACGCCTGCGCTGGATCATTCCGGCGCTGATCGTGATCGCCATCGTGTTCCCGATCTTCGCCAACAAGTACCTGCTGACCGTGGTGATCCTTGGGCTGATTTACGTGTTGCTCGGCCTGGGCCTGAACATCGTGGTGGGATTGGCCGGCTTGCTCGACCTGGGTTACGTGGCGTTCTACGCCATTGGTGCCTATGGCCTGGCACTGGGTTATCAATACCTGGGCCTGGGCTTCTGGAGCGTGCTGCCGTTGGCGGCCATTGCTGCGGCGTTAGCGGGGTGCATACTCGGGTTCCCGGTGCTACGCATGCACGGTGACTATTTGGCCATCGTGACCTTGGGCTTCGGTGAAATCATCCGGCTGGTGCTGAATAACTGGCTGTCGTTTACCGGCGGCCCGAACGGCATGCCGGTGCCTTCGCCAACGTTTCTGGGCATTGAGTTCGGGCGTAAAGCGAAGGACGGTGGGATTCCGTTCCACGAGTTCTTCGGCCTCGATTACAACCCCAACATCAAGTTCATGTTCATCTACATCGTGCTGTTCCTGGTGGTGCTGGCCGTGCTGTACATCAAGCATCGCCTGACCCGTATGCCGGTCGGCCGCGCCTGGGAAGCCTTGCGCGAAGATGAAATCGCCTGCCGTTCCATGGGGCTGAACCACGTGCTGGTCAAGCTTTCGGCGTTTACCATCGGCGCGTCCACGGCCGGCCTGGCCGGGGTGTTCTTTGCCAGCTACCAGGGCTTCGTCAACCCATCGTCGTTCACCTTCTTCGAGTCGGCGTTGATCCTGGCCATCGTGGTATTGGGCGGCATGGGCTCGACGGTCGGCGTAGTGATCGCGGCGTTCGTGTTGACGGTTGCGCCTGAACTGCTGCGCAGCTTCTCCGAGTACCGCGTGCTGCTGTTTGGCGTATTGATGGTGGTGATGATGATCTGGCGGCCACGTGGCCTGATTCGGATCAGCCGAACCGGTGTGACCCCACGTAAAGGAGTGGCGCCATGAGCAAAGAAGTCGTGCTCTCCGTCGAACATTTGATGATGCACTTCGGTGGCATCAAGGCTTTGAGCGATGTGAGCCTCAAGGTCAAACGCAACTCGATCTTCGCCTTGATTGGCCCCAACGGCGCCGGCAAGACCACCGTGTTCAACTGCCTCACTGGCTTCTACAAAGCCAGTGGCGGCAAGATCGAACTCAACGTGCGGGGCAAGCAGACCAACGTGATCCAGCTGCTTGGCGAGCGGTTCAAAGCTGCCGACTTCGTGTCGCCAAAAAGCTTCTTCAGCCGCGTGTACTACAAGATGTTCGGTGGCACCCACCTGGTGAACCGCGCAGGCCTGGCGCGGACCTTCCAGAACATTCGCCTATTCAAGGAAATGTCGGTACTGGAAAACCTGCTGGTGGCCCAACACATGTGGGTCAACCGCAACATGCTCGCGGGCATCCTCAACACCAAGGGCTACCGTAAGGCCGAAAGCGATGCCCTCGACCATGCGTTCTATTGGCTGGAAGTGGTCGACTTGGTGGACTGCGCCAACCGCCTGGCCGGTGAGCTTTCCTACGGCCAGCAGCGCCGCCTGGAAATCGCCCGTGCCATGTGCACCCGGCCGCAGATCATCTGCCTGGATGAACCGGCAGCGGGCCTTAACCCGCAGGAAACCGAAGCGCTCAGCGCGATGATTCGCCTGCTGCGCGACGAACACGATCTCACGGTGGTGCTGATCGAACATGACATGGGCATGGTGATGAGTATTTCCGATCACATCGTGGTACTCGACCACGGCAACGTGATTGCCGAAGGCGGCCCGGAAGCGATCCGCAATGACCCGAAAGTGATTGCCGCCTACCTGGGCGCAGACGAAGAGGAGCTGGTATGAGTGCGCCTATCCTCGAAATGAAGGACCTGGATGTGTTTTACGGCCCGATCCAAGCCCTGAAAAAAGTCTCGCTGCACATTAACGAAGGTGAAACCGTGAGCCTGATCGGCTCCAACGGCGCGGGTAAATCCACGTTGCTGATGTCGATCTTCGGCCAGCCACGCGCCGAGTCCGGTCAGATTCTCTATAACGGCGTCGACATTACTCACAAGTCGTCCCACTACATTGCCTCCAACGGCATTGCGCAGTCGCCGGAAGGGCGGCGGGTGTTCCCCGACATGACCGTCGAGGAAAACCTGCTGATGGGGACCATTCCGATTGGTGACAAATTCGCCCAGGAAGATATGCAGCGCATGTTCGAACTGTTCCCGCGGCTCAAGGAGCGGCGCACACAGCGCGCCATGACCATGTCCGGGGGAGAGCAGCAAATGCTCGCCATCGCTCGCGCGCTGATGAGCCGGCCCAAGCTGTTGCTGCTGGACGAACCGAGCCTGGGCCTGGCGCCGATTGTGGTGAAGCAGATCTTCGCCACCCTGCGTGAACTGGCGGCGACCGGGATGACCATCTTCCTCGTGGAGCAGAACGCCAACCATGCATTGCGCTTGTCGGACCGGGCTTATGTGATGGTTAACGGCGAGATTCGCCTGACGGGTACCGGTAAGGAGTTGCTGGTGAATGAAGAGGTGCGTAACGCCTATCTGGGCGGTCACTGATCTCAAATTTTGACGCATGACCCCTGTGGGAGGGGGCTTGCTCCCGATAGTGGAGTGTCAGTTTGCGAAGTGCGGGCTGACAAATTGCTATCGGGAGCAAGCCCCCTCCCACATTTGTTTTTGGGTCGCTTTCGAAATTGTGGAAAACAAATCCAGCCGCCCTCCAAAGCGCGACATATAGCCGCCGCAAATCCCTGTTTTGTCACCGTTTTGACTTGTCCCCATTCGCTGTGGAACCGGCTGTGGGTAACGTGGGAGTAGCTGGCTGAAAGCCTTTCGCTACGTGGCTTGTAGCCTGGTGGTTGTTTTCTGATCAGCGGTTTTTTCGTGACCCTGCAAGGATTTTGTCAACCTGTTTAAAGACACAGGTATATGACCGATTCATGTCCATTCAGCCTGTGGATAAGTCTGTGACTAAACTCTGGAAAGACGGCCGCAGAGGCCGGAATGACTGGCCTGGAGCCATCGCTCAGATTTTTCCTCTTCACATGGGGCTACATATGCCCCGCCCAAGGTCAAGCAAAAAACTTTCTAAAACTGCCTGCAGGCCTTGTACACAGCGGGTTTGGGCTTTTTACACTTGCCCCCAAAGACTGTGGGCGCAGTTGTGGATAACCTGCGCGCATATCGCTGCAGGCCACGTTCTACAAGGCTTTGCTCTGCGTGGTTAAATAGTGATCAGGTGTGCATGAAGGTGGGTGCACAGCGGTTGCCGCAATCGCGGCGTAAGGGCATTCTGCTGGCAACTTTTTCCCGATGCCCGCAAGGAGAACACCATGTCCGACACGCTGTTTATTACTGGCGCCACCTCAGGTTTCGGCGAGGCATGCGCCCGTCGTTTTGCCGACGCCGGCTGGAAACTGGTGCTCACTGGCCGCCGTGCCGAACGTTTGAATGCCTTGGTTGAAGAGCTTTCCAAGCAGACTGAAGTGCACGGCCTGGTCGTGGACGTGCGTGACCGCAAGGGCATGGAGGACGCCATCGCCAACCTGCCGCCATCGTTCGCCAAACTGCGTGGCCTGATCAACAACGCGGGCCTGGCCGTGGGCACCGACCCGGCGCCCAAGTGCAGCCTCGACGATTGGGAAACCATGGTCGACACCAACATCAAAGGCCTGCTGACCACCACCAGCCTGTTGCTGCCACGCCTGATCGCGCATGGCCGTGGCGCCGGGATCATCAACCTCGGCTCTATCGCTGGCAGCTACCCGTACCCGGGCAGCCACGTGTATGGCGGCTCCAAGGCGTTCGTGAAGCAGTTCTCGTTGAACCTGCGTTGCGACCTGCAAGGCACCGGCGTGCGCGTGACCAACATCGAGCCTGGCCTGTGCGAGAGCGAGTTTTCGCTGGTGCGCTTCGGTGGTGACCAGGCGCGTTACGACGCGACCTATGCCGGTGCTGAGCCGATCCAGCCGCAGGACATCGCCGATACCATTTTCTGGGTGCTTAACACCCCGGCGCACGTGAATATCAATCGGTTGGAGCTGATGCCGGTGAGCCAGACTTGGGCAGGATTTGCGATTGAGCGTGGGGCTAAGTAAGGCTTTAGACCGAGTCGCGCCCATCGCAGGCAAGCCAGCTTCCACATTTGATCGGGTTCACATGGTCAAAATGTGGGAGTGGGCTTGTCGAGTCGTCGCACCGTCGCGAAGGCGTCAAATCGGCCAAAACAGGACATAAGGTACACTCCACTCCGGAAAACCCCTCCGCGCTGTGCGGTTTAAAGGTTTTGACGGGAGGAAATGTGAGTAACCGAGGTGAGCAGGCACTGCTCAAACAATCGACCATCCTGATGTTCGCTGTTGCGATCGCCGGGATTGTCACGGGTGTGATGTCTGGCGCCCAATCCATTCTATTCGACGGCTTTTTCTCGCTGATCGCCACCGCCATCAAGGTGTTGATGCTGATCACGGCCAAGCTGATCGCCAAGAAAAGCAACGAGCGCTTCCAGTTTGGTTACTGGCACCTGGAGCCGATGGTATTGCTGATCGAAGGCAGCTTTTTGCTGCTGATCGCCATCTACGCGTTTCTCAACGGTGTGTTCGGTATTATCAATGGCGGGCGCGAGATTGAGTTAGGGCTGGTGATCGTTTACGCGGCGGTGTTTACCGTCGTCGAATTCGGCTACTTCTTCTACGTGCGCTACCGCAATCGCAAACTGAAATCCTCGTTGATCCAGTTCGACAACATCAGTTGGCTGGTGGACGCGATGCTCTCGGTGGGCTTGCTGATCAGCTTTCTTGCCGCGCTGTTGCTCAAGTCCCAGGGCTATGGCGAGTGGGCGGTGTATGTCGACCCGCTGATTCTAATTCTGCTGGCCCTGAGCATGCTGGCTCCGGCGTTCAAGATCCTGCGCCCGGCGTTGCGCGAAGTGCTGGGGATTGCCCCGGACCACTTGGACGACAAGGTGCGCGAAGTGATGGACGCGGCCCAGGCCAAGCATGGTTTCGACGACTACGTGTCCTACGTGCAAAAGCACGGGCGGGCGCGATTTATCGAGATTCATGTGGTGTTGCCGGCGGATTACCCGGTGGATAACGTCGCGACCCTCGATGGGCTGCGTGAAGAAATATCCACAGGGCTCGGCACGCCGGATGCGGCGCGCTGGCTGACGATCAGTTTTACCGGGGATCGCAAGTGGATTGCGTGACAGTCAGTTAGACCGAGGGGAGGCTTTCGCGAGCAAGCCCGCTCCCACATTTAACCGTGTCCTACCGTTGGAATGCAGTCGAATGTGGGGGCTGGCTTGCCTGCGATGAGGCCCTGAAAATCAGCCGAGATGCTGGATCAGGCCTTGATAGCAGGTCGCCAAATGATACGGCGTGGTCGACGGCATATCCCGTCGGCTCACGGCGCCCTTGGCGTCCAGGCATTCGTGCCAGCCTTTGTCATGCAGGAAGTGCTGTTGCAGCGCCAGCAATTGGCGTTGCAGCACCGCTTCACTGCCCGGTCGCAAGGTCAGTGCGCGCAGGTATTCAGCCTGGGCCCAGATTCGCTGAGTGCCGTCGCGCACGCTGCCATCCAGGGCGAGCATGCCGCTGACCGCACCGCTGAGTTTATCCACACCCTTGAGCTCGGCGTAGGCAAACGCCCGCGTCAGCGACGCATGCAACGGTGTGCTGCGCAGTACGTCTGACGATTCCAGCAAAAAGAACCATTCGAACTGGTGGCCTGGCTCAAACCAGTTATCCACAGCGCCCAGCGGTTTCTCCATCATCACGCCGTGCTGGCGGTCGATGAAGCGCTTCTGCATCGCGCTAGCGAGGTCCAGCAGCGCATCTTGCGTAATGGCGTCCTCACGCACGGCCAGCGTGGCGAGGAAGCCTTCGGCGAGGTGCATCAGCGGGTTTTGCAGGGGGCCGGACTTGAGGGACGACCAGTTGCGTTCCAACACCGCTTCGTAAAGGCCGTCGCCGGTGGCGAAGCGTTCGGCGACCACTTCCAGGGCCGCATCGAGCACCGACTCCACCAGCGGCTCACGCACTTTGGCCCAGTAGTGGGCGCAGGCGAAGATGATGAAGGCGTGGGTGTAGAGGTCTTTGCGCTTGTCCAGCGGCTTGCCGTGGGCGTCGATGCTGTAGAACCAGCCACCGTGCTCGGCGTCATGGAAGTGCCGTTGCAGGGAACGAAACAGCGCCGCCGCGCGCTCTTCGGCGAAGGCCGAACCGGGCTTGCCGATCAGGCTGGCAAACAGGTACAGCTGCCGGGCACAGGCCATGGCGCGGTAGCGCTGCGGGGGCAATGGCGTGTGATTAGCGTCCAGAGCCTCATACGGCAACGCCAACTCGGCATTCCAGCCCGGGCCCTGCCAGAGCGGCACGATCAGGTCATGGAAGTGCGTGAGCACGGCATTCAACGAAGGCTGGGAGGCGGAGTTTGGAGCGATGGGCATCGGCTGGCGTCGTCACGGCAGGGGTGTAGGCGCGCATGGTAGCAGGCTTGGGATAGATGGTGGTTTTGAGACCGCTTTCGCGAGCAAGCCCGCTCCCACATTCGACCGCATTCCAATCGGAGGACGCGGTTAAATGTGGGAGCGGGCTCGCTCGCGAAGAGGCCCTCAGCAGCGCTGAAAATCAGCCCGCCAGCAACCAAACCCCAGTCGCCGCCGAAGCCGCACCTGCTACCCGCACCAACGGTGCAGCCGCCGCCGGCAGGAAACGCACCACCGCATACCCGGCCGCATGCAACATTGCCGTTGCGCCCACGAAACCGGCCGCATACGCCCAAGGGCTGGACATGTCCGGCAGCTCCAAACCATGTGCTACACCATGAAACAGCGCGAACAAGGCTGTGGCGCCGACGGCCACGAACAGCGGCGGCCGTAGCGCCAGCGCCACGGCCAGGCCCAGCGCCAGCACCGATGCAGCAATCCCGCTTTCGAGCGCCGGCAACTGCAGGCCTTCAAAACCCAGCAGGCCGCCGATCAACATGGTGCCGACAAAGGCGCAAGGCAATGCCCAGCGCGCGTTGCCTTTTTGCTGCGCCGCCCACAGGCCGACCGCGACCATGGCCAGTAAGTGATCGATGCCGCCCAACGGGTGGCTGATACCGGCCACCAGCCCGTTATCGCCATGCCCAGGGTGAGCGAAGGCGAGGGCCGGGGCGAGTAGCAATGCAGCGGTTGCGAGAAGTTTGTTAAGACTCATGAACAGGCTCCTTTTTTAGGGGGGGATCAGGCAGCAGTCAGCAGGCCCTGACGTTCGATAAAGGCGACGATTTCATCCAGGCCGACGCCGGTTTTCTGGTTGCTGAACACAAAGGGTTTGCCGTTGCGCATGCGCTGGGTGTCGCTGTTCATCAGCTCAAGCGAGGCGCCTACCAACGGCGCCAGGTCGATTTTGTTGATCACCAGCAGATCGGATTTGCAAATACCGGGCCCGCCTTTGCGTGGCAGCTTGTCGCCGGCCGATACATCGATCACATAGAGGGTCAGGTCTGACAGCTCCGGGCTGAAAGTCGCCGACAGGTTGTCGCCGCCGGACTCCACCAGGATCAGGTCCAGGCCGGGGAAGCGGCGGTTGAGTTGGTCCACCGCCTCGAGGTTGATCGAGGCATCTTCGCGGATCGCCGTGTGCGGGCAGCCACCGGTCTCCACGCCGATGATGCGTTCAGGCGCCAAGGCCTGGTTGCGCACCAGGAAATCGGCGTCTTCGCGGGTATAGATGTCGTTGGTCACTACGGCCAGGTTGTAGCGATCGCGCAAGGCCAGGCACAGCGCCAAGGTCAGGGCCGTCTTGCCGGAGCCCACCGGGCCGCCGATGCCAACACGCAGAGGTTGTCTGTTCATGTGCTTCTCCAAAATTTAAGGCCCTAGCTACGAAACAAGCGGCTGTACTGGCGCTCATGGGCCATGCACGCCAGGGACAGGCCGAACGCGGCGCTGCCGAAATGGTTGGGGGGGATGCGGCCGGCGTCTTGCTGGGCTTGTTGCAACAGCGGCAGCAGTTCGCTGGTCAGGCGCTGGGCGGCCTGCTGGCCCAACGGCAACGTCTTCATCAACACGGCGAGTTGGTTTTCCAGCCAGCTCCATAGCCAGGCGGCGAGGGCGTCATCCGGGCTGATATGCCAGGCGCGCGCCGCCAGAGCCCAGCCCAGGGCCAGGTGCGGTTCGGCGCATTGCTGCACAAATGTACGCGAGGCGTCGTCCAGCTCCGGCAAGCCATTGAGCAGTTGTTGCAGGGAGTAGCCCATTTGGCGGCTTTCCTGATACAGCTCGCGCGTCTCGCGGCTGGCACGGTGCTCTTCGCACAATTGCGCCAGGTGTGGCCAGTTCTGCTCGGCTGCCGCGCGGCAATGGGCGAGCAGCAGCGGCGCTTCGAAGCGCGCAAGGTTGAGCAGCAACTGGTCGCTGATCCAGCGTCGGGCGCTGGCGGCATCATTGACGCGGCCGTTCTCGACTGCCATCTCCAGGCCTTGTGAATAGCTGTAGCCACCAATCGGCAACTGCGGACTGGCCAGGCGCAACAGCGCCCAGGCTGGGTTCATAGACGCACGCCGAACTGGTGCAGCTTGGGCGGGTAGTTGAAGTCTTCGTCGCCATGGCGCGAATGATGATGACCACCGCCATAGGCACCGTGTTCCGGTTGGAACGGAGCTTCGATGGTTTCTGTATGTGCGCCCAGTTGTTCGAGCATGGCTTTTAGCACGTAGTCGTCCAGCAGGCGCAGCCAGCCATCGCCGACTTGCAACGCCACATGACGGTTGCCGAGGTGATAGGCCGCTCGGGTCAGTTCAAACGCGTTGCTGCAGGTGACGTGCAGCAGGTGTTCAGGGCGAGCGATGACGCGTACGACACGTCCGTCTTCAGCCTGTAGGCATTCGCCATCGTGCAACGGCGGCTGGCCGCGCTCCAGAAACAGGCCGACGTCTTCGCCATCGGCACTGAAACAGCGCAGCCGGCTTTTGCTGCGTGCTTCGAAATTCAGCAGCAGTTCAGCGGCCCAGAGGGCTTGGGGGGCGATTCGGCGGTGGATCACCAGCATCAGGAGGCTTCCAGCTATGAGCGATAAAAGAGCTAGAGCAAGGGGCTTGCCAATCACGCCCGTGAGTAGGAAAACCCTGTAAGTAGGCACCGTCATGCCACCGAATAGGGCATTCGCTCATTCCGGACGTGTTTCAATTTGGTGCGTGATGGAATTTATAGCACTGGATGTGGGCGTTTTGCGTCGAGGTCCGCCACCTTTCGTATGAAGTTTCCTTCATCTCTTGCTTGCTGGCGATTTTAGAAACTTGGCCTATGCAATATCAGGATGTGGAATCCCGCACGGCAGGCTGATGGGCTTACTCGGTACTGCCCAGCCCTTGCCAATGCTTGAGGCCGATAAAGATAAAGCGCAGTTGCTGGGTGATTTTCGCCTGAGGCGTGAGGTGGGCAGGCAGCGCCTGGGCGGGTGGGTCGATGATGTCGGGCAGAGTGGCAAACACGCTCTTGACGATCAGGTCGGCCATTACGTGCAAACCCTCGGCATCCAGGTGCTGGAGCTTGGGCATCAGCGTGAGGTCAGCCGCCAAGTCGCTGGTGATGTCTTCGCGCAGCGCGCCGATGGCTTGCCGCACCGCCAGGCAACCGCCGTATTGTTCGCGGGCCAGGAAAAGAAATTGCGATCGATTGGCCGAGACCACATCGAGGAAGATCCGCACGGACGCATCGATGATGCCGCCCATGACGAACTCGTTGTGACGTACCAGGCGAATCGTGGCGCGAAATGTCTGGCCGACTTCGCTGACCAACACCAGACCAAGCTGGTCCATGTCGTCAAAATGCCGATAGAACCCGGTCGGCACGATTCCGGCGGTCTTTGCCACTTCGCGCAGGCTCAGGCTGCCGAACCCACGGCCACACTCCATCAGATGGCGGGCTGCGTCCATCAAGGCAAGGCGGGTCTGTTGCTTCTGTTCGGCGCGGGGCAGCATTGTCGGGTTGGCTTTGTCGGCAAGTACAGCGACGCACTCTAGCAAAACCGCTTCGCTGGCGTCGAACTTGGCGGGGGGAGGTGTGAGGCGATCTATGAAAAAGCAAAAGCCCGATCGGCTGATCGGGCTTTTTTCCGGGTCACCACGGGCTTAACTCTGTGCTTGATGCAGTTCTTGCAGACGGTCAGCACCGCCTTCGGCAATACCTTGGGTGTAAGCGCGGTCGTTGGCTTGGTCAGCACCGCCTTCTACCAGGCCTTTCTCTTCCAGGCGATCACGGCCACCTTCGACAACGCCTTCGGTATAAGCACGTTTGTTGGCGTGTTCCGAACCATTTTCTGCAACAGCGCCTTTGGCGTAGTCACGGTTTTCGTCTTCTTGCGAACCGCTGCGAGCCAGGGTTTGGCTGGATTGAACGGCTTGAGCTTTGTTCTGTGGGGTAGCTTGTTCAGCGGCTGGCAGGGCAAAAGCACTGGAAGCCAAGACAGACAGCAGAACGGTAGCGAGGATTTGACGTTTCATACGGGTTGCTCCTTGGGAGGGCGTTAAAGTGGGTACAGGGGCAATGCTACTCTCGATAAGTCGATATAAAAGTTCATAAACACAATGGTAATAATCAACAGAATTGATTGTTCTGTCCGAAGGCTCTAGAGCGGACCTCTCAAGCCCGCGGTTTTGCACTGAGGTGGGTATTTTCGACACGAACGTGGGTAACAATGGTGCGCCGTCGATGATCAAGCCTGTCTGCTCGATCAGGAAAATGGCTTTTTGCGACTAAATCGGCGATGGCGTTAAACCCACAGACGGTTTGCCAGTCGTAGCCTTATGAGCTGTAGTTCAGCTACCCGTGTTGAGGAGTCCTGTGCAATGACGCGCACTCGTAAAATTGTCGCTTGGAGCTGCGCCAGCTTCGTTCTGTTAATCGCCGTGGTGGTCTTGGTGCTGGTGTTCTTCGACTGGAACCGCATCAAACCCACGCTTAATGCCAAGATCTCCGAAGAACTGCACCGCACCTTTGCCATCAATGGGAACTTGGCGGTGGTGTGGGCGCGTGAGCCCGATGAAGGTGGCTGGCGCGCTTGGGTGCCGTGGCCGCATGTGATTGCCGAAGACCTGAACCTGGGCAACCCCGACTGGTCGAAAAAGCCGCAAATGGTCACTCTCAAACGCGTTGAGTTGCGCATTTCGCCTCTGGCGTTGCTGTTGCAGCGTGTGGTGATCCCGCGTATCGACCTCATCGAACCGAGTGCCGACCTGCAACGCCTGGCCGATGGCCGCGCCAACTGGACCTTCAAGTTCGACCCCAAAGACCCCAACGCTGAGCCGTCCAGCTGGGTGGTGGATATCGGCACCATCGGGTTCGACAAAGGCCACGTGACCCTTGATGACCAGACCCTCAAGACCCAGCTCGACGTGATCATTGACCCGCTGGGCAAACCGATCCCCTTCGGTGAGATCGTGGGTGACGCCGATGCCAAGAAGGCCCTGGAAAAAGGCTCAGCGCCTCAGGACTACGCGTTCGGGCTCAAAGTCAAAGGCCAGTACCACGGCCAGAAGCTCGACGGCACCGGCAAGATCGGCGGGCTGCTCGCCTTGCAGGACGCGGCCAAGCCGTTCCCGCTGCAGGCCCAGGTGAAAATCGCCGACACCCGCATCGCCCTGGCCGGCACCCTGACCGACCCGCTAAACCTCGGCGCCCTGGACTTGCGCTTGAAACTCGCAGGCAGCAGCCTGGGTAACCTGTACCCGCTGACCGGCGTCACCCTGCCAGACTCGCCGGCCTACTCCACGGACGGCCACCTGATCGCCAAACTGCATGAAGCCAGCGGCGCCTCATTTCGCTACGAGAACTTCAACGGCAAGATTGGCGACAGCGACATCCACGGCAACCTGGCCTACGTCGCCAGCCAGCCACGGCCCAAACTCAGCGGCGCGTTGGTGTCTAACCAACTGCTGATGACCGACCTGGCGCCGTTGATCGGTGCCGACTCCAATGCCAAGCAAAAAGCCCGTGGCGGTGAAAGCAAGCAGCCGGCGACCAAAGTGCTGCCGGTGGAACAATTCCGTACCGAGCGCTGGCGCGAGATGGACGCCGACGTGGAATTTACCGGCAAACGCATTGTGCACAGTGCTGATCTGCCTTTCACCGACCTCTACACGCATCTGGTGCTGAATGACGGCGAACTGAGCCTGGAGCCCCTGCGTTTCGGTGTGGCTGGCGGCAAGCTGGATGCGCAAATCCGCTTGAACGGTCGCACTGTACCGATGGAAGGGCGCGCCAAGCTCACCGCGCGCAACTTCAAGCTTAAACAGCTGTTCCCGACTTTCGAGCCGATGAAAACCAGTTTTGGTGAACTCAACGGCGATGCCGATATTGCCGGGCGCGGTAACTCCGTGGCGGCGCTGCTGGGCAGCTCTAACGGCGATCTGAAGATGCTCATCAACGACGGCGCCATCAGCCGAGGCCTGATGGAAATTGCCGGGCTCAATGTGGGCAACTACGTGATTGGCCGCCTGTTTGGTGACAAGGAAGTGAAGATCAACTGCGCGGCGGCGGACTTCGGCATCAAGACTGGCCTGGCCACGACCCGCCTGTTTGTGTTCGATACCGAGAACGCGATCATCTACATCGATGGCACCGCGAACATGGCGAGCGAGCAGCTGGATCTGACTATTACGCCGGAGTCGAAGGGCTTCCGCCTGTTCTCTCTGCGTTCGCCGCTGTACGTCAATGGTCCGTTTATCAAGCCGAATGCCGGCGTGAAGGCCATTCCGCTCGCCCTGCGCGGTGCCGGGATGGTCGCGCTGGGCGTCATTGCCGGCCCGGCGGCAGGGTTGCTGGCGCTGGTAGCACCCAGTGGCGATGCGCCGAACCAGTGTGCACCGTTGCTGCAGCAGATGAAGGAAGGCAAGGCGCCGAAAACTGTGAAAGGTAACTGACGAAACCCGAAACTAAATGTGGGAGGGGGCTTGCTCCCGTTAGCGGTATGTCGGTCGGCGTATTTGCCGAATGACACATTGCTATCGAGAGCAAGCCCCCTCCCACAAGGGACCGTAGTGAAGCTACTTACAGGTCCTGCAGAATATCCGCCATGTCATCGGCGTGTTCTTCTTCCTGGGCCAGGATGTCTTCGAAGATGCGACGCGTGGTTGGGTCTTTGTCGCCGATGTACTGGATGATTTCGCGGTAGCTGTCCACCGCAATCCGTTCGGCCACCAGGTCTTCGTAGACCATTTCCTTCAGCGAGTTGCCGGCCACGTATTGAGCGTGGGAGTTCTTCGACAGCAGGTCGGGGTTGAACTCCGGCTCACCGCCCAATTGCACGATGCGCTCGGCCAGTTTGTCGGCGTGCTCCGCTTCCTGGGTGGCGTGCTCCAGGAATTCATCGGCGGCGACGCTGGCTTTCAGGCCGTTGGCCATGAAGTAGTGACGTTTGTAGCGCAACACGCAGACCAGTTCAGTGGCCAGCGACGCGTTGAGCAGGCGGATGATTTCTTCGCGGTCGGCGTCGTAGCCTTCGGTTACGGCGCCGTTTTCGACGTTCTGGCGGGCGCGGCTGCGTAGGGTCGCAACGTCAGTCAAATGTGCTTCAGTCATCTCAATCTCCTGGTGCTAATCCGGTTTTACGCCACGCTCTGCCGGCGTGATCGTTACCAGTTGTGAGTCCCGCGCGACGCAAAAAGTTTTATCGGATTTCACAACGCGTGGCCGGACAGCTTCGCCTCCTCCTGAACCCACTGGAAAAACGCGCGCACCGGTGGATGCCGTTCGCGGCCCGGCACGCAAAGCGCGCTGTAACCGGCGCCGCTGACGCTGACCTGCGGCCGATAGGGCACCAGTAAACCGCTGGCCACGCTTTCCGACACCAGAATGTTGCTCGCCAGCACCAACCCCTGGCCGGCAATCGCCGCTTGCAATGCGTAGTGTTCCTCATCGTATTCGCGTGCAGGCAGCCGGTGATCCAGCCACCTCAGCGAGGCTTTGTCGCACCACGCCTGCCAGCCCCGGGCGTAAAGCTCGGAGTTGTGCCAGCGCACGCTGATCAGCGTCGGCACCTGAGTGCTGGCCCGCGCGACCTGTTCGGGCGAGCCATACACCGCAAAAAATTCATCGAACAGGCACTGGCCGTACAGGTTGGGGTAGTGGCCAATGCTGTAGCGAATTACCAGATCAACGCTGGCATCCTGCTGTAAGTCGACGACTTCGCACTGGGTGTCCAGGCGCAGGTTGATGTCCGGGTGGGCTGCGTAGAAACGCCCCAGCCGTGGCACCAGCCATAGTGCTGCAAAGGCTGGCGTGGTGGACACCGTGAGGTGCCCGGTGCTGCGTTGCGGGCGCAGGGTGTCGAGGCTTTGTGCTACGTCCAGCAGGGCGCCATGCACGCTGTGGAACAGCCGCTCACCACCTTCGGTCAGGCGTACCTGGCGTGGCAGGCGTTCGAACAATGGCACGCCCAGCCAGGTTTCCAGAACGCGGATCTGGTGCGATACCGCCGTGGGCGTTACCGACAGTTCCTGGGCCGCTGCCTTAAAGCTCAACAGGCGCGCAGCAGACTCAAAGGTACGCAGGGCGGTCAGGGGTAGCGAGGCAAACATTCTGTCTCCATGGATGAAATAGATTCATCTAGATTAACTATTGCTCAGTTGTCGGTCAGGGCGCTCAGCTCTAGATTTACTAGCAGTAGCGGCGGCCATCCAGGTTGCCTGAGTGTAGCGGTGAAGGTTAAAACAGATGAAAAAAATGCTAGCGGTTCACGCCAGTCCGCGTGGCGAGCGTTCTCACTCCCGGCGCCTGGCCGAGTCGTTTCTCGATACTTGGCAGGCGGCTAACCCGGACGCACACATCACCCGGCGCGAAGTCGGCCGGGCTTTTATCCCGCATGTGACTGAGGCGTTTGTCGCGGCGAATTTCTACCCCGAGCCGCAATCCCTGCCGAAGGTGATGAAGGCCGATCTGCAATTGAGCGACGAATTGGTCGGCGAGCTGATCGCGCATGAGCTGCTGGTGATTTCCATGCCGCTGTACAACTTCGGCGTGCCCAGCGGCCTCAAGGCCTGGATCGATCAAATCGTGCGCTTGGGCCTGACCTTCGACATCACTCAGGACAGCCACGGCGTCGCGCAGTACCAGCCGTTGCTCAAGGGCAAGCGCGCACTGATCATCACCAGCCGTGGTGGCAACGGGTTCGGCCCCGGCGGCGAAAACGAAGGGATGAACCATGCCGACCCGCACCTGCGTACGGTGCTGGGTTACATCGGCATCGATGACATTCGGGTGATTGCCGCCGAGGGCGAGGAGTCGGACAAAAGCGTATTCCTGCGCGCCTGTGAAGAGGCTGAGCGCCAGTTGCGTGACCTGGCCGGGCATTTTTAACCGCCCTCGGTCATGGGGCGGTCACGTCCAATGGTCTAGGATGGCGTTATCGCTCGCTTGATCAGGACGCCCGCTGCATGCCCGAGTCTCTCGCCACGCGTTATCCCCTGGTGCTGGTGCCCGGCATGCTCGGCTTCGTGCGCCTGGGGTTGTTCCCCTATTGGTACGGCATCGTCCCGGCGCTACGGGCGGGTGGGGCGCAGGTGTTTCCTGTGCAAGTGGCGCCGCTGGATTCCAGCGAGGTGCGCGGTGAGCAGTTGCTGGTGCAGATCGAGCAGATTCGCCGCGAGACCGGCGCCGACAAGGTCAACCTGATCGGCCATAGCCAGGGCTCGCTGACGGCGCGGTATGCCGCGGCCAGGCGCCCGGAATGGGTGGCGTCGGTGACGTCGGTGGCCGGGCCTAATCATGGTTCGGAATTGGCGGACTATTTCCATACCCATTACCCCCAGGACAGTTGGAAAGGCCGGCTCGTGAGCACGCTGTTTCATCTGGTCGCCTGGGTGATGGGCCTGCTGGAAACCGGCTATCGCGGGCCGCGCTTCAAGGCCGATTTGCAGGCCTCGCATCAGTCCTTGACCACTGCAGGCGTGGCCCTGTTCAATCGCCAGTATCCCCAGGGTTTGCCGCAAACCTGGGGCGGGCAGGGTGCTGAGGTGGTCAACGGCGTGCGTTATTACTCGTGGTCCGGCACCTTGCAACCGGGCAAGACTGATCGTGGGCGCAACCTGCTGGACGGCACGAACCGCAGTTGCCGGTTGTTCGCGCGTAGTTTTGTGCGGGAGAAGGGCCAGTGTGACGGCATGGTCGGGCGCTATAGCTCACACCTGGGTGTCGTGATTGGCGATGATTACGCTTTGGATCACTTCGATATCGTCAACCAATCCTTCGGGCTGGTGGGCAAGGGCGCGGAGCCGATTCGGTTGTTCGTTGAGCATGCGCAAAGGCTGAAGGCCGCGGGGGTTTAGCAGGTTCACCGCGTTATCGTTCTTCGCGAGCAAGCCCGCTCCCACATTCGACCGAGTTTCACATTTGGAATGTGATCGAATGTGGGGCTTGCTCGCGAAGGCTATTTATCAGGCAGCGCTGACCTGACGACGAACCGGCGTCGTCCAACGCTCCGACAAAATCACCCCGCCCAACGTCAGCAAACCACCCACCAAGTGGTACATCGCCAGCTGTTCCTTCAACACCACCGCCGCAATCAACGCGGTAATCAACGGCAGCAGGTTGAAAAACAGCGTGGTTCGGCTTGGTCCCAGGGTTTTTACCGAGTGCATCCACGCCAGTGGCGCGACCATCGAGGCCAGCAAGCACGCGTACAACACCAGTGGAATATTCGCCCAGCCCAGGCCCGACTTGGTCGAGAACAGGAACAGCGGAAGCAGCACCACCACCGCCACCAGCACCTGCAAATACAGCAACACCAACGGCGGCAGGCGCAGTTGCCATTTTTTCAGCAGGGTGCTGTAAATCGCGTAGGCCAGGGTGGCGATCAGCATCATGGCGTCGCCCAAGTTGAGCCCGTGTTGCAGCAACGCGCCCAGGCTGCCAGCCGAGACCACCACCACCACGCCTGCGAACGACAGCACCGCGCCGGTCAACGCGCCGAAGGTCAGGCGCTGACCAAGGCTGATAATGGCGGCGGTCAATGACATCAACGGCATCAGCGAGAGGATGATGCCCATGTTGGTGGCACTGGTCAGGGTTGCGGCGTAGTAGGCCAGGCTCTGATACACCGCCATGCCGAGCACGCCGAGGATGAAGATCTTGCCCAGGTTCGGGCGGATCAGCGCCCAGTTGGCGATCACCGGCTTGAGCATGAACGGGGTGAACAGCAGTGCTGCCAGCAGCCAGCGATAAAAACCGATTTCTGCCGGGAAGATCGAGCCCACGGCCAGTTTGTTGACCACGGTGTTACCGGCCCAGATAAAGATGGCCAGCAGGGGATACGCGTATTGCATCGAAAGAAACCAGGTGTGTTGATGAGCCGGGATTATCCTCTGTCTGGATCGAAGCCTATACTGCGATCCAGACAAACGACCTTTGTATCCAGACAATATGGCCAGACATACCGTACGCCTCGCGGATTTCCATAGCCTGCCGAGCGCGGTCTACTTCCGTTACTCCGATTTTGCCCCGGACACCGAGTGCATGCCGCACCGGCATTTATGGGGTTCGCTGGATTATTCGGCCAACGGTGTGATGCGCATGGAAGTGGCCGGCAGCCGCTTTATGTCGCCGCCGCAGTACGCGGTGTGGATCCCGCCGAACACTGAGCACAGCTCTTATAACGCCCAAGCGATTGTCTACCGCTCGGTGGGCCTGGCCCCGGAACTCTGCGAGCAACTGCCGCAGGCGCCGTGCACCCTGGCGATCAGTGAAATTCTCAAGGCCATTCTCAGTGACTTTGCCCAGCGTGACGTCAACATCCCGCAGACCGAGGCCGATATCCGCCTGGCCCAAGTGCTGGTGGATCAACTCAAGCAAGCGCCGATTCACGACTGCTTCCTGCCCTACGCGCGGCATCCAGGGCTGCTCGGCGTGCTCGAAGGCATGCAGGCTGAGCCCGGCGACAACCGCCCGCTGGCGCAATGGGCGGAGCAGGTGCATGTGAGTGAACGGACATTGGCGCGCCAGTTTGTGCGCGAACTGGGCATGAGCTTCGGCGAATGGCGTCAACGCCTGCGTTATCTCGCCGCGATCGAAGCCCTGGACAGCGACCGTAGCGTGCAACATGTGGCGTTTGACTTGGGTTACAGCACTGCCTCGGCGTTCATTGCCATGTTCCAGCGCCACGCCGGCTGTACTCCGGAGCAGTACCGTCGAACAAATATACGTAGCCGGTGAAGATGTAACAGGCTTTGACTACACTGCTGCGTAGGCCGTGCCCTCCGGCACGGTAACAGGGAGAAAACTCCATGAAGATGCTGCGTATTCCGTTGTTGATGATGGGCCTGCTGCTGTGTTCCCAGGGCTTCGCCGCCACTGCCCAGCAGAATAAAATGACCACCTGCAATGCTGAAGCCACCACCAAGACGCTCAAAGGCGATGACCGCAAGGCCTTTATGAAGACCTGCCTGTCGGCGCCAGCCGCCAACGATGCCAAGACCCTGACCCCGCAGCAGCAGAAGATGAAAGACTGCAACGCCACGGCGAAAACCAAGGCCTTGGCCGGCGATGCGCGTAAGACCTTTATGAGCACTTGCCTCAAAGGAAGCTGATAACGCGAATCCCCTGTGGGAGCGGGCTTGCTCGCGAAAGCGGTGGGTCATTCAACACATCAGTGACTGAACGACCGCTTTCGCGAGCAAGCCCGCTCCCACACTGACGGTGTTCGCAATATCAGACCCCTCGCTTGATTTCCTCAAGGCTGGCAGACTGCCCATCCTTTAACGCCGTTCGTTTTGAGGCTGTATGCCAACGTTTTCTCAGCGTCACGTGTTGCTGCTGGTCAGTTGCGTCATCATTTTCGGTGGGTTGTTACTAGTCTTGCCGCTCAAGCTGCTGCCCAGCCTGTTGGCCGGGCTGCTGGTCTATGAGCTGGTCAACATGCTCACCCCGCAGTTGCAGCGGCTGATCGAAGGCCGCCGTGCGCGTTGGCTCGCCGTGGCATTACTCGGCACTTTGATCGTCAGCGTGCTGACCCTTATTTTCGCCGGCGCCATCAGCTTCCTGCTCCATGAAGCGGAAAATCCCGGGGCGTCCCTGGACAAATTCATGGGCGTGGTCGACCGCGCGCGCGGACAGTTGCCGCCGTTTCTCGACGCCTACCTGCCCGCCAGCGCCGCTGAATTCCGCGTGGCCATCGGCGACTGGCTGAGCAAGCACCTGAGCGAACTGCAATTGGTCGGCAAAGACGCCGCGCACATGTTCGTCACCCTGCTGATCGGCATGGTGCTCGGCGCGATTATCGCGCTGCAACGTGTGCCCGACCTGACCAAGCGCAAACCGCTGGCCGCCGCGCTGTTCGACCGCCTGCACCTGCTGGTCCAGGCCTTTCGCAACATCGTTTTTGCTCAGATCAAAATTGCCGCGCTCAACACCCTGTTCACCGCGATCTTCCTCGCCGTGGTGCTGCCGCTGTGCGGGATTCACCTGCCGCTGACCAAAACCCTGATCGTGCTGACCTTCCTGCTCGGCCTGCTGCCGGTGATCGGCAACCTGATGTCCAACACCCTGATCACCATCGTCGCACTGTCGATTTCGATCTGGGTGGCGGTGGCGGCGCTGGGGTATTTGATCGTGATCCACAAGGTCGAGTACTTCCTCAACGCGCGGATTGTGGGCGGGCAGATCAGTGCCAAATCGTGGGAGTTGCTGCTGGCGATGCTGGTGTTTGAAGCGGCGTTCGGCTTGCCGGGCGTGGTGGCGGGGCCGATTTATTATGCGTATTTGAAAAGTGAGCTGAAGCTCGGCGGGATGGTTTGACTGTGTTCCGGCAGGGCGACTGAAGAGCCGCCCTGTTCCCGCTTAGGACGCTTGTGAAGTTAACCGGCGCCCAATCATATCCATCAAGTCACACCCATCCCGCAAGGGGATGGCCATCAGCTGTGCGAAGTCGTGAAGTACCACGGCATCACTGCTGATTTCTTCTCGAAAAGCGAGGTTCTCCAACAGCTGCGTCACCGCGCGAATGCGAAAGGCGGCGGCTTCATAGAGCACGTCGAGAGGGGCTTGGGTGTCGATGATTAAAGCGGGGATGGTGCAGTCGTGGCCGGTCAGGGGCATGTAACGATTCATAGTGAAACTCCGTGGTCTATAAGGAGCTTCCTCTCGATTGTCGCCAAACAATGGGGTGGCAGCTGTACGCAGGTCTAAGTGTGGGAGCGGGCTTGCTCGCGAAGGCGGTGGTTCAGTCGATACTTACTTCGACTGACACTCCGCATCGCGAGCAAGCCCGCTCCCACCTTTGATTTTCAGTGTTGGTGAGATTGGAGCAGGTCAGTTGCCGTAACGCTTGCTGGCCTCAATCGCCAAACCGCTGCCGATGCTGCCGAAGATATTCCCTTCCACATGCCGCGCATTCGGCAACATCGCCGAAATGCTGTGGCGCAGTGCCGGAATGCCGCTGGAGCCGCCGGTAAAGAACACCGTGTCCACTTGCGCCACGTCCACCGATGCATCGGTCAGCAACTGCGTGACGCTGTTGCGCACGCGCTCCAGCAGCCCATCAATGGCCGACTCGAACAAGCTGCGGCTCAGGTCCACGCTCAAACCTGGCTCGACCCGGTCGAGCAGCACATGGCGGTTGTCTTCGTGGGTCAGCTGGATCTTGGTTTCTTCCACTTCCATGGCCAGCCAGTGCCCGGCGCGCTGTTCGATCAGCTTGAACAGGCGGTCGATGCCGCCGGTGTCTTCGATGTCGTAGCGCATGCTGCCAAGGGCCAACTGGGATTTTTGCGAATACACCGAGTTGATGGTGTGCCAGGTGGCCAGGTTCATGTGGTGGCTGGTGGGCATGTAGGCGCCGCTTTTCATGCGGCTGCCGTAGCCGAACAGCGGCATCATGCCGGCGAGCGACAGTTGCTTGTCGAAGTCGGTACCACCGATGTGCACACCGCCGGTAGCGAGGATGTCGCTTTGGCGGTTGTCGTTGTGACGACGGTCCGGTGACAGGCGCACCAGGGAAAAGTCCGACGTACCCCCGCCGATGTCGACGATCAGCACAAGCTCTTCTTTTTCAATGGTGGACTCGTAGTCGAAGGCGGCTGCAATCGGTTCGTACTGGAACGAGATGTCCTTGAAGCCGATTTTGCGCGCCACGTCGACCAGGGTGTTTTCCGCTTCCTGGTCGGCCATCGGGTCGTCATCGACGAAGAACACCGGGCGGCCCAGCACCACTTCTTCGAACTCACGGCCAGCGGTGGTCTCGGCGCGGCTCTTGAGTTGGCCGATAAACAGCGCCAGCAAGTCGGTGAACGGCATGGCCGTGCCGAGTACGCTGGTGTCGTGCTTGATCAGCTTGGAACCCAGCAGGCTCTTGAGCGAGCGCATCAGCCGGCCTTCGTAGTTTTCCAGGTATTCGTGCAGGGCCAGGCGCCCGTAGACCGGGCGGCGCTCCTCGAAGTTGAAGAACACCACCGACGGCAACGTGATCTTGTCGTCCTCCAGCGCGATAAGCGTCTCCTCGCCGGGGCGGATCCAGCCGACGGTGGAGTTGGACGTGCCGAAGTCGATACCGCAGGCACGGGCTGGGGATGGGTTTTTCATGTCTATCAGGTTCCGGTTGAAAAACGGCCGCGCAGTGTATGCCAGTCGAAGGCGGATGCGTAGGCCGACCATCCGTTAAATCGTGCTTGAAAGTGCGGGATTTGCCCCCACATCTGTTGCATACGGTTAGCGCCGATAACACTTTGACGCACCCTCAGGCCATAACACTCAACAGGTGCAAAGCAACGCACGTTGTGCCCCAGGCTGTGCGATCTCGATTAAGGATGGTGAACCGCTGATGGATTTCAAAGACTACTACAAGATTCTGGGTGTCGAGCCGACGGCCGATGACAAGGAAATAAAGGCCGCCTATCGCAAACTCGCGCGCAAATATCACCCGGACGTGAGCAAGGAAAAAGACGCCGAAGAAAAATTCAAGGACGCGTCTGAAGCCTATGAAGCGCTTAAAAGCGCGGATAAGCGTGCGGAATACGACGAACTGCGCAAATACGGCCAGCACGGCCAGCCGTTCCAAGGGCCACCTGGCTGGCAGAGCCGTGGCGGTTATGGCGGCGGTGGCGGTGGCACTGAAGACTTCTCTGACTTCTTCAGCTCGATCTTCGGCAACCGTGGCGATGCCTTCGGTGGCGGCCAGCGTCGCCCTGCCGGGCGCAAGGGCCAGGACGTCGAGATGCATCTGACAGTGCACCTTGAAGAGACGCTGTCTACCGAGTCCAAGCAGATCAACTTCCAGGTGCCGCAATACGACGCCTCGGGTCGGCACGTCAGCAATACCACCAAGAGCCTGAACGTGAAGATCCCCGCCGGTGTGGCCGACGGTGAGCGCATCCGCCTCAAAGGGCAGGGCGCGCCGGGTATTGGCGGTGGCGCCAATGGCGATCTGTACCTGATCATCAAGTTTGCGCCGCACCCCAAGTTCGAGGTGGACGGTGAAAACCTGATCATCGACTTGCCCCTGGCGCCGTGGGAATTGGCGTTGGGCGCGGAAGTGGCAGTGCCGACCCTCACCGGCAAGATCAACCTCAAAGTGCCGGCCGGCAGCCAGAACGGCCAGCGCATGCGCGCCAAGGGCCATGGCTTGTCGAACAAGGCCGGGGAGCGCGGCTATCTGTTTGTGCAGCTCAAGGTGGTAATGCCCAAGAGCAGCGATGAAGAGGTCAAGGCGTTGTGGCAGGAACTGGCGCAGAAAGCGGCGTTCAATCCGCGTGAGCATTTCTAATCCGCGTAATTATCTAGGGCTTTTCAGGTAGGGCGATCCGATAGGTTGGATGTTTCACAGCCCGTCATGGATAGCCCTACTATGTCAGAACAACCCGTCACCGCCACCGCCGAAGGCAGCTTCAATGTTGACCTTCGGGGTGTTCACTACGACTTCCTCAAAGACCGCGCGCCCACCTGGTTCACCCAGGCCACCACCCAGCGTCAGGAAGAACTTGCCAACCACGAAATGGAACTGCCCAGTTGGTACCTGACCGCCACGGCTCAGGAAAAGACCGCACTGGCTGAGAGCCACACCCGCTATCGCGATACCTTGAACCAAGTGGAAAACACCTTGGGTGATATCAAGGATGTGCTCGCTTTTGCCGAGCAGCCGCTTAAAGACGCGATCAAAAAACAGTTCAATCTGGACCTGGACGTGAAGAGCGTTTACTTCGCGCGCAAATATGGGTTTAAAGGTCGCGATGACCTACTCGGCGCGTTTGTTTTCGAGCAGCGAAGTGACCCGTCGCTACGCTATGAGTACCGGGGCGTTTCGTTGCTTGAGGCTGCCCTGGCCAATTTCGCGCCCGACGAAGTGCGAGCCGGTGCCTGCAACGATTGCCAGATCATCACCACCTGGGGTTCGTATGACGGTGAAATCATCCCGACATTTTCGGCGGTCAAATCACAGGTGTTGCCCGTCGCTCCCCATGAGTTTGCACAACTGTGCCGCAACCTGGACCTGGGGAAACTGTATCAAGAGCACATCAAGGCCATCGTCCAGCCCCAAGTTGTCGTCGAACGCACGGCGTTGTATCAGCAACTGCAAGAGCACCAGCGCCAACTGCTGGCGCTGAGTGCCGAAGTGGCGGCTAAGCAGCCCCAATGGGGCATCAGTGCCGATGCGTACCGCATGATCAAGCAAGTCATCACTGATCCAGGCAGTGCCACCCTTGATGGCAAGCCGGTGACGTATGCCGCGCTGAAGGTGTTTGGCAATGTACTGGCGGGGCCACTGCTGATCGGGCCGGCTCGTAAAGACAGTGACAGGACCGAGCGCCTGGTGGTGTACATCCCCAATGACCCACAGCAGCCGCTTAAGGAATATGCCTCCAGCGGCGAGTTCATGGCCGACCTCCGGACTCGCTTGCACAGTGCGTCGTACCGGCGTTTTTTCAGCCGTTTTGTGCCTCAAGGTGGGCAGGGCTTCTTTTTTCAGCATTTCAATCGTCTGTACAAACCCACCAACGGTAACGGTGCGGGCGGCGATTACCCGCTGGCGTCAAAGCCGGTGCATTTGCCCCTGGATGAACTGTACGTCAACGGCAACCTGTGGGAGCAGCTGCGTGAGACCCAGGTGCGCAAGATTCTGGCCGATGCCCGTGCGGTGGCCGTGCCCACCGATGACGAAGACCGCAAGACCCGCATGGATCGGCTGGCAAGCTTCACGGACGCGGTGATCAGCGTGTTCAACCTTGGCGCTTTTGTGGTGCCGGGGTTGGGGCCGATCATGCTGGCGGTGGGCGCGGCGCAGATGTGCACTGAGGTGTATGAGGGCATCGAAGCCTATGAACAAGGCGATCTGAAAACGATGTGGGCGCACTTTTCCAGCGTCATCCTTAATGCGGCGATGGTGGTCACCGGGGCCAAGGTGCTGCCCGCAGTCAAATGGGTGAGTTCGATCGACCACCTCAAACCGGTTACGCTGCCAAACGGCAAGCAGGTGTTGTGGAAGCCAGATCTTGCGCCCTACAAGGTGCCAGCTCCCGACCTGCCTCCGGGTGCCAAGCCCGACAATCTGGGCCTTTACCAGCACAATGGGCAGACGGTGTTGCCCCATGAAGGTGATCACTATCAGGTCCGCCAGGAGCCCGACACCGGCCAGTACCGTATCCAGCACCCCAGCCGGGCTGGGGCTTATGAGCCGCAACTGGAGCATAACCACGCCGGCGCCTGGAGTCATGAAGTCGAGGAGCCGTTGACTTGGGACAAGCCGACACTGATGAGGCGCCTGGGCCTGAACGAGCGTGGGCTCGACACCCCGACCCTGGAGCAGGCTCGCATCGCCAGCGGCGTTGAGGAAGACACCTTGCGCCAGACCTTTGTCGAGCATGAGCGGGTGCCCTTGCTGCTTGAGGATGCCATTGAGCACTTCAAGACCCATCAGGAACTGACGACCTTTGTCGAGCAAATGCACAGCAGCGACCCGGCGGTCTACGCCCAGGCGGACCCGGCGTTGCAAATGCAGATGATGCAGCGTCGTGGGATGTTGCCTGGTGAGACACGGATGCGTGTCATGAGCAGCGATGGCAGGACTCTTTGGGAGGATGACGCCCCCGTTACCTTTGCCAGGCGCGTGGTGGTTGTCACTCAAAGCCAGCTGGAACGCGGCGAGTTACTCAAAGAGGTGTTGAACACGTTGCAAGGCGTTGACCCCACCCTGAAGGAAATCCCGGGCGAGGCCGAAGACACCCTGGAGGTACGGGCTGGCAAACTACGCAAGTACCTCGGCGATACGGTGCAGATGTTCAAAGGTCCGTTGGTGGAGGAACGCTACAAGGCGTCGACCGTCTCGCGGGATCCCGATCTGCACTGGATACTGGCGAGCTACCCCAAGCTGCCAACATCAATGGCTGCCCATTTGCTCAAGACGCTCGGCGCCGAACAACTGTTAGCCTTGCGCCGCACCGGGCTGCTGCCTGAAGCGCAGGCCGAGCAGGCAAGATGGTGTGAGCAGGAAACACGCGTGTCCCGGGCCTATGAAGGGCTGCACCTGGACACACTGGCAAGCATCGACAGTCAGCGCCTGGCCTTGCGTACCCTGGAAACGTTGCCGGGGTGGCCACGAGGAACACGGGTGGAACTGCGTCAGTATTCGACCGAGGGCCCGTTGCTGGACGCCATTGGTTCGCCGCACTGGCCGCAGACCAAGGTGTTGGTGCAAATGGACAATGGCCTATTCGAGGCGCAAATGCCTCGAGACTTCTACAGCGCGACTTGGGAGGCACTGTCGACACAAGAGCGCCAAGCCCTCGGGTTTACCGATTCACAGCAGTTGAAGGCCGCGATCCAGCGAGCGCCTCTGCCTCGGGAGCCGCTGCGCACAGTGTTGCTGGAGCATCCGGTGCGCAAGCCTACGGTTGATCCGACACTGCGCCTGCTGGGCGGAGGCCGTGGTTTTCGACAGTTTGTAGGCCGCGTTATTGGGCCTTCAGAGGCGTCGATAAAAGCGCGCATCCGCAAGCTGTACCGCACCTTGGATGAACAGGCAGTCAATGACGTTATCCAGGAATTTGGTACAAATGTGGAGCGTGGTCTGAAACTTCGCGAAGCCGAATTCAAGACGGTGGAGAAGGAGTTGGCTGCTTGGGTTAAAGCGAATACACCGCAAACGGGGCGGGTGGACGCCTGGGATACGGCGCCTTACATCGCCAGGACAATCATGAGCTATTGGCGTCGTGAGAGAAGCGGCCCTCTGTGGTTGATAATGAAGGGGCTGGAATTACCGGTATTGAGCGCCGACTTCAGTCATGTCGAGGCGCTGAAGCTTCACGGTGTCAGGTGGTCTGACAGCGCGGATGCTTTCCTTGGAAAATTTACCCAGGTCAAACATTTGAGCATTACCAACAGCAGGCTTTCCGAGTTGCCCAGCGTTGTCGGTGACATGACCCACCTGACGTCATTGGCGCTGTATTCCAATAATCTTCGGCTCACCCCACAAAGCACCAGGGTGCTGCGTTCGCTGGGCAATCTTGAAGAACTTAACCTGGCAGATAACCCGCTGAGGTTTTTCCCGGATTTCAGCAGCATGCCGCGGTTGAGAAGCCTGAATTTGAGAAATACACAGCAGGTGCTGTGGCCAACGGGGCTGGAGGCACACACGGATCTAAATTTCGTTGACTTGAGCGACAACCTTTTTAGTCACGTGCCCGAGCACTATCTTAACCCGACGGATGAGCAGCTTGGCGCGACAGCGCGACTCAATAGCGTCACGCTGCTTCAGGGCAACCCATTCCCTGCTGATTACTGGCAACGCTTCGATGACTACTGGCGACGCCTCAATCAGGCCCGACCGGACTTGGTGAAAAGCGCTCCTATGGGTGCGTTTGACAGTGGCAACCCCAAGCTTGAAAAAATGCGGCGCCTTTACCCGAACAAGCTTATGCAAGAAGCCAGGGAGTTGATCTGGAGTTGGGGCGCGGGAGCCGATGCGGAGCTGGCCAGGCTTGAATTGGAATTCGATACCGTAGAGCGGCAGTTGGATGCCTGGACGTTCTCCGGCGGGGGGGAGCGACAAGGCTATGTGCGGGCCTATCAACGACAAGCCAATGCAGGGGCCATGGACCATCGTTACCAGGCCCAGGTCCGTATTCTCGCGTGCTGGCGCCGGGAGACCCCACAAATGCTGGCCAAAGATGGGACGCCTATCGGCCTGGAGCTGGACCTGAGTGATTTGAACCTGCCCAGCCTGCCCGACCTTGATGTGGATTTCAGCCATGTTGGCTCACTGAAATTGAACAACATGGGGCTCAGTGCCTCGCCCGAAGGGTTCTTGGCGCGCTACCGGCATTTGCGTTGGCTGGAGATGGCCAATAACCGACTGACGGAACTGCCACCGGTTTTGGGGGAAATGCATGGCTTGACCCGCCTGACGTTGAATAACAACCAGATCCGCTTGACGGCCGAAACAGCGCGGATTCTATCGGAACGGGTCACCCTGCGATCGTTGTGGCTGCACAATAACTCGCTCGGTATCACGCCCGATTTCACCCGGATCACCGACATGCGCTCCCTCAGCCTGATAAATGCGGGTATCGATACCTGGCCCGTCGGTTTGCTCGAGCAACCGTTGTTGGATCAGGTAGCGCTGAGTCATAACAACATCACGACTATTCCAGACTCAGTTATTGCGCCGTCTAACGAACAGTTAGCGCAGGCGGTGCGGGTTAATAGCGTGACGACGGTATCCGGAAATCCATTGACCGCGCAGACCCTGGATCAGGTCAGGGCATACACCACACGCATTGAAGATGCAGGGCTGGTGACCCCGGGCAGGCCGAACCGCTTGGGGGTTACTGCACTGGAGACCCGTGTGATGCCTGGCGCGCCCCCGCAGGCGCCGTTCTTGCGCTGGACTACCGGGCTGCCTGCAGATCAGGTTTCAACGCGAAGCACCCAGTGGGCCAGGCTACACGGGCAACCAGATAGTGAGGGTTTCTTCAACCTACTCAACGATCTGGATGTGGGGGTGGCTGACCGTGAAGAACTGCAGCGTCGAGTCTGGGAGGTGATCGACGGCATCACTGAAAACAGCGCCGAGTCGGAGCAATTGCGCAAGGATATGTTTGAGTGGGCAGGTAAGCGCGCCTGTTGTGATCGGGCTGCCTTGACCTTCAGTAATCTGGAAATTCTGCTGATGGTGCACAAAGCCAACGCTCTGGCACTGACGCAGGGCGTGAACCAAGGCGTGGCGTTGACTACGCTCGCCAGAGGCTTGTTCCGGCTGGATGAAGTGGAGGCGATCGCGCTAAGGGATATCGATCAGCGCAGAACCGCGATCAACAACCAGCAAGGCTTGACGCCTGTCCAGAGGGTACATGCGCTTGCGCTGCTGGAAGAGGTCGAGATCAGGTTGGCTTATCGCCACGGCCTTAAGGACCGGCTCGATTTGCCGGGGCAACCTCAACACACACGATTCATCGGTTTGGGCAATGTCACCCCAGCGATGCTGGAGGATGCTTACCAGCGCGTGATCAGTCGAGACAATTCTGTGCAAGAGTTTGACGCGCTGGTGTCCAGAGATTTCTGGAAAGACTACGTGACGAACAAACACCGCAAAGCTTTTGAAGCGCAGAACGAGCCCTACCAAAAACAACTGGCGCAGTTACTGCGCGATTTCGAGTCCGGCAAGTTATCCAGAGCGGTCTATGACGTTAATGCTGAGGAGGCGCAATCGCTGTCTGCCGTTGACGAACTGAAGTTGATCGAAACATTGACTCGCCAGGAAATCGCGCAGGCGCTGCTTCCAGGGGAAAACCTTGAAGTATTGGTTGAGCGACGCGCGGGCACACGGCGTGAGTTACAGCTCTCACAGGCGCGAGCCATCGAGTTTGAAGGCAAACAATACTTTGTTGCGAGCATGCCTGATGGGGACGGCGAGCATTACTTACTGTGGGTGCAGGCGCCGGACAATCCGTATGTTCTGGTCAGTAGTGGGGTCATCGCCAAGCCCGATATTGTCGGGGTCTGGAAGCGCCAGCGCACGTCCGGAGGGATGAAGTCAGATAGTTCCGGCAGTGAGTATGAAGATGCACCAGAGTCTATGCCAATGCTTCCCTATACGGCGGACGAACTCCGTCTCATGAGGCGGGACGTTCATTTTACGAGCGCGCCTAATCGAATCGGGAGTTATAACCGCGCGAATAACGGTAAATACCCTCTCAGGGATTATCAAGGCCGACCGATACGTATTCGAAAGCTGCAAAAAAGCGTTCAACTGGCGTCCGGGGTTAACTACACCTCCGATCAAATCAAACCTTACATAAAGTTTGAAGGGTACGAGGAGGTGGGCGCACTTTATGAAGAGAAATTGCAGCGGCGTCTGTTCACTGCGCAGGATATGAAGGTGCCCGAAGAAAAGTCGCTGATAGGGCAGAACATGGTGGTGGCCAACAGAACTATTGCCAAAGGGGAAATCGTCGGGGTTTACGGCGGGACGGTGCTTCCCGACGGGTTTTTCGGCCCCTCAGGTCAAACCTATACCATGCTCGTCAGTCCGCCACCGGCCCTTGGGGGCTTCGAGCTTGGCCAGCCGCGGGTTCACCTGTCGGGAGACAACATCCTCTCGAGAATCAACACCAACTTTGAATATGACGCAAATGGCAAACCGGTACGTCAGGCCGCAGGGGGTTATAACGTGGAGGGCGTGGCCTTCCCCATTGAGGCGGATATGTTGCTGGGCGTGGGGCCTGGAGCAACAATAAAAAGAAAGAACTTTATACTGACAGCGGTATTTGCAACTGAAAACATACCGGCGGGCGTCGAGCTGCGAATGGATTACCAATACACTGAGTCCATGATAAACATGCAGTTTTCGTAACGCTGCTTTACCGCTGGCCACTTGAACTAAAACCTGTGGCTATTTAATCATGTGCTTCGACGAACGCGGCGTTCACCCCTCGTGAGCACGTTTAAATCGAGTCACTATGTAGGCTTTGCACCCCGGGTCGTTCGATAGGCTGAGCGTTTACGCTTAACCAAGGACGACCCACTACGACGGGCACCACCCCACCCGTGCCCGGCGTCGCGTGCATCGGTGCTCTCTTTAGAACAGAAAGTATCGCTGGGCCATCGGCAGCACATCCGCGGGTTCACACCACAGCAACACGCCGTCGGCCTTGACCTGATAGGTCTGTGGGTCCACTTCGATATCCGGCAGGTAATCGTTGTGGATCAGGTCGGTTTTCTGCACGTCGCGACACCCTTTGACCACCGCGATTTGCTTCTTCAGGCCCAAGGCTTCGGGCAACCCGGCTGCTTGGGCCGCCTGGCTGATAAAGGTCAGGCTGGTGGCGTGCAACGAACTGCCGAAGCTGGCGAACATGGGGCGGTAGTGCACCGGCTGCGGTGTCGGAATCGAGGCGTTGGGGTCGCCCATCAGGCTTGAAGCAATCGCGCCGCCCTTGAGAATCAGCGTCGGCTTGATGCCAAAAAACGCCGGGCGCCACAGCACCAGGTCGGCCCACTTGCCCACTTCGATCGAGCCGACAATATGGCTGATGCCGTGGGTGATCGCCGGGTTGATGGTGTACTTGGCGATGTAGCGCTTGGCGCGGAAGTTGTCGTTGCCGGGGCCATCACCGGGCAGCGCGCCGCGCTGTTTCTTCATCTTGTCGGCGGTCTGCCAGGTGCGCGTGATCACTTCGCCGACGCGGCCCATGGCCTGGCTGTCGGAGCTGATCATCGAGAACGCGCCGAGGTCATGCAGGATGTCTTCAGCGGCAATCGTTTCGCGGCGGATGCGGCTTTCGGCGAAGGCCACGTCTTCGGCAATGCTTGGGTCCAGGTGGTGGCAGACCATCAACATGTCCAGATGCTCGTCGATGGTGTTGCGGGTGAACGGCCGGGTCGGGTTGGTGGAACTGGGCAACACATTAGGGAAACCGCAGGCCTTGATGATGTCCGGCGCGTGACCGCCGCCGGCGCCTTCAGTGTGGTAGGTGTGGATGGTGCGACCCTTGAGCGCGGCTAACGTCGTTTCGACGAAGCCGGACTCATTGAGGGTATCGCTGTGGATCGCCACCTGCACGTCATACTGGTCGGCCACGGTCAGGCAATTGTCGATACTGGCGGGTGTGGTGCCCCAGTCTTCATGCAGCTTCAAGCCGATGGCACCGGCCATGACTTGTTCGACCAACGGCTCCGGCAGGCTGGCATTGCCCTTGCCGGTAAAGCCGATGTTCATCGGGAACGAATCGCTGGCCTGCAGCATGCGCGCCAAATGCCACGGGCCGGAAGTGCAGGTGGTGGCGTTGGTGCCGGTGGCAGGTCCCGTGCCGCCGCCGATCATGGTGGTGACGCCGCTGGTCAGCGCCTCCTCGATTTGCTGCGGGCAAATGAAATGCACATGGGAGTCGATGCCGCCAGCGGTAAGGATCATGCCCTCACCGGCGATCACTTCGGTGCTGGCGCCGATGGCCATGGTCACGCCCGGCTGGATATCCGGGTTGCCAGCTTTGCCGATCGCGTGAATGCGGCCGTTCTTCAGGCCGACGTCGGCTTTGACGATGCCCCAGTGGTCGATGATCAGCGCGTTGGTGATCAAGGTGTCGACCACTTCATGGGCGAGCAGTTGGCTCTGGCCCTGGCCGTCGCGGATAACTTTGCCGCCGCCGAATTTGACTTCTTCACCGTAGACGGTGAAGTCCTGTTCGACTTCGACGAACAGGTCGGTGTCGGCCAGGCGGACCTTGTCACCGACGGTGGGGCCGTACATGTCGGCGTAGGCTTGGCGGCTGATTTTCATGTGTGTGTGCCCTGAAAAATAGGTGTTGAAGGTGATATCGCTATCGCAGACAAGCCAGCTTATTCCCCTGTGGGCGCTCGCTTGCCTGCGAAGAGGCCCTAAAGGTCGCCCATGATCCGTCCGGCAAACCCGAACACTCGCCGCCCCCCGCTCAAATCCACCAACTCGATTTCGCGACTTTGCCCCGGCTCAAACCGCACTGCCGTGCCCGCCGGAATATTCAAACGCATGCCACGGCTGGCGGCGCGATCAAACGTCAGCGCGTCATTGGTCTCGAAAAAATGGTAATGCGAACCCACCTGGATCGGCCGGTCGCCGCTGTTGGCCACGCTGAGGGTGAGGGTGCGCCGGCCGACGTTGAGTTCGATGTCACCAGGCTGGATCTGATATTCGCCAGGAATCATGCAGGTTGCCCCAGGGTCTTGAAGTAGATGGCGGTCGGGGTGTAACGCCCGTCCGGGCTTTGGCAGTAGTCGGGCAACTCACCGACCCTGGTGTAGTGCAGCGACTGGTAGAAGGCTTCGGCACCGGAGCCGGCCTCGGTGTCCAGGTACAGCAGGCTGCGCTTGTGCTGGCGTGCGGCGAGTTCCAAAGCGTTCATCAGTTGCTGGCCGAGGCCATGGCGACGCGCGCTGCTGTGTACCAACAGCTTTTGCACTTCGGCGCGGTTCAGGCCGTTGGCTTTCTGGCACAGCGCCAATTGCACGCTGGCGATCACTTGTTCGTCGCGCACCACCACCCACAGCAGCAGGCTGGCGTCTTCAACGCTGGCTTGTACGCCCTTCAGATAGTCGCGGGCTTGAGTTTGATCGAAGTCAGCCATGAAACCGACCGAAGCGCCGTGCTGCACCGCGTCCAGCAACAGCTCGATCAAGCCCAGGCGGTAATGGGCAAAACTTTCAGCATTCACTCGACGCAATTGTGCAGCGCTCATTGATCTCACTCCTTGGGCGGTTCGGCGCCCGGGTTCAATGCCAGTTGCATAAAAGTCAGGTCCAGCCAGCGGCCGAACTTGATACCCACTTGTGGCATTTGCCCGGTAGTGATGAAACCCAGGCGTTCATGCAGGCGAATAGACGCTTGGTTGCCGCTTTCGATGGCCGCGACCATCACATGCTTGCCGCCGGTGCGGGCCCGTTCGACCAGCGCTTGCATCAGGCGCGGGCCAAGCCCTTTGCCGCGCTGGTCATTGCGCACGTACACCGAGTGTTCGACGCTGTAGCGGAAGCCTTCAAAGGGGCGCCAGTCACCGAATGAGGCATAGCCGATGACCTCATCGTGTTCTACCGCCACCAGGATCGGGTACGCCTGGGCCTGACGTGCACTGAACCAGGCCTGACGGTTGGCCAGGTCGACCGGTTGTTCGTTCCAGATCGCCGTGGTGTTCAACACCGCGTCGTTGTAGATGGCTTGAATGGCCGACAGGTCATGCCAGGTTGCATCACGAATCATGGCGGGGCCTCACGCGATAGGCTGGTGGACGGTGACCAGTTTGGTGCCGTCGGGGAAGGTGGCTTCCACCTGAATATCCGGGATCATTTCCGGGATGCCTTCCATCACTTGCTCGCGGCTGAGCAGGGTGGTGCCGTAGTGCATCAGGTCGGCGACGGTGCGGCCATCGCGCGCGCCTTCCATTAAGGCGGCTGAAATGTAGGCGATGGTTTCCGGGTAGTTGAGCTTCACACCCCGCGCCAGACGGCGCTCGGCGACTAAACCTGCGGTGAAGATCAGCAGTTTGTCTTTTTCCCGTGGGGTCAAATCCATGGTTCAAGGTCCTTCAAAGAATGCATTTTTAACTACAACAGAGATCCACTGTGGGAGCGAGCAAGCCCGCTCCCGCATTTTGATCTTCATGTGCTCCAGATTCGTGGTGCGACGGCTTCTCGCCCCAGCACCGCCGGGCGTAGCAGTTTCCATAAATCAATCAACCAACCCCGCGCCAGCAGCGCTTCACTGGCCAGGCAACGGGCGACCAGCAGCCCAGGCAGTTGGGTCAAGTCGCCGCGCACCGCATGGGGCAAAGCACGGCAGGTTTCCAATAATTCAGGCTCGATATCGCCCGTCAGCAGCAGCGTGGCAAACACCGGTTGCCCGTCCAGCCCAATCGGCGAGTCGAGCAACCCGTCGGCGCCCACGATGCGCTGGCGCTCATGCCAGAGCAACTGGCCGTCACGGCGAATATCCAGCTGCGATTGAAAGTGGCCGAGGTCGAAACGCTCGCCACTGGCGGGGCGACCGAGGGCGACCACGTCCCAGTAGAACAGCCGCGCATCGCCTTGCAGGTCAATGCGCGTAGTGAGTTCGGCCTGGGCGGCGCTGAACACGATGGTTTCCTGGGGCAGCCATTCCAGCGTGGCGCCCGCGTCTACGCTCAGTTCGAGCTTTTGATACGCCGGGCCGCTGGCGCGGTACCACTTGGCCGCGCCAGGGCTGGTCAGTTGCGCCCAGGCACCTGTCGCCACATGGGCGCTGATGTCCAGGCGGTCGCCACCGGCAATCCCGCCGGGCGGGTGCACGATAATGTGCTGGCACACCTCGGGCCCCTCGGCGTACAGGTGCTTTTGCACGCGCAGCGGGCCAAGGTGGCGGCGCATCACCGGGCGCGTGGTGTCGCCGAAACGCGCGTAGCCAAGTTCCAGCTCGGCGTGCCAGCTGGGGGTGAACAGGGCAGGGGAAACGGGCAGGTTCATGTTCGAGTGCTTATCGTCAGGACGCCACAGATTAGATCGTAACCAAGCCGCGCACACCCTCACTTTCCATATTTTCACCTCGGCCTTGCTGGACGATTTCACCGCGTGACATCACCAGATACTGGTCCGCCAACTCGGCAGCGAAGTCGTAGAACTGCTCCACCAACAGGATCGCCATGTCGCCGCGTGCCGCAAGCTTTTTGATCACCGTGCCAATTTCCTTGATCACCGACGGCTGAATGCCCTCGGTGGGCTCATCGAGAATCAACAGCCGCGGGCGGCTGGCCAACGCGCGGCCGATCGCCAACTGTTGCTGCTGGCCGCCGGACAAGTCGCCGCCACGGCGGTGCTTCATCTGCAGCAATACCGGGAACAGTTCGTAGATAAAGGCCGGCACTTCCTTGGCTTCGGAGCCAGGAAAACGTGAAAGCCCCATCAGCAGATTCTCCTCCACGGTCAGCCGCCCGAAAATCTCCCGGCCCTGAGGCACGTAGGCAATACCGGCGTGCACACGTTGGTGCGGCTTGAAGCCAGTGATGGCCTTGCCTTCCCAGTTCACCGCGCCTTCTTTGGCTGGCAGTAAACCCATCAGGCACTTGAGCAGGGTGGTCTTGCCCACGCCGTTACGGCCGAGCAGGCAGGTGACTTCGCCGATCTTTACGTCGAAGGACAGCCCACGCAGGATGTGGCTACCGCCGTAGTACTGGTGCAGCTTGTCGACTTGTAGCATCGTTGAATTCTCCCCAATTCCCACATAAAGCAGACCCAATCAGGCCTAGCGGCCGAGATAAACCTCAATCACCCGCTCATTTTCCTGCACCTGTTCCAGCGACCCTTCGGCCAGCACGCTGCCCTGGTGCAATACGGTCACGTGATCGGCAATCGAGCCGACAAAGCCCATGTCATGCTCCACCACCATCAGCGAGTGTTTGCCCGCCAGGCGCTTGAACAGTTCCGCGGTGAATTCGGTTTCAGCGTCGGTCATACCGGCCACCGGTTCGTCCAACAGCAGCAACTGCGGGTCTTGCATCAGCAGCATGCCGATTTCCAGGAACTGCTTTTGCCCATGGGACAACAGCCCTGCCGGGCGCTGTACCGAGGCGGTCAGGCGGATGGTGTCGAGCACTTCGTCAATACGGTCTTTCTGTTCGCCACTCAGGCGTGCACGCAGGCTGGCCCACACCGACTTGTCGGTCTTTTGCGCCAGTTCCAGGTTTTCGAACACGCTCAGGGCTTCGAACACCGTGGGTTTCTGGAACTTGCGGCCGATGCCAGCCTGGGCGATCTGCACTTCGCTCATGCCTGTCAAATCCAGGGTTTCACCGAACCAGGCATTGCCGTGGCTGGGGCGAGTCTTGCCGGTGATCACGTCCATCAGCGTGGTCTTGCCCGCGCCATTGGGGCCGATGATGCAGCGCAATTCGCCGACGCCGATGTACAGGTTCAAGTCGTTGAGTGCTTTAAAACCATCGAAGCTGACGCTGATGTCTTCCAGCGTCAGAATGGTGCCGTGGCGGGTGTTGAGGCCCTTGCCTGCGGCGTGGCCGATGCCGATCGCATCGCGGCTGCTGCCCGCATCGAAAATAGGTTCAAGCATGACATTCCTCATTTCTTCAGCAAGCCGATAACGCCCTTGGGCAGGTATAGGGTCACGATGATGAATAGCGCCCCGAGGAAGAACAGCCAGTATTCCGGAAAGGCCACGGTGAACCAGCTCTTCATGCCGTTCACCACGCCAGCGCCGAGCAATGGCCCGATCAAGGTGCCGCGCCCGCCCAAGGCCACCCACACGGCGGCTTCGATGGAGTTGGTCGGCGACATCTCGCTGGGGTTGATGATGCCCACTTGCGGCACATACAGCGCGCCCGCCAGACCACATAGCACTGCGCTCAACACCCACACAAACAACTTGAAACCTCGCGGGTCATAGCCGCAAAACATCAAGCGGTTCTCGGCATCGCGCAGGGCGGTCAGCACCCGGCCGAACTTGCTCTGTGCCAGGCGCCAGCCGGTGTACAGACTTGCGACCAGTAACACGACCGTGGCAAAAAACAGCACCGCCCGCGTGCCCGGCTCGGTAATGCCAAAGCCCAGAATGCTGCGGAAATTGGTGAAGCCGTTATTGCCACCAAACCCGGTCTCGTTGCGGAAAAACAGCAGCATCCCGGCGAAGGTCAAGGCCTGGGTCATGATCGAGAAGTACACGCCCTTGATCCGCGAACGGAAGGCGAAGAAGCCGAACACCAGCGCCAGTAAACCCGGGGCCAACACCACCAGGCACATGGCCCAGAGGAAGTGCTCGGTGCCGGTCCAGTACCAAGGCAGCTCGGTCCACGATAAAAAGGTCATGAACGCCGGCAGCTCATCCCCGGAGGCCTGGCGCATCAGGTACATGCCCATCGCATAGCCGCCCAGGGCAAAGAACAAGCCGTGGCCGAGGGACAACATACCGGCGTAGCCCCATACCAAGTCCAGCGCGAGGGCAACGATGGCGTAGCAAAGGATCTTGCCCACCAGCGTCAGGGTGTAGGCCGACACATGCAGCGGGTTATCCGCAGGCAGCAGCGAACACAATGGCAGCGCCAGCAGCAGGGTCAGGATCACCGCGCCGACCGCGATCGTGAGCTTGGGGCCGGCCTTTTGCGTGGCCGTGAGCATCAATGGCTGGTTCATCAGTCGATCACCCGTCCTTTCAGTGCAAAGAGTCCCTGCGGACGTTTCTGGATAAACAGAATGATCAGCGCGAGGATCAGGATCTTGCCGAGCACGGCACCGATCTGTGGCTCCAGAATCTTGTTGGCGATACCCAAACCAAACGCGGCCATTACGCTACCGGCCAACTGGCCGACACCGCCGAGTACCACCACCAGGAACGAGTCGATGATGTAGCTCTGGCCCAGGTCCGGGCCGACGTTGCCGATCTGGCTCAGCGCCACGCCGCCAAGCCCGGCGATGCCGGAACCGAGGCCGAAGGCGAGCATGTCCACGCGCCCGGTGGGCACGCCGCAGCAGGCGGCCATGTTGCGGTTCTGAGTGACGGCGCGCACGTTGAGCCCCAGGCGGGTTTTGTTCAGCAGCAGCCAGGTCAGCACCACCACGCACAACGCGAAGGCAATGATCACGATGCGGTTGTACGGCAGCACCAGGTTGGGCAGTACTTGAATGCCGCCCGACAGCCATTGCGGGTTGGAAACTTCGACGTTCTGCGCACCGAACACCAGGCGCACCAGTTGGATCAGCATCAGGCTGATGCCCCAGGTGGCGAGCAGGGTTTCAAGCGGGCGACCGTAGAGGTGACGGATGACCGTGCGCTCAAGGGCCATGCCGATGGCGGCGGTGACGAAGAACGCTACCGGCAACGCAATCAATGGGTAGAACTCGATGGCCGCAGGCACATAGCGCTGCATCATCAACTGCACCACGTAAGTGGAATAGGCACCGAGCATCAGCATCTCGCCGTGGGCCATGTTGATCACGCCGAGCAGGCCGAAGGTGATCGCCAGGCCTAAGGCGGCGAGCAGCAGAATCGAGCCTAAAGACATACCACTGAAGGCCTGGCCGAGGATCTCGCCGAACATCAACTTGCGTTTGACCTGGGCCAGGCTGGTCTCGGCGGCGGTGTGCACGGCGGCGTCGGTTTCGACACCGGGCGCGAGTAACGCTTCAAGACGCGTGCGAGCCAGCGGGTCGCCGGTGCCGCCGAGCAAACGCACGGCAGCCAGGCGCACCACCGGGTCGGTGTCGACCAGTTGCAGGTTGGCCAGGGCCAGGCTGAGCGCCGTGTGCACGTCCTCGTTGGTTTCGGCGGCGACTTGCTGGTCGAGGAATTTGAGCTGCGCAGGCTGTGCGCTTTTTTGCAGGGTTTGCGCCGCAGACAGGCGCACTTTTGGATCGGCAGCGAGCAGGTGCTGGCTGGCTTGTACGTTATTAATCAGGCCGCGCAGGCGGTTGTTCAGGCGTACGGTTTTGGTTTCGCCGTTGAGCGTGATCTGGCCTTGTTGCAGCGCGTCCACCAGCTCGATGCGCGCCGGATCGGGCTGGGCGGCCCAGTCTTGGAGCAGCTTGGCTTGTTGCATCGGGTTGGCGTTGAGGAAGTCTTCGGCGTCGCTTGCGTGTGCGGCGAAAGGCAGCAACAGCAGGGCGGCGAGGATGAAGCGGAAAAGGGCAGTGGGCATACAAAAATGTCCTGATCGTGCGCGGACGGTGTGGGCACTGAGTCTTGTGTGGGAGCTGGCTTGCCTGCGATGGCATCACTGCGGTGTATCTGCTACACCGAGTCGTCTGCATCGCAGGCAAGCCAGCTCCCACACTGACCGTGCCCGACCTCTAGGCTTTAGTTGCTCTTGACGGCGTAGTCCGGCTTTTTGTCATTGCCCGGAATGTAAGGGCTCCACGGCTGCGCCCGAATCGGCTCCTGGGTCTGCCACACCACCGAGAACTGCCCATCGGCCTGGATCTCGCCGATCATCACCGGCTTGTGCAAGTGGTGGTTGGTTTTGTCCATGGTCAGGGTGAAGCCCGACGGCGCGGCAAACGTCTGCCCAGCCAGCGCTTCACGCACTTTGTCGACGTCAGTGGATTTGGCTTTCTGCGCCGCTTGCGCCCACATATGGATGCCCACATAAGTGGCTTCCATCGGGTCGTTGGTCACGGCTTTATCCGCGCCTGGCAGATTGTGGGCCTTGGCGTAAGCCTTCCAGTCGGCGACGAATTTCTTGTTTACCGGGTTCTCCACTGACTGGAAGTAGTTCCAGGCTGCAAGGTTGCCCACCAGCGGCTTGGTGTCGATGCCGCGCAGTTCTTCTTCACCCACCGAGAAGGCCACCACCGGTACGTCGGTCGCCTTCAGGCCCTGGTTGGCCAGTTCTTTGTAGAACGGCACGTTGGAGTCGCCATTCACCGTGGAGATCACCGCCGTCTTGCCGCCGGCCGAGAACTTTTTGATATTGGCGACGATGGTCTGGTAATCCGCGTGGCCGAACGGGGTGTAAACCTCTTCGATATCTTTATCCGCTACGCCTTTTGAGTGCAGGAACGAGCGCAGGATCTTGTTAGTGGTGCGCGGGTACACGTAATCGGTGCCGAGCAGGAAGAAGCGCTTGGCGCTGCCGCCTTCTTCGCTCATCAAATATTCCACCGCCGGGATTGCCTGCTGGTTCGGCGCCGCACCGGTATAGAACACGTTCGGCGACATCTCTTCGCCTTCGTATTGCACCGGGTAGAACAGCAAACCGTTGAGTTCTTCAAACACCGGCAATACCGATTTACGTGACACCGAGGTCCAGCAGCCGAACACCACGGCGACCTTGTCCTGGGTCAGCAATTGCCGACCTTTCTCGGCGAACAGCGGCCAGTTCGAGGCGGGGTCGACGACCACCGGCTCGAGCATCTTGCCGTTGACGCCGCCCTTGGCGTTGATCTCGTCGATGGTCATCAGCGCCATGTCTTTGAGCGATGTTTCGGAGATCGCCATGGTCCCGGACAACGAGTGCAGGATGCCGACCTTGATGGTCTCGGCGGCCTGGACGGTCCAGGTCAAACCCATGGCGACAATGGATGCCGACAAAGTGAAAGCTTTGATCAAGCTACGACGCTGCATAGTGCGATCTCCGTAAACCAGTATGTTTGTGGGGCAGATACGGAGGACTTTGCAAAGGCTGTGCCTGCGGCGCTCAACGCGCGTATCCACAGGGGCTGATCAGTGAAGGGCGTGGCGACGCGCACCAACTTGGCGCCGCAAGAGTTGTCGGGTGCACGGAAGGCTTCAAAAAGAGGCGCAGGGGTAGATATACAGCGCAAGTGAGCGAGCGCGATATTCCAGGATGCGGCTTCAGACAAGGCGCTTTCAAAGCCTTGGACACTTTTGCCTACGAGAACCCTATGGACACGACCCCTACCACCCTAGCCGATTCACCGCGCCGCCCGCCTGAGTTACCGCCCCTCAGCCCGGCCTTTATCACCGCCGACGACGCGGCCCGTTGGGCACATGAGGCTATCGGCCAGCGTCGTGACGTCGAGTACGGTGGTGTGATTCTCAAACGTGGTGGTCGCTACTACGCCACGCACCCCTTACCTGACCGGCGTAATATTTTCGATCACGCGCGGCTGTTGGCCAAGGACAGTGAAGGTAACTTCGTCGCCCCTGATGATTACCACGCCGAGGCGTTCTATCACTCCCATCCCGCCGCTGCTGCGCAAATCGGGAGCCACTTTCCCCATTTCACGGCTGATCAGGTGCTGCTGTTCAATAACTTCTATTCCGGTGAGGACCAAGTCTTCAGCTTCCGGAACAGAGCGTTTGCCAAGGCTCACTATTTTTCCGGGCCAGATGATGTGCTGCTCAAATATGTCAGCAGTGGCTCAGCTGTCGAAAAAAAGCTTGGACAACAACTGCGTGGCGGCCCAGGTGATACCAGCAGTGATTTCGAGCATCCCGTCCGTCAGTTGGCTGCAGCTGGCGAACTGTGGGTAGTGATTGCCCACCCGGTATGGGGCGGTGTTCGCGGGCGTGTGCCCAAGGACTGGCGCCTCAGGACTCCAGTGACAAAGGTACGGCAGCAACCCTTTTTTACCTCGGTGTTGCCAACCCCGGAAACGGCCGTGTTGCGTGCACTTTCCCTTGCTGGCGCAGCAGGCGAAGGCGCTATGGGGTTTGTCCTCAAGCACTCCCGTGAGGACGCCTACGTTGCGACGCTGGCAGTGCCCAAGCTGGCGCCGCTGTTTTCGCCCACCGAAGTGTTTCCAAAACGTCCCAACGGCAAACTTCGATTGCCTTCCCAGTACCGGTTGGAGGCTATTTATTTCAATAGCTGGTACGAGAAGGACGAGGTAGCGGCGCGTGAAAAATGGCTGGCCAGTACCTTCTTTAGCCCGGCACAGGTGGTGGCCGCGACACGCCAGGCGCGGGCGACCCTGGACATCCAGGACCCGGCTCGTGGATTGACCTTGTATATGCAGGCTTCTGATTTTGCTTTGCTGAAATTCAAAGTGCCCGAGGCCACACTTACGACTGAGCTGGTCATGCAAAAAGGCGAGGGTGAACTTGACGATAACGGTGCCAAGGCGGCCATGGTCGCTGGCACGCTGACCCCCCGCGATTATGTGCGCAGGGTCATTGCCGCGACTGATCTGTCGGTGGTTCAGGCCGGAGGCTTGTGGCGCCGCGTCGGGAGGGTGGATAACCGCTCCGATCTGTTGACGTCATTCTATAAGGCAACATTGAGCCGTCCGTTTCTCTCGGCGCGTGATGCGGCGGTGTATGCCCATGAGCGAATCGGCAACCAGCGTGATCGCCACTATGGGGGTTACGTGCTCAAGGGTGAAGACGGTCGTTTTGTCATCACTGAACCCATCGAAAGTGCGCCCAACCCATTTGACTTCACGTTGTTTTTCCCAATCGACAACAAAGGGCCGTTGATTCCGCCGGAACCCTATGTGCTGCACGGACGCTACGGCTCCCACACTGCCTTGTCGATGCTTGACCCGGCCTGGGTCGCCCGCCGTGGCTGGACGCGGGACGAGGCGCAGATCAATCAGCAAGTGTTTGATGACCGTGAAATGTACTCGATTATCCCGGCTGGACGGGTGGCCTACCTGTCAGGCGCGCAGGATTGCTTGTTGGAGTACACCCCAAACAAGTCGTCCCATGAAGTCTTGCTGCTGGCCAATATTGGCCCAGAGGCTGGCGATAATAGCCTCGGCAAGCGCCTCGAAAAAGGGCTGATCCGGCCTGACGATTGGGTGCGGCGACTGGCCGAGGCGGGCGACTTCAAGATCATCCAGGGCAACCCGTTATGGGGGCCGCGCTCGGTGGTCTACAGCAACTGGACGTCCAATTTCAGCTACGCTGCGCCCTCCGGGCCACCCGACTACGTGACCTTCGGGGCCGTATTCGCCAGTGCCGATGAAGCGGCCCGCAACCTCCATGGGCGGGTGCACGGGCGCAATTTCCTCGAGGCGGCCTGCTATGCGTTCATCCTCAAGCATAAGGATCAGGAGCAGTACATTGCGAGCGAGGTGGTGGGCGTCGTCAGTGATAACAGGCTGTTCAACCTCTACCTCGTGTTTAAGGCCAAGGACGAGGGCGGCTACCAGTTGCCCGATGGGTTTGAAGTGCATGGGCTGTTTCGCTCACAGCAATGGTCACCTACGGGGCTGAGCGCGCCGCTCGCTTGGCTGACGCTGTATTTCGTCACGCCGAGAGTGTTATACGCAGCGCTCTCGGCGGCCGCTAAGGGTGTGACCACCCTGCCAATTTACTTATCGACTCTTGATGGCGCGTTGTTGCGGTATGTGTCTGCAGCGATTGATGTAAAAGCTGGCGGCACGGCAGATACGTTATTGACCCAGGCGCAGGAGCAGTTGAATTCCGGTAAGAAAAGCGCCCGGGACTTCCTCAAAGGGTGGGTGCTGAAGGGAATGCTCCATGTGGTGCGTACCAGCCAGTGCTGGGATAAAAAGGGCGTGGTCGCCGAGACCTGGACCGGCTACGAAACCTTGATGCCGCGGCGTTTAAGCCCCGCGTTTGCCAACCCCGATGATGCGGCCCGTCACGCGGCGGCTTTGGTGAACACCGGCTATCGCGCGGCGTATGGTGGGGTGATCCTCAGGCTGCTCAATGGGCTGTTCGCCTCGACGCTTCCCCTGGTGCTTCCGCCCCGGGGGTTGGCGCTGCACTGGATGGTCCCTGACCGGGCCTTTGAGGTGGGGCTTTATCCGGGGGGCAGCACGATTGTTGCGCGCTACCGCTCCGTTGTGACCCAAGAGGTGCCGCTGCTGCTATCAGCGACTGAAAAAGCCATCTACAAAACCATGATACCAAGCGCGGTCCTGTCGAATCTGTTGCACCGCGAGGTGCACATCAAGCGTGAATATGTGTTCGGTTCAAATGGCTCGGTCCTCAGTTACGAGCTGTCGGGCTCTGCTGAGGAAGAGTTGCTCAAGAATCGCCTTGCGCCACTGAACAAGGTCAAGGGTGATTACGGCGACAACAGCGTTGAACAGCAACTGCGCAGTGGGGCGCTCACGCCGAACCAGTTTGTCACGCAGGCGGCGAACGCCGGTGAATTGCGTGTGGTCGAGGGCGACCCTGTATGGGGCAGGCCCAGAATGATAAGGCGCACGTTTGTTGCGTATTCCCCGAGACCTGATGACTGGACCATTCGCTCTGCATCATTCGACCCCCCCTGCAGCCCGATGTTTACCCGGGCGCTCGATGCCGTGCGCTACGCTCAGCGCGCATCTACGCCGCTAGCTGAGGTGGCTTTCGGTTACGTACTCAAGTCGCTGAGCCGGCCGCTGTACATGACGACTTTGCCACTTCGCAGAGAGAACTATGGCGATTTTAAGCAAGTCTTTGTCGATGGCTTGTTTCCGCAAGGGTACGTGCTGGAAGGCTTGTATCTGTGTGCATCGACTGTTCCCATCGCTGCGGCCAACGATGAAATGGCTAATCATTTCTTTGCGCCGCAGGACATTGCTAACGCACTGACCCTCATCACGGGGGCACGTAACGGCAGTGCTCTGCCGCTGTATCTATTGTGTGGGGACGGCGCACTGCTCAAGTACGTGTTTCCCAAAACGGCTCCGCTGTTCAAATGGACGAGCACGGCGCACCTGGAACGCACCCAATTGCTCGAGGGCTCCCTCAAGGTGCTCGAGTATGTACGCCGTCTGGCAGGCGCGGGTGAGCTGTCGGTTCGGGTGACCAGTGAAGTCTGGGGCAGGAAAGAGCGGGTTGGGGTCAGTTGGATGCCCAAAAGGCCGCCGCATGCTTTTGCCGACGACCCGCATTTTCATTCGTTTTGCGGGCCGCTGTTTTTTTATCCCGATGATGCGGCGCGCTATGCCCAGGGCTTGGTGGCACCGTTCAAGGACAAGCAATACCTGGGCGCGGTACTGGCGCCAGGGGGAACACCAGGGTATGTCGCGATCGATCCGGTGGAAGATCAGGGCACAGGCAGTGCCCGTACTCTGGAGCTGTTTTTCTCGATCGGCGGTGCAGGCTTTGACGTGCCTGAAAGCAATGTGCTGAAGACTTACAAAATCGCTGCAGTGCATGCGTTCTACAAGGCAATTTCCTTGACGTCCAGCTTTGAGCCGATAGACAAAAAACTGTTGAACAACTTCGTCTCCAAGGACGACCTGAGCGACTACGTGTCGGTGGTCAAGAGCAATCGTCCCAGCGCCGAAAGTTGTTACCTGTCCTGCCGGGGCGGTGCCCTGCTCAAGTATCTCCCGACCCATACCCCGGCTGAAACCGTACTGCTCAGCTCTGGCGAAGCGCCAGACCCGAGGGTGCTGATCAGTCGATTGAGAAACCACGGCAATCTCTCAGTGCTGGTTGCCGATGCGTTCTGGAGCCGTCTTGGCGTGCTGGGTGAGGAGTGGGAAGCCAGCGAGGTGCAGGTAGAGCCCGAAGTCGATGAGTTCTGGTATACGCGCGATGAACTCTGACCTTAACGTTTGCGCATCAAACCGATAAAAAACAGCCCGCCAATCGCCGCCGTCGCCACGCCGATGGGCAGGTCTTCGGGGGCGATCAGGGTGCGTGCCGCGACGTCGACCCACACCAGGAACACACTGCCTAGCAGCACGCACACCGGCAGCAATCGCCGGTGCTCGGCGCCCACCAGGCGTCGGGCGATGTGCGGCACCATCAGCCCGACGAAGCCGATGGAGCCGCTGATGGAGACCAGCACGCCGGTCATCAAGGAGGCGATCAGAAACACCTTGAGCCGCACGCTACGCGCGTTCAGGCCCAGGGTCACGGCGGTTTGCTCGCCGGCCATCAACGCATTCAACGGCCGCGCCATGCCCAGCAGCAGCAATAACCCCAGCAGCACTGTCGCGGCGGGGATCGCCAGCAGTTCCCAGCGAGCAAGGCCCAGGCCGCCGAGCATCCAGAACATCACCGCCGAGGCGGCGCGATGGTCGCCCAGAAACAGCAGCAGGTTGGCTGCCGCCATCATTACGAACGACACGGCCACGCCGCACAGCAACAGGCGATCGCTTTCCAGCCGGCCATGGCGGCTGGCCACGGCCAGTACTACCAGCATGCTCAGCATCGCGCCGATAAACGCCGCGATAGGCAGGGTCAGCAGGCCGACGACTTCCCCCACATGCAACACCACGATCACTGCGCCCAGCGTGGCGCCGGAGGTCACGCCAAGCAGGTGCGGGTCGGCCAGGGGGTTACGCGTGACGGCCTGCAACACTGCGCCGATCAACGCCAGCCCGGCGCCCACCAGCGTGCCGAGCAGCATGCGCGGCACACGGATCAACCACACGATATGTTCCTGGCCGATGCTCCAGCTCACTTCACCGAAGCCGAAGGCCTTGTTCAGCAAAATCCGCCACACTACGCCCACCGGCACCCGCGCCGAGCCGAACCCCAGCGAGACCACGCAAGAGACCAGTAACAGCGCGCCAAGGGCACACAACAACAGGGCGTAGCGACGGTTGATCATTCGCCGTGAAACCCCTTGGCCAGGGTTTCCACCGCCAGCACATTGTCGATACCCGGCGTGGCTTGCACGTAGGGAATCACGATAAAACGCTGGTTCTTGATGGCGTCCACCGATTGCAAGGCCGGGTTATTGAGCAGGAACTGCTCTTTCTGCTCGGCGGTGATCTCGCTGTAGTCGACGATCACGATCACCTGCGGGTTGCGCTCCACCACGGTTTCCCAGTTGACGCGTGTCCAGCTGGCGTCGATATCATCGAGTATATTGCGCCCGCCAGCGGCGCTGATCAGCGCTTGCGGCATACCCAAACGTCCGGAGGTCATGGCGCGGTCTTCACCGCTGTCATACAGGAACACGCGCGGCTTGTCGGCGGGCAGGTCGTTTTGCACCTCGGCCACTTGCGCCTGCATCTGTGCAATCAGCGCATTGGCCCGGTCCTGCACATCGAAGATCTTGCCCAGATTGCGCAAGTCGTTATAGGTGTCATCCAGCGTGGCGGCCGGGCGCTTCATTACAAATGCGCACGATTCGGTCAGCTCATACACGTTGATGCCCAACGGTTGCAGGGTTTGCGGCGTGAGATCGCCGCCCACGCGCATGCCGTAATCCCAGCCGGCGAAGAAGAAATCCACGTTGGCATTGAGCAGGGTTTCCACCGACGGGTACTTGCTCGCCAGTTCTGGCAGGCCGTCGAGGATCTCGGCCATTTCGGGCGTGACCGACTTCCAGCCGGTCACGCCGCTGTAGCCTGCCATGTGCGACTTTAGGCCCAGCGCGAGCATCATCTGGGTCATGTTGATGTCGTGGCTGACCGCGTGCTGCGGTGCTTCTTGAAAGGTCACGTCGCGGTTGCAACTTTTGACGGTCACCGGGTAATGAGTCGCTTGGGCAAACGCTTGAGCAGTGCCGAGCAACAGGGCGAGAGACAGCAGGGCGCGCAGGATCATGGTTGGGTTATCCAGGTGATTCGGGGGTAGCCGGACAAGGGGTGAGTGTCTATCAGGGCTTCAACGGCAAACACATTGCGCAGCAACTCGACAGTCAGCACCTCGTGGGGTGTGCCGCTGGCAACGATGCGCCCGTGGTTGATCACGTACAGGCGATCACAGAAGGCGGCGGCCAGGTTCAGGTCGTGGATGCTGGCCAGGGTGCCGATGTTCAAGCGCTTGACCAGCCGCAGCAGTTCCAGCTGATAGCGCGGGTCGAGATGGTTGGTCGGTTCGTCGAGGATCAGCAGTTGCGGTTGCTGGGCCAGGGCGCGGGCCAGGATCACGCGTTGTTTCTCACCGCCCGACAGGGTGGCGAAAGCATGGTCTTCGAAGTCCTGCATGCCTACCGATGCCAACACGCTGCGAACAAGCTGTTGGTCGTGCAGCGTGTCGCTGTCGAACAAACCCTTGTGCGGTGTGCGGCCCATGGCGACCACTTCATCCACGCGTAAGCCAAAGGCGTCGGGGAACTCCTGCAGCACCACGGCGATGCGTTGCGCGCACCATTTGGCGCTTTGCTTCCACACATTCTGATGCTCAAGCAACACGTCGCCGTGTTCCGGTTTGCTGAAGCGATAGGCACAGCGCAACAGGCTGGTCTTGCCGCTGCCATTGGGACCGATCAGCCCGACAAACTCTCCCGCCCCGACCTGCAGGCTGGCGTCACGCAGCTGGAACTGGTGCGCGCAGTGGTCGTGGCCCGGTGGTGTCCAGGCCAGGTCGGTGAGGGTGAGTGAGGTCATCAATGTTCTCTGGTTCAACACAATTGCAATGGTGTGTATCGGTTAAAAGGTGTAGTCCGCGGTGACGAAAAACGAGCGCGGTTCACCCAGGATCCACTGTTGGCCATCGTTGTATTGGCTGACGGCGTAGGTGCGGTCAAACAGGTTGTTCAGTTGCAGGCCCAGGGTGGTGTTGTGCAGTGCCTTCCACGACACGGTGGCGTCGACCACGGTGTAGCTCGGCAGCTCGTTCTGGTTAGCCATGTCGGCGTAACGCGCATCAACGTAGCGCACGCCCGCGCCGGCGCGGATGTTGTCGGTCATGGCCTTGCTCAGCCACAGGTTGGCGGTGCGGCGCGGTACGTCGACCGGGCGGTTGCCGTCACGCGATACCTGCACGCCGGCGACATCCTGTTTGAACTCGTCGTACTGCGCACGCACGATCGCAGCGTTGGCTTGCAACTGCCAGGTGTTGGGCAGTTGCAGGTCGAGGCTGGCTTCCAGACCATTGGAGGATTGCTGACCAACCTGCTGCTTGAGGGCCGGATTGCCCGGTACATCGGTGAGCAGTTTCTTTTTAACGATGTGGTAGGCCGCCAACGTCCATTCGCCACGCTGGTCCCAGAACGCCTGCTTGATGCCAATTTCGCTTTGCTTAGCCGTGGACAGGTCGAACTGCTGCTGGCCCGGGCTCAAGGAGATCAGGCCGCCGACGCCATCCGTGCTGGTGGCGTACTGGCCGTAGACCGAGGTGTCCGCAGTGATCGCGTAGACCAAGCCGGCCTTCCAGTTGTTGCCGGTGAGGGTTTTGTCGGACTGGCTGCCATCGCGTAAATCATCGCGGTCGATGTGTGCGTAGTCGCGTCGAATACCGGTGACCAGCGCCAGTTGGTCGGTGAGCTGCAAGCGGTTTTCGGCAAAGCCGGCGACTGTTTTAGTGGTGGTGGCGAACACCGGTTTGAACGGGTCTTGGCTTTGAAACACAGCGGGCGCCGGGTGGTACAGGTCGATCGGCTGGCCTTCTTTGAGCACGTCGTCAAAGGGCGAGTTGCTGGTGAGGCGGAAACGGATGCGGTTGTATTCCACACCGGCCACGGTCTGGCTGTCGAGGCCAAACAGTGTGTGCTTGAAGGTGAAGGTCTGGCGGTCGCCGACCTGTTCCTGGTTGTGCTTGATGCCGAAGTTGCCGCTGCGGGTCAGTTGGCCGTTGGTGAAGTTGTAGTTCTCTGCGTTTTGCCAACGCCGCTGGTTTTTCAGGTAGTACAGCTCGTTGGTGGCGCTGACATTGTCGTTGAGTTGCCACTCACTGGTCAGGCGCGTCCACTGATCGTTGTAGTGCAAGGTGTCGTTGCTGACGTTGTAGTTCTTGTCGCGCAGGCTCTTGTGCAATTGGCCGTTGAGCAACGGTGTACCGAAGTAATTTTGCGGGCGCTGGTCGCCGTAGTCGCTGGCCAGGGTGAAGCTCAGGTTGTCAGCCGGTTGCCAGCGCAAGGCGCCGCTGACGAAATCGCTGCTGGAGTCGCCACGGTCGATGAAGCCGTTGCTGCGCAGGCGGTTGAGGTTCAGGCGATAGCTCAGCGTGTCGGTCAGCGAGCCGCCACTGTCCAGGGCTTGCTGCTGGCGATCATAAGAGCCGTAGCCCAGGCGGACATGGTTTTCGATGTCGCCGGTGAAGGGCTTTTTCGAGTGTGTATTGACCACTGCACCGGTGGCGCCTTCGCCATACAGCACCGAAGCTGGGCCGCGCAGGACGTCCACGCGCTCTACCGCCCAGGTGTCTACCGGGAAGGTCGAGGTGCCCATGCCGGTGTACATGCGGTTGCCGTCGTAGAGCTGCATGACCGAACTCTGCCCGGTAAAACCGCGTGCCTGCAACGACGTTCCGCCATCGCCCGGTGTACCGGTGCGGCTGATGCCGGTGGCGCGGGAAATGGCGTCCTGCACACTGGCGTCGCCGCGTTCGCGAATTTTCACGCCGGTTTGGCTCTCGACACTGCCGGGCGTTTGCAAGGCCGTGAGGTTAAGGCGTGAGCCGGCAGTGGTCGGGGTGTTCAGGTCGACTCGTTCGTCGTCCACCGCGGGCGCGGTCACGGGGCTGGCGGGCAGCGTCAGGGCGTGGGCGCTGTGATGCAGGGCGAGCAGGCACACGCCGGACGCTAGGTACTTGTTCATCAGTCGATCAATCGCTTCATGAGGGGGTTGCTCGCCGCAAGGCGCGGCGAGCAACGATAACGCAGAAAGTGTTATAAGTTAACACTTATTGGCTGCGCGACAAAAGTCGCACAAGGCTACAGAAAGCCTCTGCCGTGGGCATCTCGGCGGGTTCATGCTGAACCTGAGGCGGATTCACGTTGGTTGAAAAACCGCGCCAATACCAGGCGGTCCAGCGCCCCTACCAAAATCAATGACGCGCCTACCAACGGGAAAATGATCGCCAGCCCGAGCATGATCACCATCGCGGTTTTCCACTTCGGCAGGTCGTGGCGCAGTGGCGGAACACCCAGCCCACCTTGTGGCCTGCGCTTCCACCAGATCACCACGCCACTCACCGCACTGAGCAGGATCATCAGGCAGATCACCAGCACGATCAGTTGATTGACCCAGCCGAACATCTTGCCCTCATGCAGCATCACACCGGTCTCGGTTGCCCGTGCGACGAGGTTGTAGTGCTCCCAGCGCACATCGGCCAGGACTTTACCGGTGTACTGGTCCACATGCAGGGTGGCGTCGTTGCGCGGGTCGTTGGCGAACACCGCGACGGTGAACACGCCGTCGGCGCTGGTGGGGAAGGTGATGCTGTAGCCGGGCTCGACCTTACGTGCGTTGGCCAGGTCGACCACGTGTTGCAGGCGCACGGTGGGGGCGGCCGGGCCAGAGTGCATGGCGCCGTGGTTCATGTGTTCGGCGTGGTCGCCGGACATCGGCATCGGCGTGTTTTCCATGGCCCAGGGCACGGTTTGCTGGCTGGCGGTATTGAGCACCCGGGCCTGCTGATCGGACTGCGGCACGTTGTTCCACATGGCGTCGGGGAATTTGTTCCACAATTCGGCGTATTGCTTGCCCCAGAAGCCCGTCCAAGTCATGCCGCTGAGCAGCATGACCAGCAAGAATGCGGCGCCCCAGAAGCCGGCGACCGCGTGCATATCGCGCCAGAATACCCGGCCACGACTGCTAAAGCGTGGCCACAGCACACCTGCCGACGACTTGCCGCGCGGCCACCACAGGTACACGCCGGACACCACCAGCATCACGCCCCAACCGGCGGCGAGCTCCACCAAACGATCACCGACGGTGCCGATCATCAGCTCACCGTGCAACGCGCGGGCGATGGCTTGCAGGTTGTATTTGGCGTCCTGTTCGCCGAGTACGGTGCCGCGATAGGGGTCGACGAATACCGTCATTTCGCGGCCGTCGTTGTGCATCACGAACTGCGCGCTGCTGGTGGCGTCGGCAGGCGGCAAATATTTGCTGATCTTGCCTTGGGGAAAGGCCGCCTGGGCGCGTTGCAATTGCTCGTCGGCACTCAGTGCGTGCTCGGCGCTTTGCACCTTGAGCAGGTCGCCATACATCAGTGGGTCGAGCTGGGGTTTGAACAGGTAGATGATGCCGGTGAGGGCCAGCAGCACCATGAAAGGGGCGACGAAAAGGCCGGCGTAAAAGTGCCAGCGCCAGGCCAGGTTGTAGAAGGAAATCTTTTGAGTGCTCATCAGGGTGCTCCGCAAGGCGTTATTTTTTTGTGGCAGTGATGCCGCCATCGGGAGCAAGGCCCGCCCCACATTTTGATTTGTGAATACATTCAAATGTAGGAGGGGCTTGCTCCCGATGCTTTTAGAAGCTCATGTCCACCTTGGTCCAGAGCGTGCGCCCCGGTTCCTTGATGGCTTGCGGGTCGTTGGCCGGGTAGCCGAACCCTGCGTTACCGGCCAGGTTCAAATGCTCGGCATAGGCTTTGCCGAACAGGTTGTCGACGCCGGTGCTGACCTTGAAGTTTTTATTGATGCGGTACGCCGCGTTTAGCGAGAACACGCCAAAGCCGCCGCTCTTGTCGAAGTCTTTGCCGACCACGTTGCCCTTGTTCTGGTCGATGCGGTTTTGCGCCGCGACCACCCGCCACAAGGCGCCGGCGCTCCAATCATCCTCGCTGTAAGTGAGGCCGAAGCGCGCATCCAGCGGCGGCATTTGCGGCAGGGCCTGGCCGTCGCTGCTGTTCTTGCCCCAGGCATAGGCGAGGCTGGCGTCGGCTTTCCAGTTGCGCGTCAGCTTGTACGCAGCACCCAGTTCGCCCCCCATGATGCGCGCGTCGACATTGCGCGCCTGGGAGGTGGTGCCCATCATCCCAGGCTTGTAGTCGAACAGAATAAAGTCCTGCACCCGGCCGATATAGCCCGAGGCCCAGGCTTCCAGGTCGGCGGTTTTGTACTGCGCGCCGAAGTCGAACTGGGTGGTTTTCTCCGGTTTCACGCCATCGAAAGCATTCACCGAACCGACCGCGCCGGTGTTGGGCGAAAACAGCTCCCAGTAATCCGGGAAGCGCTCGGCGTGGCCCAGCCCTGCGTAGACGGTGGTGGGCGTGTCGGCCAGGTCGTGTTCATAGCGCACAAAGCCCGATGGCAAGGTGTCGGCACGGGTGTTGTCGGCGGTCGGGTTGGGGCGCGACATCATTCCTGAGCCCGTGCGCTGGCGGAAATCCTTGGCCGAGGCACGGTCCAGGCGCGCACCGGTGATCAGACGATCGCGGTCGGCGGCGTACCAGGTCAGTTCGCTGAACACGCCGTAGTTGTGGAAGTTAGCGTCCTTGTTGCGCGGCAGATTCTTGTAGGTGTCGATGCCCATGCTGCTGCGCTGGCGGTGTTCGTTGGTTTGCGCATCCAGGCCGCTGATCAGCTGCACATCAGCCCAGCGCCAAGTGGCCTTGATCCGCGCGCCGAGGGTGCGGCGGTCGACGTTGGAGGCCATGGGCCCGGCCATCATCCCGGTGCCCGACGGCGTGCGCAGGCTGTAGTTGTCCATCACATGGTCGGCGTAGTTGTAGTAGACCTGGGCCTCGACCTTATCCAGCACCTCGCCGATATTGGACTTCTCGAAACGCAGGCCCAGGCTTTCGCGCAAGAACTGCGAACCGTCCATGCCGCGCCCGGCGTAGCGGGCTTCACCATCGCCACGGCCGGCGGTGAGTTCCAGCAGGGTGTCGGCGTCGGGGGTGAAACCGACCGCGACGTCGCCGTTCCATTTGTCGTAGCGTGAGGCGACTGTGTCATTGTTGCCATCCTTGTAGTCATCGGCATGCGCTTGGTTGCCGATCACTCGCACATAGCCCAGCGGCCCGCCGGCGGCGGCGTCGATGACTTTGTCGAAGCGCCCGTTGGAACCGGCCAGCACGCTGGCGTTGACCCGGGTGCCCAGCTCGCCGAACTGCTCCGGCTCACGCTCGAACAGGATGGTCCCGGCCGAGGCGCCCGGGCCCCAGAGTACGGTTTGCGGGCCTTTGATCACGGTGAGCTTGTCGTAGGTTTCCGGCGAAATATACGAGGTGGGCGCGTCCATTCGGCCTGGGCAGGCACCGAGCATCATGCCGCCATTGGTGAGGATGTTCAGGCGCGAGCCGAACATGCCGCGTAGCACCGGGTCGCCATTGGTGCCACCGTTGCGCACCAGGGCAAAGCCGGGGATGGTCTTGAGGTAATCACCGCCATCGCTGGCGGGCACCGGCTGGCGTGGGTCTTTGGGGTTGGTGATTACGGTCAACGGCGAGCTGGGGGCAATCGCGGTGATTACCGTGGGGCTCAATTCGTGATCCTCAGCCTGTGCGTGGGGCGCCAGCAAGGCGCCACACAGCACGGCCAGAACAGGGGTACATCCCAAACGGGTGTCAGCAGAAAACCTGGACATGAAAAATTCCATCAATCAATCGTAAACAACACGGCCAGCAGCCTGCGGCTGTCTGTCTAAAGTCGGCCGGTGTGAAGTGGGGGTGTGAAGGGCTTACGAAGTGATGGGCGGGGCGCGACTGCGGGCGCCGGGGAAGATGCTCTGCCGGGCATAGCCCAGGCGCGGGGCGGGGGGGAGGGCGTTGGCTGGCGGCGGGGTGCCGAGGGTGACGTAGGACACGCTGCCGGGCAGGGCCGGGCAACTGAAGAGCAGGCTGCAATAGCCGCACTTTTCCCAGAGGACGTGGTGCTCGTCAGGGGTTTTGCTGTGTTGCGGTGCGTCGCCATGGCAACTGGGCATGTCCATGGACATTTCCATCGACATACCGGCGTGATGATCCATCGGCATCGCTTGGGAAATCAGCGGACCGATAAAAATCATCAGCATGGCGAACAGGCTGATCCAACTACCGCGCATCAAGCCTGTGGGCCTGCGTCGGTGTGTGGATAACCTGGCGCGAGGGGCGCCCATCAAGGTTGGCCTATTGAGCGTGCATATGCTCGTGGCCAGCCGCTGGCGGCGTTTTCTGAACCGTGACTTCCACTTCAACCTTACCGGCTTTTTCGAACGTCAGGGTCAGTGGGAATTGCTTGCCATCGGCCAGCAGGCTGCGGTCTTTGAGGCCCAGCAGCATCACGTGATAAGCCATCGGTGCGAAGGTCAAATCACCCTTGGCCGGTACGGAAACGCTGGGCACTTGTTGCATCTTCATCAGGTCGCCCTGCATCACGTGCTCATGCAGCTCGGCTTTGTCAGCCACCGGCGTTTCAACGCTGAGTAGACGGTCCGGCGATTCCCCGGTGTTATGAATCACAAAGTACGCCGCGACGGTCGGCGCATTGGGCGGCAATTCCTGAGACCAGGGATCGCTGACCAGCAAGTTGCCGGCCTTGTAATCATCGGCATTGGCAGCAACACACACCGGCAGCAACAACGCAGCCAGAAGCAGGGAAGATTTGAGCATGGCAGTTCTCCAGAACAGTTCTAAACGCAGTTCACTTGCGAAGAAATCAGACCGTCGGAGAGGCGCGCGGGTTGAGGCTTGGCCATTGCTGGCGCGGGTTTGGGGCTTGCAATAACAGCGGCGGCAGACTTTGCACCGCCGCAAGCCGTGTGACGTACAACTGCGGCACATGCCCCGGCAATGCCACCAGCGGCGGCGAGCCCGAGCAACACCAGCAATGCTGCATGGCGGAGTGGTCGTCTTGCTGCGGCGCCGGAATGTCCAGCTTGCCCAGGGCAATGGTCTTCAGGCTGGCGCCATTGGACGAGCAGAAACTGCCCCACAGCAGTTGCTGAACCGGATCGCTGGACTGCTGCATCGCGCTGGCCATCGGCATGGCAAAGGCGTTGAACAGCACTGCAAAGCAGGCGATCCACACAATTGCAAAGCGTTGACGGGCCATGGCGGACAATCCGTAGGGTTAGGTGATCAGGTGGGTATTTAGCCTGATCGGTGGGGATAAGTAAAAAGCGCAGGTGTGGTTTGGTGTCGCAGTGGTTGCCTTCATGATAGTCGGGAACCACGATACTTCGCGGATCTTCATGGAGCGGAAATCACCCGTCCGCGAATCTATGATGAATGTTTTGTATTTTCTTGTGTGCATTCGTCCGGCTAAGGACGCGTCTAATCTTTCATAGTTGTCAGCGGTTGGAACATTAAAGCCTGACGTGATTACCTATGTGTTATTGCTTGGGTTTAGCTCGACGTCCTCAAGCATGAGCTCTTGCAACTGCGTTTCTTGCCCGAGGACGTCGTTTGCTGCAGCCTTGGCAACTTGTACGGCCTCTTTAACTTCTATCATGTCAGCTCCAGAATATAATTGAGTCTGGCTTGAGTTGTTCTTGGCGTGTAGCACTTCGTATTGTTGGTTCATCGCCGTCCCTTGAGGTAACCAGTAGGTTTGATAGAGGCTGGCGGATGATCCTGATCTATCGAATGAAATCTGCCAATGAGTCGATTATTTCTGCGGGCGACAAAAACTCCCGGTCCACAGCAGCCAACATCGGACGCTTCAACACCAAGGCCGGTACCCCTCGCTCGCGAGCCACTTCCAGCTTCGGTTCAGTGGCCGTGCTTCCGCTGTTCTTGCTGATCAATACATCAATCCCACGCCGCTCAAACAACGCGCGCTCATCCTCGATCAGAAACGGCCCACGCGCGCCGATGACTTCACAGCGTGCATTGCCGGGATACACATCCAGCGCACGCAGTGTCCAGAATTGCCCCGGCGGAATCTCGTCAAGATGCTGCAACGGCTCGCGCCCAAGAGTGAACAACGGACGCTTGAAGGGTTTCAACGCTTCAATCAGCTCAGCCCAATCACAGACCTCACGCCAGTCATCCCCCGCCTGCGGCTGCCACGCGGGGCGGCGCAAGGCCCAGCAAGGAATGTCGCACAACTGCGCAGCCAGGGCGGCGTTGCGACTGATCTGCGCCGCATAGGGGTGCGTGGCGTCAAGGATCAGGCTGATATGTTCATCGCGAACAAACTGCGCGAGCCCTTCAACCCCGCCATAACCACCGACGCGCACGTGGCAGGTGAGGTCGGCAGGCACACGCCCAACACCCGCCAAGCTGTAGATATGCTCCGGACCGAGCGTGCGGGCGATGGCCAGCGCTTCCGTCACGCCGCCCAACAGCAGGATGCGTTTCATAACGGCTTGACCACTTCCAGCAGCGTGATCGGCAACGCCTGGCGCCAGGTATCGAACTCACCCAGCGGCTGCGCCTGGGCCACATGAATACGGGTCAGCTCTCCACCGTGCTCGGCTCGCCAGGCCATCAGGGTCATTTCGCTTTGCAGGGTCACGGCATTCGCCACCAAGCGGCCGCCGGGGCGCAAGTGCTGCCAGCAGGTGTCGAGCACACCGTCGCGGGTGACGCCGCCGCCGATGAAGATCGCGTCCGGCGCTTCTAAACCGTGTAATGCATCCGGGGCCGTGCCACGAATCAGGTGCAAACCGGGCACGCCGAGGGCGTCGCGGTTCTGTTCGATCAGGCCTTGGCGACCCGTATCGGCCTCAATCGCCAACGCACGGCAGCTCGGGTGAGTGCGCATCCATTCGATGCCGATAGAGCCGCTGCCCGCGCCCACATCCCAGAGCAATTCGCCGGGCATCGGCGCCAGGCGCGCGAGGGTCAGGGCACGCACATCGCGCTTGGTCAGTTGGCCGTCGTGTTTGAAGGCCGAATCGGGCAGACCGGCGAGGCGCGACAGGCGTGGCGTATTGGCGTCGGCCAGGCAGTCGATGGCGACCAGGTTCAAGTCGGCGACCGAGGTGCGCTCCCACGACTGGGCCAGTGCGTCGATGCGCTGCTCATCCGCGCCGCCGAGGTGTTCAAACACCGTCAACCGGCTGGGCCCAAACCCGGACTCAACCAATAGCGAGGCAATCAAAGCAGGGCTGCGCCCGTCATTACTCAACACCAGCAGCCGCACGCCACTGGCCAGATGCGCATTCAGCGCCGCAAGCGGCCGAGCGACCAGCGACAACGTCACCACGTCCTGCAACGGCCAACCTAAACGCGCCGCCGCCAACGATACCGACGATGGTGCCGGTAAAACCAGCAACTCTTCAGGCGCCATCTGCCGCGCCAAACTGGCGCCCACGCCGTAGAACATCGGGTCGCCGCTGGCCAGCACGCACACAGGCTCGCCGCGCCGCGCCAATACTGGGCCCAGGGAAAACGGGCTCGGCCACAATTGGCGCTCGCCACGAATACACACCGGCAACAGGTCCAACTGACGCTGGCCGCCTATAATCCGAGTGGCGCGCAACAGGGCATGCCGGGCGTTTCTGCCCAGCCCCTTGAAGCCGTCTTCACCGATGCCTACAACCGTCAGCCAGGGCGACATAGCAATTCCTTGAACGACATCCGACGGGCAGGCTTTTCATGCCGCCGGACAAAGCAGGCATAATACCGCGCCTTTACCTGTCAACCGGTAGCCCCGTGAACCCAACGCCCGCTGTGAATACCTTGCGCCCCTCGGCTTGTCCGGGGTTGCTGCGTATCGTCCAGGCGTTGGATGGCGGCATTTGCCGGATCAAATTGGCCGGTGGTTCGATCAGCGCGGGCCAGGCCCATGCCGTGGCGGACGCGGCCCAGGCCTATGCGGGCGGGGTGATTGAGGCAACCAATCGCGCCAACCTGCAGATTCGAGGGATCGGCGCCGAGCAGGAGGCCCTGATCGCGATGCTGCTGGCCGCCGATCTCGGGCCGAGCAATGCCGCCGGCGACGATGTGCGCAATCTGATGCTCAGCCCCAGCGCCGGTATCGACCCACAGATGCTGTTCGACACGCGCCCGCTGGCCGCGCAGATCCTTGCCACCCTGCAAAACCATGCGCGGTTCCACGAGCTGTCGGCCAAGTTCGCGATACAGCTGGATGGCGGTGAAGCCCTGGCGATGCTTGAGCATCATCATGACTTGTGGCTGTCAGCATTTGTACGCAATGGCCAGACGCTGTTGGCATTCGGCCTGGCCGGCTGCCCGGGGCTCGATGCGCCGGTGGCGGCGGTGCCGTTGGACCAGGGCCATGCACTGGTGGTGGCGGTGCTGGAAGCGTTTCTCGATCTGGCGACGCCAGAGCAAACACGCATGCGCCATCTGGTTGTGGATAACATATTAAGCCGCCTCAGCCTGCCGTTGCTGCCGGTGGAGGGCTTCCAGCGCCCGGCCAGTGGCGCGTTGCTGCACCTGGGCAGTTATCCACAGCCGCAGAAAAATCAGTTCTACGTCGCGGCAGTTGCGCCATTGGGCCGCCTGGATCCGCTGATGCTCAAAGGCGTCGCGCGACTGGCCAGCGAGTACGGCGATGGGACGTTACGTTTCACGCCCTGGCAAGGCGTGTTACTGCCTAATATCGAACGCGCAGTCGCTGTGACCGAACGCTTGGCGCAGCTGGGCTTCCTCTGCTCAGTCGACCAGCCCTTGGCCCGCCTGATCGCTTGCACCGGCTCCAGCGGCTGCGGCAAAGGCCTGGCCGACACCAAGACTGACGCCGTACAACTGGCGGCGCATGCGCCGGGCGTCGAGGCGCACCTGTCTGGCTGTCCACGTTCCTGCGCTGCGGCGCACACCGCGCCGGTCACCTTGCTGGCGGTCAGCCCCGGCCACTACGACGTCTATTTTCGCGACGCAGCCCAACCCGGTTTCGGCCGGCTGCACGCGCGCACTCTTTCCATTGAAGCGGCGGGCGCCCTGTTACGCGCACGCTCACGGAGCAACACCGATGATTGATTACATCCGCGACGGTCAGGAGATCTATCGCAACTCCTTCGCCATTATTCGCGCGGAAGCTAAGTTGGACCGCATCCCGGCCGACCTGGAAAAACTCGCGGTGCGGGTGATTCATGCGTGTGGCATGGTCGAGGCTATCGACGGCCTGCAGTTCTCCGACGGCGCAGGCAAAGCCGGGCGCGATGCGCTGGCCGCTGGCGCGCCGATTCTGTGTGATGCGCGGATGGTCTCCGAAGGCGTGACCCGCGCGCGTCTGCCGGCCAACAACGAAGTGATCTGCACCTTGCGCGACGACAGCGTGCCTGAGTTGGCGCGAGAGTTGGGTAATACCCGCTCCGCTGCGGCCTTGGAGCTATGGCGTCCGCACCTGGAAGGCAGCGTGGTGGTGATTGGCAACGCGCCGACCGCATTGTTCTACCTGCTGGAAATGCTCGACGCCGGCGCGCCGAAACCGGCGTTGATCCTGGGTTTTCCGGTGGGTTTTGTCGGCGCCGCCGAATCCAAGGCGATGCTGGCGGCGGACAGCCGTGGCGTGCCGTTCGTGATCATGCAAGGCCGCCTGGGCGGTAGTGCGATGGCCGCCGCTGCGGTCAACGCCTTGGCCACGGAGGTCGAATAATGCCGGCACGTGGACGTTTGATTGGCCTCGGCGTGGGCCCCGGTGACCCGGAACTGATTACCCTCAAGGCCCTGCGCCTGCTACGCGAATCGCCGGTGGTGGCCTACTTCGTGGCCAAGGGCAAAAAGGGCAACGCCTTTGGCATCATCGAAGACCACTTGGTTGCGCAGCAGACCCTGATGCCGCTGGTGTACCCGGTGACCACCGAAGTGCTGCCGGCGCCGCTGTCCTACGAGCAAGTGATCAGCGACTTCTACGACAACGCCAGTCTCGAGGTGGCCGCACACCTGGACGCCGGCCGCGATGTGGCGGTGATCTGCGAAGGCGACCCGTTCTTTTACGGTTCCTACATGTACCTGCACGACCGCCTGGCCGAGCGCTATGAAGCACACGTCATCCCCGGCGTGTGCTCAATGCTCGGCGGCGCCTCGGTGCTCGGCGCACCGTTGGTGTATCGCAATCAGAGCCTGTCGGTGCTCTCGGGCGTGCTGCCCCACGACGACCTAAAGCGCCGCCTGGCGGATGCTGATGCGGCGGTAATCATGAAGCTCGGTCGCAACTTCCCCAAGGTGCGCCAGGTGCTGGAAGAACTCGGCTTGGCCGAGCGCGCGTTGTATGTGGAGCGCGCGACCATGGCCAACCAGAAAATCGTGCCGCTGGATCAGGTCGACCCGGCGTCTTCGCCGTACTTCTCGCTGATCATCGTGCCGGGTGAACGGTGGCAAGGTTGATGCGCCCGGCGATCGTCATTCTGGGTCAGGGCAGCCTGACCACGGCGCGCAAGATTGCGCAGCTCTACCCCGGCGCGTTGATTCATGGCTTGGCCGGGCGGGTTGAAGGTGCCGACCAGACCTACAGCGAGTTCGGCGCGACCCTGCGCCAGCTCTATCAACAAGGCACGCCGCTGATTGCCCTGTGCGCCGCCGGCATCGTGATCCGCACCCTGGCGCCGCTGCTGCTGGAGAAGGGTGAAGAACCCGCCGTGTTGGCGGTGGCCGAAGACGGCAGCGCCGTGGTGCCCTTGCTCGGCGGCCTCGGTGGCGTGAACGTGATGGCGCGCGACATCGCTGCCGCGTTGGGCGTGTCTGCCGCGATCACCACCAGTGGCGAGCTGCGTTTCGGCACCTGCCTGCTCAACCCGCCTGCGGGGTATCAACTGGCCGACCTGGAGCTGGGCAAGCGTTTTGTCTCGGACCTGTTGGCTGGCGAAAGCGTGCGTATCGAAGGCGCCGCGCCCTGGCTGGACCAGGCCAATTTGCCTCAGGATCAGCAGGCACGCCTGGCGATTCATGTGAGCAGCGCTGAGCGTGTGCCTGCCGCCAACGAGTTGCTGATTTACCCACAGAACGTCTGCGTTACCTGTAAACCCGGCGCGCAATTGGCTGAGCGTGTGCGTGCGGCTTTACATGGCGCCGGCATTGCGGCGCACTCTCTGGCCTGTCTGTTGGCCAGCGAAACGCAGATGGCCGACGCTTCGCTGCATGAAGCTGCATTGGAATTGGGTGTGCCGCTGCGTTTCTCCAGCATCAAGCCAGACGCCGATATCGTCATCAGCGTCGCCGAGCAGCCCTTGGACCTGGCGCTCGTCGGGCGCCCGCGTGGCCGCCTGGCGGTGATCGGCTTGGGCCCGGGCGCCGCCGAGTTGATGGTGCCGGCCGTCAAGGCTGAACTGGCGCGCTGCACCGACGTGCTGGGCTACGAAACCTATGTGCGCATGGCTGGCCCATTTCGCGACGATCAGGTTCAACACAGCACGGATAACCGCGAAGAGATGCAGCGCGCGCGGCACGCCTTTGAACTGGCCGCGCAGGGCCGCTCCGTGGTGGTGGTGTCGTCGGGTGACCCCGGCGTGTTCGCCATGGCTGCCGCCGTGATCGAGGCCTTGCACGAGTCGAGTGACCCTGCGTGGCATCAGGTCGATCTGGAGATTCTGCCGGGTGTCTCAGCTTCCCTGGCCACCGCCGCCCAGGCGGGTGCACCGTTGGGTCATGACTTCTGCGTGATGTCGCTGTCGGACAACCTCAAGCCCTGGTCGATCATCGAAAAACGCTTGGACCTTGCGTCCCAGGCCGACCTGGCGCTGGCGTTCTACAATCCGATTTCGCGTTCTCGCCCTTGGCAATTGGGGCGCGCGCTGGAAATCGTCGCGTTGCATCGCACGCCACAGACGCCGGTGGTGTTGGGGCGCGATATCGGCCGCCCAGGCCAGACTCTGCGCGTCACCACGCTTGGGCAACTGACGCCCGAGCAGGTCGACATGCGCACCATGGTGCTGATCGGTTCCTCCACCACGTGCGTCTTCCCGCGCGCCGGTGGCGGTGAGTGGGTGTACACGCCACGCTGGTATGGCAACAAACCCGCCACCTGAAAACAGCCTGACGCATGCAAGAAAGCTCCGAGTAACGCTAGGTGAAAACCTGCTGCTACTCGGAGCTTTTTCTTTTTTTTTCGATGAAATCCGGAAGGTCCGCGGGTACGCCTCGTTATTACTGGGTGGCGCTTTTTCCACGGGTGGGCCAAGCGATGTTTGTCGCCTGGAAAGCCCGCCTGCCACTGGACTAGTGTGAAGGAAAACCCCATGTGGGGTGCTTGTGGAGAACTGAAAATGGAGCGACATCGCAAAAGGATCATCAGTGCGAAAAGGCGCAAGTTGATTGCCGCCTACAAGCTGCCAGGTGCACCGGGAAAGACACCCTCTGTACCGGTGGGCACCGTGGAGGATGATTGCAACGCGGCCGTGGTGAACAACGGGGTGATCTCGTTTATTGAGGGCATGTCCGCCCTGAACCGGGAGTACGTTCGCAAGAGCTACCTGCTGGCGAGCAGCTATGTCAGTGATGTGTTGAAAGTACAGCGCGGTACCGAGATCTGGTACGACGAATTTATCAAGGTGATGGTCAGTCTGGGCTGGCTGCCGGTGCGCAGCCGCTTCAAGCGGGTGTCGAGCTCCGGCAAGGGCCTGACGGTGCAACTGGCGGCGCTGAATATGATTGCGACGATGCTGACATCGACGTCGCTGGCCGGGCCATTGCTCGCCGCACTGCCGAAACTGGCGGCCGACGCGCTGGAGGCGCTGAAGCGGCAACCCGCTTCATTCGAGCTGTTCAAGCGCAACAGCACGGTGCACCAGGGAGGAGATTTCGGCCTGGCGTCCTGTGCCGAAGCCGAGGGTGAAGTGACGATGGTGCTGGTGACCTACAGCTCTCACGGCGTGAGCAAACAGCTGGGGCTGCCGTTTCTGGAGTGGGACAGCGCTGCGTTTGAGGCTTTCAGCGGGCAGACTTGCCTGGTGCTGAATACCTCGGTCGTCAACGAAAAGACTCTCCAGCTCATGCGCGAGAGCGCGGGCGATAAAGTGCAATTGGCGATCGCTCAATATCGAATTTAAGGCACCAGGTAGCCGCGCACCCCGGTAAAGATGATTTGTGCGGCGAGGGCACACACGAACAACCCCATCAACCGGCTGACAATCTGCAAGCCCTGGTCACCCAGAATACGTTCGATACGGTTGGACAAGTACAGCACCACACCCACCGTGAGGCTGGCCAGGGCGATGCTGAGGATGGCGGTGATCTTGTCATCCCAGTGCGGCTGACTGACGCCCATCACCAACAGCGCACCGATGGTGCCGGGGCCGACCGTGAGCGGGATGGTCAGCGGCACGATGGTCACGTCCTGCTGCACATTGTCGGTCTGCACGGCCGATTTGCCCTGCGCCATGCCCAGGGCGGAGATGAACAGCACACTGCCAGCGCCGATGCGGAAGGCGTCCACGGTGATGCCGAATACGCTGAAAATCACTCGGCCGAAGAGGTAGAGCAATAGGCTTGAGACCAGCGTTGCCAGCGCCACTTTCCAGGCCAGGCGTCGGCGTTCCTTGCTCGAATAACCACGGGTCAGGCTGATGAAGCAGGACAGCACAAAGAATGGGCTGTAAAGCACCAGCATCTTCAGGTAAACGCTGAATAACACGTGGAGCATGGGGGGCGGCTCGCGGTGGTGGAAGTTCGGAGAGTCTATCAGGCGGCACAGATCAAATGTGCGAGCGGGCTTGCTCGCGAATGCGCTGGATCAGTTAAAGATGCATTGACTGACACACTGCATTCGCGAGCAAGCCCGCTTCCACCTTTGGATTGAATTTCAGGTCAGGAAGGTGCGTGCTCAGGACGCTGTTGTCGCTGCGCCACCCAGAACTCCACCAGTTCACGCAACTGCGACAACTCCACAGGCTTGGCCATATGGCCATCCATCCCGGCCTGGCGTGCACGCTCTTTGTGTTCCGACAGAATGTGCGCCGTGAGCGCGACCACCGGCGTGCGAATACGCTGGTGGCTGACCTCCCAGGCGCGTAGTTGCTGAGTGGCGGAAAAACCATCGAGGATCGGCATCTCACAGTCCATCAACACCAAATCGTAACGCTGGGCCTTCATGGCTTCGAGCGCTTCTTCGCCATTGCTGGCGGTATCCGGGTTGAGGTTGAGCTTGCCGAGCATGCCGCGAATCACTTTGGTGGAGATGCTGTTGTCCTCGGCCACCAGGATGCGGAAATCGGCAGGCACGGTCACCGCAGCAGGGGGGCTGAGGGCAGCTCGTGGCTGCACCACGCCTTTGCTGCGTTGGGTCAGTTCGTCGGCCAGGGTGGTCTTGAGCGTATAGCCAGCCACCGGCTTGGCGAGGATGCGCTTGATCCCGCAGTTGCGCGCGATGATCTTGCTCGGCGCATTGCTGATGCCGGTGAGCATGATCAGCAGGATGTCGTGGTTCAGGCTCGGGTCTTCCTTGATCTTCGCCGCCAGTTGCATACCGGTCATGCCGGGCATGTTCTGGTCCAAAAGCACTACGTCGAAGTAATCGCGCAGGTGCGCCTTGGTACGCAGCAACGCCAAGGCTTCTTTGCCGGACGGCACGGCGCTGACGTTCAGGCCCCAGGCCGTGCATTGCTGCACCAGCACTTTGCGGCACGTGTCGTTGTCGTCCACCACCAGCACGCGTGCGCCTTTGAGTGGGCCGTCGAGGTCGGAGGTCGGGTGCTCCAGGCGTTCCGGGTCCAGCGGCAGGGTCAGCCACAGGGTGCTACCTTCGTGGCTGCCGCTCTTGATGCCGAACTCGCCGTTCATCAGCAGGATCAGCTGGCGGGCAATGACAAGACCTAAGTGGCCGCTCAAGCGCGTGGCCGAGAGGAAGTTCTTGCTGTGCAATTCGCTGTGCAGCAACGCGTCGCGTTCGGCGGCTTCCATCGGCACGCCGCTGTCTTGCACGGCAATGCGCAGGCGTGGTTTGGTGCTGCGTTCGTCGAGGGCGACGACGATCAGCACCTCACCCTCATCGGTTTTTTGCAGGGCGTTTTCCAGCAGGCTCAACAGTGCCTGGCGCAGCCGCGTCGGGTCGCCGCTGATGACGCGCGGCACTTGTGGCTGGATAAAGCTGATCAGTTCTACGTTCTGCTGCTCGGCCTTGGCGCGGAAGATACTCAGGCAGTCTTCGATCAGCGCATTCAGGTCGAACTGTACGTCGTCCAACTCGATCTGCCCGGACTCCAGCTTGGAGATGTCGAGGATCTCGTTGATCAAGGTCAGCAGTTCATTACCGGCGCTGTGGATGGTCTGCACGTAGTCACGCTGCTTCACCGACAGCGGCGTGCCCAGCAGCAGCTCGGTCATGCCCAGCACGCCGTTCATGGGGGTGCGAATTTCGTGGCTGATCTTCGCCAGGAACTCCGCCTTGGCGGCGATCTCGGCGTTGCTGGCCGCCAGGTCGCGGCTTAGGCTGAAGCGTGCCTCGACAATCGCGCGTTGGCGTTCGCCCAGGGCCAGGCTCATCAATAAGCCGCTGATGCAGATAAACCCAAGCAGAGTGACGATCAAGCCTTGCGGCGCAACCAGCGTCAGCCCGAGCAGGGCCGGGAGGATGATCAACGTGCCGATGTTGAACACCACCATGCCCGCCACGAACAACCGTGCCGGCCGGTAGCCTTGCTGCCAGTGATAGGCCGAGACAAATAGCATGCTTAAGCCGGCCAGGGCCACCAGTGCATAGGTGATGATGTTCAGCGGCAAGGTGTTGACGAACAACAGCAGCAAGCCGCACAGCACAATCAGCAGGATGTCGGCCATCAACAGCTTGTTCAGTGCGTGCGGGCCCAGCGGCATGAAGAATCGGTAGGCAAACATCAGCCCGCACGGCGCGGTCAGCAGCAGGGCGAGGTAGGCACCTGGGGTCTGGATCGCGTGCCAGTTCGGCAGCCATGGCCCTACCAGGTTGAGCAACAGCGCCAGGCTCAGCATCAGCAACACCTCACACGCTGCCAGCCACAGGCTGCTGCGCGAGCGGTGGTAGGCAAATCGCGTGAGGTTGTGCAGGATCAGCATCAGCAGGCAGCCGAACAGCAGGCCGTAGATCAGCGTTTGGTTCTGGTCGGCGGCGGCCAGTACGGCCGGTTCCAGGGTGATGTAGGGGCGCAGCTCGTGTTCCGAGACCAGGCGCAGATACACCTCAAGCGGCTTCTGGCTCTGAGGCATGGGCAGCATGAAGTCACTGCTGGGCAGTGGGCGTTCCGACTGGGGCTGGCGGGTGCCGGTGCTTTGTTGCTCCACCAGGGTGTCGCCGTCCAGTACATAGAGGTTCAACTGGGACAGGTCCGGGGCGAATACCCGTAGCACTTGCTCGTGCTTGCCGGGTTGTAGCTTGAAGCGTACCCACAACGCACCGTCCGGCTCGGAGGCGGTAATCCGGTCCAGTTCGATGGGGCTGAATTGATTGGTGTAGCGGGCGGAGCGGATGTCGCTCAGTTGCAGGTCGGCCTGTTCATCAAGCAATACGGCCCACCCACTGCCTTGCGCGGCGGCCTGGGCCGGGAACAAGCAGAGCAGTGTCAGCAGACTGACTGTGAAACCTATGGCGATCCTGAGCCAGCGCACGGCGAAATCCCTTCGTAGGTTGATGCACGGGTTAACTATGCGCGGGGCGGCCTGGGTACGGCAAGGGCCAGAGGCCCTTACCTAACCGAACGGATAGTTGCTGGAGGGTAGCTGTTTACTGGTTCTCGCCACGTTCACGGGCAATAGCGCGGTAGCCGATGTCCGTGCGGTAGAAGCAACCTTTCCAGTCGATTTTCGCGGCCAACTTGTATGCCTGTTGTTGCGCAGCGTCGACACTGGCACCCATCGCGGTGGCGCACAATACGCGGCCACCTGCGGTTACAACTTTGCCATCCTTGAGCGCGGTGCCCGCATGGAACACCTTACCTTCCAGCGTAGCAGCTGCGTCGAGGCCTTCAATTACATCGCCCTTGGCGTAGTCGGCAGGGTAACCACCGGCCGCCAGCACAATGCCGACGCTCGGACGTGGGTCCCACTGCGCTTCAACCTTGTCCAGCGCTTGGGCCAGCGCGGCCTCCACCAGCAGCACCAGGCTCGACTGCAGACGCAGCATCACCGGTTGGGTTTCCGGATCACCAAAGCGGCAGTTGAACTCGATGACTTTCGGGTTGCCAGCTTTGTCGATCATCAGGCCGGCGTACAGGAAGCCGGTGTACACATTGCCTTCGTCGGCCATGCCGCGCACGGTCGGCCAGATCACCAGGTCCATCACACGCTTGTGCACGTCGGCGGTAACCACGGGGGCAGGGGAGTAAGCACCCATGCCGCCGGTGTTCGGGCCAGTGTCAGCATCGCCAACGCGTTTGTGGTCTTGGCTGGTGGCCATTGGCAAGACGTTTTTGCCGTCGACCATCACGATAAAGCTGGCTTCTTCGCCGTCGAGGAACTCCTCGATGACCACGCGCGAACCGGCGTCACCAAATGCATTACCGGCGAGCATGTCGCGCACGGCGTCTTCGGCTTCCTGCAGGGTCATGGCAACGATCACGCCTTTACCGGCGGCCAGGCCATCGGCCTTGATCACGATCGGCGCACCTTTTTCACGCAGGTAAGCCAGGGCCGGCTCGATCTCGGTGAAGTTCTGGTAGTCGGCGGTCGGGATCTTGTGGCGCGCCAGGAAATCCTTAGTGAACGCCTTGGAGCCTTCCAACTGGGCAGCGCCGGCGGTAGGACCGAAGCAGTCCAGGCCGCGGCTGCGGAACAGGTCCACAACGCCGGCAACCAGCGGCACTTCCGGGCCGACGATGGTCAGCGATACATTATTTTCGGCAAAGTCAGCCAGTTGCTCCAGAGCCAATACGTCGATAGCGACGTTTTCGCACTTGGCTTCAATGGCGGTGCCGGCGTTGCCGGGTGCGACAAATACTTTCTGGACACGTGGGTCCTGGGCAACTTTCCAGGCCAGGGCGTGTTCACGGCCACCGCTGCCAATGATCAAAACATTCATTTCAAAAACCTCGGATGACGCTGAATTCTTGGGAGCACTGTGGGCTGCTTTTCTGTGGGAGCTGGTGCCCACCGACAGTGCTGTCAGTGGCGGAAGTGGCGCATGCCGGTGAAGACCATGGCAATGCCGGCTTCGTCCGCAGCGGCGATGACTTCTGCATCACGCATCGAGCCACCCGGTTGGATCACGGCGCTGACACCGGCTTTCGCCGCATTGTCCAGGCCATCACGGAACGGGAAGAATGCATCGGAAGCCATCACCGAACCGGCTACCTGCAAACCGGCGTGCTCAGCCTTGATCGCGGCGATACGTGCCGAGTTCACACGGCTCATCTGGCCGGCGCCGACACCAATGGTCTGGCGGTTTTTGGCGTAGACGATGGCGTTGGATTTAACGTACTTGGCGACTTTCCAGGCGAAAATCAGGTCGTTGATTTCCTGCTCGGTTGGGGCGCGCTTGGTCACAACCTTCAGGTCTTCGCTGCCGATCATGCCGATGTCGCGGCTCTGTACCAGCAAGCCGCCGTTGACGCGCTTGTAGTCCCAGGCAGCCGCGCGGTCAGCCGACCACTCACCGCAGGCCAGCAGGCGCACGTTGGTTTTGGCGGCCACAATGGCGCGGGCTTCTTCACTTACGGAAGGGGCGATGATCACTTCGACGAACTGACGCTCGACGATAGCCTTGGCGGTTTCTGCATCCAACTCGCGGTTGAAGGCGATGATGCCGCCAAACGCGGACTCGGTGTCGGTGGCGTAGGCCAGTTCGTACGCCTGGCGAATGCCGCCTTCAGCGTCCGGGCTTACGGCCACGCCGCACGGGTTGGCATGCTTGACGATCACGCAGGCTGGCTTGACGAAGCTCTTCACACATTCCAGCGCGGCGTCGGTGTCGGCCACGTTGTTGTAGGACAGCTCTTTGCCTTGCAGTTGGGTCGCTGTGGCGATGCCGACTTCGGCCGGCTTGGCTTCCACGTAGAATGCCGCGCTCTGGTGCGGGTTCTCGCCGTAGCGCATTTCCTGAGCCTTGATGAACTGGCTGTTGAAGGTGCGCGGGAACTGGCTGCGGCCTTCTGTGCTGAGGGTTTCAGCCGTCTGGTTCACGGTGCCCATGTAGTTGGCGATCATGCCGTCGTAGGCGGCGGTGTGTTCGAAGGCCTTGAGCATCAGGTCGAAGCGCTGGGCGTAGGTCAGGCCGCCGGCTTTCAGGCTTTCCAGTACGTTGGCGTAGTCACTGGCGTTAACCACGATAGCCACGTCTTTGTGGTTCTTGGCTGCCGAGCGAACCATGGTCGGGCCGCCGATATCGATGTTTTCGATGGCGGTCGGCAGGTCGCAGCCTGGCTTGTTGATGGTGGCTTCGAACGGGTACAGGTTGACGGCCACCAGGTCGATCGGCTTGATGCCGTGCTCGGTCATGATGGCGTCGTCGATACCGCGACGACCGAGGATCCCGCCGTGGATTTTCGGGTGCAGGGTCTTGACCCGACCGTCCATCATTTCTGCGAACCCGGTGTAGTCCGCAACTTCTACCGCGGCCACGCCGTTGTCCTGCAGCAGTTTGAAGGTCCCGCCCGTGGAGAGGATTTCCACGCCCAGGGCTTCCAGCTCCCGGGCAAATTCGAGGATCCCGGTCTTGTCGGAAACACTGATCAAGGCACGGCGGATCGGCAGGCGGGTAGTCTGGTCGGTCATTTCAATTTCCATCAAAAGCAAAGGAGTCAGCAAAAAAGGCGACCGGTTTTACGCGGGCGCCTTTCTGGTTTGATTGAATGCTTACAGCAAATCGTACTGCTTGAGCTTTTTGCGCAAGGTGCCACGGTTGAGGCCCAGCAGCTCACTGGCTTTGGTCTGGTTGCCCTTCACGTAATTCATCACGCTCTCGAGCAAGGGCGCCTCGACTTCGGAGAGCACCAGGTTGTACACATCCGTGACGGAAGCGCCCTCAAGGTGGGCGAAATAATTGTGCAGCGCCTTCTCGACACTCCCGCGAAGGGTCTGGCCTTCTTCGCTCGGCGTGTTGAGGTGCTGTTTCAAATTGACGTTGTCGCTCACGGGTGTTGTTCCACTCACTAAAGTCTCGGTCATCATCGTCATGCGGCCACCCCCTCTCCGTCCCCTGTCCCCAGGCTCTTGTCACGCTCGCTGAAAAACTCTCGAACGGTGGCGACCTGTGCTTGCGTATCATCCAAACGATTGAAGTGGGCGCGAAACTCCCTGGCGCCCGGCAAGGTTGCGAGATACCAGCCGACATGCTTGCGAGCAATGCGTACCCCCATCACGTCTCCATAGAAGGCGTGCAGGGCGGCCAGATGCTCTAGCAGAATACGTTCCACCTCGATCAGCTCCGGTGCCGGCAAGACTTCACCGGTGCGCAGAAAGTGTTCGATCTCACGAAAAATCCAGGGCCGCCCCTGGGCGGCCCGGCCAATCAACAAGCCATCGGCACCGGTTGCGTGCAGCACGCGCCGGGCTTTCTCGGCTGAGTCGATATCGCCATTGGCAAAGACCGGCATCGACACCGCCTGCTTGATCGCGGCAATGGTGTCGTACTCGGCTTCACCGGTGTAAAGGTCGGCGCGGGTGCGGCCATGCACTGCCAGCGCTGTAATGCCTGCCTGTTCGGCGATCTTCGCCACCGTCAGGCCGTTCTTGTTGTCCCGGTCCCAACCGGTACGAATCTTCAGGGTGACCGGCACATCCACTGCGGCGACAACGGCCTGCAGGATCTCGGCTACCAATTGCTCATCTTTCAACAGGGCGGAACCGGCGGCCTTGTTGCAAACCTTCTTGGCCGGGCAGCCCATGTTAATGTCGATGATCTGTGCGCCCAACTCAACGTTGGCCCGGGCCGCATCCGCGAGCATCTTTGCATCACCACCGGCGATCTGGACCGAGCGGGGCTCGGGATCACCTTCGTGGATCATGCGCATCCGCGACTTGCGGGTGTTCCACAAGCTCATGTCGCTGGTGACCATTTCAGAGACTACTAGACCCGCGCCCAAACGCTTGCACAGCTGACGAAAGGGCTGGTCGGTGACGCCCGCCATCGGGGCGAGGATCAAGCCGTTTTGCAATGTGTATGGGCCGATGCGTACCGCCGACATAGGACTTCCCTGTTGTGGGGCCGGATCATTAGAGTTCGAAAAAGGGTTGGCATGATACCCGCTCTCGATGACTGGATAAAGGCTGAATTGGATAAAATCTGAACAGTTATTTCTTTATCACCGCCGGTTTGGTTGCGCAGCGCCCAGTCAATAATCTGCCGTCAAACCTCGACGGGTGCGCGGCTTCACTCGGGCGAGTGGAAACTCAGGCTGTAATTCACGGCTTTATTGCCTGGATCAAGGATATCCAGGGAGATATGGATCGGCGTCTGCGAAGGCATTTCGCTGACCCCGGCCAGCTCGCCACTGAGGTACTCGGTAGGTTTGAAGCGACGACTGGCGATCAGGCCACCGTTCAAATCGGCAAACCGCAGTTCCAGTAGCGGGAAGGGTTGCGAGAAGGTCGCACGGTTATAGATGATTGCATCCACTACCAGCGCGCCGGCGAACTCCGGGTTGCTGCGCACCACCAGGTTGCTGCTCTTGATATGCGCGATATCGACCCGTGATGGCACGGTGCAGCCCAGGGTTGGGCACAGTTGCTGGAACCACGGGCGATAGGCGTCCTGGCGGGCCAGATCGTCAAATTGGTAGGCAATGTACTGACCTGCGAGGCCTGCGGCGGCTAGCAATACCAGGATTATCCAGGTCAGGCGGCGGCCCCAGCTTGACGGACGTTTCTGCGCATAAAGATGCAGGGGGTCGTCTTCCAGGTCCTGCAGCACGTCATCGTGAAGGCTGGCCTCAGGGCGCGGGCGCTTGCGCCGCGGCTGGGCGCGTTCTTCAGGTTCATGTTCGTCGGCGGCAGCGGTCAGCGGCGTGAAGGGCGGGTCTAGATCGTCATCGTCCGTGGTAGAGCGCAGTGGCGGCTCATCGTCGATATCGTCATCGTGAAGCGACATGGACGGTTCGGTGCGCTGCTTGGTCGCAGTGGCCGGCTCGGGTTCGTCTTCGGGCGCTGGGGAGCGCTCCTGCGGCGGCTCGCTGAACAGGCTGGCGGCCCATTTTTCTTCCTCGGCCTTGACGGTGTCGCGACTGGCGCTGAGCGAATCTTCATGTTGCCGACGGTCAGCACTCGCCTGACGGCGCTCCGCGCTCAACGGCTGAGTGTGCTGAATCTCGCGGCGTTCCAGCTTGGCCAGCTCTTCGTCCAGATCAAGGTTGTCCAGATCCAGCTCTTCGGCGGTCCACTGTTTCTGGCTAATGGCACGTGGGGCCTGGGGAGCGGGCTCAACTGCCTTTTCAGCGGCGATCGGCTTTTCAAGCGCAGCTGCGTTGGCGCGCTCCTCCATTAACTGGCGCACCGCGTTGAACACTTGCAGGCATGAGCCGCAACGTACCACGCCACGGGCCGCGTTCAACTGAGCGTGGCTGACGCGAAAGCGCGCTTGGCAATGTGGGCACTGGGTGACGAAACTGTCGGTCATGCGGCCATCCGATTCAGGCAAGCGCTCATTCTAGCGCCGACGACCACTGATGCGTACCCAGCCGTCACGGTTGGCGATCGGGTCCAGCTCGAAGTCCTGGGCATAGGCCGCCGCGACGTCTTCGCCTTGCTCGGCGAGAATACCCGACAGCGCCAGACGCCCACCTGGCTTGACCAGGCTCGACAGCTGCGGCGCCAGGGACACCAGCGGCCCGGCAAGGATATTCGCCACCAGCACATCGGCCTGGACCTGGGGCAATTGCTCCGGCAGGTACAGTGGGAATTTGCCTTCAGGGATGTTGTTGCGCCCGGCGTTGTCGCGGGAGGCCTCCAGCGCTTGCACGTCGATGTCGGTGCCGACGGCTTCCTTGGCGCCCAGCAATAGGGCCGCAATTGCCAGGATCCCCGAGCCGCAGCCAAAGTCCAGCACGTTGCAGTCGGTCAGGTCCTGGCCGTCGAGCCATTCCAGGCACAGAGCGGTGGTGGGATGGGTGCCGGTGCCGAACGCGAGGCCCGGGTCGAGCAGCAGGTTGACGGCATCCGGTTCAGGCGCGGCGTGCCAGCTCGGTACGATCCACAGGCGCTGGCCGAAACGCATCGGTTGGAAGTTGTCCATCCAGCTGCGTTCCCAGTCCTGGTCTTCGATCACTTCGCTGTGGTGCTCGGGCAACGGGTTGCCGGTGAGCAGTTGCATATGGGCCAGGACGGCGGCGGCATCGGTGCCGTCTTCGAATAGGGCCAGCAAGTGAGTGTGCGACCACAGCGGGGTGGTATTGAGTTCGGGTTCGAAGATGGGCTGGTCTTCGGCGTCCATGAAGGTTACCGAGACGGCGCCCACTTCGAGGAAAGCGTCTTCGTAGGTTTCGGCTTGTTCTGGGCTGATGGCGAGACGGACTTGCAGCCAAGGCATGGCGGGCACCTTTGAAAAAATGAGTGTGCGACGGCTGGGTCGCGAAAGCGCGCAAGTTTACGCGAGCGTGGAGAAGAAGACGACTGTACTGACAGTACGCCGACCAAATGTGGGAGGGGGCTTGCCCCCGATAGCGGTGGGTCAGTCACCTAATCTATGACTGAGCTGCTGCCATCGGGGGCAAGCCCCCTCCCACATTTAGACTGTGTATATCTTCAAAATAAAGGGGCCACACACAACAAAGCCGCCCGAAGGCGGCTCTGTTGGGTGGAGCACTTACTGGTTGGCCAGCTTGTGTTCCAGGTAGTGAATGTTCACACCACCTTCGCAGAAGCCTTCATCACAAACCAGATCCCGATGCAGCGGGATGTTGGTCTTGATGCCGTCTACCACGATCTCGTCCAGGGCATTACGCATACGGGCCATGGCCTCGTCGCGCGTGGCGCCCCAGGTGATCAGCTTGCCGATCAGCGAGTCGTAGTTGGACGGAACCTTGTAGCCGCTGTACAGGTGCGAATCGACGCGAACGCCGTTGCCGCCTGGCGCATGGAAATGCTTGACCAGGCCTGGACTTGGGATAAAGGTTTTCGGGTCTTCGGCGTTGATCCGGCATTCCAGGGAGTGGCCGTGGATCTTCACGTCGTCCTGGGTGAAGGACAGCACATTGCCTGCAGCGATGCTTAGCATCTCCTTGACGATGTCGATACCGGTGACCATCTCCGAAACCGGGTGCTCTACCTGCACGCGAGTGTTCATCTCGATGAAGTAGAAACGGCCGTTCTCGTAGAGGAACTCGAACGTACCTGCGCCACGGTAGTTGATGTCGATGCACGCCTTGACACAACGAGCCAGAACTTCCTGGCGAGCCGCTTCGTCCAGGCCCGGTGCCGGCGCTTCTTCCAGTACCTTCTGGTGACGACGTTGCAGCGAGCAATCGCGGTCGCCCAGGTGGATGGCGTGGCCTTGGCCGTCGGACAGAACCTGCACTTCCACGTGACGTGGGTTGGTCAGGTACTTCTCCAGATAGACCATCGGGTTGCCGAACCAGGCAGCCGCTTCAGAGCGCGTCTGCTTGGCGGCTTCGATCAGGTCTTCTTCCTTGTGCACCACGCGCATGCCGCGACCACCACCGCCACCAGCGGCCTTGATGATCACCGGGTAGCCGACTTCGCGACCAATGCGCAGTGCGGTTTCCTCGTCTTCAGGCAATGGGCCATCGGAACCTGGAACGGTGGGTACGCCCGCGGCGATCATGGCGTCCTTGGCCGAAACCTTGTCGCCCATCAGGCGAATGGTGTCGGCTTTCGGGCCGATGAAGGCAAACCCGGATTTTTCCACCTGTTCGGCGAAATCGGCGTTTTCCGCGAGGAAACCGTAGCCAGGGTGGATGCCATCAGCGCCGGTGACTTCAGCGGCCGCGATGATGTTCGAGACTTTCAGGTACGAATTGGTCGCCAGTGGCGGGCCGATGCAGATGCCCTCGTCCGCCAGTTTCACGTGCATCAATTCGGTATCGGCCGTCGAGTAAACAGCGACGGTCTTGATGCCCTCTTCCTTACAGGCGCGCAGGATACGCAGCGCGATCTCGCCGCGGTTGGCGATCAGGACTTTTTGCAGTTTCTTCGCAGGTTTCAACATCGAAGGTGCTCCGCGGTTCAAACGATGGTGAACAGCGGCTGGTCGTACTCAACCGGCTGACCGTTTTCTACCAGGATGGATTCGATGACGCCGGCTTTTTCAGCTGTGATGTGGTTCATCATCTTCATCGCTTCAACGATGCAGATGGTGTCGCCCACTTTCACAGTCTTGCCGACTTCAACGAAGGCTGGCGAGGTCGGTGCCGGGGTGCGGTAGAACGTACCGACCATTGGCGACTTGACCACGAAGCCGTTCAGTACAGGCTCAGCCGGTGCTGCGGGCGCTGCGGCAGCAGCAGGTGCGGCGGCCGGAGCAGCAGCGGCAGGAGCCGGCGCTTGCATTTGCGGTGCGTAGAACTGTTGGGCTGGGGTCTTGCTGTGACGGCTGATCCGTACGGACTCTTCGCCTTCCTTGATTTCCAGCTCGTCGATACCGGATTCTTCCAGCAGTTCGATCAATTTCTTAACTTTACGGATATCCATGAATCATCAACTCCCAAGGGTCGGTCAGGGGCGCTTGGCCGGTTGTTCAATGTGTTCCAGGGCGGCCTCCAGGGCCAGTCGGTAACCGCTGGCGCCAAGGCCGCAGATCACGCCTACCGCTACGTCGGAGAAGTAAGAGTGATGGCGGAAAGCTTCGCGTTTGTGCACGTTGGACAAATGCACTTCGATGAATGGGATGCTCACCGCCAGCAACGCGTCACGTAATGCAACACTCGTGTGCGTAAAAGCGGCGGGATTGATCAGGATAAAGTCCACGCCTTCGCCGCGCGCGGCATGGATGCGATCAATCAATTCGTACTCGGCATTGCTTTGCAGGTAGAGCAAATGGTGGCCGGCTTCACGTGCCCGTCGTTCCAGATCGAGGTTGATCTGATCGAGGGTGACTGCCCCGTAGACGCCCGGTTCGCGGGTGCCGAGCAGGTTCAGGTTAGGTCCGTGAAGAACCAGTAAGGTCGCCATCGGCTGTTCCTTATTATTGATGTGGGTACGGCAGAACTCGCCGACTATGCCGCAAAGCGTTTGTGACTGTCCAGTTCTATGCAGTAGGCGGCACGATTAGCGAGGATTGCGCAAAATTTGTGACTGTGGCTCAGATTCCGGTCATGGGTAATACGCCAGTGAGATCAGTGGAGATCAGACGCGAAACGCCTGCACCGCCGTGCTGAGCTGCCCACCCAGCACCAGCAGGTGGTCGCCTTGGCGGCGTCCTTGGCCGATTCGCAGCAAGTTATCTTCACCCATCTGATGAATCCGCTCGCTGTTATCGCGGATCTCACTGACGGCGCTACTTTGTTGGGCGGTCACATCGGCGATGCGCACCGCTGTGTCGGAAATGGTCTGGATTGCCCCGACGATCTCATCCAAGGCACCGTCCGCCGCCTGAGCTTGCTGGGCCGTGGCTTCGGCATGTTCCACCTGCGCGCGCATGCCTTGCACCGATTGGTGGGCGGCGGTTTGCAGGCCAGCAATCAGCGTCTGGATTTCGGCCGTGGCCCCGGCGGTGCGTTGCGCCAGCGAGCGCACTTCATCGGCGACCACCGCAAACCCGCGCCCGGCTTCACCGGCACGCGCGGCTTCGATGGCAGCGTTGAGTGCCAGCAGGTTGGTCTGGTCGGCAATCGCGCGAATTACCGTCAGCACGCCGCCGATGGTGGCGGATTCTTCGGCGAGTTGTTCGATCATCTGCGCGTTTTGCTGCACTTCGCCCACCAAGGCATGCAGCCCGGTCAGGCTCAGGCCGATCACACGTTGGCCCTGTTCCACGGCCTGGCCCGCATTGCGGCTGGCACCGGCGGCTTGGCTGGCATCACCGGCCACTTGCTGGATGGTCGCCTCCAGTTCACCCAGCGAATCACGGATCTGCGCGGTGTCCCCGGCTTGGCGCTCGGCACTGTCGTGCAGGCCGCTGCTCAGCTCGGCGAGGGCGCGGCTGCTGCCGGCCACTTCTTCGGCATTGCCGCGAATGGTGCCGACCAAATCGACCAGATAAGCGCGCAGGCGGTTGAGTGAGGCTTCGATATCGTGCAGTTCGCGGTTGGTCTTGCCCAAGGCAATCGGCTGGCTGAAGTCGCCTTCGGCCCACGTCGACAAGGCGGGTGCCAGATTGGTGAGTACGCGCGCCAGCTTCCTTTGCAGGGTGTCGATCAGCAGTGCGATCAGCAGAATCAGGCCGATCATCACGCCTTGCATCAGGCGCACTTCGCCCTGGATCTTACCGTGTTGCGCGCGCACCACCGGCTCAAGGCCGGCGATGGCTTGCTGCACGGCGGCGATTTTCACATGGGTGCTGTCGGCCAGCGCGGTGCGCAGTTGGATCTGGTCGCGGGTGCGTTTGAGTTCAGCGGGGTAGCGGGTCAGCAGGCTGTTGAGTTCGCGCTTGAGGTCGACGCCAATGTCTTGGGCTTCGGTTTTTTCAGTGTTTTCCAGGCCCATCATGGCGGAAAAATCATCGGTGCTGGACTCGGCGCTGGCTTTTACGCCAAGCAGCGCAAGCTGCGCCAAGAGCTCGGCCTGGGTGCGGATGCTGGCGACTTCGCGCTCCACCTCATCCGCCAGCTCCGCGCGCCCGCTGCTCACCAGTTTGTCGCGGGCCAGAGACAGTTTGCCCAAGTGCTGGGACGCGGCCAGCAACGGCGGCAGATAACGCGCGGACTCTGGTGAGTTGACGCCCATGGCGTATTGGCTCAATTGCTCCAGGTTCGCGCCCAATTCTCGTTCGGCTTGCAGCAGCAGGGCTTGCGGATCGCCGGCGAGTTTGCCGGCGGCCAGCAGGTCAGTCTTACTGAAGGTCTCCAGGTCCACCAGGCTGGGGCGCAGGTTTTGTGCGAGGTCGGCGGGTAATTCGTCCAGGTGCTGTAGCAGGTTTTCCAGGCTCTGGCCCGCGCTACTCAGGCGCAGGGCATCGCCGCTGGCCAAGTAGTCGTCGATATTGCGCGCAGCCTGGTTCTGAAAGGTTTGTGACAGCCCCAGGTAGCGCTCCATCAGCAAGTAAGGCCGTTCCAGCGCGCGTTGCGACCACCACAGCGTGGCCCCAAGGGCCAGGCACACGGCCACCAGCAGGAGGGTATTCAGATTGGTCAGCAGCTTCAGGCGCATGCGTGGTTTCAACCGACAGCAAAAGATAAGTGCCTGAAGTTATTGCGTTTCCATTACAGAGTTATGACGGATTCAGTGAATTCCGGTGAAAAGGTGGCACTTTGCTTTGACGTGCGCGTAGCTTGCACGCGGTTGCGCCCGGCGTGCTTGGCGCGGTACAGCGCCTCATCCGCCTGGGCGGCCATCATCAAGCTGTCGGAGTCGTCGCACAGCTCCACCAACCCGGCGCTGAAGGTGCACCACAAATCCTGCGGTTGGGCCGGATAGTGAATTTCGGCAAAGCGCCCGCGAATTTCGTCCAGCACCTTGCAAGCCGACTCCAGGTCGGTGTCGGGCATCACGATGGCGAATTCTTCACCGCCGTAGCGGCCGATGTAGTCGGTCTTGCGCAACCGCTGCTTGAGAAACAGCGCCAGGCTCTTGATCACGCGGTCGCCCATCGGGTGGCCGTGGCTGTCATTGACCCGCTTGAAGTGGTCGATGTCGAGCATGGCAAAACTCAACGGCTTGTTCTCGCGGCGCGCGCGGAAGCTGCAGTCTTCGAGCAGTTGCAGAATATGAGTGTGGTTGTACAGCCCGGTCAGGCTGTCGCGCACCATTCGCGCCTTGAGGTTGCGCGCACGGGCAGCGCGGTTGCGAACGGTGGTGATCAGGTGGCGCGGCTTGATCGGCTTGGTAAGGAAGTCGTCGCCGCCTTCGCTCATGGCGTCCAGCTGTTTATCCAGGTCGTCTTCGGCTGACAGGTAAATGATCGGCACGCTGACATAACGGTCGTTGTGGCGGATCACCTTGGCCAGTTCGGTGCCGGTACAGGCGGGCATGTACATGTCGAGGATGATCAGGTCTGGCTGGAAGTCCGCCAGCTCGGCCATCGCCTGGATCGGCTCGATCAAGGTACGCGTGACGATGCCGGCGCTGTTGAGCAGGCGCTCGGTGTGCAGGGCCTGGGCGCGCGAGTCGTCGATGATCAGCACTTTGTACGGCTCGTATTGCGCGACGCACGTCAGCACTTCAATTTTTTCCAGCAGGCTCGAAGCCTCAAGGGTACCGGTGAGGAATTCCTGGCCGCCGGCGCGCACGGCGGCCAGGCGCGTCGGCGTGTCGGTTTCATGCAGGCTGAAAAACAGCAGCGGCAGCTTTTGTTCCAGTCCTTCCTGGGCTTCGGCGGCGAGCGTAAGGCCCAGGCCAGGGCCGCAGAAATCCACGTCCATTACGATTGCCGACGGCAGGCGCTCAGCCAACGACGCGCGAAATGCCGCCACACTGTCGAGTGGCTGGGCGCTCATGCCAAAGAATTCCAGCTGCTTGGCCAGGCGCTCGGCGCGGTCGTGATCGGCCAGCATCACGTAGATAGGCTTGCGCATCGGCGGCAGGAAGGTTTGTTCCAGCTGGTCGCCCTGGCGCAGGCCGGTGCGGGACAGGCGCTGCATCAGGCGGTTGAGTTCGGTGATCACTTGGCTGCTTAGGCGGCCACGGTTCTCATCGACCGCTTTGAGGGATTCACCGATATGCCGCGCCAGGTGACCATGCTCGGGCTGTTCGAAGCGCTCGGCAAAGCGCAGCAGGCGCAGATTGGCCTCGCTGAGTTCGGATAAATCGGCGTTCGACCATTCGCTGCGTTGCAGGCGTTGCCAGATCTCAAGAATTTGACGTGCCTGATGAATTACCCGCTGGGCAAAATGGTGCTTGAGACGCTCACGGCTGGGGTCTTCTGGCTCGGTCATATCCTGACTACTAGTTAGGGTGCATGCTGAGGTCGACTGATGGCTCTATGCTAGCACCTCTTCTCTCTGACATCAGTGTCATACGTCAATTAAGTACAAGTCTGTGCCATTCAGTTTTAGACCTTATGGTCGCACTGCGTAAAAAGCGTGCATGCTTTATTGTTGAGGATCTTTATAGTCCAATCTTCCCTGCGCGCCACTTTGGTTAAAAGCGCCGCGCCGATGGGCACGATGGGGTAGGGTTGTGGTCGGAGTGTTTGAACGCACCCGGACAAATGACGTGCATGAACTTAAGTGATTGAAAGGATATCGCCATGCTGGACTGGAAAAACCGCGCAGGCAGTGCCAAAGGCCCCGGCCCTGAGCCAAAGTCGACCAACCGTAGCTACTTTCGCACCCTGGTCTTGAGCCGAGCCGTGCTCAGCGTGCTGGGGTTATACCTGTTGGTCACCGGTGCCCTGGGTTGGTACTGGAGCGAAGAGCCGGCGCTGTTTCCGGTCCAGCAAAATGCCCAGCTTGCCGCCGAGAAGGAAGGCAAGCAGATGGTGGTGGGTTACACCACCGTCGAAACGCTCAAGACCGTGGCTGGCACCTTGCTGAACAAGCCCGGTGGCTACATTTCCAACGACCGTTTCCCGCCAGGCCTGTGGATGGACAACATGCCGAGCTGGGAATACGGCGTGCTGGTGCAGGTGCGCGACTTGACCCGTGCCTTGCGTAAAGACTTCGCCCGCTCGCAGTCGCAGTCGGCTGAAGACGCCGATTTGGCCAAGGCCGAGCCACGTTTCAACTTCGACAACAAGAGCTGGGTGCTGCCGTCCAGTGAGTCGGAGTACCAGGAAGGCATCAACTCCCTGAGCCGCTACGAAGCGCGCCTGTCGGACCCCAACCAACGCGGCGCACTGTTCTATGCGCGCGCCGACAACCTGAACAACTGGTTGGGCGATGTCGCCACCCGTTTGGGCTCGTTGTCGCAACGCCTGTCGGCCAGTGTGGGCCGGGTAAAACTGAACACAGCGCTGAAAACCGAAGCCCTGGCGCCAGGTCAAATGCCACAGGTCGATGAAGAAGTGGTGGAAACCCCATGGATGCAGATCGACAACGTGTTCTACGAAGCCCGTGGCCAGGCGTGGGCACTGTCCCACCTGTTGCGCGCCATTGAAGTCGACTTTGCCGATGTACTGGCCAAGAAAAACGCCACCGTCAGCGTGCGCCAGATTATTCGCGAGCTGGAAGCTTCGCAGGAGCCGGTTTGGAGCCCTATGATTCTTAACGGCAGTGGTTTTGGCATCCTCGCCAACCACTCGCTGGTCATGGCCAACTATATTTCCCGGGCAAACGCCGCGGTTATAGATTTGCGTCAGCTCCTCAACCAGGGGTGATGATGGACGCTAGTCAAAACGAGGCCGAGCACCGCGCGGCCTCTGATGCTGAACTGATCGACTGGGTTGACGAGCAGGACAACCTGCTTGGCACCCTTGTCAGGTCCGACCTTCGCCAGCGCGGCCTGATTGGCCGTTGCACCTTTATTTTCCTGTTCAATTCCGCCGGTGAGCTGTGTGTGCATCGGCGCACCCTGAGCAAAGCCATGTACCCCGGCTTTTGGGACACGGCGGCGGGCGGAATGGTCGCCGCCGGTGAGAGTTACGCTGACTCGGCGGTGCGCGAGCTGGAGGAAGAACTCGGGGTGACGGGTGTTCAATTGACCGAACATGACCATTTCTACTTTGAGGATGGTGACAGTCGGCTCTGGTGCAAGTCCTACTCCGCCGTGTGGGATGGCCCGTTGTGCCTACAGCCCGAAGAAGTCATGGAAGCGCGCTTTTTACCGATTGAAACTGTCCTGCAGGAAGCTGAGCAAAAGCCTTACTGCCCTGACGCTCAAGAGGGGTTGCGGCGCTATCTGGCCTCTCGTCGCTAAAGTTGCATAAATTGGCGCTATTTGGCTCTTAGCAAGCCGGCTTTTTGCCGTTACACTGCGCGACTTTTCACCCGCACCACCTTTGTGGTTCGGTAGCGCTGCCCCTGCCTGAGTGGGGCTTCGCGGTCGGTGATCGTCCTTGCGAGCACCGATCAGTCTTTGTCCTCCCAAGAGGATTGCCGGTGGCCAAAAAAGCCGCATCCTTCGCCGCCCTTGGTGGCTTGGTATTTTCCACCGACGCAGGTCGACACTGCCCGGACTGTCGTCAGCCCGTGGATTCGTGCATCTGCAAACAAACCCTGATCCCTGAAGGCGACGGCATTGCCCGCGTGCGACGCGAGAGCAAAGGCCGTGGCGGCAAGACGGTGACCACCATCACCGGCGTGCCGCTTGCAGAAGACGCTCTCAAGGAATTGGCTACTACGCTGAAAAAGCGCTGTGGCACGGGTGGCGCGTTGAAAGACGGGGTCGTCGAAATTCAGGGCGATCACGTCGAGTTGCTGTTGGCCGAGTTGATCAAGCTCGGGTACAAGGCCAAGAAGTCCGGTGGCTGAAAGCCTCTTCCCAACCTGTGTCTAAACTCTGTCCTGCGAGTGATGTCCTACCTTGCTTACAGGCAAATCGTCATTTTCATTCTTTAGACTGCGCCAGCCCCGAACGAGGGGCGGCGCCTTCGCCTTCATATATAGGGGACTTCAATGTCCGTACGACGCACACGCAAAGACGATGGCAGCCAATGGACAGTTGCGGACAGCCGCAGTGTTTACGGGATTCGCCATTGGGGGGCCGGGTATTTCGCGATCAATGAAGCCGGTCGCGTTGAAGTCCGTCCGAACGGCCCGAACAGCACGCCCGTCGACCTGTACGAGCAAGTCGACGAACTGCGCAAAAGCGGCCTGTCCTTGCCGCTGCTGGTGCGCTTCCCCGATATCCTGCAAGACCGCGTGCGCCAGCTGACCGGTGCTTTTGACGCCAACATCGAGCGCCTGGAATACCAGAGCAAGTACACCGCGCTGTACCCGATCAAGGTGAACCAGCAGGAAGCGGTGATCGAGAACATCATTGCCACCCAAGACGTGTCCATCGGCCTGGAAGCCGGCTCCAAGCCTGAGCTGCTGGCCGTGCTGGCACTGGCGCCGAAGGGCGGCACCATCGTGTGCAACGGTTACAAAGACCGTGAGTTCATCCGCCTCGCGCTGATGGGCCAGAAGCTCGGCCACAACGTGTTTATCGTGATCGAGAAAGAATCCGAAGTGGCGTTGGTGATCGAAGAGGCCGCCAACCTCAAGGTCAAGCCTCAGGTCGGCCTGCGCGTGCGCTTGTCGTCCCTGGCGTCGAGCAAATGGGCAGACACCGGTGGCGAGAAGTCCAAGTTCGGTTTGTCGGCGGCGCAACTGCTGTCGGTGGTCGAGCGCTTCCGCGACGCCGGCCTCGACCAGGGCATCCGCCTGCTGCACTTCCACATGGGCTCGCAGATCGCCAACCTGGCCGATTACCAGCACGGGTTCAAGGAAGCCATTCGTTACTACGGCGAACTGCGCAACCTCGGCCTGCCGGTGGACCACATCGACGTCGGCGGCGGTCTGGGCGTGGACTACGACGGTACGCACTCGCGTAACGCTAGCTCCATCAACTACGACATGGACGACTACGCCGGTGTGGTCGTGGGCATGCTCAAGGAATTCTGCGACGCGCAGAGCCTGCCGCACCCGAACATCTTCTCCGAAAGCGGCCGCTCCCTGACCGCCCACCACGCCATGCTGGTGGTGCAAGTCACCGACGTCGAGAAACACAACGACGAAATCCCGCTGATCGAGAACAAGGAAAACTTGCCGGAAACCGTGCAATGGCTGGTGGATCTGCTGGGCCCGACCGACATTGAAATGGTCACCGAGACCTACTGGCGTGCCACCCACTACATGAGCGACGTGGCCACCCAGTACGCCGACGGCAAACTGACCCTGGCGGAAAAAGCCCTGGCCGAACAGTGCTACTTCGCCGTGTGCCGCCGTCTGCACAACTCGTTGAAAGCCCGCCAGCGCTCGCACCGCCAAGTGCTGGACGAACTCAACGACAAGCTGGCCGACAAGTACATCTGCAACTTCTCGGTGTTCCAGAGCCTGCCGGACACCTGGGCCATCGGCCAGGTCTTGCCTATTCTGCCATTGCACCGTCTCGACGAAGAGCCGCTGCGCCGTGCGGTATTGCAGGACCTGACCTGCGACTCCGACGGCAAGATCAAGCAGTACGTCGACGAGCAGAGCATCGAGACCAGCCTGCCGGTACATGCCTTGAACGACGGTGAAGATTACTTGCTGGGCATCTTCCTGGTCGGCGCTTACCAGGAAATCCTCGGTGACATGCACAACCTGTTCGGTGACACCGACTCGGTGAACATCTACCAGCGTGAAGACGGTTCGGTGTATAGCGCCGGTATCGAGACCCACGACACCATCGAAGACATGCTGCGCTATGTGCACTTGTCGCCGGAAGAGTTGATGACGCATTACCGTGATAAGTGCGCGAGCGCGAAGATCAGTGCGGCGGAGCGCACGCAGTTCCTGGATGCGTTGCGTCTTGGTTTGACGCGTTCTTCGTACCTGTCGTCGTAAGTACAGCTGACACAGATCTAGAAAATGTGGGAGGGGGCTTGCTCCCGATAGCGGAGTATCAGGCAACTCATTTGCTACTGATGTACTGCTATCGGGAGCCAGCCCCCTCCCACATTGGGATCGCCGCAAGTCCTGCAGTTTCTATAGGGCCTGAATAATGTCGAAAAAGCTCATGCAAGCGTTTACCTTGGTCATCGCCGCCTTTCTGGCGGCTTGCTCGCCGATCAAAGTGCTCAACGCACTGACGCCCTCCAGTACCTTCACCAAAACATCCGCTATTGCCTACGGTGCCGACCCGCGCCAAACGCTCGATATCTACCGCCCCGTCAGCGCCTCGCCCAATGCTCCAGTCGTGGTGTTTTTCTACGGCGGCAGTTGGAACAGCGGCGCCAAGGAAGATTACGGTTTTGTCGGCGAAGCCCTGGCTTCGCGCGGCATCGTGGTGGTGATTGCCGATTACCGGCTCTACCCGCAAGTGCGTTACCCACTGTTCCTACAGGACAACGCACAGGCCGTCGCCTGGACCTATCAGCACATCGCCGAGTACGGTGCGGACCCCAAGCAGCTCTACCTGATGGGCCACAGCTCCGGCGCCTACAACGCATCGATGTTGGCGCTGGATGCGCGCTGGCTTGGCGAAGTGAATATGTCGCCGTCGATGCTCAAAGGCTGGATCGGCCTGGCTGGGCCCTATGATTTTCTGCCGATTGAAAACCGCGACGTACAGCCAGTGTTTTTCTTCCCCGATTCACCGCCTGATTCTCAGCCGATCAATCACGTCAGCCATGACGCACCACCGAGCCTGTTGATCGCCTCGGTGAGCGACACGCTGGTCAACCCAACGCGCAACACCGGCGGGCTGGCGAAAAAACTGCGAGCCGCTGGTGTGCCGGTTCAAGCGTTTTACTTCACCAAGACCAACCACGCCACCTTAGTGGCATCGATTGCCAAGCCCTTACGCTGGCTGGCGCCGGTGCTGGATCGGGTGACAGGGTTTGTCAGGTCTACACCCACGCCCTAAACCTTGCGCGGCGCTTCATCCCATAAGTACCGATCACGCGAGCGAACCCCCATTTCCTGGCGTAGCGCATTCTCGGTGAACGGCGCCGGGTTGGTCGTGGTTGGCCGGGTGAGCGGGTTGTTGTCGTAATCGAACAGTTCCCCATCAACGATGGCGAGGCCGAGCGCTTGATATTCGACGTTATTGACAAATGCCGGCATGCCGTAGCGCTCCACGGGGTTTCCATCGGAGCCAAAAGCCTGTTGATTCCCGGGTTGGTAGGTGCCGGTGGCGCCATTGTAGGCGTGAGCCAACTCGTGCTGGAGTGCGAGCAGCGGTGTCATCGACAGCTTTTTGCCGAAGTGGAACGTTTGAAGTTCTATTTCAGCGTGTGTGGCGACTAAGCCAGCCTCCTCATTTCTGATATAGCCCAATTCGGGTTTGCTTTGATGCCGTGAAGCGGGAAGCTGGTCGCTGTAGGCATTTCTGAAGTAATAGTAGCTGAGGTTCATGTCGGCAGATTCTCGCAGGGTGACAGGTGACCTAATGGCGTCTACGAAACGGTCCATTTGCTCAAGTATCTGTTGGCCGACAGGCGAGCTCCTGAGTTGGTCAAGAATGTCTTCTGCAGCGTCAATGAACTCGGGAGTACCTGCTATTTTTATTCCTTTTCTACCGACGTCCTTGACCTCCATGTACGTGATGCTTGAGTGCTCATTGTGATGAATCTCGTCGGAGGCTTTGGCGTAAATTCGGTCTTTTTTGCCAATGGAGTGAATCAGGTCATGACCCTCCCCGGCGTAAAACGTGGTTTTGTTGGCCCCTATCAGCTTATCGTCGCCCTGGCCCCCATTTAAAACGTTGGTGCCGCCCCCAGCTTGTAAGTGGTCGTTACCCTGACCGCCGTTCAAATAAACCAGCCGTCTGTTGGCGCCCTTGCCTGCATACAGCGCGTCATTGCCTTTGCCTCCGGACAGCACGGCATCGCCCGCGCCCGCATACATCTGATCATCGCCGTCGCCACCCAGGGCAATTCCGCCGCCGCTGCCCAGGCGAATAATGTCGTTGCCGCTGCCGCCATTGACCCGTGCGTAGCCGGGGCCTGTTTTGACCTGATCATCCCCGTCTCCCGTCATGATCCGCACTGCGGCCTTAACGCCAGGACCAATGACGACCGCGTCATTTCCGCCCTGGGTCTCAATATTTATCATGTGCAGGTCAGTGTTTTCAGGCATTGGAAAGAGGTAGGTTTTCCCATTGATGGTTGCCGTTAACGTCGTGTTGTCATGGGGGGTAATCTTTATAACGTCTGCCGTATCGCCGGTGATGATGTGCGTCATGCTGGCTGAGTGGTAATTGCCGGCACTGTCCCGCCAGGTTTCCACTTCGCGCGTGATCAGCACAGTGGGTTCGTTGAACAACGTTTGTGTATGTAGGCCAACTTCAGGCGTCGAGGTCGACAGGCTGGTCGTTTCAGGCGTTACTGCAAATGCAGTGGGGCCGGACGCGCCGAGGGGGATGCGGGAAAGTAATGTGCCCACGAAGGCTCCTGTATCCATCTGGCGCTGAGTAGGAGGGGGCGCCAGTCGGATCGTGTGTGGCTGCAGTCATTGGAGCGGATCCACGAGGAGTTGTAAGCATTCTTCACTACTGGGCGCTGAGCCAGCGGTCCTGTTTGTTCAAGCGCCAGGCAATCGCCCACAAAGTAAGGCTGCGCAAGGCCATGAACAGCAGAAAGGTTATCCATAGGCCGTGGTTGCCCAGGCTCTGCAACGCCCAGGCGAACGGCACCATCAGCAGCACCGTCAGCAGCATGCCGTTGCGCATTTCCCGCGCGCGGGTGGCGCCGATAAACAGGCCGTCCAGCAAGTAGCTCCATACCGCAATCAGAGGCAACACGGCCAGATAGGGCAAGTAGAGGTCGGCGGTTTCGCGCACGCTGGGAATGTCGGTTTGCATGGCGATAAACAGATGGCCAGCGAAGGTGAATAGCAGCGCGAAGCCGACACTGGCGATCAATGACCAACCGCAGGCGACCACCAATGAGCGGCGCAGCGCCTGACGATCATGGGCGCCGATGGCATGCCCGCACAGCGCTTCGACAGCGTGGGCCAGACCGTCCAAGGCATGGGCCGTCAGCAGCAGGCCATTGAGCAGCAGCGCATTGGCCGCCACGGTAGCATCGCCCAGTCGCGCGCCTTGTACCGTGATCATGAAAAACACCGATTGCAGCGCCAGGCTGCGGATAAAAATGTCGCGGTTCACCGCCAGCAGTGGGTGCCAGCTCTCCCACATTTTTAGTGTGGCCCAGGCGATATGGCCGGGGTAGGCGCGCAGGGCTTTTTGCGTGAGGGCCAGGCCGAGCAGGGCGCCGGTCCATTCGGCAATGACGGAAGCGCGCGCGGAACCGACCACGCCCCAATCCAGACCAAGGACGAACCACAGGTTCAAGGCGATGTTGACCAAGTTGGTGGTCAGTAGAATTGCCAGCGGCGCGCGGGCGTTTTGCGTGCCGAGGAACCAGCCGACCAAGGCGTAGCTGGCCAGGGCGGCGGGCAGGCCGAACAGGCGGGTGTGGAAAAACTCGCGGGTCAGTTGATTCAATTCGGCTGAAGGCTGCATCCACTCCAGGGCCAGATGGCTCAGCGGGATGCCGACGGTGCCCAGGAACATCGCCAGGCCCAGTGCCAGCAACAGGCCTTGCAGCAGGATTTGCCGCAGTGCCGCGCCATCATTGCGCCCGGCAGCTTGGGCGGCAAAGCCGGTGGAGCCCATGCGCAGAAAGCCCATCGCCCAGGCGAGGAAGGTATACAGGCTGGCACCGACGGCCACGGCGCCCAGTTGGTGCGCATGGGGCAGGTGGCCGATGACCATGCTGTCCACCAGGGCTACCAGCGGCACCGAGATATTGGACAGGATCATGGGCGCAGCCAGGGCCCAGACGCGACGATGGGTGGGGCGGTGGCGCCAGTCGGTGAGCAGGGTTGTCATGGAGGCTCCTTTGGGGGAGCGGCATTGTAACCGGGCATTAGCAACACAGCAGGACCAATGTGGGAGCGGGCTTGCTCGCGAAAGCGGTGTATCAATGAAGGATATGTTGACTGACCCACCGCCTTCGCGAGCAAGCCCGCTCCCACATTTTGATCTCCATTGTTTGTCGGATTTGACTTGAGCTGAGGGCCGGCCAGAACCAAACCGCCCTCCGTCGGTCAATGTGACCAGTACCACGTCGGCCCCACTCGGGCTGATATATAGTTCACCCCTCGGCCCCTTCTCACTACGAGTGCCCCAATGCTTAACAAAGGACTGTTCCTTGCCTGTGCGCTGGCGCTGCTGAGCGCTTGCGATTCTTCCGATAAAGCGGCTGCACCGCCTGCGCCAACGGTGGCGACCGCGCCAAAACCAGTCAAGGCGGCGGTGGATGTGGCAGCGTCGAAGCAGCGTTATGCCGGGCGTGAGTTGAGCGTGGTGGACGTGTCCGAAGTGCAGTTGGATGGGGCCAGCACCTTGTCGGTGAGTTTTTCCATTCCGTTGGATCCCGAGCAGAAGTTCGCCGACAAACTGCACTTGGTGGACAGCAAGTCCGGCAAGGTCGACGGCGCCTGGGAGCTTTCCGATAACTTGATGGAATTGCGTCTGCGCCACCTCGAGCCGCAACGCAAACTGGTGCTCACCGTTGACGCCGGTGTTAAGGCGGTCAACGACAAAACACTCGCCGCTGAGTACAGCGCGCGTCTGGAAACCCGCGACCTGCAGGCCACCGTCGGCTTCGCCAGCCGTGGCACCTTGCTGCCGACGCGTCTGGCCGAAGGCCTACCGGTGATTGCGCTGAACGTCGACAAGATCGACGTCGAATTTTTCCGTATCAAGCCCGAATCGCTGCCGTCATTCCTCGCTCAGTGGGGGCGCAATACCAGCCTGCAAAGTTATGAGTCCCGCGAGCTGCTGCCGATGGCCGACCTGGTCTACGGTGGCCGTTTCGACCTGAACCCGGCGCGTAATACCCGCGAAACCTTGTTGCTGCCAATCGCCGGTCTCAAGCCGTTGCAACAGCCGGGCGTGTACCTGGCGGTGATGCGTGCCTCGGGCACTTACAACTATTCGCAACCGGCCACGTTGTTCACGCTCAGTGATATCGGCCTGTCGGTGCATCGCTATGCCAATCGCCTGGATGTGTTTACCCAGGCGTTGGAAGGTGGCAAAGCGCTGGATGGCGTTAACCTCGAAGTGCTGGATGCCGAAGGCCGTGTGCTGGGCCAGGGCAAGACCGAGAAGGGCGGCCATGCCGAATTGCCGTTGCCGAAAAAAGCCCAAGTGTTGTTGGCCAAACAAGGCGAACAAACCAGCATGCTGCGCCTGGACAGCGCCGCGCTGGATCTGGCCGAGTTCGATATCGGCGGCCAGCCGGCACACCCACTGCAATTCTTCGTATTTGGCCCCCGCGACTTATATCGCCCCGGCGAAACGGTGCTGCTCAACGCCCTGCTGCGCGACAAGGATGGCAATGCCGTCAAGCCGCAACCCGTGAGCGTCGAAGTGCGCCGCCCGGATGAACAGGTAAGCCGCAAGTTCGTGTGGGATGCCGACGCGTCCGGCCTCTATCAATACCCACTGCAACTGGCCGGTGAGGCGCCGACCGGGCGTTGGCAGTTGGTGTTCGACCTGGGCGACGGCAAGCCGCAGCTGTATGAGTTCCTCGTCGAAGACTTCCTGCCCGAGCGCCTGGCGCTGGAACTAAAGGGCAGTGAAACGGCGTTGAGCCCGGCGGATAACCCGGTCATTCACGTCAATGGTCGCTACCTCTACGGTGCACCGGCGTCGGGTAACCGGGTCAGTGGGCAAGTCTATGTACGGCCGCTGCGCGAAGCGGTCAAATCGCTGCCGGGCTATCAGTTCGGCTCCGTTACCGAAGAGGAACTGAGCCAGGATTTCGAGCTGGATGAAAGTGTGCTCGACGCCAAAGGTCAGGAAGCACTGACCCTGGAAAGCAAATGGGCTGACGCCAAGTCACCGCTGCAACTGATCGTGCAGGCCAGCCTGCAAGAGTCGGGCGGGCGGCCGATCACTCGACGTCTGGTGCAGCCGATCTGGCCGGCCAAACAACTGCCGGGCTTGCGTGGCTTGTTCGACGGCAAGGAAACCAATGGCGACGGCCCAGCAGAGTTCGAAGTGCTGGTAGCCAACCAAGACGGGCAAAAACTCGCCGCGCAGAACCTCAAGGTGCGCCTGGTGCGGGAGCGCCGCGACTACTATTGGAACTACTCCGAAAGCGACGGCTGGAGTTATCACTTCAACGAGAAATTCCTCAACCTCGACGAACAGACCCTGAACATCAAGGCCGGCGACACCGCCAAGGTCAGCTTCCAGGTGGAGTGGGGCCCTTATCGCGTCGAGGTCGAAGACCCGCAGACCGGGTTGGTCAGCAGCCTGCGTTTCTGGGCTGGCTACCAGGCGCAGGACAATACCGAAGGCGGCGCTGTGCGTCCGGATCAGGTCAAGCTGGCGCTGGATAAACCCGCGTATGGCGATGGCGATACCGCCAATGTCACCGTCACGCCACCGGCAGCCGGCAAGGGCTACTTGTTGGTGGAGTCCAGCGAAGGGCCGCTGTGGTGGCAGGAAATCGATGTGCCGGCCGAGGGCAAAAGCTTCGCCGTGAAGCTCGACCCGAAATGGGCGCGCCATGACCTGTATGTCAGCGCGCTGGTGATTCGCCCTGGTGAGCGCAAAGCCAATATCACCCCAAAACGTGCGGTGGGCCTGCTGCACCTGCCATTGGATCGTACCCAGCGCAAACTTGGCCTGACCCTCACTGCACCGGAAAAAATGCGCCCCAAACAACCGCTGACGGTGAAGATCGCCGCCAAGAATGCCGATGGCAGCGTGCCCAAGCGGGTGCATGTGCTGCTGGCGGCTGTGGACGTGGGCATCCTCAATATCACCGAATACCCGACACCGGACCCTTACGCCAGCCTGTTTGGCCGCAAGGCCTATGGCGTGGACCAATTCGATATCTACGGCCAGTTGATCGAAGCCGGCCAGGGTCGTCTGGCCAGCCTGGCCTTTGGTGGTGACGCGGCGCTGGCCAAGGGCGGTAAACGCCCGGATACCAGCGTGACTATCGTTGCGTTGCAGAGCGCGCCGGTGACCTTGAATGAACAGGGCGAAGGCGAAGTCAGCGTCAACATCCCGGATTTCAACGGCGAACTGCGTTTGATGGCCCAAGCCTGGAGTGATGATCGCTATGGTATGGCCGAAGGCAAGACAGTCATCGCCGCGCCGCTGATTGCCGAGCTGTCGGCGCCGCGCTTCCTGGCCGGTGGTGACCAGACGACTCTAGCCCTGGACCTGTCCAACCTGTCGGGCAAAGCACAGAAACTCGACGTGCAACTCAGCGCTGAAGGGCAACTTGAGTTGGTCAACAGTGGCGCGCAATCTGTTGAGTTGAAACAAGGCCAGCGCACCACCTTGCGCATCCCGGTTAAAGCCTGGGGCGGGCTGGGGCAGGGCAAGGTCAAGGTCACGGTGAATGGCCTGGACTTGCCGGGTGAAAACCTGCCGCCGTTTAGTCGCGAATGGACCCTGGGCGTGCGCCCGGCATACCCGGCGCTGCTCAAGCATTACCGCGCCGTGCTCAAGGATCAGCCGTGGAGCCTGCCGGTCGGCGCGTTGGACCCGTTTGATGCTTCGGGGCGTGAAGCGCTGCTGAGCCTGTCGAGCCGGCCGCCACTGAACCTCGGCGCGCAGATCAGTGCGCTCAAGGCTTACCCTTATGGTTGCCTGGAGCAGACCGCCAGCGGCCTGTATCCGTCGCTGTATGCTGACGCTGCGTTGCTCAAGCGCTTGGGCGTCAAGGGCGAGTCGGACAGCGAGCGCAAGCGCAAGATCGAGCTTGGCATCGAGCGCCTGCTGGGCATGCAGCGCTACAACGGCAGCTTTGGTTTGTGGGGCGCCGATGGCGAAGAGGAATATTGGCTGACCGCCTACGTCACCGACTTCCTGCTGCGCGCCCGTGACCAGGGCTTCGCTGTGCCGCCTGAAGCGCTGAAAAAAGCCAGCGAGCGCCTGTTGCGGTATGTGCAGGAGCGCAACCTGATCGAAGTGGATTACAGCGACAATGCTGACCACACCCGTTTCGCCGTGCAGGCCTACGCCGGCATGGTGCTGGCGCGCAGTCAGCAGGCGCCATTGGGCGCATTGCGCAGTATTTTCGAGCGCCGCAGCGATGCGCGCTCCGGGTTGCCTTTGGTGCAGCTGTCCATCGCCCTGCAAAAAATGGGCGACCAGCCACGTGCTGATCAAGCCTTGCTCGCAGGGCTCGCGGCTCAGCGCAATGGCAAGGAGTGGCTGGCCGACTACGGCAGCCCTTTGCGCGATCAGGCGATGATCCTGGCACTGCTCGAAGAGAACGACTTGGCCAAGGGCAAGCGCGAGGAGCGTTTGTTCACGCTGTCGGACCAGTTGGCGGCCAGCCCATACCTCTCGACTCAGGAGCGTAATTCACTGTTCCTGGCCGGACGTCTTGGGTTCTCACAGCCAGAGTCGGACTGGCGGGTCTCGCTCACCGGCAGTGGCGGTGCGCATGAGCTGAACAATCAACAGTCGACGCTGGCGCTGGACGGCAAGCTGCTTTCCAGTGATTTGGCCTTGAGCAATCAGGGGGAGGCGCCGGTGTACCAGCAACTGACGATCTCGGGTTACCCCCAAGTGCCGCCGGCAGCGGGCGGCGACAACCTGAGCATCCGCCGCGAGTACCTGGGCATGAACGGTCAGCCGTTGAACCTGCGTAACGTTAATAGCGGTGATTTGGTGCTGGTGCATTTGGCCGTCAGTGCCAAGCAGCGTGTGCCGGATGCCTTGTTGGTGGACCTGTTGCCTGCGGGATTGGAGTTGGAAAACCAGAACCTGGCGCAAAGTGCCGCCAGCCTGGAAAACGCCAGCAGCCAAGTGAAGGAGTGGCGCGAGTCGATGCAGAACGCATCGCTCAAACACCAGGAATTCCGTGATGATCGCTACGTGGCTGCGATGAATCTGGATGGCTATGGCACCACGCACCTGCTGTATCTGGCGCGTGCGGTGACGCCGGGGATTTATCGCGTGCCGCCGCCGCAGGTCGAGTCGATGTACCGGCCGAACTGGCAGGCGGTGGGAGAGACGCCGGGGGATTTGGTGATTAAAGGCCGCTGAGAAAATCTTGGCTTGGAATGGAGGCCAAATGTGGGAGCGAGCAAGCCCGCTCCCACAGGGATCTCGGTGGGTCGTGGGTTTAGTGGACGACCCAGCTGAGTAGCCACAGGCCGAGCATTAGCCAGATGACGCCTGCGATGATCGAAGCGCGCATGAAGGCGCGAACGGCGGAATACAGGAAGAGCAGGCCGACGATCAAGGTGATGATGCTGATGATCGAAGTGTCCATGCCCAGCGCCCGGGACATGCCTTCGACGAAGTTGCCGCCCGCGTTGGTCAGCACATTGAACAGTCCGCTGAAGAATTCGACGATGTAGTGGATGATCAAGCCGATTGTGTTACCCAGCCATCCGAAAAAGTCTGCTTGCATAGGTGTGTCTCGATGAATAAGTGGACGAAATTGCCAGTACTGAGCCTTTTGTCGCGACGTGGAGCGGCTAGTTCCCTGAAGCATAGAGGTTTGCGGAGTTGAATTTGCGATTTGTTGTGGGCGTGGTGGGGCAGGTGTGAGTGAGTTGACTGATAGGCCGTCATCGCAGCGATGCGGCGACCCGACAAGCCAGCTCCCTTATTTACTGCGCGTGGGCGTGGGTGTTGTGTTGTCGGTGATTGCGCTGTTGTGGCTGGCCGACCGTATCTGGCCGTTGCCTTTGCCCAAGGATGATTTGGCCCGAGTGGTGTTGGCTGAGGATGGCACGCCGTTGTGGCGGTTTGCCGATGCCAATGGCGTGTGGCGCTATCCGGTGCAGACCAGCGAAGTGTCGCCGTATTACCTGGAGGCGCTGCTCACCTACGAGGACCGTTGGTTTTACGAGCACCCCGGCGTGAACCCGTTGGCGCTGGTGCGGGCGACCTGGCAGAACCTGACCGGCGCGCGCGTGGTGTCGGGCGGCAGCACTTTGTCGATGCAAGTGGCGCGCCTGCTCGACCCGCATTCGCGCACCCTCCACGGCAAGCTGCGTCAGCTGTGGCGCACTGCGCAGCTGGAATGGCATTTGTCCAAGGACGAGATCCTCACCCTGTACCTGAATCGCGCGCCGTTCGGTGGCACATTGCAAGGCGTGGCGGCAGCCAGTTGGGCGTATTTGGGCAAGTCCCCGGCTCAACTGACCCACGCCGAAGCCGCGTTGCTCGCCGTATTGCCCCAGGCGCCGAGCCGCCTGCGCCCGGATCGCCACCCGCAACGAGCCCAGCAAGCCCGTGACAAAGTACTGCGCCGCCTCGCCGAATTCCAGGTGTGGCCGCAATCGGCAGTCGATGAAGCCCTCGAAGAGCCGCTGCTGCTCGCCCCACGGCTGGAGCCGAGCCTGGCGCCCTTGCTCGCCCGCCGCCTGAACCGCCCCGACAGCCCGCCGTTGATCCGCACCACCCTGGATGCCACGCTGCAACGTCGTCTTGAAGACTTGCTGTTGGGCTGGCGTGCGCGGCTGCCGGAACACACCTCCGCTGCCATTCTGGTGGTAGAAGAAGAAAACATGGCCGTGCGCGCTTACCTCGGCTCGGTGGATATCAATGACGCCAAGCGCTTCGGTCATGTGGACATGATCAGCGCGTTGCGCTCGCCCGGCTCCACCTTGAAACCCTTTCTTTATGGCATGGCGCTGGACGATGGGTTGATCCACTCCGAATCGCTGTTGCAGGACGTGCCCCGGCGCTATGGCGATTACCGTCCGGGCAACTTTTCGATGGGCTTCAGCGGCGCGGTGCCGGCGAGCACGGCGCTGTCCAGTTCGCTGAATCTGCCGGCGGTGCAGCTACTGGAAGCCTATGGGCCGAAGCGGTTTGCCGCCGAGATGCGCATCGGCGGCGTGCCCTTGGCGCTGCCCGCACTGGCCGAACCGAACCTGGCGCTGATTCTGGGCGGCGCGGGTAGCCGCCTGGAAGACTTAGTCAGCGGTTACAGCGCGTTTGCCCGTGACGGCAGGAGTGCGGCTATTCGATTACAGCCGGACGATACGCTCAAAGAACGGCCTTTACTGTCGCCAGGGTCCGCCTGGATTGTGCGGCGCATCCTCAGCGGGCAAGCGCGGCCCGACCGCGACCCACGTGCCGAGCTGGTGCAGCGCCCGGTGCTGGCCTGGAAAACCGGCACCAGCTATGGCTTTCGGGATGCCTGGGCAATTGGCGTGGGGCCGCGTTATTTGATCGGCGTGTGGATCGGCCGCCCCGATGGCACACCGGTGCCGGGCCAGTTCGGCCTGGCTTCGGCGGCGCCGTTGATGTTGCAGGTGCACGACGTGCTGACCAACCGCGACAGCCAGCGTGGGATCAGTGCGCCCGTAAAACCGGTTCCCGCCAATGTCGGCGTGGCGGCAATCTGTTGGCCGCTGGGTCAGCCCATGAGCCGTAGCGACCCCAACTGCCGCCGTCAACGGTTTGCCTGGACGCTGGACAACACCACGCCTCCGACCTTGCAAGCGTTGGATCAGCCGTTGAGTGTGGGCTTGATGGAAAGCGTGTGGGTCAATGGCAAAGGCTTGCGGGTTGACGCGCATTGCCCTGGCGCGGTGTCGAAAAACATCGCGCTGTGGCCCGCGCCGCTGGAGCCTTGGCTGCCAAGGGTGGAGCGTCGCGAAGCGCGAATACCGCCTGCCGATCCTGATTGCCCACCGCCAGCGTTGGCAGCCTCTTCGCCTTTATCTATTGTCGGTGTACGCGAAGGCGACCAACTGCGCCTGCCCGCCGCCAGCCAACAGGCCTTGCGCCTGAAAATCTCCGCTCTGGGCGGCAGCGGCCGACGCTGGTGGTTCCTCAACGGCGCACCACTGGGCGACAGCGCCAACCAGGACGCGATCAACGCCAGCTTCGAACAACTGGGCCGCTACCAACTCAGCGTCCTCGACGAAGCCGGCCAAACCGCCCGCCTCGAATTCAGCGTCGTCGACTAGCCAAGCATCGCCCCTGCCTGCGAACACATATCAAATGTGGGAGCTGGCTTTCCTGCGATAGCGCCCGTAGCAACTCCTCCCTAATTTGATCTGCACCGATTCAAAGGTGGGAGGGGGCTTGCTCCCGAAGGCGTCCTCAAACACACCACAGGGTTTAACTTGCCTTCAATGCTCATCCCCCCGAAGCTATACACCTTCAGGAGCCCCCGCATGAACCTCGAACACCTCACCGAACGCTTGCATCGCATCCGCGATAACAACGACTGGAAGCAATTCCACAGCCCGAAAAACCTGGCCATGGCTGCCAGCGTGGAAATGTCCGAACTGGTGGAAATCTTCCAATGGCTGACCGAAGACCAATCGCGTCAGCTACCCGCGGACACACTCGCCCACGCCGGGCAGGAAGTCGGCGATATCGTGTTGTACCTGCTGTTGCTGTGCAGTGAGCTGGGCCTGGACATGAACGAGGTGGTGCGCGCCAAACTGGCCGACAGCGAACGGCGGTTTGCCCATGAGTGATCGTCATTTCGACCAACTGGCCACGCGCTTCGCTCAGAAAATCTACGGCGGTGCCAAAGGCGCCATTCGCCTGGCGGTGCTCCAGGCCGACCTGATCGAAGCCCTGCCTGACCGCCCGTTGCGTGTGCTGGATATCGGCGCGGGCCTGGGGCATATGTCGCTGTGGCTGGCCGAACGCGGCCACCAAGTGACCTTGGCGGAGCCTGCCGAGCCAATGCTTGAGGGCGCGCGCCAACGCTTCGCCGACGCCGACCAGACCGCGACCTTTATCCATGCGCCGTGGCAAGAATTGCTCGGCCAACTCACCGAGCCCTATGACCTGGTGTTGTGCCACGCCGTGCTGGAGTGGCTGGCCGAGCCCCATGCGATCTTGCCAGTGCTGCACCAGCTCACGGTGCCCGGTGGCTGGCTGTCGCTGGCGTTCTACAACCGCGATGCGCTGATTTACCGCAACCTGCTCAAAGGCCACTTCCGCAAAATGCGCAAAAATGACCTGGCTGGCGAAAAGCAGAGCCTCACCCCGCAACAGCCGCTTGACCCACGTGAGTTGGCGGCGCAACTCGAGGGGCTTTGGCAGGTCGAAAGCCAAAGTGGCGTGCGGGTGTTCCACGACTATATGCCGGTGGAATTCCAGACCCGCGCTGATTTAAAGGATTTGTTGGAGATGGAACTCGCTCACCGTCGTCACCCAAGCTTTGCCGGACTTGGGCGTTATTTGCACTGGATCTGCCGTCCGGTTTAAGCGGCCCAGTCTGCGGAGGTCGAAATGCGTCGTCTCTGTTTGATCTTGTTATCGTTGGGCTTGAGCGCCTGCTCCAGCCCCAATCCGTACGTGGCCACCTCGGCCCCAATGCCGCCAGCTCCGGCCCAGGCGGCCACCACCTTTGATGCCAGCGCTTACCCGGCGCCGGTGCGCGACTATGGCGCCTACCGCAGTTGGGGCTGGCTCAACGGCCAACTACCGCCGGGCACCGCCTGGGCCGATTCGGCGCAGGTTGCCGAAGCGGTCAGTGGCGCCCTAGACCAGCGCGGCTTGCGCCCCTTGCATGACAACCGCCCACCCGACCTGTTGGTAAGCGCCGAGGTGCGCCTGGAAAAACGCTTGCGCCAGGTCCAGGACGACTATGGCTACGGTTACGGTGGCTATAACCGCTATGGCAACGGCTACGGCATGTACAACAGTGTGCCGGTGGTACGCACCTATGAAGTGACGGTCGCGGTGGCGCGGATCAGCTTGTTCGACGCTCGCACCCGCCAGCCGGTCTGGAGCACCAGCGCTGAAACCACCAGCCAAGGCAGCCTGAGCGAGCGGGCTGATGCATTGCGCGAGGCGATGCAAAAAGCCATGAGCGCTTATCCACCCAGCTAGCAGCTATTCTCATTTCAGGCTCAGATTGTCTTTTGGAGAACAACCATGCTTCGTCGCGTTGCTGCACTTGCTGTTGTTGTAGTGCTGGGCGGCTGCCAGACCAGCCAGGTCAACCACGATTTTGACACCAGCCGCGACTTCGGCGCCTACCGCAACTGGGCCTGGAAAGACCCAGCCCTGCAGTACCGTCCGGATGATCCACGCATCAAGAGTGACCTTACCGAACAACGCATCCGCCAGGCGGTGGGCGAGCAACTTGACCAGCGCGGCCTGCGCCCGGCTGCGGCGGGCACCAAGGCCGACTTGAACGTACAGGCCTACCTGATCGTTGAGGACCGCCAGCAACAAGTCACCACTAATTACGGCGGTGCCTGGGGCGGCCCGTGGAATGGCTACTGGGGCGGGCCGATGTACAACGAAACGCGCAACATCAGTTATAAAGTGGCGACCCTCCAGATCGATCTGCTGGACGGCAAAGACGGCAAGCTGGTGTGGCGCGGCAGTGACGAGCAAATGATGGCCAGCAGCCCAAACCCACAAGACCGCAACAACGCCATCCGCACCACCGTCACCAAAATCCTCTCCAACTACCCACCGCACTGACCAACGATCACCCCAAAACCCTGTGGGGGGAACAAGCCCCCTCCCACATTTTTATCTCCATGTACCCTAAGGTCAGCACCCCCCTCAGCCCTTGTCTACACTCAACTACATCCCAGGAGAGTAAGCGCTCGGCGATTCGCCGGCACAGGAGTGCTCGATGTCTCCCCGATTTCAGTGCAAGCAGCGCGGCGCCATTGGCCTGATGGCGGTTGGCGTATTGGCTGTGGTCTTCGCCTTTACCTTATTGGTGGTCGACAGCGGCCGCTTGTACCTGGAAAAACGCAAGTTGCAAGGCGTGGTGGACACTGCGGCGCTGGAAGCTGTCAGCCGCAACGGTACCTGCCTGGCGGGCTTGAGCGCGGCCACTTACGCCGGGCAAAGTGTGGCACGCAATCATTTCGTGATCGGTAACGGCAACACCCTGGTCACCCAATGCGGCAGCGTGACCACCGCCGCCTCTGGCCTGCGCACCTTCAGTGCAAACTCCGCGCTGTCGTCAGCCATTCAAGTGGTCGCCAGCAAAACTGTCACCACCAGCGTGGCCGGTGGCATCTGGTCATTGTTTTCCGGCAACACGGTCAGCCTCAACACCGTATTGACGGCTACGGCAGTTGCGGCCAAGCCCACGCCGAACTTGGCCCAACTGAGCATCAGAAGCACCTTGGCCAGCGTTGATACCGCCAATGCCAGCTTATTGAATGGCCTGTCTTCCGGTTTTTTGGGGGGGAACGTCAGCGTGACGGTCGCCGGCTGGAATGGCTTGCTCAATACCAATATCAGCCTACTCAGTTACCTCGACCAACTGGCGATCAACCTGGGGGTGAGCGCCGGTAATTACACCCAACTGCTCAGCACTAACGTCACCGCCTCGCAGTTGGTCCAGGCTGCGATCACCGTGCTGACCGCCAACGGTGCGACGGCGGACGTATTAACTGCCTTGGGTAACCTCAAGGTTGCCGCCATCAGCCAGACACCGCTGACCCTCGGGAAGATCCTGCAGTTACAGACAGGCACCACGGCTGCGGCGCTGAATGCCAACCTGCAAGTGTTCCAACTGATCCAAGGCGTGGTGCAGTTGTCCAGCAACCAAAGCGCCGCGTCGGCAACCTTGCCTGTGAGTGTGCTCGGGCTGGCTAATATCACCACTCAGATCAAAGTGATCGAGCCGCCGCAATTGTCTGCCATCGGCAATCCGGCGCTCGCTGTGGCTAACCCTACAGGGCCGAACGGGATTTACGTGCGCACCGCCCAGGTGCGCACCCAAGTCACGGTGAGTTTGCCGGTGCTGAGCAGTTTGTCGGGGCTGACCACCGCGGTGAATAACCTGGTGGGCCCGCTGACACCGGTGATCAACAGCCTGTTGAGCCTGAACTTGGTGAGCACGATCAACTCGGCATTGTGTTTGCTGGGGGCTGGCTGCCAGCAACTGGATTTACTGGTGCTGCCGGGGAACCTGCCGCTCAATATCGTGCTGGATGCCGGGGGCGCCAGCAGCTATGTCACCGCTTATAGCTGCCCCACCGGCAGCGCAGGCACCAAGAGCCTGACGGCTTTCACCACGACCTCGCTGGCGTCGCTGAATGTGGGTGCTATCACCAATGCGTTTTCCTCCACGTTGCCGATGACTGTGGCACCTTTGGTGCTGATCGATATCGGCACCAAGACCTGTCATCAGATCCTCGGGATCGGCACCTGTGGCACTCGCGTGCCGTTTACCGGCGGTGGCGTGGCGATCAAGGTGCAAAGCCCGATTGCGGCGAGCAATCAAACCCTGGTGTTTTCCAGCCCCACGCCATTCGCCACACCGCCAAACGTGGGGCTCACACCGACCTATCAGGCCGCGACCCCGGCGACCAATGTGGTGAGTAGCCTGTCGACCACGCTCAACGGCGTGAGTATCACCGCCTACCAGCCGTCGGGCGGCAACCCACTGGGCGCGCTGGCGCCAACCGTTGTGGCGCTGCTCGGCAGCGTCAGCGCCATCGTCACCCCCGTAGTGGATAACCTGCTGGCCCCGCTGCTCAACCCGATCCTCAACAACCTGTTGAACATGCTCGGCATCAGCCTGGCAAATGTGAACGTCGGCGCCAATCTAACCTGCGGCCAGACCGGCGGCGCCTACTTGGTAATTTAAGCGTCGGTGGCCCTGGGCAGTTCCACACAAAACCGCGCACCGTGTTCACCGTTACTGACGCTAAGCCGTCCGCCCATGTTTTCGACAATGCCGTAGCTTACCGACAGACCTAATCCAGTGCCCACGCCAATCGGCTTGGTGGTGAAAAACGGTTCGAAAATGCGCTCCAGCAAACGTGGGTCGATGCCACCGCCGTTGTCCTCGACCCAGATGCGCACGTGACGGCTGTCGTGTTCGGTGTGCACGGCGATCCACGGGCGCAGCTCAGGGTTGTTTTCACGTTGGTTCAGCAGGGCGTCGCGGGCGTTGACCATCAAGTTGATCAGCACTTGCTCAAGCTGGTCGACGTAGCCTTTGACTTGCACCGGCATATCCGCCTGCGTCAGGCGCACTTCCACGCCTTTACCGCGCAGGCCTTCGCTGAGCAACGACAGGGTGCCCTCGACGGCCTGCGCCGGGTCGAAGGGTTGCTGCTCGACCTCCGAGCGGCGGCCGAACACGCGCATGTGGTCCACCACACGGGCCGCGCGTTGGACCTGGGCGTCAATGCGCTGGAGTTTTTCGGTCAGGTAGTCAATCTGCGCGTCGCCATTGCCCAGGCGCTTGAGCACATTGACGATAGCCATGCGCATTACGTTCAGCGGCTGGTTGATCTCATGCGCCAGGCCCGTGGCCATTTCGCCCAGGGTGGCCATTTTCGCGCTTTGCGTGAGTTGCTGCTGGGAGCGACGCACTTCGGTGTTGTCGCGGCCCACGGCCTGCACCTCCAGCAAGGCGCCTTGCTCATCGAACACGCCGCGGTCCGACCACACCCACCAGGCATGTTCGCGCCCGGGCAGTTGCAGGCTGATCTCGGCGGTGCTCACCGGGAACTCCGGCGTCAGTTGCCCGATACGCTGCACAAACGCCTCGCGCTGTTCGGCCGACAACCAGTCACCCAGGTTCAGCCCGCGCAGTTGTGCGGGACGGCATTCCAGGTAGTTGGCCAATGGCGTGTTGCCGAACGTCAAGGTCAGGTCCGGACGGTAGCGGCAGATCATTGCCGGGGAGTCTTCAACCAGGATGCGGTAGCGCTCTTCGCTGTCCTTGACCTGTTGCGCGGCCAGCGTCGCGTCGGTGACGTCCAGCCACAGCCCTATCGCTTCCACCGGCACACCGAGGTCGTCGCGCAGCAGCTTGGCTTCGTCGAGCAGCCAGTGGTAATCGCCCTGTTTGTCTTGCACACGATAACGGCTGCGCACGCTGCCCTCGCGCAGCAGTTGGCGCGTACGTTGGAAGTACAGGTCGCGATCGTCGGGATGCACCCATTGCACCAGGCTGTCATGGCTGCACTCGGCCAAGGTGCGTCCCAGCAGTGGCAGTAGGCTGTGACTGAAAAATACCGGCAGCAGCGCACCGTTTACGTAGCGTTGCACGTAGATCACCGCCGGCGAGCTGGCAATCAGGTTGTCCAGGCGCGCGTGGGCGGCGTCGGCTTGCACCTGTTGGTTCTTGATGTCGCTGATGTCGAGCATGAAGCCGACCCAGCGACGTTGCTCACCCATGCCTAAGACTTGGCCCTGCACGCGATACCAGATAGGTGGCGGGGCGGCATCGCCACGGTTGAGGCGCACGCTGGCGAACAAGGGTTTGCCCAGGATTTGCAGGTCGCGCAGGCGGCTGTGCAGTTCCTGGCGGTCGGCGGGGTGTATGAGCTCCAGCCAGGTGTCCAGGGCTTGCCGGGTGGGGGCTTCCTCCGAGCCGAGATTGCGCATCAATTGGGGCGCGAGCTGAATCTCGCCGCTGTCAGGCAGCAGCTCAAACCAGCCGGTGCCCAGCAGGCCTTGCAGGGCTTCCAGGCGCTCCAGTTGTTGATGGTGGCGCTGTTCGCGCAGGCGGCTGAGCAGCGGCGCGGCGAGGGCGGCGGCGAGGTTCAGCCAGTCGCGGTCACGCATCTGCGGTTGGCCGCTGTAGGCGCCGCACAGCAGCCACGCGGCGACGCCTTGGCCATCGCGATACGGCACTAGAAAACCATCGGCGTTGCCGAACACGCTGTGCAGACGCGGATGCTCACCCCGCCCGTACGGCGCCTGCAGATTCAGCGTGCTGGTGCCGTTGAGGCTGTCCAGGCAAGTGCCGAGGCGTTGCCCGGGGTGCCAGAACAGCGGTGCGTCATGGTTGGCGTACTGGCTGTAGATCACCCAGCCTTGGTCCTCTTGGTCGAGCAACGCAAGGGCCACACACGGAATGCGCCAGCGCTGTGCCACGTTACATAACTGTTCGTTGAACACCTCGGGCAGCCGGCTGAGGCTGCACACGCGCAGTTGCTCACTCACAAGGCTGGCTAATTGCTGATTCTGTTCACGCTGCTCGGCCAGGTGCCTGCCGCCGAGCAAGTCGCCGATATCCACGGCATGCAGCAGCCAGCCGTTATCTTGGGCTTCAATCGTGCCGCGGGTATGCAGGACGTGCCCGGCGGCGCCGAGGAAATCCAAATCGAGGCTGTGGCGCTGCCAGTCTTCAGGAACGCCCTCAACCGCCACCGCGCTATGGGCGCACAACAAGTCTTGCAGGGGCGGCGAATCAGCGGATTGCGCGAGTTGTGGGCGCAGCGTGCCGTGGATGTCGAGTACGCGGCCGTGTGCGTCCAACAGCACGTGCAGCCCGGCAGAAGGCGGGGCAGGGGTATCGATGGCCAGCGCGCTGCTTCGGCCGAGTAGGCGCCCGAAGAGTTTGTCCCCCGAGGTCAAAACTGCAAGCTCGACGTGGCCTGCAGTGTCACCGGCAACTGAGGTACGGTGCCGATGCCGGGCAGGACAATAAACGGTATTACCGCCTGGAGATTGGCCGTTGGGTAGTTGATTTGCACTGACAGCAGGCCGCCGACGAAGCTGGTGGTGATTTGGTTGGCGTTGAAGTTGTAGGCGGGCGGAATCCACTGCAGGCGGTTGGTGACTGCGGCTTTGGCCGTGTTTTGTACGGCGGTCGGATAGCCGGCCATATTGGGGTCCAGCGCCACACTCAGGCGCACGGCGTCGGCGGTCGCTTGGTTGAACGACTGCAATAACAGCAGCGGCAGGCTATAGCTGACCATGCCGTAGAACACGGCGAAAAAAATTACGAACACAGCGATAAATTCAATCGCTGCCGCGCCTTTTTGCTTATTCGGGAGGCTTGTTGTCATCACCGCGTCTACCCTGACGGCTACTACTTAATATCAGCATAGAATCAATCGGCAAAAAGGGATGGCTTTTACGTGATCAAGGGTGCGTTGGTGGTGGTGTGGTTAGTGCTGTGTGCGGTGCAAGACGCTCGGCAGCGACTGCTCGCCAATCGTCTGACCTTGGGTGCTGCCCTGCTGGCGTTGATCTATCTGCTGTGGACGGGCACCACCTGGCTCGGTGCGGCGGCCGGGCAGGGGCTGTTAGCGTTTGTTCTGGCGTTACTGTTGACCCTGCCTGGTTACGCTCTGGGCCGTTTGGGCGCTGGGGACGTGAAGCTGCTCGCAGCGTTGGCGTTGGCGTCGGATGCCGAGTACCTGTTGTACTCGTTTATAGGGGCTGCGACCGCCAATTTACTTTGGTTGGTAATGGTGCCAAAGCTTTGGCTTCATATGAATCAAGGCCTTAAACGCCATATGGGTTATTTGGCGCCGAACCTGTCAAAAAAGATGCCGTTTGCTCCGTTTCTACTGGTGGGCTTCACCTTTGCCTGGGTGTGGATCCACTAGTCGTTTGAATGTATTAACGCTATGTACATAGTTAGAAAGTGCGTCTACGTTTATCAGTAGATGTGCAGGACTATTCGTTCTAAGGGATCAGTCAATCTTTTGGCTTGCAATGCATGGAGTAGCGCGTGAACAAGCTTATTTCTGCAGTAAAAGTGCTTGTGGTCGACGATCAACCACTCATCGTGGAAGAACTGTGTGAATTTCTTGAAAGCAGCGGTTTCCGTTGCGTCCCGTGTGAGTCCAGTGAGCAGGCCCTGAAGCGCTTCAACGAAGACGCCGAGATCGGCCTGGTGCTGTGCGATCTGCATATGCCGGACATGGACGGCATCGAGTTGGTGCAGGCCCTGCAAAAGGTCGCCGGTAAACAGCGGGCCTTTGAGGCGATCATGTTGACCGGCCGCGCCGACAAGCAGGACGTGATCAAGGCTCTGCGCGCCGGGATCGCGGACTACTACCAGAAACCGATCAATCTGGACGAGTTGCTCGAGGGCCTGCAGCGCCAGGAATCTGTGCTGCAAGAGCGCAAGAAGGAACTGCAACTGGGCAACTTGAACCAGAAGCTGCAGTTTCTTTCCGAATCCATCAACGATCTGTATGAGGACCTCGACAAAGTGCGCAGCAACCGGCCAGGGCTGGACGGTGAAGAGGTGTCGGCCGAGGATGCCGGGCCGCTGGAAATTCCGGCGATCTTCAACCCGTTGTCGCCGCGCCAATTGGATGTCGCCCGGCTGGTGGGCAAGGGGCAGACCAACTACCAGATCGCCTGCGAGTTGGGCATTACTGAAAACACCGTGAAGCTGTATGTGTCGCAAGTGCTGCGCCTGACGCACATGCACAACCGCACGCAACTGGCGCTGGCGCTATCGCCGAACAACTCCGCTTTGCGTCAGCGAGTCACGGCTCACTGACCTACTGCTGTCGAATCTGGTCAAAAATGTGGGAGGGAGCAAGCGCCTCCCACATTTGGAACTGCGTTACTCAATTACTGCCTTCAGTTTTGCCCCCCACCTTCTGCTCGAAATACTCCGGAATGGGGTACTTGTAGCTGTCCAGCAAACGCTGGTGAGCCTTGTCGCGCTCGGCTGCCGAGGCCTTCTGTGGTGTCTTGGACGCTGCGCTGCCCGTGGACTGCAGCGTCAACCATTGCTCGGTGAGCGCCTGCTGCTGCGACGACGGGCCGGGCTCTATGGCCATGACGCTGATGGGCAAGGCGAGCATTGCCAAGCTTGTGAAACAGGGCACTTTCATCATCAGTTCCTCGGGTTGCTTGCGGCGTCAGTGACCGTGGCGATCTGGTCCTTGGCCTTGGCAGCAGGCACGCTGGACACTTTGAGTTTCTCGGCCCGCGCCTGGGCTTCAGTGACTTGCTCAGGGCTCAGGCCCATCTGGCTGACCAGTTGCGCGGCCTGGTGCCAGTTGTCCTGATAAATCAACAGCGTCACCAAGTTGACGGCCGCCAGCGGATCGCTCTGCTTGAGTTCCATGGCGGTCATGAACTCAAAGCGGGCGTCTTCCAGGCGCCGTTGATTGAGGTACACCACGCCCAAGTCATTGCGGATTTTCTCGTCGGTCGGCGCCAGCCGTGAAGCGCGTTGCAAGTGAGCCATGGCTTGCCCGTTATCGCCCTTGGCCGAGGCGATTTGCCCCAGGCCGTGTTCGCCTTCGGCAGCCATGCAGGTGCCGATCAGGCTGCGGTACAACGGCTCGGCTTCGCTGCGCCCGAGCAGGCGGTAGGCCTTGGCCTGGCGCAGGCGTACCTGGGGCAAATTGGTCGGCAAGCTTTGCAGGTTGGCGAGGCTGGCGTGCAGCTTGCCGTCGCCGGCCATTTCATCGGCCAGGTTCAGCGACAGCTCCTGGTCGGAGCTGGGTTTGGAGCAACTGCCCGTAAACCCACCCCACGGGGTTTGGCCATTGGTGGCGCAACCGCCCAGCAGCAACAAGCTCAAACCGGCTATCAAGGCTTTCATCGGGCGCTCCTCATAAGTTACTCAGGGCCCGGGTGATGCCGATGAAGGCGGGCCCCCCAAGCACGATCAGCAAGGCAGGAAACAAAAACACCATCATCACCACCGACATTTTTGCCGACATCTTCGACACGAACTCCTGGATCCGTGTGAGGCGTCGGTCGTCGAGTAATTGCTTGAGCGACAGCAACGACTTCATCGCCCCGCCGCCTTGCTGGATCAGTTGCTGGAGGATGGTGCAGGTGTCGGTGAATTCGTCCACGGCCAAGAGCATGGCGGTCTTGCCCAGCTCCTCGCTCAGCTCCAGGCCCGAGTCGACCCGTGACAGGATCAGGCGCAGTTCATAGGTCAGCGCTGGCAGCAGGCGTTGCGCTTCAACGCTTAGTACACGCAGTGCCTGTTCAACCGCCATGCCCGACTCGAACAGGATGCGCAGCAGCGGAATGAAGGTCGATACCTCACGAGAGATGCGTTGCTGGCGCGCCTTAGCGGCCCTGGCCAGGATGCGCTTGGGCAACAGGTAGCCGATGCCCAGGGCCAGCAGGGGTGCCAGCCACGGCGAGGCGACGTTGGGAAACAGCAGCTCTTGGGCCACCACTGTAATGATCAGCAGTAACAACGGCGTACCCACTTGGACGGCGGCGAACATCGAGCGCTGGTTGGCTTGGCGCCAGCCGACGCGGTTGAGCAGGATCTGGGTTTCGTTGTCCAGGCTCACCGAGCGTTGCGCGAGCGGGCTGCTGCCCAGTTGCCGCATCAGCGTGCCGAGCGTGTGTTCGCGCCCCATCTGGCCTTGCAAGCGTTGGGCAACCAGGCGCTGGCCGCGGCGGTGCTTCATCAGGTTGGCCAGCACCAATCCCAGGGCGGCGATGAACAGTACAGCGCTGATCAGCAGTGCAATAGCCATCTCATACGCTCCGCAACATGCGCCACAAGGTGAAGCAGCCCAGCAGCTGCATCACCAGCGCCACGAACAACAGGATGCGCCCGGTGCCGTCGTTCCACATGGTCATCAGGTACGCGGGGTTCACCGCCAGGAAGTAGCCGATCATTGAGATCGGCAGGGCGGTGAGCACATAGGCGGTCACGCGGGTTTCGCCGGTCAAGGCCCGCAGTTGGCGGGCGGCTTGCTCGCGCTCGCGGATCATTTTGATCAGGTTCTCCAACAGTTCGCTGGCGTTACCGCCATAGCGGTGGTTGACCTTCAAGCCCAGGGCGAACAGGCGAAACTCGTCGCGCTCGTAGAACTCGGCAAAGTCGTGGGCCGACTCCGGCAGGCTTACGCCCAGTTGCACGTTGCGCTGAATACGGCCCATGGCTGTTTGCAACGGGTCTTGCGTGATGTCGATGCCGCCGAGTACCGCGTCGGCCAGTGTGCGCCCGGCCTTGAGGCTGCGCACGGTGTGGTCGAGCAATTGCGGCAGTTGTTCGATCATGCGCTTGATGCGCCGTTGATAGCGCCAGGCGATATACAGGCGCAGCCCCAGGGGCGGCAACACCAGCATCACCAGCAGGCCCATCCAACTGGCAACCAGCAACCCCAGCGCCGCGCCGAGGGCCCAGGCTGCCAGCCATAGGCTGAGGTTATCACTGGGTTTGCCCAGACCTGCGCGCAGGAACATGCGTTCTACGCCGCTCCACTGGCTGTTCTCCTCGACGAGCTGCGGCTGGCCTTCGGCAAGGCGGCCCAGCACGCGCTCGGTCTGGGCGCGGCGCAAACCGTTCTGGAAGGAGCGAATCGATAGGCCGATCAGGATCAGGCAGATGAGCAGCAGGATGGCCCCAGTCATGCTTGCGCCTCCTTCAAGGCAGTGTCGGTTCGCGGCGCAGTTTTTCACCGGCCGGGTTGACTGCCTCGCGCAGAAAGCCGAAGCCGGTACGCCGGTCATGGCGGAACAGGGTGTTGGTCACGTACACGTCTTCACGGATGCCCACCACCTCGACCACTTCGCTGACGCAACGACGGCCATCCGGCAGGCGGGTCAGTTGAATCACCACATCCAGGGCAGCGCAGATCATTTGCCGCAGGGTTTTTTCGGCCACCACGCGTCCGGTCAAGCCCACCAATGTTTCCAGGCGCAGCAAGGCATCGGCCGCATTGTTGGCGTGCACGGTACTCATGGAACCGTCGTGGCCAGTGTTCATGGCCGTCAGTACGTCGAGCACTTCCACGCCGCGGATCTCACCGAGAATGATGCGGTCGGGGCGCATCCGCAAAGCGTTGCGGATCAGGTCGCTGGCCTTGACCTCACCGTGGCCCTCGGCATTCGGCGGGCGGGTTTCCAGGCGCACGACGTGAGGGTGGCCCAGTTGCAGCTCGGCGACGTCTTCGATGGTTACCAGGCGCTCATGCGGGTTGATCAACTGACTGAGGATGTTCAGCAGCGTGGTTTTACCGGTGCCGGTGCCGCCGCTGATCAGGATGTTGCAGCGCTTGCCCACCGCCTCCTGGAAGAAGTCGAAGATATTCTGGTCGATGGTTTGCATGGCCACCAGGTCGCTGCTCTTGAGCATGTCCTTGCGAAACTTTCGAATCGACAGGCACGGCCCGTCCAGGGCAATCGGCGGAATGATCGCGTTGACCCGGCTGCCATCGGGCAGGCGCGCATCGACCATCGGCGACGACTCGTCCAGGCGCCGCCCCAGGGGCGCGAGGATGCGTTGCATGACGCGCTCCACGTGGTGCGCGTCAATGAACCGCAGATCACTCTGGTGCAGCAGACCCTCACGCTCGATAAACACCCGGTGCGGGCCGTTGACCAGGATTTCTGTCACCGACGGGTCGCGCAGCAACACTTCCAGCGGGCCAAAACCGGTCAGCTCGTCGACGATTTCTTCGGCCAGGCGCTCCATCTCATAACGGGAAATCGCCAGGTGCATGCGGTTGATGTACTCGGCGACTTTGTCGATGACAAATTGCGCCAACAGCGGGCGTGAGCCCTCCAGCAGATTCTTTCCCGACTCTTCGATGGCATCGATGATGTAGCGATGCAACACCAGTTTCAGCCCGTCGTGGTCGGTGTTGCCACCGACACTGCGAGTGGGGGTGCCGAAGAGATTTTCGCCGTTCATTTACCCGTACCCAGCAGGCGTTCAAACCAGTTATGTGAGGGTTTTTTCATGCCTTCCGAACGTTTCGCCAAACGTTCGCCCAGGGTTCTCATGCCTTGAGTGAGGGGGTCTCGCGGCGCCAGGGCGAACAAGGTTTGCCCCTGGTTTTTCGCGTTCAGGCGTACCTCCGGGCTTAGTGGCAATACGGCGATCACCTCCAGCCCGAAGCTCTTGCCCAAGGCCTCGGAATCGGGCGCGCAGCTTTTGATATAGCGATCGACCAACAGCTTGGCATGCTCCAGTTTCAAACCCTTTTCGCGCCACTGGTTCAGCGCGGCAAGGTTGCGACGGCAGTCCAGCACGCTTTGATCGGTGCACCACAACAACTTGTCGCAGTGGCTGACAAAGGTGCGCAGCGCTTCGCTGTCTTGCTGGCCGGTGACGTTCACCACAATATGTTGGAAGTGCTGGCGCAAGGCGCTGAGCAGCATGTACAGCTCGGCAGCGCTGGTCTGTTCCAAGGGCTCATCATTGGCGGCGTAGGCGAGGATGCGCAGGCCGTCCTCGGCTGAGGTGAAAGCACTGTTGATTAAGGTGGCATCCAACCGCCGCAAATGCCGCAGGGCATCGCCGAAGTTGAACGAGCTTTCGAGCCCCAGCAGCGCCAGGCTGTCACCCCGTGGCAGACCCAGGTCGAGTAGCAGGGTTTGCTGGCCGCTCTTTTGTACGACCAACGCCAGGTGGCTGGTGAGCAGCGCACCGTCGGCGTTGCTTTGGGTGCCGTACAGCACGGTGAGGCCGCCCAGTTGAGTGTGGGTAGTGACGGGTGGCAGGCGTTTGTTCAGGCGTCGCACCAGCCCGGCTACTTCGCTGGAACGTGAACCGTAGGCGACAAAATCCCGCGCGCCGGCACGCATCGCATTGAGCACCAATTGGTTGTCCATACCGTCACCGAGGGCGACGATGGCCAACATCGGCTTGGCTTCCAATGCGCCTTCGATCAGCGCGCTTTGGGCCACCACGTGCTCGCGGTCGAGGCCGACAAACACAAGGGTGGCGAAGGTCACATCGACCAACGCCAGCAACTCGTCCAGGTTACCGCTGCCGGCGCTGACCACTTGGCCAAGCGGTGCCAGCGCGCCCTGCAGCCACTCCAGGTCGGTGGTATTGCGGGTGATTGCCAGGTAAGTCTGGTTCAGGCTATCGCTCATTGGGACAACCCATTGTTACGGTCGAAATTGCCGTTTTCCAAGAAGTATAGGCGGTACCAATTCGGGTCATAGTTGCGCAGGTTCTCGCCGGGCAAGGACGGCAGCTGGGCGTTGGCGGCCAGCGGCTGCACCAGGTGCGGGGTGACGATCATCAGCAGTTCTTTGTCTTGGCGGTTGACCGACGAGTCGCGAAAGAATGCGCCCAGAATCGGGATGTCACCCAGGCCAGGAAACTTGCTGATACTGGTGGTGTTGTTGCTGCTGATCAGGCCGCTGATCACGAAGCTTTCACCATCGGCCAGGGATACGCTGGTGTCGGTGCGGCGGATGGTCAGGGCCGGCACTTGGATGTTTTGAATGGTCACTGCGTTGGTGTAATCCAGCTCGCTGACTTCCGGCGCCACTTTGAGGGAAATCCGGTTGCGGTCGATAACGGTGGGGGTCAGGGTCAGGCGAATGCCGAACTCTTTGTACTCGATGGAAATAGTGTTACTGCCGCTGCTGGGCACCGGGATCGGGATCTCGCCACCGGCCAGGAAGGTCGCACTTTGCCCGCTCATCGCGACCAGGCTTGGACGCGCCAGAGTGTAGGCAAAGCCGCTGCTTTCCAGGGCGTTGATCATCGCGGAAACACGTCCGCCGCCGAAGCCGATGTTGAACTGGTCCGCACTCACCGGCAGCTTGAAGGTGCTGGATGTGGGGAACAACAGGTTGGGGCTGCCAAGGAAAAAGTTCTTACCCATGCCGAGGATTTTGGTGCTGGCTTCCTTGAGCTTGGTGCGGCTGACCTCTACAAAACGGATGTCGGTCTGCACCTGGCTGGGCAGCGAAGGGTCGTCCGCTGGCGCCAATGACAGGCTAGTCAGGGCTGCCGTGGCCTTACCCTTGACGAACACCATGCTCTGGCGCGGCGTGTTGGAGCACGCGGTCCAGACCATCAGGCTGGTAGTGCCTGGGGCGATGCCGGTCAGCAGGAAGCCACGGTCGCCATTGAGATGGACATCGGCGATTTTCGGGTCGCCAATCGCCAGACGAGTGATCGCCAGCGGTGACTGCAGTTCTTGTTGCAGACCCTCGCCTACCGAGAGCGCGGCGGGTAACTGACCCAGACTGCCGCAGTTGCCTGTGGCGGCCATGGCCAGGCCCACAGACAGGTTCGACAGCAGCAGGGCGCAGGCGATTTTCAGCGTGAACACCGGTGCGAAACGTCGGGTCATGCACAGCATCCTTGTTCAGTCGGGCGTTTGTTGGGTGGCTTGGTTGCCGCGTATCACCTCGACACCTGCGCGGCGCGGCGTGCTCTGGGCGAGCTTTTTCGGGGCTTGGGCGAAGGCCAGTTGCGTGAACTGGTAGAGGTCGCGGTTGGCGCTCTGCAGCTTGTTCGGCGCGTCGCTTTCGCCAGCCCAGTAGTGGCTGAGCAGGCGCTCCTCGCTGCTGCGCACGGCGAGGCGCAAAGTGCCAGCCTGGGAGGCCAGCATCAGTCGGCTCAGCAGTTGCTCGGGCACCGCAAGCACGACGGTGCGAGAGGGCGCGCGGCGTTGGGCTTTCTCTTCGGCGGTCATCGCGGGAGGGGAGGCGGGGGTGCCGTCGTTGGTCAGCCCCATTTGATCGCCGACACTGAGCAAGCGCATGGCGGGGACGACCACTTGGGCGGATTGTTCGAGGTTGGCGGTGTCCTGGCGCAGGTACAACAGCACGTCTACATAGTCGCCGGGGCTCAACTGCCCGGCCGCGCCGATCACTTCATCGACGGCCACTGCCAGGGCGCGTTCGTCCGGGCGAATCATGCGCGCCAAGGGGCCACCGGGGGTGAAGCTCTCTTCGTTGAGCCAGGTGCCAGCCTGCAGGGCACGCCACGGTGTGCGGCCGATGGCCTGGTCGACACTGGTCATGCTGCCGGCCGGCACGGTGCGTAATTTTTCGACGGTAAGGTCAGCCGCATTCAGGGCCACAAAAGGCGGCACATCGTGGGCCAGTACTACCACCGGTTGGCGGGTCTGGTCTTCCACCACGGCGACGGCTTTTTCGACAGGAGCGGCTTGGGGCGGCGGTGGCGCTGCCGGAGTAGGTGCACGGCTGAGGACAAACCCCCAATAACCGGCAAACAGCGCACCGATCAACAGCACACCAGCCAGAATCATGCTCAGACGCGTGTTCATGACGGCTCTCCTTTTCCCGTTGCACCACAACCCGTCTATCCGAACAGGTCAATTACGCAACCCGGCTGCTATGAACAGTGGACTAACTATTTCGCTATTTGAAGGTAGTTCAGCTAGGACGAAATGCCATTACTGACAGATAAATTTCTTTGTGCAGCCCTAACTTGACGTGAAAATCACGGTTTTAATGCGCCCGTAAAGCACCCACTACTTTGTGATTAATTCGTTCTTACAGTTGTGAGGGTGGGGTTTGTTGACAATGCTCAAGTGGCACATCGCAATTACTGTGCAGCACCGAGCTAGGGCGCTTGGCCGCCCAGGGAGCAGTCCTTATGATCCTCGATCTGTTGATTAGAATTCACGTCCAACTGCAGTTGCTTTTTCAGCGTAAAGACGGCGCGACGGCGATTGAATATCTCATTCTCGTGGCGATTGTAGCGTTGGTGATACTGGCAGCTGGCACAACGCTAAAACCTCAGATCACTGCGTTCTTCGACAAGATCACCACCGCCGTTACGCCACCGTAAAATCGCAAGGTATCTGACGACTGTGCAGTGCCTTACTATTGACTAGGCGCAGAGGCGCCAGAGGAGCCTTATCATGATCCTTGATCTTTTGATGAGATGTTGCGTTCAACTCCAGTTGTTCTTCCGTCGCAAAGACGGTGCAACGGCGATTGAGTACCTCATCCTCGTCGCAATTGTAGCGCTGGTGATACTGGCAGCAGGGACTACGCTGTCTCCTCAGATCAGTGCGTTGTTTACAAAGATCACGACAGCCATAACGCCAACGTGACCTTGTAGACGGCATTCTGTGAGTACCTTTGTTATTGATTAGCAACGCCAGGTAGTACCCATGAATGCTGCAGCTGCACCTTTTCGCCAACAAATCCTGTTGGTGGACGACGAAGAAGATGCCCTCGTAGAACTGGCGGAGTCGCTGGAGAACGAGGGCTTCGTTTGTTTTACCGCCACCTCCGTCACTTACGCGTTGCAGGAGTTGACCCTGAACCCGGACATCGCGCTGGTCATTACCGACCTACGCATGCCCGAGGAAAGCGGCATCTCCCTGATCAAGCGCCTGCGCGAACACACTGATCGCCAACACTTGCCGGTGATCGTGATGTCAGGTCATGCCGAGATGGATGACGTCAGCGATATGCTGCGTCTGCAGGTGCTGGACCTGTTTCGCAAGCCTATTTATCTAGTGCGATTGATCGACACCCTCAACAGCCTATTTCCGCTGGCCAAACATAGATTTTAAGCGCGAGCTCTCTGTAGCAAGCGAGCTTGTTTTGGGCGCTGACTTGTTTGTGGCCAGCGGGCTTGCCTGTGGGCGGTGGGCTTCCTGTGGCAAGCCCGTTCGCAACAGGAGACTGCCGTCCCTAACAAGCGAGCCGCCACAAATACTCACAGTTGGTAGCTGAAACTCAGCGTGTACCGCGGCCGCCGGTTGAAGCTATCTAGGGCGATGTCCGACATCGGCTTGGCCGCTTCAAGGGCAATGTTGTAGTACTTATTGTCGCCAAAGCGCAGCCCCACGGCCGCCGATGACATGTCATTGCTTTTGACCGGCAGCTCGTTGAACCAGGTCTTGGCGCGGTCGAGCACCACATAGGGTTGCAGGACCTTCACCCAATTGCCGGCACGGTTGAAACTGTAGTTGACCTCATACGCCACGCCCCAACCCTTGTCGCCCGAGCCCTGGTCATCGGGGTAGCCGCGGCCGAAGTTCTGCCCGCCGAACGTAGCGCGTTCACTGTCGGGCAACGTGTTGTCGCTCCAGTAGAACGCACCCGATAGCACGCCTTGCCAGTTATCGAAAAATTTGTCGCTCTGCACGCCCGACAGACGTAGGCGAAAGAAGTCCAGGTCAGGTTTCGTTCCTTCCAGATCACTGCGGGTAGTGGCGCCCAAACCGTTGATGCCTTGGTACACGCCGGCGCTCAGAATGCGCAATTGCCGAGTGTCGGACTTGCGCCAGTCGCCCTCGAACGCCAGCGCACGCAAGTTGGTTTCGATGTCGAAACGGTTGGGGTAGCCCACCAGTTGATAGCGGGTGGTTTGGTCCACCGCGTACAGGCGCGTGCCCAAGGTCAACGATTCGTTAGGTGAAGCAATCAGTGGGTGGCTGAGGCCGATGGTGTAGCGGTCGATCGCCTGGTGCGGCTTGAGCTCGAAGCCGCCATCGAGTTGGATGTTGCTTTTGGGGTCGGCGCGATAACGCTCCGCGCCAAGCGCCAGTTGGCTGCCTTCGGCATTGATGAATTGGCTGTAGCCCAAGCGGTAGTAATGCTCTTTGTCATCGCCCGGCGGGAACAGGCCGCTGATGTTCAACTGCTCGCCCATAGCTGTCTGTGAGTTGCTGGTGGCGGTGAGCAATGCTTGCGTGCCGCCACGGTTTTTGTCGACCAGGCTCATGCTGGTGGTAAATGGCTTGCGGGTGGCCTGGATGACCATGTGCGTGCCGCCATCGGTGGTGCCTGGCGGTGGCACTTGCGCCTGCAACGTTACGCCGGGAATACGGCCCATGAGCGTGGTATAGCGTTCAAACGTCTTGCGGGTGAGAGGGCGTTCGGCCAGCAGTTTATTCGCCAGCTTGTCGACGTACGCCGACACCGAGCCGATGTCGCCGCTTTGTTGATAATCCTTGATGTAACCCTCCACCAGCACCACACGCACCAGGCCGTTTTCGAAGGTCTGTTGCGGCAGAAATGCGTAGGACAGCAGGTAGCCGTCGTCCTGGTAGCGCCGCGTAATGCTGCGGGTGGCTTCGATCAGTTGCGCGAGGTTGGTCTCATGGCCAATCAGCGGCGCGTAGGCCTTGGCTGTCTCGTCGAGCGGGTAGATGGTGCCGCCCTCGATTTGCAGCTTGCGGATGGTGACCTTGGTGTCCATCAACAAGGGCTGGCCCTGGGTAGCAGGCGCTTCGGGTACTTGGGTCTGAGGTGTGACCGATCGATAGGCGTCGGCGGGAAGGTTGGGCACCGGCAGGTTACGTATGGTGTCGTTGCTGTTGAGGAAGCTGGGAAGGGTCTCGGCCTGGACGTAGGCGCTGAGGGTTAGCACTAACAACGGCGTCAACACGCGCATAGGACACTCCTTGGTCAAACTGCAGCAGCATTTCGGGCCCGCCGGGTTCTGGGACGCGGTTCGGGAGGGCAAGGCATTAGGGTTAAAACCAGCCCATAAAAAAGACGAGAGACTTATAGGGTCTCTCGTCTCAACCAAGCGTAGGCGCTGTAGGGGAGGCCGTCTAATCGGCCAGGTGCAATTCTATTTTTTGCCTGTCAGGCCATTCAACAAACCTCCCAGACCGCCACTGGTGCCAGTGCTTGCACTGCCGCTGGCCGAGCCACTGGCGCCGACGCTCAAGCCACCGAGCAAGCCGCCACCGCCGCTGGTGCCCCCGGTGACCAAACCACCCACCGAGCCCACCGTGTTGCCAACCGCCGATACGGTGGTGCCCAAGGTGTTAGTGATCGGGTTGGCGTTGGCCGCGGTCAGGTTGGCGCCGATACCGCTTACTGCACCGCCGACTTGAGTGACCAGGCCGTTGACGGGAGCGCCGATGCCCGCGGTGGTGCCGATGTTTTGCGTCAGGCTGGCGACACCGGAGGTCACAGGGTTCAGCGCTGCGCCGACGTTAGTGGCCAAGCCTGCTACCGGCGAGGTGGCGGCGGTGTTGGCGACGCCGGTACCGCCGATGATAGTGCCGAGGGAGGCGACGGTGTTGCCCAGTGCGCCACCAGTGACACCTGCTGCGCTGACGGTGCCGTTGGTGTTGCCGATATTCAGGCCGTTACCCACGTTGGCGACCAAGCCGCCGACAAGCTCAGGCAGGCCGGAAGCTGGGGCGCTGGACGCTGGATTCACATAGCCGCTGGACTTATCAAACGTGGTGCCGACACCCGTCAAGACGCCGCCTACGACTGTGCCCAGAGGGTTGCCTGTACCACCGGCGCTGGCGACTTGGCCGCCAAGGCCTGTGACGGTGGCACCGACTTTATCCAGCACGCCACCGACCGGGTTGCCCAAGCCACTCGCTCTGCCGAGATTGCCGGTGGTGTTTTCCACCAGCGACACCACAGGCACCAGTACTTTGCCGCCAAGCGTGTTGGTCACTGAGCCCAGCGGGCCGGTGGTACTGGCGGTGCTGAGGGTGTCGCCGAGCATGGTCACGGCCTCGCCGACTTTATCCACCAGGCCACCTGCTGCGGTGCCTACGCCGCCGGTCAAGCCGCCGACAACCGGAATGCCACCTAATGTAGTACCCAGGGATTTGCCGGTGTTCGATACGCCGGTGCCCAAGTCGGCGACGCCGTCACCTACGCCTGCGACGGTAATGCCCAGTGAATTGCTGTTGGTGCCCAGCGAGCCCAGGCCCGCAGTCACGCCGGTACCGATGCTGGTCACGGCTTTGCCGGTCGCAGTAACCAGGCCACCAGCGGTTACGCCGACGATGGGCACGTCGGTCAGGGTCGAACCCAGGTCGCCCACTGCTGCGCCGACATTACCGACGGTGGTGCCCAGGGTGCCGACAACCTGGCCAGTGACTAGCGGAGTCGTCGAGCCCGTGCCGCCGCCCGTGCCACCGCCGGTTCCGCCACCAGTACCACCGCCCGTGCCGCCACCGGTTCCGCCGCCAGTACCACCGCCCGTGCCGCCACCAGTTCCGCCGCCAGTGCCGCCGCCAGTACCACCATCCGTACCGCCGCCGGTACCACCACCGCTTCCGGCTCCCGCGTCAGGGGACGAGGCTGCCACGCTGCTGTGATGTCCGCCGCCACCGCTGCTGCAACCACCGAGGCTCATCGCCATGATCAGGGCCAGCGCGGTACTTGCTTTCCATAGCACTACTTGAGTTTGAGTTTTCATGATTGAGTTCCCTTGCACCTGTACAACCTTGGTTGTTTCAAACGCTCGTTACTTCTTGGGTAGCGATACGTTTGTCCGTGTGGCTATAACAGACCCGGGGGCTTTTTCTCGCAACGCTCAACTTGGTATTAATAACTTATATACGGGGCTTCCGGCAGCGCTTAGCGACTAATGCCAAGGGTGTAGGGTGAGGATGTATCAAGATGTATATATTAATTATATCAGTGAGTTAAATAAAAAAGCGGACGGGGTAAGGTCCGCTATAACTTAGTGTGTATATATACAATTAATCAGTGTTTTTCAGGCGATGGGTTGCCACTTGCCGACCATATGCTCAATGTCACCTGATCCCTTTAATAGCAACTCACCGCTGGCGCCGGGCGCTCGGGCTAATAGTGTTACTTCACTGGGCAAACGCACGGGCTTCTTGAACTCAACGACTATTTCAATGTTGGCAGCCGGTAAGTGTTCACCCAGGACTGCGAGGGTATGCGCGTTGTTCCACAACCCATGAGCAATGGCTTGAGGGAAGCCGAATAGCTTGGCGGTCAGCGCGCTCAAATGGATAGGGTTGTAATCGCCGGACACACGGGCGTAGCGACGGCCGATATCGGCGGGTGCTTTCCAGCGGGTCAGTTCGTTGACCTGTGTGGGGCTGGGCAATGTGTCATCCGTTGGTTCGCCGTCTAGCTTCACACCCCGGCAGAGCATTTGGCTTTCAGCTTCCCACAGCAGGCCGAGGGAGTCCTCGAGAGTGGTCACCACTTCAAAGGTCGCACCTTTGGCGTGCGGCCTCAGGTTCTGCGTGTGCACAGTAACCGTCACCTCGCTGACAGCGCCCAGCGGCCGATGGATACGGATACGGTTACGCAGGTGAATCAGCCCCAGCAGCGGGAACGGAAAGTTTTTTGCGGTCAGCAATTGCATCTGTAGGCCGAACGCCAGGATATGCGGGTAAGTGGCCGGTAGGATGGGGCTGTCGGCAAAGCCGCAGACGTTACGATAGGCCGCCACATCCTTCGGATTGACACTCACCTGGCAGCGCAACCCCTGCTCGGGCAAGGTGCTGCCGGTGATCTTGCGCTTGAGTGCTGCGCGCCAATACAGCGGCGGCAGAAACGGGGTACTGCCTAAGGTCTGCCATTGCATGCTTATGCTCCCAGCAGGCTTTGCCCACAAACCCGCAACGCTTGGCCGCTGACCGCGCCGGAACCCGGTTGACCGAGCCAGGCCACCGCTTCGGCGACGTCCTGCGGCAAGCCGCCCTGGCCCAGTGAACTCATACGCCGCCCGGCTTCGCGCAGGGCGAAAGGAATGTGCGCCGTCATTTGGGTTTCAATAAAGCCAGGCGCCACGGCATTAATGCTGATCCCCCGCTCGCCCAGCAACGGCGCCCAGGCGTGTGCCAGGCCGATCAACCCGGCCTTGCTCGCGGCATAGTTGGTTTGCCCGCGATTGCCGGCGATCCCGCTGATTGAGGCCAGCAACACCACGCGGCCGTTGTCGCGCAGGGTGGCACTGTCGAGCAGGGCCTTGGTCAGCACTTGCGGTGCGTTGAGGTTGACCGCCAGCACTGCGTCCCAGTACTCCGGGGTCATATTGGCCAAGGTCTTGTCGCGCGTGATGCCCGCGTTGTGTACCACGATGTCGATGCCGTCCGGCAGGTGTTCGATTAACTGCGTGGCCGCGTCTTCGGCGCAGATATCCAGCAATACGCTGCGAGCGCCCAGGCGTGCAGCCAGGGCTTCGAGATCGGCCTTGGCCTGGGGCACGTCGAGCACAATCACATCGGCGCCGTCACGCGCCAGCGTTTCGGCGATGGCGGCGCCAATACCCCGTGCAGCACCGGTGACCAGCGCCTTGCGCCCGGCTAGCGGGCGAGTCCAATCCTCAACCGGCGTGGCACAGGCTTGCAGACGAATCACCTGGCCCGAGATATAAGCACTTTTCGGTGAGAGGAAGAATCGCAGCGCGCCTTCCAATTGGTCTTCGGCGCCTTCGCCTACATACAACAGTTGCAACACACCACCGCTGCGCAGCTCCTTGGCCAACGAACGGCTGAAACCTTCCAGGGCCCGTTGTGCGCTGGCGGCGAACGGGTCGCTGAGACTTTCCGGCGCACGACCAAGAATCACCAGATGCGCGCTGTGGTCGAGATTCTTCAGCAGCGGCTGAAAGAATTCTCGCAGTTGCTTGAGTTGATCGGTGTGTTGCAAGTCGCTGGCATCGAATACGACCGCTTTGAGCTTTGGCCCATGGCCTGGAATCCACGCGGGCGCCCCCAGCGGCTCGGCGCCATAGCTGTAAATCGCGTCGGTGAGTTTATTGGCAAATGGCAGCACCTTGGCCGCCAGTGCGCCGCCGCCCAGCAGCAGCGCACCCTCTACTGGGCGCAGGCGGCCGGCCTGCCAGCGTTCCAGGCGTACCGGTGACGGCAGGCCAATGGCGGCGACCAGGCGATGACCGAGGCTTGAGTTGGCGAAGTCGATATAACGGTCAGACATGGAACGCTCTCCGAGTGCTGGGGTTCAAACGGTGGACCATCAAGAGGTGAAAGTCGTTCGATTGAGCCTAGGCTAGTCTCAGAGACTCACCCCACAACCTTCAGGGAGCTTTCCATGACTCAATTGCGCCGTGTAGCGATCATTGGCGGTAACCGCATCCCCTTCGCCCGCTCCAACGGCCCGTATGCCACGGCGAGTAACCAGGCGATGTTGACCGCTGCTTTGGAGGGCCTGATCGAACGCTACAACCTGCACGGCCTGCGCATCGGCGAGGTAGCTGCCGGTGCAGTACTCAAGCACTCCCGCGACTTCAACCTGACCCGCGAATGCGTGCTGGGCTCACGCCTCTCGCCGCAAACCCCGGCTTACGACATTCAACAGGCATGCGGTACGGGGCTGGAAGCGGCGCTGCTGGTGGCCAATAAAATTGCCCTGGGGCAGATCGAGTGTGGGATTGCCGGTGGCGTCGATACCACGTCCGACGCGCCCATCGGCGTGAATGAAGGCCTGCGCAAGATCCTGCTGCAAGCCAATCGCAGCAAATCCATGGCGGATAAATTAAAAACGCTGTTACAACTTCGTCCGCATCACCTCAAGCCGGAGCTGCCGCGCAATGGCGAGCCGCGCACTGGCCTGTCCATGGGCGAGCATTGCGAATTGATGGCGCAAACCTGGCAGATTCCTCGCGCCGAGCAGGATCAGTTGGCCCTGGAAAGCCATCAGAAAATGGCCGCGTCCTACGCCGAAGGCTGGCACAACGATTTACTCACGCCGTTCCTCGGCCTGACCCGCGACAACAACCTGCGCCCCGACCTGACCCTGGAGAAACTTGCCAGCCTCAAGCCGGTTTTCGAGCGCAGCGACAAGGGCACCCTCACTGCCGGCAACTCCACGCCGCTGACCGACGGCGCATCGTTGGTGCTGCTGGGCAGTGAGGACTGGGCCAAGGAGCGCGGCTTGCCGATCCTCGCCTATCTGCGTGATGGCGAAGCGGCGGCGGTGGATTTCGTCAACGGCGCCGAAGGCCTGTTGATGGCGCCGGTGTATGCAGTGCCGCGCTTGTTGGCGAGGAATGGTCTGACGCTGCAGGACTTCGATTACTACGAGATTCACGAAGCCTTCGCCGCCCAAGTGTTGTGCACGCTCAAGGCCTGGGAAGACCCCGAATACTGCCAGACCCGGCTTGGGCTTGACGCACCGCTCGGTTCCATTGACCGCCGCCGCCTTAACGTCAAGGGTAGTTCATTGGCCGCCGGGCATCCGTTTGCTGCCACTGGCGGGCGAATTGTGGCCAACCTGGCCAAGCTATTGGATGCGGCGGGCAAGGGCCGTGGGCTGATTTCGATCTGTGCTGCAGGCGGTCAGGGTGTGACGGCGATTATTGAACGCTGAACTGGGCAAAAAAAATGGCATATTGAATGCATTCTTAAGTGCCAAAGGTCGGTAGCCTCTCCCCGCGGCGGGCCGATTGCCGTATAACGAGTGCCATACGCGTGTTTGGTAATAAAGGACCCACAATAAAAGCTGATGAAGACTCCTAAACGCATTGAACCCCTGATCGAAGACGGTCTGGTCGACGAAGTGCTGCGCCCACTTATGAGTGGTAAAGAAGCAGCTGTTTATGTGGTGCGCTGCGGCAATGAATTGCGTTGCGCCAAGGTTTACAAGGAGGCGAACAAACGAAGTTTTCGTCAGGCGTCCGAGTACCAGGAAGGCCGAAAGGTCCGTAACAGCCGTCAAGCCCGGGCCATGGCCAAGGGTTCCAAATTCGGTAAGAAAGAAACCGAAGATGCCTGGCAGAACGCCGAAGTAGCGGCGCTGTTCCGCCTGGCCGGGGCGGGCGTTCGCGTGCCCAAGCCGTACGACTTCCTTGAAGGCGTGCTGTTGATGGAACTGGTGGCCGACGAGTACGGCGATGCGGCGCCACGTCTGAATGATGTCACGCTGGACCCGGATCAAGCGCGCGAATACCACGCCTTCCTGATTTCCCAGATTGTGCTGATGCTGTGTACCGGTCTGGTGCACGGTGACCTTTCTGAGTTCAACGTGCTGCTCACGCCGACCGGCCCGGTGATTATCGACCTGCCTCAGGCGGTGGATGCGGCGGGTAACAACCATGCGTTCAGCATGTTGGAGCGGGATGTGGGCAACATGGCTTCCTACTTCGGGCGCTTTGCTCCGGAGTTGAAGAAGACCAAGTACGCTAAGGAAATGTGGGCTTTGTACGAAGCCGGCACGCTGCATCCGGCCAGTGCATTGACTGGTGAGTTTGACGAACCGGAAGAGTTGGCGGATGTGGGCGGTGTGATCCGCGAGATCGAAGCGGCGCGGTTGGATGAAGAGCGTAAGCAAGCGATTCGGGCGGCGGATGATGCGCCACCGAGCAAAGCGTCGGAAGAACCTCCGCCGCCGCCTTGGATGCAGTGATCTAAACAAGGTGGCAAGGGCTGTTGTGGCGAGGGAGTCAGTTCCCTCGCCACAACAGCCCCTGCCACCTTGGTGTTGGGTTGAATCAGCTAAAGCGTCAGGCGCAACAGCTGCCCGACGCTAACTCCTTGAGAATCGGGCAATCCGGCCGATGATCACCCTGGCAGTGCTCCACCAGGTCCTGCAAGGTATCGCGCAGTTGCCCGAGCTCCAGGATCTTCTGATTCAGCTCATCAATATGCTGGCGCGCCAAGGCTTTTACGTCGGCGCTGGCCCGGTGCCGGTCTTGCCACAAGGTCAGCAATTTGCCGACTTCATCCAGAGAAAACCCCAGATCCCGTGAACGCTTGATAAACGCCAGTGTATGCAAGTCATCGGTGCCGTACACACGGTAGCCGCTGTCGGTGCGGTGGGCGGCTTTGAGTAGGCCGATGGATTCGTAATAACGGATCATCTTCGCGCTCAACCCGCTCTGGCGGGCTGCTTGGCCGATGTTCATGGGCGTTGATCCTCTACATCCTTGGGTTTCCAAGTCTTCAACAGTAACGCATTGCTCACCACGCTGACGCTGGACAACGCCATGGCCGCACCTGCCAGTACCGGGTTGAGCAGGCCGAACGCCGCCAGGGGAATGCCGACCAGGTTATACACAAAGGCCCAGAACAGGTTCTGGCGGATTTTGGCGTAGGTCTTGCGACTGATCTCCAGTGCCGCCGGCACCAGGCGCGGATCGCCGCGCATCAGGGTGATACCGGCCGCGTGCATCGCCACGTCAGTGCCGCCACCCATGGCGATGCCGATATCTGCAGCAGCCAGGGCCGGGGCGTCGTTGATGCCGTCGCCGACCATCGCCACCACGCCGGTTTTTTTCAATTCGGCGACGGTGGCGGCTTTGTCGGCCGGCAGCACTTCGGCGTGTACATCGTCGATGCCCAGCGCCTCGGCCACCACGCGGGCGCTGCCGCGGTTGTCACCGGTGAGCAAGTGGCTGCTGATGTGCCGGGCCTTGAGTTGCTTCACGGCCTCCAGTGCGCCGGGCTTGAGCGTGTCACCAAAGGCAAACAGCCCCAGCACGCGCGCTTGCGGGCCCTGTTCGATCAGCCAGGACAAGGTGCGGCCTTCGGCTTCCCAGGTCTTGGCGGAACCGGCCAGGTCACCCGCGCTCATGCCGCTTTCTTCCAGCATGCGGTGGTTGCCCAGGGCCAGTTGCCGACCGTCGAGTGTGCCTGCGATGCCGCGCCCGGTGAGGGATTGGCTGGCAGTCACATCCTTCACACTCAAGCCTTGCTCGCTGCAGGCATCCAGCACCGCCTTGGCCAACGGGTGTTCGCTACCGCGCTGCAGTGCGCCAGCCTGTTGCAGCAGCCAAGCCTCATTGCCATCCACCGCCGCCAAGTGCGCAATTTTTGGCGCGCCGGAGGTGAGGGTGCCGGTCTTGTCGAACACCACGGCGCTGACGGCGTGGGCACGCTCCAAGGCTTCAGCGTCTTTGATCAGGATGCCGTAGCGCGCGGCGACCCCGGTGCCAGCCATGATCGCGGTCGGCGTGGCCAGGCCCAAGGCACAGGGGCAGGCGATTACCAGCACCGCGACGGCATTAATGATCGCGGTTTCCAACGAAGCGCCATACAGCCACCAGCCCACCAGCGTGATCAACGCCAAGACCAGCACGGCAGGCACGAACACCTGGCTGACTTTATCCACCAGCTTCTGGATCGGCGCCTTGGCGGCCTGGGCGTCTTCCACCAGCCGGATGATGTGCGCCAACACACTTTCGGCGCCCAAGGCCTCGGTGCGCACCAGCAAGCGGCCCTCACCGTTAATGGCGCCACCGGTGACTTTGTCGCCCGGCTGTTTCGGCACCGGCAGGCTTTCGCCGCTGATCAAGGCTTCGTCAGCATGGCTTTGGCCGTCCACTACTTCGCCATCTACCGGGAAGCGCTCGCCGGGTTTGACCAGCACCAGGTCATCAAGCTTTAACGCACTGATGGCGACGTCTTCTTCGCGGCCATCAAACACGCGAATCGCCCGCTCCGGGCGCAGGGCTTCAAGGGCGCGGATGGCGCTGGCGGTCTGGCGTTTGGCGCGGCTTTCCAGGTATTTACCGAGCAGCACCAGGGCGATCACCACGGCCGAGGCTTCGAAATACAGGTGCGGCACGCTGCCAGCGGGGGCGGTGAGCCATTCATAGATGCTCAGGCCGTAACCCGCGCTGGTGCCGATTGCGACCAGCAGGTCCATGTTGCCGGCAGCGGCGCGCAGGGCTTTCCATGCGGCTATATAGAAGCGCGCGCCAAAAATGAATTGCACCGGCGTGGCCAGGGCGAACTGCACCCAGGCGGGTAGCATCCAGTGCAGGCCGAAGGGCTCCGCCAGCATCGGCAGCACTAACGGCAGCGCCAGCGCAATTGCCAGCAGCAACGACCAACGCTCGCGATGCAGGCGTTGGGCCTGATTGGCGTCGGTGACGGTTTCGCTCTGTGGCAGGGTGGCGGTGTAACCGGCCTTGTCGACGGCGGCGATCAAGATGCCGGGGTCCATCGGGCCCAGCACGTCGATGTGCGCGCGTTCGTTAGCCAGGTTGACGCTGACACGTTGCACTCCCGGCACCTTGCCCAGTGCGCGTTCGACACGGCCGGCACAGCTGGCACAGGTCATGCCACTGATGGGCAGGTCAAACGTGGTGGATCCATTCATGGGGCAGTCCTCCAAGAGACGTTGCCCCTAGGATCAACCTTGACCTGTGGGGAAGGTCAAGCGCCTTCAGTATTCCAGTGCGGCGGGTTTCAGGTACATGCCATCCGCCCCTTGGGCGATCCGCAACTTGCGCACTTCGCCGGCCTTCAGCGTGATGTTTTGCGCTGGCGGCGCCAGCATGCCCGGCAAGCAACCGGCCGATTGCCCCGGCAACAGTTTCAAGCGCAGTGACACATCGCCCGCCGGCAAGTTGAACGACGTGGCCTGTTCCTGGAACAGGCGCCCGGCCAACTGGTCCTGAATGTACAGGCCGATCTCGCAATTGGTTGGCACTTCCAAGCGTTCGCGGGAAATGATCAGCACCGCATAGTCTTGATCTGCGCTGGCCTGGGGCGCAACGGCAGACAAGCTCAACAGGCCGACAAGGGCAAAAAACGACCAGCGCATGGCGAATGCTCCATGGTTCATATCTAAGATGGATGAAGCTTGGCCGAGGCGGCGGCCGAATACCAGCCCGGCCGAAACTTTCAGCGCTTGACCTTGCCATCGTGGCAAGGCCAAAACTGGCCTTAACCTCATCAAAGGAGTCATGTCATGCAAGTATTCAGCGTTGAAGGAATGACCTGCGGCCATTGCGTTCGAGCGGTAACCCAGGCGGTGCAGAGCCAAGACCCGGCGGCCCGCGTCAACGTCAACCTGGCGGCCAAAGAAGTCGGTGTTGAAAGTAATCTGTCTGCCGAGCAGATCATCAGCCTGATCACCGAAGAAGGCTACAGCGCCAAGCTCGAGTAAATTTTCTGATAGTTAGCGAGCTAACGTAATGTTCAGGGCACCCAAGCGCGGCTAGACTGTCAGGCTGTCGACTCACTTGGGTGTCTGATGAACCTCCGCATAATCCTTATCCTGGGCGCCTTGAGCGCCTTCGCGCCGTTGGCGATCGACTTTTACCTGCCGGGCTTTCCGGCCATGGCCACGGCTTTCGCCACCGACGAAAAACATATCCAGCTGACGCTCGCGGTGTATTTCGGCGGCCTGGCCATCGGCCAATTGATCTACGGCCCGCTGGCGGACCGCTTTGGTCGGCGCGTGCCGCTGCTCAGTGGCGTGACCTTGTTCACTGTGGCGTCTTTTGCCTGCGCCTACGCGCCGTCCCTGGATTGGCTGATCGGTGCACGTTTCGTGCAAGCGCTTGGCGGCTGCGCGGGCATGGTGATTTCGCGTGCAGTGGTGAGCGACAAATGTGACGCCGTGGGTTCGGCCAGGGTGTATTCGCAACTGATGCTGGTCACCGGCCTGGCGCCGATCCTTGCGCCGCTGGCGGGTGGGGTGATGGTTGGGTTGTGGGGTTGGCAGTCGATTTTTCTGGCGTTGTCGATATTCAGTGTGATGGCCGCTATCGCCGTAACGGTCGGCTTGCCGGAAACCTTTCCGGCCCATCTGCCACGCCAACCTTTGTCCGGCTCCCTGCGCCGTTACGGCGCGCTGTTGTCCGACCGGGTTTACCTTGGCTACGCCCTGACCGGCGGTATTTCGATTGCCGGGATGTTTGCCTACATCGCCGGTTCACCGTTCGTCTTTATCAAACTGTACGGCGTGCCGGCCGAGCATTACGGCTGGCTGTTCGGCTCCAACGCGGCCGGTTTCATCCTGGTTGCGCAACTGAATGCACGGTTGTTGGCCAAACGAGGTCCAGCGTTTTTGCTGTCGCGTACCGTGTGGGTCTACATAGTGGCGGCGCTGTCGCTGCTGGGCATTGCGGCCTTGCGCACCGAGGCCTTGTGGCCATTGCTGGTGCCGCTGTTTATCTGCATCGCGAGCTTAGGCTGCATTTTGCCCAACACCTCGGCGTGCGCCATGAGCGGGCAGGGCGCGCGCGCCGGTAGCGCGTCGGCACTGCTCGGCTGCATTCAGTTTAGTGTGGCGGCAGGTGCGGCGTCTTTGGTTGGCGTGTTGCACGACGGCACAGCGATGCCGATGGCGATGGTCATCAGCTTGTGCGGTGTATTGGCCGTGACCATTGCGATGTCGACCCAGCGCTTGCAACGGGCGCGGGCCGTACAAGCGCAGGGTTGAGGTGTTTGATCAGCCAGCGGCGGAGCGTTGCTGGCTGAGGGGAATGCGGTGGGGCGCTTGAATGCGGGCTTGCAGGGTGTCGGCAAAGGCACGGGCCTCGGCCTCACTGCGGAAGGTAAAGGCGTCACCGTCGAGGCTGACCTGCCATTTATTGCCGGGGGATTTTGCTAACGCTCTTATCAGGATCTTCATTGCTGACTTCCTCACGTAAAAGAATCGTGGCAAAGGCGGCCAATATAAACCCGAATGCGTTCACAAATATGACAAAGATCAACTCTCTGACTAATGGTGTCGTCCATTACTCACAGGAATAAAAGACGACACCGGCAGACGTTTTCAGAAACCTTCCAGCACGATCTTGCCCTTGGCCTTGCCGCTTTCTAGCAGCGCGTGGGCACGGCGCAGGTTCTCGGCGTTGATTACACCGAAGTGCTCGCCAACCGTGGTTTTAAGCGTGCCGGCATCGATCAGTTCGGCCACACGGTTGAGCAGGTTGTGCTGTTCGATCATGTCCGGCGTCTCGAACATCGAGCGCGTGTACATGAATTCCCAGTGCAACGACAGGCTCTTGCGCTTGAGCTTGCTGACGTCCAGCGCTTTGGGGTCGTCGATCAGTGCCAGTTTGCCTTGCGGCTCCAGGGCCTCCACCAGTTGGTCCAGGTGGTGATCGGTCTGGGTCAGGCTGGCAACGTGAGTCACGTGTGAGTGGCCGGCGTTTTTCAGCGCTTCGCTCAGTGGCTGGCTGTGATCGATCACCAAGTCAGCACCGAGTGCCTTGGCCCATTCCTGGGTTTCCGGGCGCGAGGCAGTACCGATGACTTTCAGCGCGGTCAGTTGGCTGGCCAACTGGGTCAAGATCGACCCCACGCCCCCGGCGGCACCAACGATCAGCAGGCTCTGGCCTTCATCCTCTTTACCTTCACGGACCTGCAGGCGCTCGAACAGCAGTTCCCAGGCAGTGATAGCGGTCAGCGGCAGCGCGGCAGCTTCGGCAAACCCCAGGCTCTTGGGCATGTGGCCGACGATGCGTTCATCTACGGTGTGCAGTTCGCTGTTGCCGCCCGGGCGTACCAGGGAGCCAGCGTAGAACACGTGGTCGCCAGCCTTGAACAGCGTCACGTCGCTGCCGACGGCCTTGACCACACCGGCCACGTCCCAGCCCAGCACCTTGGCTGCACCCTTTTCCGGGGCGACGTTCTGGCGCACCTTGGTGTCCACCGGGTTGACCGAGATGGCTTTGACTTCCACCAGCAGTTCGCGCGGGCCAGCGACCGGTTCCGGCAGTTCGATGTCTTGCAGGGCTTTGACGTCAGTGATTGGCAGTGAATTGTAGTAGGCGATGGCTTTCATGAAGGCTCCGGAAAAAGGGCGGTAATCAGGCAAGAAATTTCAGGCGCTTGAGTTCGAAGTGTTCGATCACATCAGCGGCCTTGGCGCGGAAGCTCTGGATATGCGCGCTCTGGTCGTGGTCAGCCAGCGCCGCGTCGTCGCTCCAGCGTTCGAGCATGTAGAAGGTTTCGGGGTGTTGCAGGTCCTGATGCAAGTCGTACTGCTCGCAACCGGCTTCCAGGCGGGTCGGTTCCAGCAGGCCGCGCAGCAGGGTTTCCAAGGTGGCTTGTTGGCCGGGTTTGGCGATCAGCGTGGCGATGACGTTAAAGGCAGCGGACATATTCAACTCCTGGCACGTGATGAACGGGACGGGCAGATGATTGGCTATTTCCCGCGCAGATAAAAGCCGCTAAAACAGCAGTCTGTTTCAATAAATTCTTGATAATGGGCGGGAATGCATGCTGCGTTTTGATGATTTGCAGTTGTTTGTGCGTGCGGCCGACTTGGGCAGTTTGTCCGCGGCCGCGCGGGTTATGGACCTGTCGCCCGCGGTGGCCAGCGCGGCGCTGAAGCGCATCGAGCAGCAACTGGGCACGCGCTTGCTGGCACGTTCCACCCGCAGCCTGCGTCTGACTGCCGAAGGTGAAGGGTTTCTGGAATACGCCCGCGCGGCGCTGGGTTCGCTGGACGAAGGGCGACGCTTATTGGCCAGCGGCCAGGACCACGTCAGCGGCATGCTGCAGCTGTCGGCGCCGTCGGACTTCGGCCGCAACCAGTTGTTGCCGTGGCTGGATGAGTTTCAACGTGAATACCCGCAACTGACCGTGCGCCTGCTGCTGGGCGACCGGATTGCCGATCTGTTCCGCCAGCCGGTGGACATTGCGCTGCGTTATGGCGAGCCCGAAGACTCCAGTCTGATCGCGCTGCCCATCGCCCCGAACAATATTCGCGTGCTGTGCGCCGCGCCCAGCTACCTCGCGCGGCATGGCGAGCCGCGCCACCTGGAGCAACTGGCCCAACACAATTGCCTGCTGTACATGCTCGGCAGCCGCGTGCATGACCATTGGAGTTTTCACGACGGCAAGCGCGAGGTCAGCCTGACGGTGAGCGGTGACCGCTTCAGTGACGACGCTGATGTGGTTCGTCGCTGGGCTGTGGCGGGTGTCGGCATCGCCTACAAGTCCTGGTTGGATGTGAGCTGCGACGTGCTGGCCGGGCGCTTGCGTGTGATCCTGCCGGAGCTGCGCGGCGAGCGTACGCCGCTCAATCTGCTGTGCGCCCACCGTGCGCAATTGAGCAAACCTATCAACCTGCTGCGCGAAATGCTCGTGGCCCGTTGTGCGACGTTGACGGCGCAATCACCAGATCGATTGAACGCTGGGCAATAGCCTCCACCAATGCAGGAAACTTCACTCAGATTCTGTCCCTATCCGCGCTGTCAGGCGCCTCGGAGCGGGCGGTTTGCGCCCCTATACTTTGGTTCCAACCGCAGCAGATAAATGATTAACAAGGAGTGAATACATGGACGCAGCACCTTGCATCAGTCACATCGCCAGCTTGCTCTGCGAGCCCAAGCGCACCGCCATGCTTTGGGCCTTGATGGATGGATCGGCCAAATCTTCAGAGGAGTTGGCGATGCTGGCCGGGCTGTCGCCAGCATCGGCCATCGCGCATTTGTCGCGGCTCACCGGGGGCGGTTTGCTGCGGGTCGAGGCCCAGCGTGGCAAACGCTTGTTTCGTGTGGCGGCTGCCGATGTCAGCGCGGCCATCGACGCGTTAGCCAGTACCACCATGGCCAGTGCCGTGCGCAGCATGCCGGATGTTTTGCCGCCGGCTTTGCTGGCACCCGCGTCACTGCGCCACGCGCGGTTATGCCACGGCCACCTGGGCGGCGAGTTGGCGGCGGGGCTTTATCTGCGAATGCTGGAGGCCGGCTGGATCGACCGTCATGAGCAGCGTACCGATGTCACCCTCGCGGGAATGCGGCACCTGGCTCAATTGGGCATTTTTACCCAAGCGTTGGCCGCGCCCTTGGCTTGCGACTGTTTTGACTGGAGTCAGCAGCAACCACATTTGGGTGGCGCATTGGGCGCGGGGCTGCTGCAACTGTTTTTGCAGTCCGGCTGGATCAGCTCGGTCAACGCGTCTCACGCGTTGTTGGTCACCGACATTGGGCGGGTGGAGATCAACCGGCTGGCCGCGTTGTAGGCGCGCAATGGTCGTTCAGAGTTTCAGTCAGGTCGCATCCAGCAATTAGCGGTGTAAATGATGCCGCACACTCGCCGAGGGTTTTTTTCATACAGGGGGTGCGGCATGGGTATGCAAGGTTATAGCGCAGCGCAGCGGCTGGAACGGTTGCCCATCAGCGGCTACCACCGAATCATCTTCATCATCATCGCCCTGGCGTTTTTCTTCGACTCGATGGACCTGGCGATGATGACCTTCCTGCTGGGCTCGATCAAAGCCGAGTTCGGCCTGAGCACGGCACAGGCTGGATTGCTTGCCAGTTCGAGTTTTTTCGGCATGGTGGTCGGCGCGTCTTTATCCGGGATGCTGGCGGACCGGTTCGGGCGCAAGCCGGTGTTCCAGTGGAGCATCGTGTTGTGGGGCATTGCCAGTTACCTGTGCTCCACGGCGCACACGCTGGAGACGCTGACGCTGTTTCGCATTCTGCTGGGTATTGGCATGGGCATGGAGTTTCCGATTGCGCAGTCGATGCTCTCGGAGCTGATCCCCGCCAAGGAGCGCGGGCGTTATATCGCCTTGATGGACGGCTTCTGGCCGCTGGGTTTTGTCGCGGCGGGTGTACTGTCCTACTTTCTGCTGCCAGTGGTTGGCTGGCGCGACATCTTCTTGGTATTGGCGGTGCCAGCGGTGTTTGTCTTGGCGATTCGGTTTTTTATCCCGGAGTCGCCGCGCTGGCTTGAGCAGGCCGGCCGGCACGCAGCGGCAGACAAGGTGTTGCAGGGCATTGAACAGAAAGTGCGCGACTCGCTGGGGCGTGCTGACTTGCCTGAGCCTGTTGCATTGCCACGGGTTGAGAGCGTGCCGGGCACGTTTTTTTCGGCATTTGCGCAACTATGGTCGGCGCAGTATCGCCAGCGCACGATGATGATCTGGAGTGTGTGGTTCTTTGCGCTGCTTGGGTTTTATGGTCTGACGTCCTGGCTGAGTGCGCTATTGCAGCAATCAGGTTTTGCCGTGACCCAGTCGGTGTACTACACGGTGATTATTTCCCTGGGCGGGATTCCTGGCTTCTTGATGGCGGCCTGGCTGGTGGAGCGCTGGGGGCGAAAGCCGGTGTGTGTGGTGACGTTGCTGGGCGGCGGGGTGATGGCGTTTCTGTATGGGCAGAGCGCGGTGTTTGGCGGCAACGTCGCACTGCTAATTACGTCGGGGCTGTTGATGCAGTTCTTTCTGTTTGGCATGTGGGCGGTGCTCTATACCTATACGCCTGAGCTCTATCCCACGTCGGCGCGGGCGACCGGTTCCGGGTTTGCCTCGGCGATTGGTCGGGTTGGGTCATTGCTGGGGCCATTGGTAACCGGGCTGGTGTTTCCGATCACCGGGCAGGGCGGGGTGTTTGCTTTGGGCGCGCTGTGTTTTGCGGTAGCGGCGCTGGTGGTGTGGGTGTTTGGGATGGAGACGAAGGGCAAAACCCTGGAGGAACTCACCGAGACCTGAAGACCAACCTAAAAAGTGTGGGAGGGGGCAAGCCCCTCCCACATTTGCCTGCATTCATTCAGTGATTGCCGGTTACGGTTTTACCAACCGCGCATCCAGGCTGTTCTGTGCCAGACGTTTGGCCTGGTCCTGGGTCATGCCCAGCGAGGTGTACAGCGCGTGGAAGTTCTCGGTGACATAACCGCCGAAGTACGCCGGATCATCCGAGTTCACCGTCACTTTCACGCCACGCTCGAGCATGTCGAGGATGTTGTGTTGAGCCATGTCATCGAACACACACAGCTTGGTGTTGGAGAGCGGGCAGACGGTCAGCGGGATTTGCTCGTCGATGATGCGTTGCATCAAACGCTCGTCTTCGATGGCGCGCACGCCATGGTCGATGCGCTGGATTTTCAGCAGGTCGATGGCTTCCCATATGTACTCGGGCGGGCCTTCTTCCCCGGCGTGGGCTACGGTGAGGAAACCTTCGTGACGGGCGCGGTCGAACACGCGCTGGAACTTGCTCGGCGGGTGACCCATTTCCGAGCTGTCCAGGCCCACTGCCACAAACGCATCACGGAACGGCAGCGCCTGGTCGAGGGTTTTCTCGGCTTCGGCTTCGCTCAGGTGGCGCAGGAAGCTCAAGATCAAACCGCTGGTGATGCCCAGTTGCTGCTCGCCATCTTTGAGTGCAGCGGCGATGCCGTTAAGCACCACTTCGAACGGCACGCCACGGTCGGTGTGGGTTTGCGGGTCGAAGAAGGGTTCGGTGTGGATCACGTTCTGCTCTTTGCAGCGCAGCAGGTAGGCCCAGGTCAGGTCGTAGAAATCCTGGGAGGTGCGCAACACATCGGCGCCCTTGTAATACAGGTCGAGAAACTCTTGCAAGTTGTTGAAGGCGTACGCCTTGCGCAGGGTTTCGACGTCGTTCCACGGCAGCGCAATCTTGTTGCGCTCAGCCAGAGCGAACAGCAGCTCAGGCTCCAGCGAGCCTTCCAGGTGCAGGTGTAGTTCAGCCTTGGGCAGGGCGTTGAGCCAGTCGTACATTTGTAAACTCTCATCAGGTGCAATGGCGGCATTCTACAGGCCATGGCCGAAATAATCGGCAAAACCTGACCAGCAGGAGAGTATTGAATTTATTCACGCAAGGGCCGCGTGAACTAAGGTGTAACGAAACGTTAGCGGCGTGGCGCAGTCTGTACCCCATCAATGACTGATTTGCTGCTCGAAAAGGCCCGGAATGCTCACATCCCTCAAGCAAGAAAAATACATGCTCTTGGCGCTGATCGCCGCCATCGCCGCCTACCCGTTGGAGCACTGGATGTTGCACAGCGGGCAGATGGTGGCGCTGCTGGCCGGTATCGTGCTGATCGGCTTTATTGTCGTGGCCTCGATGCGTGTTGCCCACCACGCCGAGCAGCTCGCGGAAAAAGTCGGCGACCCCTATGGCACCATGATCCTGACCCTCGCCGCCGTGTTGGTGGAGGTGGTGATCCTGGCGATCATGATGAGCAACGAGCCGTCACCGACCCTCGTACGTGACACAATTTACTCGGCGGTGATGCTCGACATCAACGGCATCCTCGGCCTGGCCGCACTGATGGGCGGCATCAAGCATGGTGAACAGTCCTACAATGATGATTCGGCCCGCACTTACAGCGTGATGATCCTCACGGCGATGGGCGTGTCGATGGTGGTGCCGGAATTTATCCCCGAGGCAGACTGGAAAATTTACTCAGCCTTCACCATCGGCGCGATGGTGGTGCTCTATACCCTGTTCCTGCGCATGCAGGTGGGGCCGCACAGTTATTTCTTCAGCTACAGCTACCCGGAAAAACGCCGCAATAAACAGCCGCAAGAGCAACAGGAACCGCCGATCAGCCTGGCGTTCTCCATCGGTACGTTGGTGTTTGGCGTCATCGTGATTGGCGCACTGGCCGAGGTGATGTCCAAGACCCTCGACCTGGGCCTGGAAGGCACGGGGGCGCCGCCGGTGATCACGGCGATTGTGGTCGCGGCCATTTCGGCGGCGCCGGAAATTCTGACGGCTTTGCGCGCAGCCTTGGCCAACCGCATGCAGTCAGTGGTGAACATCGCATTGGGCGCGTCATTGTCGACGGTGATTCTGACCGTGCCGGTGATGGAAGCCATGGCGCTCTACACTGGCCAACCGTTCCAGATGGCGATGACACCGGTGCAGACCGTGATGGTGCTTATCACGCTGATTGTCAGCGCGATCAACCTCAACGATGGCGAAACCAACGCCATCGAAGGGATGACCCATTTTGTGTTGTTTGCGACGTTTATCATGCTGTCGCTGCTTGGGGTGTAACTGGTTGTTCAGAGCACCCTGGAAACGACTGTGGGAGTATTTCTTCAGTTAAGCCCGGTTGATCAACTCCCGCGCTGCCTGGCTGTGATCGGCGATCAAGCCTTTCAAATCCAGGCCTTCGACCTGGCCGTCAATCACGCGCCACTTCCCGCCGATCATCACCCGATCCGCGCGGTCGGCGCCGCACAGCAGCAGCGCCGATATCGGATCGTGGCTGCCGGAGAAACGCAGTTCATCGAGCTTGAACAGCGCCAGATCGGCCTGTTTGCCGACGGCCAACTCGCCGATATCCGTACGCCCCAGCAGTTTCGCCGAACCTTTGGTGGCCCAACCCAACACACCCTCGGGTGTGATCTTCTCGGCGCCGTAACGCAGACGCTGGATATACAAGGCCTGGCGGGCTTCAAGCATCATGTTCGACGCATCGTTGGAGGCGGAGCCGTCCACGCCAAGGCCAAGCGGCGCACCGGCTGCGAGCAGGTCCAACGTCGGGCAGATGCCGGAAGCCAAGCGCATGTTCGAGCTTGGGCAATGGCAGATACCGGTTCCCGCAGCGCCGAGACGCGCAATTTCATCCGGGTTGAAGTGAATGCCATGGGCCAGCCAAGTGCGCGGGCCGAGCCAGCCAACGCTGTCGAGGTAGTCGACGGTGCGCAGCCCGAAGCGCTGCAAGCAGAAGTCTTCCTCGTCGAGGGTTTCTGCCAGGTGAGTGTGCAGGCGCACGTCGAGGTTGTTGGCCAGTTCGGCGCTGGCCTGCATGATTTCCGGTGTAACCGAAAACGGTGAGCAGGGTGCCAAGGCAATCTGGATCTGCGCACCTTCTCCACGTTGGTGGTATTCGCGGATCAAGCGTTGGCTGTCTTCGAGGATCACTTGGCCTTGTTGCACGGTCTGTTGCGGCGGCAGGCCGCCATCGGCTTCGCCCAGGCTCATGGAACCACGGGTGAGCATGGCGCGCATGCCCAGTTCGCGTACGCTCTCGACTTGTACGTCGATGGCATTTTCCAGCCCATCGGGGAACAGGTAATGGTGATCCGCTGCGGTGGTACAGCCCGAGAGCAGCAATTCAGCCAACGCGACCTTGGACGCCAACGCGAGTTTTTCCGGGGTCAGCCGGGCCCACACCGGGTACAGGGTTTTCAACCAGGGAAACAACGGCTGATTCACGACCGGCGCCCAAGCGCGGGTCAGGGTTTGGTAGAAGTGGTGATGGGTGTTGATCAGCCCCGGCAGGATCACATGTTCGCGAGCGTCGAACACTTGCCCGCACGGTACGACGGGCTCTTTTCCCCAGCCGAGCACTTCGGTGATCACGCCGTCTTGCAGCACCAGGCCACCACGGGCGTCGAGGCCATTGGCAGTGAAAATCGCGAGAGGGTTTTTTAACCAGATACGGGTCGCAGGCATTGGCCGGCTCCTCTGAATGATGGGTTCAGGTTTGCCAGCTCAGTGTTGCCCTGTCTGCTGATCCAGGGTCGCGGGTAAAGGCGAGGGGGCAGTTTACGCGTTGAGGGTTATCGACGGCAATCGGTCGATAACCCTGCGTTTGCGCTTACCAGGCGATGGTGTCGCCTTTGTAGTCGATAAAGTGATGGCCGCCCTTGCCCGTGTAGGCGTTCACTTGATCCACCAATCCGCGAACGCTGGTGTCGACATCAATGTGCGCGCTTTCGCCGCCCATATCGGTCTTCACCCAGCCAGGGTGCAGCGACAGCACTGTGAGCTTGTGGTCACCGAGTTGGCTGACGAAGCTGTTGGTCATGGAGTTGAGCGCAGCCTTGCTGGCCTTGTACAAAGCCAGGTCTGAACCGTCGGAAATGGTCACGCTACCGAGTACCGAACTCATGAAGGCCAGTACACCGCTGCCTTCGCGGATCTGCCCGACGAAACGCTGGGCCAGGTTGATCGGCGCCACGGCGTTGGTGAAAAACAGCTGGCCGACTTCCGCCAGGGTGGCGTGGCCTGGCTCCTGATTGGCCGGGCCTTTGACGCCAGCGTTGACGAACAGCAGGTCAAAGGTGCGGTCCTTTAGGCGCTGGCTCAGGGCGATCACGGCTTGCTGATCGTCCATGTCGAGCTTCTCGATGTGTACCGGGCCTACGGCTCTCAGTGCATCGGCCTTGTTCGGGTCGCGCACGGTGGCGGTCACGTCCCAGCCGTCCTGAAGCAATTGCTTGACCAGGCCAAGGCCCAGCCCGCGCGAGGCGCCGATGATCAGTGCAGTTTTTGGCGTAGACATGCAGGGCTTCCTTTGACGTCGCGGTTCAGGGAATTGAGCGAACAACGTTAGCAGCTTCAGCGCTCCAGCAGGATGCGTCCGCGGCTCAAGTCGGCGAGTTGGTTTTGCAGGGTGTCGATGTGTGCTTCGCCCAGTGCCAGTTGCAGCTCCACACCATTGGCGGTGAAGGTCTCCTCCACGACCAAGCCGCCGAGTTCGGCGACGCGCAGTTTTACCAAGTTCAACTCGGAAAATCCGCAGGCGCAAGTTAGCGGTACACGGCTGATCAGTTCGATGCGTTCAGCATTTTGCAGGCATTTATTCGCGCCGCCACCGTACGCACGGGCCAGCCCACCGGTGCCCAGCTGAATGCCGCCGTACCAGCGAATCACCAACACGGCGACTTGATCAAACCCTTGGGCTTCGATGGCCGCCAGAATCGGGCGCCCGGCCGTGCCACCGGGCTCACCGTCGTCGTTGCTGCGGTACTGGTCGGCCAGTTTCCAGGCCCAGCAGTTGTGCGTGGCGTTGTGGTCGCTGTATTGCTCGAAAAACGCTTGGGCGTCCTGCGGGCTGGTAATAGGCGCCGCCAAGGTGATGAAGCGGCTTTTGCGTATCTCTTCACGAAATTCGCAAAAGCCTGTAAGCGTAAAAGACATAACTCGCTTCGTTTAGAGGGCCTGCTTGACGCCACAGCCTTTGAGAATGATATGGATCAGGTTGGTGCCGGCGTCTTCCATGTCTTGCTTGGTCAGCTTGGTGCGACCGGTGACTCGGCAGATCTGGGTGGCGAAGTCGGCGTAGTGCTGGGTGCTGCCCCACAATAGGAAGATCAGGTGCACGGGGTCGATGGGGTCCATCTTGCCGGCGTCGATCCAGGCTTGGAACACCGCTGCGCGGCCACTGAACCAGGCGCGGTAATCCTGGCTGAAATATTCGGTGAGGCATTCGCCACCACTGATGATCTCCATGGCAAAGATCCGCGAGGCTTGTGGGTGGCGCCGGGAAAACTCCATTTTGGTGCGGATGTAGCGGGTGAGCGCCACCGCTGGGTCGTCCTCGGCGGTCAGCGCGTTGAAAGTGCTGTCCCACAGTTCGAGGATATTACTCAGCACCGCGATGTACAGGCCGAGCTTGTTGGTGAAGTAGTAATGCAAGTTGGCCTTGGGCAGCCCGGCGCTCGAGGCAATGGTGTTCATGCTGGTGCCTTTGTAGCCATGGCGCGCGAACTCATCTTCAGCAGCCTGGAGAATGGCTTGTTCATTCTTTTGCCGAATGCGGCTGGCGGGTTTACCGGCGTGGTTGCTGTGGGCAGGAACTTCGAGGCTCATGGAGGTTTCCGTGCTGATCGATAGAGACGACGTGTGCACAGATAACCCACCCTCAAGCCTCAGACAAGTCCCGATGCAATAAAACCGTCAAAGCGATTCCAGCGTGTCGCGTTCCGGCACTTGGTTTGCGGTAGCGCAGCTCGCTTTGGCTTCCGGCAATACCAGGCACAATAGGATGGCGGTCAGGCCGCCGCTGGTGATGGCGGAGTCGAACAGGTTTTGCACCAGAGCTGGCATCAAGTGCAACAGGTCCGGTTGGGCGGCAATGCCCAGGCCGACACCAAATGAGGTGGCGATGATCAGCATGCTGCGCCGGTCCAGCGGTGCCTGGGCGAGGATGCGCACACCGGCCGCAGCCACACTGCCGAACATCACCAAGGTGGCGCCGCCCAACACCGGTTTGGGGATTTGTTGCAGCACGGCGCCAATCAGCGGAAACAAACCGAGGCAGAACAGCAATACGCCGATGTATAAGCCGACGTAACGGCTGGCCACGCCGGTGAGTTGGATCACACCGTTATTCTGCGCGAAGGTGGTGTTGGGAAAGGCGCTGAACGTTGCGGCGATCATGCAACTCACGCCATCGCCCAATACACCGCCTTTGAGCCGGCTAATGTAAGAGGGGCCGCTGATGGGCTGGCGAGCGATCATGCAATTGGCGGTGAGGTCGCCGACGGTTTCGATGCTGCTGATCAGATAAATCAGCGCGATCGGTAAGAAGGCGCTCCAGTCGAAGTTGAAACCGAAGCGAAACGGGATTGGCATGCTGATCAAAGGCAAGTCGGGGAGGGCTTGTGGCGCCAGTTTGCCGCTGAACCATGCGGCCAGGCTGCCGAGGGCCAGGCCGATGATGATCGCCGAGAGGCGTACCCATGGGGTGTTCGAGCGATTGAGCAAAATGATCGTCAGCACCACAAACACGCCCAGTGCGAGGTTGATCGGAGCACCGAAGTCCGGCGCGTTAAACCCGCCGCCCAGGTCGGTGATGCCGACTTTGATCAGGCTGATACCGATCAGTGTGATCACAATCCCGGTGACTAAGGGCGTGATCACGCGACGCAGTTGGCCGATAAAGCGGCTCAGCACGATCTGTACCGCAGCGCCGAAAAAACACACGCCAAAGATCATCGCCATGATGTCCTCCGGGGTGCCGCCGCGTTGTTTCACCAGGAAGCCCGCCGACAATATTGCGCCGAGAAACGCAAAGCTCGTGCCTTGCAGGCAGATCATTCCGGCGCCGATGCCAAATGGCCGGCGTGCCTGAATGAACGTGCCGACGCCGGAGACCATCAACGCCATGCTGATCAAGTAGGGCAAATGGGCGGTGAGGCCCAGGGTGGAGCCGATGATCAGTGGCGGGGTAATGATCCCGACGAAGGCGGCCAGCACATGTTGCAGCGCTGCCAGTAGGGCGGGCAGCGGTTTTGGCCGGTCATCGAGGCTGTAGATCAGGTCACTGGCGCTGGAGGATTCTGGTGGCATGGTGGGCAAACTCAAGGCGGACGGTTCAAGGTCCTGCTGCCTTGCAAAAAACTGTCCAGTTGCTCAGCTTTTGGCGAGAGGCCCGAGTTAGCGCGTTGCCGCCAGACTCTCGAGAAAGCTTTCCAGCACCAAATGAGGGCGACGGCCTTTGCGCGTGACCGATGCGAGGCTTAAATCGTAAAAGCGTGTAGTCGGCTTCAGCGCGCGCAGTCGGCCTTGTTGCACCCACAGGCTGGCATAGTGATCGGGCAGGTAGCCGATATAGCGGCCGGTGAGGATCAGGAACGCCATGCCTTCACGATCCGAGGCGCTGGCGGTGCAGTTGAGTGCCTGGTAATGCGCCTGGATGTCGGCGGGCAGGCGGAAGGTGGGGGCGATGGCGTCTTGGGTATTGATGCGTGCATCGTCGAGCTGCTTGTCTTCGGCATAAAACAGCGGGTGGCCAACTGCGCAATAGAGCAGCGAGCGTTCGCTGTACAGCGGCTGGTATTCGAGGCCCGACAAGGCGCTGGCCTGAGGTACCACGCCGACATGCAGGCGGCCATCGAGCACGCCTTGTTCCACTTCGTTGGGGGCGATCATGCGGATCTGGATCTGCACGTCCGGGCCGCGTTCTTTCAATTGCGCCAATGCGTGGGTGATGCGCATGTGGGGCAGGGTGACGAGGTTGTCGGTGAGGCCGATGATCAGCTCTCCACGCAAATGCTGGTGCAGGCCGTTGACCTCCGTGCGAAAACTTTCCAGGGCACTTAATAGTTGCAGGGACGATTGATAGACCTCACGGCCTTCTTCGGTCAGGGAGAAACCGGCGCGCCCGCGTTGGCACAGACGTAAGCCCAGGCGTTGTTCGAGGTCGCTCATCTGCTGACTGATGGCCGAGCGGCCGATGCCGAGCACGGTTTCAGCCGCCGAAAAGCCGCCGCACTCCACCACGCTGCGAAAGATGCGCAGCAGGCGGATATCGAAGTCGCTGACTTGGGCCAGTGGGTCGGGTCGACGGCTGCTCATAGTTTAGTGATGGCCTGACTAAAGGTTAGAAGAGTTGGATTTCACCGACTTTATCCCCGTGGCAATTTAGCTGCAACAACGCTTTTCAATCCCGACGCTGCCTTTTGCCCTGCGAGGTTTTGCTGATGAACATGCCCGAAAATGCCCCTTCGTCCCTGGCCAGCCAACTGAAGTTGGATGCGCACTGGATGCCCTACACCGCTAACCGTAACTTCCAACGTGACCCGCGCCTGATCGTGGCCGCCGAAGGCAGTTGGTTGACCGATGATAAGGGCCGCAAGGTGTACGATTCGTTGTCGGGCCTGTGGACCTGCGGCGCCGGGCACACACGCAAAGAAATCCAGGACGCGGTCTCCAAGCAACTGGGTACTCTGGACTACTCCCCAGGCTTCCAATACGGTCATCCGCTGTCGTTCCAGCTTGCGGAAAAGATTACCGACCTGACTCCAGGCAACCTGAACCATGTGTTCTTTACTGACTCCGGCTCCGAGTGCGCCGATACCGCAGTGAAGATGGTGCGTGCCTACTGGCGCCTGAAGGGGCAAGCCACCAAGACCAAAATGATCGGCCGCGCCCGTGGCTACCACGGTGTGAACATCGCCGGCACCAGCCTGGGTGGCGTTAACGGTAACCGTAAGCTGTTTGGTCAGGGCTTGATGGATGTTGACCACCTGCCGCACACCTTGCTGGCGAGCAATGCGTTCTCCCGTGGCATGCCGGAGCTGGGCGGTATCGCCTTGGCCGATGAGTTGCTCAAGCTGATCGAGCTGCACGACGCCTCGAACATCGCCGCGGTTTTTGTCGAACCGATGGCCGGTTCCGCTGGCGTGCTGGTACCTCCACAGGGATACCTCAAGCGTCTGCGTGAGATCTGCGATCAGCACAACATCCTGCTGGTGTTCGACGAGGTGATCACCGGTTTTGGCCGCACCGGCTCGATGTTCGGCGCCGACAGCTTTGGCGTAACCCCGGATCTGATGTGCATTGCCAAGCAAGTCACCAACGGCGCGATCCCGATGGGCGCGGTGATTGCCAGTAGCGAGATCTATCAGACCTTCATGAACCAGGCGACGCCGGAATACGCAGTGGAATTCCCCCACGGCTACACCTACTCGGCGCACCCGGTTGCTTGTGCGGCGGGTCTGGCAGCATTGGACCTGTTGCAGAAAGAAAACCTGGTGCAAAGCGTAGCCGAAGTCGCGCCGCACTTTGAGAATGCGCTGCACGGCTTGAAGGGCAGCAAGAACGTGATCGATATTCGTAACTACGGGCTGGCCGGTGCGATCCAGATTGCCCCGCGTGACGGTGATGCCATCGTGCGTCCATTCGAGGCCGGTATGGCCCTGTGGAAAGCCGGTTTCTATGTACGCTTTGGCGGCGACACCTTGCAATTCGGGCCAACGTTCAACAGCAAGCCGCAGGATCTGGATCGTCTGTTCGATGCGGTCGGCGAAGTGCTGAACAAGATCGACTGATTTCTCCTTCTATATAGAACAACTTTTCAGGAGCCCTGCATGAGCCTTATCCAGCATTTGATCAATGGCCAGTTGGTCAGTGAGTCCGGCCGTACTGCCGACGTGTACAACCCGTCCACCGGCCAGGTGATTCACCAGGTGCCATTGGCCAGCCGTGAAACCATTCAAAGCGCGATCGACTCGGCCAAGACGGCGTTCCCCGCTTGGCGTAATACGCCGGCGGCCAAGCGCGCCCAGGTGATGTTTCGTTTCAAGCAATTGCTGGAGCAGAATGAAGCGCGTATCTCGCAGTTGATCAGCGAAGAGCATGGCAAGACTTTGGAAGACGCTGCGGGCGAATTGAAGCGTGGCATCGAGAATGTCGAGTACGCGTGTTCTGCGCCGGAGATTCTCAAGGGCGAGTACAGCCGTAACGTGGGGCCGAATATTGATGCGTGGTCCGACTTCCAGCCGCTGGGCGTGGTGGCCGGTATTACCCCGTTCAACTTCCCGGCCATGGTGCCGTTGTGGATGTACCCGCTGGCGATTGTTTGCGGTAACTGCTTCATCCTGAAACCGTCGGAGCGTGATCCGAGTTCTACGCTGCTGATTGCGCAATTGCTGCAGGAAGCCGGACTGCCCAAAGGTGTGTTGAGCGTGGTGCACGGTGATAAGGGCGCGGTGGATGCGCTGATCGAAGCACCGGAAGTCAAAGCGCTGAGTTTTGTTGGTTCGACGCCGATTGCCGAATACATTTATTCCGAAGCGACCAAACGCGGTAAACGCGTGCAGGCACTGGGTGGGGCGAAGAATCACGCGGTGCTGATGCCGGATGCGGACCTTGATAACGCCGTCAGTGCTTTGATGGGCGCGGCTTATGGCTCGTGCGGTGAGCGTTGCATGGCGATCTCGGTAGCGGTGTGCGTGGGTGACCAGGTGGCGGATGCGTTGATTGCCAAGCTGGTGCCGCAGGTCAAGGCTTTGAAGATCGGTGCGGGTACGTCTTGCGGTTTGGATATGGGGCCGCTGGTGACGGGGCAGGCGCGGGATAAGGTCAGCGGCTATATAGAAGACGGTGTAGCGTCGGGTGCTGAGCTGGTGGTTGATGGTCGTGGGTTGAGCATTGCGGGCCATGAAGAGGGTTTCTTCCTGGGTGGCAGTCTGTTCGATCGCGTGACTCCTGAGATGCGTATCTATAAGGAAGAAATCTTTGGGCCGGTGCTGTGCGTGGTTCGCGTGAGTAGCCTGGAAGCGGCCATGCAACTGATCAACGATCACGAATACGGTAACGGCACCTGCATCTTTACCCGTGACGGTGAGGCAGCGCGTCTGTTCTGTGACGAGATTGAAGTGGGCATGGTCGGCGTGAACGTTCCGTTGCCGGTGCCGGTGGCCTACCACAGCTTCGGCGGCTGGAAGCGCTCGTTGTTTGGCGACTTGCATGCCTATGGGCCGGATGGGGTGCGTTTCTATACCCGTCGCAAGGCGATCACCCAGCGTTGGCCGCAGCGGGCCAGCCATGAAGCATCGCAGTTCGCTTTTCCTAGTTTGTAAGGTGGGCTGAAAGCCGGCCCTTCTGGGCCGGCTTTTACGTTTTTTGAGTGTTTTTGACCTATATGACAGAAATGTGAAGAAAGGTG
>NZ_VXCW01000039.1:0-2841 GCF_052850675.1 Pseudomonas sp. 1152_12 | reverse complement strand
GGCAGTACTCAAACTGCCGGAGGAGAAAGTTCGCTGACGGCGGGTTATGGCAGCACGCAAACGGCTCAGGAAGGCAGCGATCTCACCGCTGGTTACGGCAGTACGGGCACCGCTGGTTCCGATAGTTCACTGATCGCCGGCTATGGCAGTACTCAGACCGCTGGAGAGGAAAGCTCGCTGACAGCGGGTTATGGCAGCACGCAAACCGCTCAGGAAGGCAGCGATCTCACCGCAGGCTACGGCAGCACGGGCACCGCTGGTTCCGACAGTTCACTGATCGCCGGCTATGGCAGTACTCAGACCGCTGGAGAGGAAAGCTCACTGACAGCGGGTTATGGCAGCACGCAGACAGCTCAGGAAGGTAGCGATCTCACTGCAGGCTATGGCAGCACGGGCACCGCTGGACCTGACAGTTCGCTGATCGCTGGCTATGGCAGTACACAGACTGCTGGTCATGGCAGCGTGCTTACAGCGGGCTACGGCAGCACACAAACGGCGCAGGAAGGGAGTTCGCTCACTGCTGGCTACGGCAGTACCGGGACCGCTGGCCCGGACAGTTCTCTTATTGCAGGCTATGGGAGTACTCAGACCGCGGGTCATGAAAGTAAACTGACAGCAGGTTATGGCAGTACACAGACCGCTCAGGAAGGCAGCTCACTCACTGCGGGTTACGGCAGCACCTCAACAGCCGGCTATGACAGTACACTCATTGCCGGATATGGCAGCACCCAAACCGCGGGTTACCGTAGTGTTCTGACAGCAGGCTATGGTAGTACCCAGACTGCTCAGGAAAGCAGTTCGCTCACGGCCGGCTATGGCAGTACTTCAACAGCAGGTTTCAAGAGTTCTCTAATCGCAGGTTACGGTAGTACCCAGACAACGGGTTATGAAAGCACTCTGACTGCCGGTTATGGCAGTACTCAAACCGCCCAGGACAACAGCTCCCTGACCACGGGCTATGGCAGCACTTCAACCGCCGGCTACGAAAGCTCACTTATTGCTGGCTACGGAAGTACTCAAACGGCGGGCTACGAAAGCACACTGACCGCAGGCTACGGCAGCACCCAAACTGCCCAAGAAGAAAGCTCGCTCACCACTGGTTATGGCAGTACCTCAACCGCTGGCTATAGCAGTACTTTGATCGCCGGGTACGGCAGTACTCAAACGGCGGGCTACAAAAGTACACTGACCGCAGGCTACGGCAGCACCCAAACTGCCCAGGAAGAAAGCTCGCTCACCACTGGTTATGGCAGTACCTCAACCGCTGGCTATAGCAGTACTTTGATCGCGGGATACGGCAGTACTCAAACGGCGGGCTACAAAAGCACACTGACCGCAGGCTACGGCAGCACCCAAACTGCCCAGGAAGAAAGCTCGCTCACCACTGGTTATGGCAGTACCTCAACCGCTGGCTATAGCAGTACTTTGATCGCCGGGTACGGCAGTACTCAAACTGCTGGCTACAACAGCAGTTTGACGACTGGTTATGGCAGTACGTCTACCGCAGGCTATGACAGCTCACTGATCGCAGGTTATGGAAGTACCCAGATCGCAGGCTACGAGAGCACGTTGACTGCGGGCTATGGCAGTACGCTGACTGCTCAAGACAGCAGTACGCTCACCGCTGGCTACGGCAGTACTGAAACAGCTGGATTTTCCAGCTCATTGATCGCAGGTTATGGCAGCACCCAGACCGCTGGCTACGAGAGCACGTTAACGGCGGGCTATGGTAGTACGCAGACGGCAGAGCGCGACAGCACGCTCACCGCCGGTTACGGGAGCACAGGAACGGCAGGCCAAGACAGTTCGCTGATCGCGGGTTATGGCAGCACCCTGACCAGTGGCATTCGCAGTTTCTTGACTGCGGGTTACGGGAGCACTTTGATTAGCGGGCTTCGTAGCGTACTGACGGCGGGATATGGCAGTAGCTTGACGTCCGGAATGCACAGTAGCCTGACTGCCGGATACGGTAGCAACCAGATTGCGAGTCATCGGAGTTCACTGATTGCGGGCCATGAAAGCACTCAAATCGCTGGGCACAAAAGCATGCTGATCGCCGGCAAGGGTAGCTCGCAAACTGCTGGCTATCGCAGCACGCTGATATCCGGCGCCAACAGCATTCAGATGGCCGGTGAGCGAAGCAAACTTATTGCTGGTAAAGACAGCACGCAGACTGCGGGGGACCGAAGCAAACTATTGGCTGGCAGCAACAGTTATCTCACCGCTGGAGATCGCAGCAAACTGACTGCTGGCGACGATTGTGTGCTCATGGCTGGAGACCGAAGCACGCTCACTGCCGGTAAGAACAGCGTTCTGACAGCAGGTGCCAGCAGCAGGCTCATCGGCAGCCTGGGCTCCACACTGACTGGCGGGGAAAACTCCACACTGATTTTCAGATGTTGGGACGGGAAACGCTATACAAACAAAGTAGTCAACACAGGAAAAAACGGAGTAGAGGCTGATACGCCGTATCAAGTAGATGAAGATGGAAATATTGTGAATAAAGCAGAGGAGTAATAACGATATTTTCGAGAGGTGTAATACCAAAGCAGTGAGCACGTATTTAATCAAGGCCGACGCTCTTTGGAAGCGCATTCTGCACCACGGGGACTAGGAGTGATGTTGACTGTCCGCTCGTGGCCGAAAGCGGTCATTATTTATCTCGTAAATCTTTGCTTTTTGGAGGTTTGTGTTCATTCGGCAGGACGCCGGGGAGGGCGAAAAGTAGTTCCCAAACTAAAACCGCACCCCTTGTAGAATGCGGCCTGTAGCTTGGTCGGTAACTTTGAGTAATGGAACGCCGACTGTCATCAAGCCGGCGCCCCACTTGAGTTTGCAGAG
>NZ_VXCW01000038.1:0-3033 GCF_052850675.1 Pseudomonas sp. 1152_12 | reverse complement strand
GCGGTCAGTTGCGCAGCGCGTTGGGCGCTGAGTGTGCCGCGCTGGTTGGCCAGTTCGCCGCTGTTAATGCTGAGGTCGCGGCTGGCGATCACGGTCTTGCCGGTGTTGTCGATATTTTGCGCGGTCAGGCGCACATCGCCTTGGGCATTGCGGCTGTTATCGGCGTTGACGCCAGCTTCGATAATGCCGTTGTTGGTCAAGCGGCCAGCGGCGTCCAGGGTGATGCTGTTCTGGGCGGCGAGGGTGTGTTGGTTGGTCAAGGCGCCTTGGGTTTTGATCGACAGATCAGTACCGGCGTAGACCGCGCCTTTGGCTTCAACGCTCTGAGCCTTGACGTTAACGGCCGTACCGGCCGAGGTCTGCCCCATCACCACATTGCCCGCAGCATCAATCTGAATATCGCCGCCTGCGACCATGTCACCGGACAGCCGCACGCCTACACCGGCTTCAGTGCCAACCAACTTGACCGCGCCCACATACATCCCGCCCAGCGCCGACGAGTCAATCGCCAGATCCGGCGCCTGGCTGCCATCCGACGCGCGTGCGGTGGCGTTCAAGGTGCGTGCGTCGACGTCGTTGCGACCGGTGACGAGGGTGAGTTTTTTCGCCTGGATCTGCGCGTTGATGGTGGTCGCGCGGGTGATGATTTCGAACTGGTCGACGTTGCTCGCGTTCAAGCCCGCGCCTTCAATGGCGACGCTGCCTTGGTCGACTTGGTAGCGACTGATCTGGCCGTTTTCGATCACCGCTTTACCGGTGGTGAGCGTGGCTTGTGGCGTATTGATAAAGCCGCAGCCGTTGCAACTGATGCCGTACGGGTTGGCGACGATCACATGGGCCGACTGCCCCGCCACTTCGGTATAGCCGCGCAGTTGGCTGGGGCTGCCGCCGTTGACTTCATTGAGGATGATAGTGGCGGCGGCGCCTCTGAAATTCGGGTTGCCAACGATGATGCCGCCCAGCTGGGTGGCCTGGGTGCGGTCGGTGGCGTTGTTGAGGATGACGCCGTTGGCACCGACGTTGTAGTCATGGAATTGGTTGTGCGACAGCCCATTCGCGTTCGGCGCGGCGATGTTGACGATCGGCACGCCATTGCCCGCTTGCGCGAGGCCCGTGCCCGGCGCGCTCACCACAATGCCGTCGGCCTGGGCCAGCAACGGCTGCCAGAACATGGCGTTAGCCAGGATCAACGCTAACCCACGTTTAGGCAGCCCAAGGAAGTGGGAACGGCTTTTTACGGCAGCAGAAGGCTGGCGCGCGAGAAAGGCGAACTGGCGAACGTCCATGTCATGTCTCAAAGCCCGAAGGCGGCAGTAGCGTTAAAGGAAAAAATCCAGGCGGAAATAGATCGGCGCTTCACGTTCCGTGATCGCGTCCGGTCGTTCCAAAGAGTGAGCAAAGGTCACCGTGGCCGCGACGTTCTTGCCGCGTGCGAACAGGTCCAGCGAGTTACTGCTCATGCGCCCATGCTGCTCGGCGTTGTAGCGGCCGTGGCTGATCACGCCCTGGTCGTAACCGAGGCTGGTGCCGTACTCGGCAAACACCGGCTGCAGCCAGGCCCAGGTCACCGGGCGGCTCCAGCGCAAGTCGTTGCGCCAGTAGCCGCCGCTGTCGCCGGAGAGCATCTGGTCTTTGTAGCCGCGAATCGACGACTGCCCACCGAGGCTCATGCGCTGCGGGCTAAAGAGCACGTCTTCACTGTGCTGGCCGGTCATCAAGCTGCTGAAGCTGAGCGACTCGCCCCACAGCTTGAACGGGTACAGGTAGCTCACCGTGGCGGTGTATTTGCGATAACGCGCATCGGCCTGGCCGGGTTTGGGGTCATGATTGGCCTGAGCGTCAAACGCGCCGATGCCGTTTTGCATACCGAGGTCGATGTTGAGAAATGAGCTGCCAATCCGGCGACCGTGGTTGATGCCAAACTGGGCTTCGCTGAGGCGGTTGCTGCTCAGCGCGAGCTTGCTGTCTTCGATGAAGTTGTTGGTGCGCAGGTAGGCCACGCCGGTGCTCAGGGAGGTTTTACTCAGGGCGTCACGATGGATGACGCGCTCCAGGCGCAACTGGTGGTTCTGGCTGTCGCCGGTCTGTTTGAAGGTGAAATTATTCGCCTGGGCCTGGGAGCGGTATTCGCTCTCGTTGTAGCTGTAGGTGAGGGTCCACCAGCCGAACGGCAGGCTGTAATTGAGCATCGAATTGCGTGAGGTTTTCTGGTGATCGCTGATCGCATCATGGCCGCCGCGCAGCGACAGTTGGTCGGCCAGGCCGAGGGGATTATCCCAATCCAGACTCGCGCCCCACTGCTGCTCGCCGGTGCTGCGCTGGCCGCCGTTGTGCCGCGACAGCCCGACGCGCCAGGGCTTCTGCGGGGTGTTTTTGACCAGCACATCACTGCCGCCCACGGCCTTGCCCGGCGCCAGTTCCATCTGCGCCTGGTTCGACGGCAGGCGGTTGAGTTGGTCGACCATCTGCTCGATTTCGCGCAGGTTGAGCAACTCGCCGGTTTTGCCGGGGAAACTCATCGCCAACTGGCGGTCGGTGATGCCGCTGCCTTCGGCGCCTTTCAAACTTTCGAGCTTGCCTTCGACCACTTGGAGCTTGAGGTTGCCGCTGGAGAGGTCTTGTTGTGGCAGGTAGGCGCGGCTGGTCACCAAGCCCTTTGCGAGGTAGTGGTCAGTGATGACCTTGAGCACCGCGTTGAGCTGTGGCACACCGAGGCATTGGCCGATATAGGGTTTGATCAACTCGGCGCGCTCACCTTCGGACAGGCTGTCGGCACCGGAAAGCTCAATGGTTTTGATCGGGAAGCAACGGGTATCCACGGGCGTGGTCGGCGCTGCCGGCGCGGCGGATTTGCCGGGCAGGTCTTTGAGTTCTTCGAGGCGCTTTTGCTGCTCTTCGAGCAGGCGGTCCTGGCGGTCGCGAATCAGATCGGTGATGCCCGGGGTGTTCTGCGGGGGCGCGGCGTGTGCCACGCCGGGAAAACCCAGGCAAAAAAAAGCGGACAACAGGGTGAGCCTGGTCCGACGTTCCAAA
>NZ_VXCW01000037.1:0-3616 GCF_052850675.1 Pseudomonas sp. 1152_12 | reverse complement strand
CGAAATTGGGTCTGTAGCTCAGTTGGTTAGAGCGCACCCCTGATAAGGGTGAGGTCGGCAGTTCGAATCTGCCCAGACCCACCAATTTTGTGTGGGAAACGCCTGTAGAAATACGGGGCCATAGCTCAGCTGGGAGAGCGCCTGCCTTGCACGCAGGAGGTCAACGGTTCGATCCCGTTTGGCTCCACCACTACTGCTTCTACGTTAAGAAAGCTTAGAAATGAGCATTCCATCAGGTTGATGGTGAATGTTGATTTCTAGTCTTTGATTAGATCGTTCTTTAAAAATTTGGGTATGTGATAGAAAGATAGACTGAACGTTACTTTCACTGGTAACGGATCAGGCTAAGGTAAAATTTGTGAGTTACTCGTAACTGAGTATTATCGAATTTTCGGCGAATGTTGTCTTCACAGTATAACCAGATTGCTTGGGGTTATATGGTCAAGTGAAGAAGCGCATACGGTGGATGCCTTGGCAGTCAGAGGCGATGAAAGACGTGGTAGCCTGCGAAAAGCTTCGGGGAGTCGGCAAACAGACTTTGATCCGGAGATGTCTGAATGGGGGAACCCAGCCATCATAAGATGGTTACCTTACACTGAATACATAGGTGTAAGGGGCGAACCAGGGGAACTGAAACATCTAAGTACCCTGAGGAAAAGAAATCAACCGAGATTCCCTTAGTAGTGGCGAGCGAACGGGGACTAGCCCTTAAGTGGCTTTGAGATTAGCGGAACGCTCTGGAAAGTGCGGCCATAGTGGGTGATAGCCCTGTACGCGAAAATCTCTTAGTCATGAAATCGAGTAGGACGGAGCACGAGAAACTTTGTCTGAATATGGGGGGACCATCCTCCAAGGCTAAATACTACTGACTGACCGATAGTGAACTAGTACCGTGAGGGAAAGGCGAAAAGAACCCCGGAGAGGGGAGTGAAATAGATCCTGAAACCGTATGCGTACAAGCAGTGGGAGCAGACTTTGTTCTGTGACTGCGTACCTTTTGTATAATGGGTCAGCGACTTATTTTCAGTGGCGAGCTTAACCGAATAGGGGAGGCGTAGCGAAAGCGAGTCTTAATAGGGCGTCTAGTCGCTGGGAATAGACCCGAAACCGGGCGATCTATCCATGGGCAGGTTGAAGGTTGGGTAACACTAACTGGAGGACCGAACCGACTACCGTTGAAAAGTTAGCGGATGACCTGTGGATCGGAGTGAAAGGCTAATCAAGCTCGGAGATAGCTGGTTCTCCTCGAAAGCTATTTAGGTAGCGCCTCATGTATCACTGTAGGGGGTAGAGCACTGTTTCGGCTAGGGGGTCATCCCGACTTACCAAACCGATGCAAACTCCGAATACCTACAAGTGCCGAGCATGGGAGACACACGGCGGGTGCTAACGTCCGTCGTGAAAAGGGAAACAACCCAGACCGTCAGCTAAGGTCCCAAAGTTATGGTTAAGTGGGAAACGATGTGGGAAGGCTTAGACAGCTAGGAGGTTGGCTTAGAAGCAGCCACCCTTTAAAGAAAGCGTAATAGCTCACTAGTCGAGTCGGCCTGCGCGGAAGATGTAACGGGGCTCAAACCATACACCGAAGCTACGGGTATCACGTAAGTGATGCGGTAGAGGAGCGTTCTGTAAGCCTGTGAAGGTGAGTTGAGAAGCTTGCTGGAGGTATCAGAAGTGCGAATGCTGACATGAGTAACGACAATGGGTGTGAAAAACACCCACGCCGAAAGACCAAGGTTTCCTGCGCAACGTTAATCGACGCAGGGTTAGTCGGTCCCTAAGGCGAGGCTGAAAAGCGTAGTCGATGGAAAACAGGTTAATATTCCTGTACTTCTGGTTATTGCGATGGAGGGACGGAGAAGGCTAGGCCAGCTTGGCGTTGGTTGTCCAAGTTTAAGGTGGTAGGCTGGAATCTTAGGTAAATCCGGGATTCTAAGGCCGAGAGCTGATGACGAGTTAACTTTTAGTTAACGAAGTGGTTGATGCCATGCTTCCAAGAAAAGCTTCTAAGCTTCAGGTAACCAGGAACCGTACCCCAAACCGACACAGGTGGTTGGGTAGAGAATACCAAGGCGCTTGAGAGAACTCGGGTGAAGGAACTAGGCAAAATGGCACCGTAACTTCGGGAGAAGGTGCGCCGGTGAGGGTGAAGGACTTGCTCCGTAAGCTCATGCCGGTCGAAGATACCAGGCCGCTGCGACTGTTTATTAAAAACACAGCACTCTGCAAACACGAAAGTGGACGTATAGGGTGTGACGCCTGCCCGGTGCCGGAAGGTTAATTGATGGGGTTAGCTAACGCGAAGCTCTTGATCGAAGCCCCGGTAAACGGCGGCCGTAACTATAACGGTCCTAAGGTAGCGAAATTCCTTGTCGGGTAAGTTCCGACCTGCACGAATGGCGTAACGATGGCGGCGCTGTCTCCACCCGAGACTCAGTGAAATTGAAATCGCTGTGAAGATGCAGTGTATCCGCGGCTAGACGGAAAGACCCCGTGAACCTTTACTATAGCTTTGCACTGGACTTTGAATTTGCTTGTGTAGGATAGGTGGGAGGCTTTGAAGCGTGGACGCCAGTCTGCGTGGAGCCAACCTTGAAATACCACCCTGGCAACTTTGAGGTTCTAACTCAGGTCCGTTATCCGGATCGAGGACAGTGTATGGTGGGTAGTTTGACTGGGGCGGTCTCCTCCTAAAGAGTAACGGAGGAGTACGAAGGTGCGCTCAGACCGGTCGGAAATCGGTCGTAGAGTATAAAGGCAAAAGCGCGCTTGACTGCGAGACAGACACGTCGAGCAGGTACGAAAGTAGGTCTTAGTGATCCGGTGGTTCTGTATGGAAGGGCCATCGCTCAACGGATAAAAGGTACTCCGGGGATAACAGGCTGATACCGCCCAAGAGTTCATATCGACGGCGGTGTTTGGCACCTCGATGTCGGCTCATCACATCCTGGGGCTGAAGCCGGTCCCAAGGGTATGGCTGTTCGCCATTTAAAGTGGTACGCGAGCTGGGTTTAGAACGTCGTGAGACAGTTCGGTCCCTATCTGCCGTGGACGTTTGAGATTTGAGAGGGGCTGCTCCTAGTACGAGAGGACCGGAGTGGACGAACCTCTGGTGTTCCGGTTGTCACGCCAGTGGCATTGCCGGGTAGCTATGTTCGGAATAGATAACCGCTGAAAGCATCTAAGCGGGAAACTAGCCTCAAGATGAGATCTCACTGGGACCTTGAGTCCCCTGAAGGGCCGTCGAAGACTACGACGTTGATAGGTTGGGTGTGTAAGCGCTGTGAGGCGTTGAGCTAACCAATACTAATTGCCCGTGAGGCTTGACCATATAACACCCAAGCAATTTGCGAACTCGAAAGAGGCCAGATTGCGGTGTGTGAAGACGAAATGAACCGAAAGTTCGACTGCCGTTACAAAGGCAGCACAAAGCACCGAAAGCTGTCACATACCCAATTTGCTGAAGCGAGGCCAGCTGGCCGCGACTCAGTACCCGAATTTCTTGACGACCATAGAGCATTGGAACCACCTGATCCCATCCCGAACTCAGTAGTGAAACGATGCATCGCCGATGGTAGTGTGGGGTTTCCCCATGTGAGAGTAGGTCATCGTCAAG
>NZ_VXCW01000036.1:0-4054 GCF_052850675.1 Pseudomonas sp. 1152_12 | reverse complement strand
TGCTCAGCGCTGGGAAGGACTTGGCGATGATTGCCAGTCGTGTCAGTGCTGGGGATGAGGCGTATCTGGTGGCGGGTGGCAACCTGGCGTTGCTGTCGGCGCAAGACAGTGATTACTCGCTGTATGACATGAAGAAGAAGGGCAGTTGGGGCAGCAAGGAAACCCAGCGTGATGAAGTCACTCAGGTCACGAACATCGGCAGCCAGATCACCAGTGGCGGCAATCAGACCCTGCAAAGCGGTGGGGACCAGCTGTATCAAGGCGCTAAGCTCGACAGTGGCGGGGATATTGCGATTGTCAGTGGCGGGGCGGTGACGTTTGAGGCGGTCAAGGACCTGCATCAGGAGAGTCATGAGAAGAGCAATAACAATGCCTTCTGGGTGTCCTCCAAAGGCAAAGGTAATACCGACGAGAGCGTGCGTCAGACTCAGATGGTTGCCGCCGGGAATATTGCGATCAAAGCGGTGGATGGACTGAGGATTGACGTTACCCAGGTCAATCAGCAAACCGTTAGTCAGTCTATTGATGCGATGGTTAAGGCTGACCCGCAGTTGGCTTGGCTCAAGGATGCGGAAAAGCGCGGTGATGTGGATTGGCATCAGGTTAAGGAATTTCACGATAGCTTTAAGTACAGCAGCTCGGGGTTGGGGCCGGCTTCGCAGATTATTATTGCGATTGTGATGGCGGCGGTGGTTGGGCCTATGGCGGCCGCTGCGGCGGGTGGCGGGACGGCAGGGGCGGTCGTTGGGGCTGTGGCGTCGGGAGCCTCCACTAACGCAAGCGTCAGCGTCGTCAATAATCGCGGCAACCTCGGCGCGGTGTTTAAAGACGTCACCTCTTCAGATGCGATGAAGGGGTATGTCATTTCGGGGGTAACTGCGGGCCTGACTGCAGGTCTTTTCGATGGCTGGACCGGGACTCAGACCAATCCATCAACGGGAGCGGTAGCACTTAATACCTGGACTGGTGTCGGCCAGTTTGCGGCTAATCAGGCTTTGCAGAACAGTACCTCGACTCTACTGAGCAAGGCTTTGGGGCAAGGCGGTGACTTTGGCGACGCGCTCAAAGGCGCTTTGTTTAATGCGTTGGCAGCTGCAAGTTTCAATGCCGTTGGCGATTTTACACAGGGCAAGCTGACTGATGGTTACCCACCAAAGATACTTGTTCATGCGATGGTCGGCGGGCTGCTTTCCCAAGCTACGGGAGGAGACTTTAAAACGGGGGCGTTGGCGGCTGGTATCAACGAAGCAGTAGTAGGCCACCTGGATGCATTGGTTCATGGTGATAAAACCTTGCTGTCCATGAGCTCTCAGATAGTGGGTGTATTGGCGGCGGCTTCGCAGAATGATGCGGATGCGAGTTCGATCGAGAAGGGTGGCTGGATAGCGAAGAATGCGACGCAGTACAACTATTTACTTCATCATCAAGTGGTGGCAATGCTTGAGGAACTTGATAGCAAGATAACTGACGATGAAAAAAATGAAGTCCGTGAGCGTTACGCGAAAATAGACGAGGATAGCAATAAAGCCCTAGCGTCAGTGTGCAATAATGACCCGAAAATTTGCGAATCGCTTTCAGGTCGGCTTATTGAGGATGAGCCAAAACTTCGGGAGTTGGCTAAATCCCTTGCTTCCCAAGGGCGTGTTGGAGAAGCAACTACAATTGCTTTAATAATAATAGGTAATAACACCACCGCCGGATTAACAATTGCTACTGAGTTAGCTGCGCTGCGAGATGGGGGAGACCCTTTTTGGACCGCTGCTGCTGCTACGTTACTTGGCGCCGTACTTGGAACAGGAAAAGCAGTAAGCTCCACAGGTAACAAAAAAACTAATACAAGCAATTTGTTGGGAATTGGACAGACTAAAGTTGTAGATGGTATAAGTATGACCCGTGTTGGGCGATGGATGTCTTCTACTGAATTAGCCCAAATGCAAAGTAATAATAAACCTTTGCAGGGTGCCGGTGGGATGACCTACGCATCAATCATCGGACCAGATGATTTCAGGGGGCGGGCAACTAAAGGTGCTTTGTATGTTGAATTTGATGTTCCCACAAAAAGTCTGGTGAAGGGGGGGGAGGATGGATGGGTGAAGATGATTGGACCCGATGCGGCAAAGTCACAACAGTTCAAACTAAATAAACAGGGCGGTGAGCACTTGCCAATGGTAAAAAATATTTCGGTATTGGATTTTAAGTGAGGGGTATTATGGATATTGGACAGTTTGAAGAAAAAATCAAACCGTTGCTGGGGAGGTATTTGTTGGAGCGATCGTCGTTTGAAAATGGAGACTTTGGAAATCTCGATCGAATCGAGATAGAGGGGTGTAACATTTTAGCAACCATTGATTTTTGGTCTAAAGGGTGGATATCTATTGATGTTTACGATTGCCTTGGCGAAGAACAGATAATGAATGTCTTACTTTCGCCCGACAAGGCAGACCGCATACCTGGCGAGTTTAATAAGCTTTTAGCTATATTGATTTCATGATGTTGATCGTAGGAAAATAGTGGCGGATTCTGAGGGCTTGGGGCTGAGGAAAAAGGAGAATGGATGATTTTCCTCTGGGTGTTAGAGCAAAAAAACGGGGTCAGACCCTGAGAGATGCCCGCAAATCTACTCCAAACTTTGCGCCTGATGATGCACCTCATCACGCAGAGCATGCTCCAATATTTCCAACTGCTCTCGATTACCGAAAGCTGTTCAACTGCGCCAGTATTCCGGGCCTAAGCGCCACAATGAAAGTACTCGTCTCTCTTTGAGGCTGTTGCTTTGATAGCGCCGTTCCAATTGGTTCTCCCGTGCCTGCAATCCTGGTAAGAATATGAGGTAGTTGGCCAAGGCGGTAATCAACAGAAGCACTTCGATGCGCTTTGGACATTGGCTTCGATGCAGATTCAGTCCCAATCCCAAGTGCTCACTTTTTACATCCCGGAAGTCTTCTTCGATCTGCATACGCAGCTTATAAATCGCCACGATTTTTGCTGGGTTTCACTCGCTTTGCGACAAGTTGCTGGCAAGCAACCACGGCTCGCGCGCGTGTCTGGCGGACTGCCGGCTTAGCCTGCTTCTGGCGATTGAGCCCCTAGCGCGTTGGTGTTTGCGGCCCTTGGTTGAGTGATGGGCCCAGTACACTTCGACGAAGTGAGGGGCGCTACGTGTTATCTATACACGGCTTAACGACTTAGGTGATGAGGTGGCCAGAGCGTACAAATTCTTCACCGGTTGCCAGTCATTTTCTTCGCGACGATAATACGAAAAGGGGACGGATTTATTTAACTTTTCGAGATGCTACGTCGCTTAAATAAAGCTTTCTCCTTTTCGCGGCATGCGGCATTGACGCCAGTGCACGCGCGGTCAATGCTGCCGGTGTCGGCAGTGCCGATGACGTCGTGCAGCAACCCGGTCGCACGACCGCTGGTGATATTGCGCATGTCGACGGCATCGCGGCGTTAAGTGGCAGTGCCCAACCCGCCGTCGACCTTTCGCCGGTCCTGGTTGAGCGAGATGCACGGGTTGCTGTTACCGCGCCTGAGCGCCCGGCTTCGCTCCCAACGCTTGCTCCGCATGACGCCGTGGCCACCGTTGCGATTCAAGCCAGTGCACCACCGAGCGCGGTAGGCGCCCAAGCCATCAGCCGCGTGCAAGGCCTGCCCGCTAGAAGCGGCGTGTCGCAAGCGCACAAATACCTGATTGAAACTAACCCCGTGCTCACCGACATGAAGCAATTCATGAGCTCGGACTACCTGCTCTCTGGCCTGGGCTACAACCCGGACGAGAGCGCCAAGCGCCTGGGCGATGGTTTCTACGAACAGCGCCTGGTCCAACAAGCTGTCGTGGCACGCACCGGTCAACGCTTTCTCGACGGGCAAACCACCGACGAGAAACTGTTCAAACACCTGATGGACAACGCCATCGCCAGCAAGCAAACACTGAACCTGGCCGTGGGTGTCAGCCTGACTTCGGAACAAGTCGCGGCCCTGACCCACGACATCGTCTGGCTGGAAAGAAGCGTGGTCAACGGCGAAGAAGTGCTGGTGCCGGTGCTGTACT
>NZ_VXCW01000035.1:0-4868 GCF_052850675.1 Pseudomonas sp. 1152_12 | reverse complement strand
ATAGCCAGCGATCAGCGAACTGTCGGAACCAGCGGTGCCCGTGCTGCCGTAGCCTGCGGTGAGATCGCTGCCTTCCTGAGCCGTCTGCGTGCTGCCATAACCCGCTGTTAGCGAGCTTTCTTCTCCAGCGGTTTGAGTGCTGCCGTAGCCGGCAATGATGGAACTGTCGGAACCTGAAGTTCCGGTACTCCCGTACCCCGCAATCAGGGTGCTGCGATCTCCAGCGGTTTCAGTACTGCCATAACCGGCGATGAGCTGACTCTGATTTGCGCCCGTGAGCGTACTGCCATAAACAGCTGTCTCTAGCGTTTTTAGCGTCTGATCTGTTGCCGTTGGTGGCCTAAAAGAGTCCTCGTTCATTTCCGGGCGCACTTCAGAAAAAGCAAATGGCTCAACCAGATCTGCTGAATATGACGCATAGTTCGAAACGTTACTCGAAATGTACCCTAATGCACTTTTTCGTGTTCCGACATGAACCACTTCAGCACGGGGAAATTTAACGCCCCCATCTATATCCAGACGAATAATATCGTCAATCGCAACTTCACAAACCACCCATCTAGCATCGGCTTGCATATTTAATTGGGTGCTCGCCCCCTTTCCCCAGAGCAAGCCGGACAGCCCATTCTCGAGCTTTCTCGTAGGCTCCCAAAATTTGCATTCCACAACACCCGATACGGGCCAGATAAGGCCGCAGTGATCGCCCATGTTATTCGAGCAGGTGCGCAAAACTAAAACTTTTACATCGTTCATCTCAACATCCTCGTGATATTTTTACTAAGAAACAGCGTCGTCCACTTATAAAAAATAGCACTTAAAGAACGTGAAATTGCTATTTAAAATTTCATTGAAATACGAAATTAACGCCATTACAAAGCAATAACACTAAGTTCCTTTTTTTATTCAACTCCCTGTGTCAGCCTATTGTAATTTTATAGACTATAAATTACAGGCTATTGCGATCAGTCACTTTGACTTGAGAGACATAGAGAATCGAAGATCTTATTAAAAAGTCTTCAATAAATTCAATGCTCCGCTTCGACACTAATAAGCTTTTTTGCAGACATTGTAGTGGCGGCCTGTTGGCGCTGATTAAAAACTGCCCCACCCTGCCGATTGAAAATTGACCCAGGACGGATTGCTGATTTTTGCCCCAGCAATTGTGGATAAGCTTAGCAGCAGTGTTCCGATTGAAGACGCATCAAGCCCCACCGCATGCAGCAGGGCATTTATGGTGCGGATTAAAATGGCTCATCGTCCTCGATATCATTTCCGTCCTTTCGCTTTCGTTCGCGTGTTTTGATCTTTGTCTAGGCGGCCAAGGTGCTATGTTGTAGGAGGTAGGACTCGTTGTCCGTTTCGACAATGTGGCAGTGGTGTGTAAGCCGATCCAGCAACGCGGTGGTCATCTTGGCGTCGCCAAACACACTCGACCATTGCGAGAAGCTGAGGTTGGTGGTGTTGACCACGCTGGTGTGTTCGTACAGTTTGGACAGCAGGTGAAATAACAGGGCGCCACCGCTTTGGCTGAAGGGCAAATATCCGAGTTCATCCAGTATCACCAGGTCTGTGCGCAGCAGTGCCTGGGCGATTCGCCCTGCCTTGCCATCGTACTTCTCACGCTACAGCAGATTCACCAAATCCACCGTGGAAAAGAAGCGCACGCGTTTGTTGTGGGCCGTGATTCCGGATACAGCCAAGGCACTGGCCAGGTGTGTTTTCCCGGTTCCAGGACCGCCGATGAACACGACATTCTGCGCGGTTTCAGTGAACGCTAAGCTGGATAGATCGCTGACCAGCCGGGCATCAGCGCTGGAAGCGCTGAAGTCAAAGCCAGCTAAGTCACGGTGCATGGGGGGTTTTGCCATGTTCATCTGATGATTCACCGAGCGCACCGCGCGATCCGCATGTTCCTGCTGAAGCAGATGTTCCAGCAGCCATTTCGATGAACCCGTCGACGCTGTTCCTTGAGAGGCCAGTTCTTCCCAAGCACTGGCCATGCCGTGCAGGCGAAGTTCTTTGAGTTCAGTCATTAGGTCACGCATTGCGATTCTCCTCATCGGTCGTACGGAACCGGTCGTAGCGTGCTGTATTGGCAACAGGCGCCACTTTGAGTTGCAGGCTGGTTTCTACACAGGGAGGTGGTGCGGTGGAGGTCAGGCGGGCAAGGACATTGAGGATGTGATCTGCGCTCAGACTTCCCGATTCAAGTACCAGCTCCACCGCCACCAGCACAGGTTCGAGACCCGCAATTGGCACAGCAGCCAGTACCTGCATCATGATTCGATCACCGTTGGTGTGACGCCTCAGTCCTCGTTTGAGAAGCCGTAACGGTTTTGGCAGATCAGTAAATGGCGCGCCATTGCGCAGTGCACCAGGCTTGCGTTCGATGAGTGGGATGTAGTGCTGCCAGTCAAAACTGACCTGATCTCGATCAAAGAGGCGCTCGTGACTGGCGATCACCGTTTCGCCGGCAATGACCACGATCCGCGAAGGGTACAAACGGCTGCTGACCCACTGGCCGACTCGCTCACATGGCACTGAATAGCGATTTCGCGCCACGCTGATCAGACAGGTGCTGGAGACCCGCACGGTACGCTCGACGTAGCCATCAAATGCCATCGGCATTGGCATCATTTCGACCTGCTCCAGCTCCAAGACCTCGGCCACCGTCAGCCCGTTGTACTGCGGATGCACCAGTTCGCTCCAGAGCGCCCGGCAACGCTGGCCGAGCCAGACATTCAGTTCCTCAAAGGTATGGAACATGCAATTTTGAGCATCGAGCCAGATTCGCCTCCGGCTGTCCTGCACGTTCTTTTCGACGATGCCTTTCTCCCAGCCAGAGGCCACGTTGCAGAAGTCCGGATCGAACAGATAGTGCGCGCACATCACGGAAAACCGGGCGTTGACCGTGCGGCCTTTGCCTTTGTTAACCTTGTCGACAGCCGTTTTCATGTTGTCGTAGATGCCGCGACGTGGCACACCACACAACGCTCCAAACGAACGGGTATGGGTATCAAACAGCATCTCGTGGCCTTGGCTGGGGTACGCAACCAACCAGAATGCGCGACTGGCGCACAGCTTCATGTGGGAGACCTGGATACGTCGAAACAGGCCACCGATCAGCAGACTCTCTTCGCTCCAGTCAAATTGAAACGCCTCGCCGAGCGCAAAAGTCAGCGGTACAAAAGCGCGTAAAGACTTGCCTTGCTCACCTCGCCACGAGCGTACAAACGCCGTGAGCTGGCTGTAGCCGCCGTCGTAACCGTCGGCCTTGATCTGCTCGAAAAGCGCTTTGGCGCTCCTGCGGTTGTGTTTTGGCCGGAACGCATCGGCCTTGAGCGCCTGCTCCAGGGTCTCGTGGAAAGGGCTGAGTTTGTTGAAGGTTGCGCACCGTTGGTACGCCGGCTGAGTGGCTTCGGGCGCTCTGACCCATTTTCGGATGGTGTTTCTCGACAGCCCGGTACGCTTGGCTATCTGATGCAGCGAGAGCTTGTCGCGGAAGTACATCCGCCGGATTTTTCCCAACATTTCCATGCTGATCACCCTGTGTTCTCCTGCTCGAAAAGTGAGCAGAAGCAGTTGAACACCTGGGTCAGTTTTCAGTCGGCAGAAGAGCCTCTACTGGGTCAGTTTTCGGTCAGTGGCAACACCCATCTTCTGCCGCGCACAGCAGCAAGGACAACACATGATAATGAACAAGACAGCGCTGCCCAGTGCGGGCAGTGGGAGATAACTATGCAAGCAAAAATCTTATCGGATAAGGAGCTTGCGGACCTCACCGGCTACAAGCTCAGAGCACATCAGCGTAAATGGCTTAGGGATCGCAACTGGGTATTCATCGAGAGTCGCGGCGGTCGGCCCTTGGTCGGACGGATGTTCGCGCGCATGAAGCTGGGCATGGTGAATCCGGCCATCGTTGAACAGAACCCACCGCCGGGGCGCCCTGTTTGAACGCCAGACTTCTCCAAGGTGAACTGATATGCGCCCCCGGAACCACGAGAACAGAGATTTGCCGCCTGGAATGGTGCGCCGTAAGCGCCCAAGGAAAAATGGCAAGGTTTGGATCGGCTACTACTACCGGGATTCTGCTGGCAAAGAGATCCCGCTCGGAACAGATCTGAGCAAAGCCCGTTTGAAGTGGGCCGAACTTGAGGCCAAAGAGAAACCCGCCGATCTGACAACGATGAGGGGCATCTTCGACCGATACGTGCGCGACGTCATCCCAAAAAAGGGCGAGCGGACCCAGAAAGACAACATGGCTAGAGAGTGGGGCCTCACGGAACGGGAGAACCCTTGCCAAGGCATCAGGAAGAAAAGGAGGCGCCGCGTGATTACTACGCCAACGCGGCTGTCTGGGATGCCGTCTACGCGGTTGCCGAACAAGAACTCAAGGAAGCCATGGATCTGGGCTATTTGACCGGCCAACGGCCGGCTGACGTACTAATCATGCGTAGCGACGATACCGAGGGTGACTACCTCCTGGTGACGCAGAGCAAGACCGGCCAGAAGCTACGAATCCTGATGCGTACGGAAGCCGGGGAAAACAGCTTGGGGAGATTGTTTAGGGAGATCAGCGAAAGGAATGTCGGTCATTCGTCCAAGTACCTGTTGATCAACAGACACGGAAAGCGGATGACTAAGGGGATGTTACGCTTGCGATGGGACAAGGCGCGGGAAAAAGCCAAGCAGAACGCCATCGAACAAGGCGACCCGCTGCTCGCGGCCAAGATTGGAGGGTTTCAGTTCCGCGACATCCGGCCAAAGGCCGCGTCGGAAATCATCGATATCGGGGATGCCAGCCTGCTGCTCGGCCACAGCAAACAGGAGATCACCAAGCGGGTTTACAGGAGGTTCGGTGCGACCGC
>NZ_VXCW01000034.1:0-5296 GCF_052850675.1 Pseudomonas sp. 1152_12 | reverse complement strand
CTCGACAACCAGAACGGCAAGCTGATCAGCACCGCAGGCCTGCACCTGCGCGGCGCTAATCTGGACAACCGCAACGGTCTGGTAGGCGCGACAAAAGCGCTGAAACTCGACGTGGGTTCGATCGACAACCGTGCTGGCGAACTGACCGGCAACGCCGACGTCAGCGTTACCGGCCAGCAGTTGAACAACAGCGACAAGGGCGTGGTGTTTGCGGCTGACGGCTTGAACCTGGCGGTTGATCAAGTCATCAACCGCACCCTCGGCCAGTTGCACGGCCAGCGCTTGAGCCTCACCGGCACCGCGCTGGACAACACGGGCGGCAAGCTGCTCAGCGAACAACCGCTGATGCTGGAATTGGCCGGCGACCTGGACAACAGCCAAGGCGTGCTGAGCAGTGAAGACGCACTGAGCGTCAAGGCGCGAAGCCTGATTAACAACAAAGGCAGCCTTTCCAGTGCCCAAGGTTTGAGCGTGGCCGTGACCGGCAGCCTGGACAACCAAAACGGCAAATTAGTCACCGACGGCAACCTGACCCTGCGCAGTGCCAGCCTGGGCAACCAGCAAGGCACCCTCAGTGGCAAAGGCCCGGTCGCGGTCACCACCGGCGTGCTGAACAACCAGGGCGGGCGCCTCAACAGTGGCGACACGTTGGCGCTGACCACCGGGCAACTGAACAATGGCGGCAGTATCGGCGGCGAAAAGGGCGTGACCGCCAGCGTCACCGGGCTGGACCAGCAAGGTGGCAAGCTGTTCAGCAATGCCGGCTTGAGGCTGGACCTGAACAACGGCGCGTTGAGCAACACCGGTGGCTTGCTCAATGCCAAGGGCCCGTTGCTGCTCAATAACCTCAACACCGTCACCAACCAGAACGGCGAAATCTCCAGCGGCCAGGCCTTCATCCTGACCGCGCAAAGCCTGGACAACAGCAACGGCAAACTGCTGAGCAACCAAGGCCTGACCTTGCGCATCAACCAAGCCCTGAGCAACGTCAAAGGCCTGATCGGCGCTGCTAGCCTCGATGCCCACGCGGCAGCCGTGGACAACCGTGGCGGCACCCTAAGCAGCCGCAGCGACCTGCAACTGACCAGCGCCGGTCTGCTGAACAACGCCGATGCAGGTTTGGTCAATGCGGCTCAAGTATTGACCCTGCAAAGTGCTGACCTGAATAACCGCAACGGCAGCTTGTTAGGGGCCGCCGTCACGCTTAATGCGATGGCGCTGGATAACACCGCAGGCGGCCTGATCAACAGCAAAGGCAGCCTGCGCCTGATGGCGGCCAGCCTCAATACCGGCAGCGGTGGCGAAGTCTCGGCCAAAGGCGAGCTGGCCGTTGGCCTTAACGCCTTGGCATTGGCGGGCGGCCGCATCGTCGGCGAGCAGGGCGTGACCCTCGACCTCAACAACAGTGACTTGGATAACCGTAACGGCTTACTGCTTGCCAACGGCCCGCTGACCCTGAACAACCTGCGCGACCTCAACAACCAGGGCGGCGAAATCTCCAGCCAGCACAGCTTCTCCCTGACCGCGCGCAGCCTAGACAACACCGGCGGCAAGCTGATCAGCAGCCAGACGCTTAGCGTCAACGCGGACACCCTGCTGAACACCACCCAGGGCTTGCTGAGCGGGTGGCAAGGCCTGAGCGTCAAGGGGGGCAACCTCGATAACCGCGACCACGGCACGCTGTCGAGCCGTAACGGCGCAATTGATGTGCGCCTGAGCGGTGCACTGCAAAACAACAGCCAAGGTGCCGTCGTCAGCCAAGGGCGCTTGGACGTCAGCGCCGCCAGCCTGGATAACCGCGGCGCAGGCGTGCTCTCCAGCGGCACTGGGCAAACGCTGGCGGTGAGCGGCGCATTGGTGAACGGCGACGGCGGTTTGATCGAAAGCGGCGCCGAACTTGAGGTGCAAGCCGCCACCCTGGCCAACCAAGCCAGCATCACCGCGCAACAGGCCTTCATCTTTACCGGCACCGACCTGAGTAACAACGGCGGCAGCCTCATCACCAATGGCGGCTTGACCCTCGACCTGCTCGGCAACCTCAACAACAGCGGCGGCAAACTGGCGAGCACCGGGCCTTTGCTGTTGAAACGCGCCAATCAGGTTTACAACAACGCCGACGGCCAGATCGTCAGCCAAAGCCTGCTGACCCTGTTCACCGGTGGCCTGGACAACAGCGAACGCGGGACTGTCGCAGGCCAGGAGCGGGTGGCGATCACCACCGCCGGCATGGTGCAAAACCACACCGGCGGCCTGATCTACAGCGAGGGCGCCGACGTGCAACTGCACGCCGCCGGCCTGAACAACGCCAAGGGCTCGGTGCTGGGCCAGACCGGCCTGGCGCTGGACATCGGCGGCGATGTCGATAACCAAGGCGGCACATTGGCCAGCCTCAAGGGCGTGCTGGAGGCCAAATTGGCCGCTGGCCTGAACAACCAAGGCGGCGTTATCCAGGCCCAAGGCCTGAACCTGCTCGCCAACCGCATCGATAACCGCAATGGCCGCATCGCTGCGCAGACCGGCGACGCCGTCGTCAACGCCAACTATTTCGCGAATGCCAACGGCGGCGTGTTCGCCAAAGGTTTGGTGCGCGTGGCTGGCCAGAGCCTGGATAACAACGCCGGGCAGATCGCGGGGGGGGCCATTGACCTGAGTGCCAGGGGTGCGCTGACCAACCGCAGTGGGGTGATTGAAAGCGACAGCAGCCTGAACGTAGCCGCCGCAAGTGTCGACAACCAAGGCGGGCAACTGCGCGCCCTGGGCAATGGCGGCACAACCCAATTCCAGCTCGGCGGTGCGTTTGATAACCGCAATGGACGACTGGAAACCGCCAACACCGACCTGACCCTGAATGCCACGGGCTTCCAGAACCAGGGCGGCAGCGTGCTGCACGCAGGCACTGGCACCTTTGATATCGCCACTGCCAACCTGATCGAGGCGGGCGGCGATGTGGTGACACGCGGCGGCCTGACCCTGGCGGCGGATACCTGGACCAACAGCAGCGTGATCCAGGCCGGGCGCTTGACGGTCAACGTCAACAACCTGAACCAGACCGCGGGTGGGCAACTGCTGGCCTCTGACAGCCTGACGGGCACCGGTGGCAGTTGGACCAATGACGGCTTGATCGCCAGCGACGGCACGGCCAATCTGACCCTCAGCGGCACCTATGCTGGCAATGGGCGCTATAGCAGCCTGGGCAACCTTGGCTTGAATGCCGCGCAGCTGAACTTGGGCACCACGGCCAGCGTTGCCGGGGGGCAAGACAGCACCTTCCAGGTCAGCGGCCAACTCACCAACGCAGGGCGCCTGACCTCGGCAGGCACCCTGCGATTGACGGCCGGGAGCGTCAACAACACCGGCACCTTGGCGACGGGCGCCGACCTTAGGCTCACCACTGACACGCTGGTCAACAACCACGGTCTGATCACCAGTGGCGGCGACATGCAGTTGCTGACCAAAAGCTTCACCAACGCCTACGCCGACGTCTATGGCCTGGGTGACGTACTGATCGCCAAGGACCCGAACCAGGGCAAGGCCGACCTGCTGGATAACCGCTCCGGCACTGTCGAGAGCGTGAAGAACCTGACGGTCAACGCCATGACCGTCAACAACGTGCGGGATGTGCTGGAGTATTCGCGCCATGCAAAAAGCGCGGTGAAAATCACCGAGCTTCCCTGTGGCCAAATTGCCGTGATCGGCTGCGATTATCGCAGCAGCAGCAGCCGCAACGGCCTGTGGCAAATTGACGAAATCGATCGACTGACGGTCACCCAGAGCAGCCTTGCCTCGTCACTCAGCAGCGGCGCTGACCTGCAGATCAACGCCCAGACCCTCAACAACCTGAGCAGTACGATCGGTGCCACAGGCAACCTCGCGGCAAACGCCGACACCATCAATAACCAGGGCGTACAGGCGCAAGAGATCAAGACGAGCCACACCCATGTGAGTTACGTCAAGGAATTTGCCCAGACCAGTGCCCGCGTTGCCAACTTCAATGCTCGAAACGCAACCACCCCTACGGCGACCGTCGAGGGTGAGCTTGCCTACGCAATCGCACTGATGTGGGGCGGCGAGCGTTCTCGAACCACCACCACGACGAATACAGATGGCGGCTCTTATGACGCCATCATCCAGGCCGGCGGCAATGTCGCCCTCAGCGCGGCCAAGAACATCAACAACAGCGTGATTCGCCCGTACTACGCCTATGTGGCGGCAGGCCGTACCAAGGCAGAGACCGGCGCGGGCAGCGGCCACTCCACCGCCATTTCCATCAACGCGCAACTGCGACCGGACCTGGCGCAACGGCAAGTCAACCCAGTAAGCCTGCCAGGCTTCACCTTGCCTACCGGTCAGAACGGCTTGTTCCGCCTGAGCGGGCAGGGCGCCACCCAAGGGCAAGCGGCCCAAGGCACTACAGGCCCGCAGACCTGGACACTCGGCGGCGCGAGCGTCGACCTGGCGCAACGTCAACAAACCCTTCCAGCGAACTCGGCACGCACGCTTCAACTGGGCGACGTCGCCCAGGTGTCCGCAAGCACCCACGCACTGAGCGTCGCGGCCCGTACCGCAGGCAGCATTGATGCCAGTGCACGCGCGGTCAACGCTGCCGGCGTCGGCAGTGCCGATGCTGTCGTGCAACAGCCCGGCCGCACGACAGCTGGCGGTATCGCGCATGTCGACGGTATCGCGGCGTTGAACCCAAGTGGCAGCGCCCAACCCGGCGCCGACCTTTCCCCGACCCTGGTTGAGCGAGATGCCCGGGTTGTGGTCACCGCACCTGAGGGCCCGGCTTCGCTCCCAGGCCCAGCACCGCATGACGCCCCGGCCACCGTTGCGATTCAAGCCAGTGCACCACCGAGCGCGGTAGGCGCCCAAGCCATCAGCCGCGTGCAAGGCCTGCCCGATAGAAGCGGCGTGTCGCAAGCGCATAAATACCTGATCGAAACCAACCCCGTGCTCACCGACATGAAGCAATTCATGAGCTCGGACTACCTGCTCTCTGGCCTGGGCTACAACCCGGACGAGAGCGCCAAGCGCCTTGGCGATGGTTTCTACGAACAGCGCCTGGTCCAACAAGCCGTCGTGGCACGCACCGGTCAACGCTTTCTTGACGGGCAAACCACCGACGAGAAACTGTTCAAACACCTGATGGACAACGCCATCGCCAGCAAGCAAACGCTGAATCTGGCCGTGGGGGTAAACCTGACTTCCGAACAAGTCGCGGCCTTGACCCACGACATCGTCTGGCTGGAAAAGAGCGTGGTCAACGGCGAAGAAGTGCTGGTGCCGGTGCTGTACC
>NZ_VXCW01000033.1:0-8640 GCF_052850675.1 Pseudomonas sp. 1152_12 | reverse complement strand
TTCGACAACCAGAACGGCAAGCTGATCAGCACCGCAGGCCTGCAGTTGCGCGGCGCCAATCTGGATAACCGTAACGGTCTGGTAGGCGCCACAAAAGCGCTGAAACTCGACGTGGGTTCGATCGACAACCGCGCCGGTGAGCTGACCGGCAACGCCGACGTCAGTGTTACCGGCCAGCAGTTGAACAACAGCGACAAAGGCGTGGTGTTTGCGCGCGGCGGCTTGAACCTGGCGGTGGACCAGGTCATCAACCGCGCCCTCGGTGAATTGAACGGCCGGCGCCTGAGCCTCACCGGCACCTCGCTGGACAACACGGGCGGCAAGCTGCTCAGCGAACAACCGTTGGTGCTGGAACTGGCCGGCGACCTGGACAACAGCCAAGGCGTGCTGAGCAGTGAAGACGCACTGAGCGTCAAGGCGCGAAGCCTGATTAACAACAAAGGCAGCCTTTCCAGTGCCCAAGGTTTGAGCGTCGCCGTGACCGGCAACCTGGATAACCAGGACGGCAAGTTGGTCACCGATGGTGGCCTCACGCTGCACAGCGCGAGTCTGGGCAACCAGCAAGGCATCATCAGCGGCAAGGGCCCGGTCGTCGTCAGCACGGGCGCGCTGAACAACCAAGGCGGGCACCTCAACAGCAGCGCCACCTTGGCGTTGACCACCGCGCAGTTGAATAACGGTGGCAGCATCGGCGGCGAGCAGGGCATGACGGCCAGCGTCACCGGGCTCGATCAACAAGGTGGCAAGCTGTTCAGCAACGCCGGTTTGAGTCTGGACCTGAACAACGGCGCGTTGAACAACACCGGGGGCTTGCTCAATGCCAAGGGCGCGTTGCTACTCAATAACCTCAACACCGTCACCAACCAGAACGGCGAAATCTCCAGTGGCCAGGCCTTCACCCTGGCTGCGCAAAGCCTGGATAACAGCAACGGCAAACTGCTGAGCAACCAAGGCCTGACCTTGCGCATCAACCAGGCGCTGACCAACCTCAAAGGCATGATCGGCGCTGCCAGCCTCGATGCCCGCACGGCGGCGTTGGACAACCGTGGTGGCCGCGTGAACAGCCGTGGCGACCTGCTATTGAGCAGCGACGGCCAGCTGAATAACCAAGATCAGGGCCTGATCAATAGCCTCGGCACCCTGAACCTCACGGCTGCCGGCCTGAACACCGGCAACGGTGGCGAAGTCTCGGCCAAAGGTGCGCTGGTCGTGGGCGTCAATGCCCTGGCAGCGGCGGGCGGCCGCATTGTCGGCGAGCAGGGCGTGACCCTCGACCTGAACAACAGCGACTTGGATAACCGCAACGGCCTGCTGCTTGCCAATGGCCCGCTGACCCTGAAAAACCTGCGTGACCTCAATAACCAGGGCGGTGAAATCTCCAGCCAGCAAGGCTTCTCCGTGACCGCGCGGAGCCTGGACAACACCGGCGGCAAGCTGATCAGCAGCCAGACCCTGAGCGTCAACGCGGGCACGCTGATGAACTCCGCGAAGGGCTTGCTGAGCGGCTGGCAAGGCCTGAGCGTCAGTGGCGGCAACCTCGACAACCGCGACCACGGCACGCTCTCCAGCCGCAGCGGCGCGATTGATGTGCGCCTGAGCGGCGCGCTGCAAAACAACACCGAAGGCGCGCTCGTCAGCCACGGGCGTTTGGACGTCAGCGCCGCCAGCCTGGATAACCGCGGCAGTGGCGTGCTCTCCAGCGGCACCGGGCAAGCGCTGGCAGTGACCGGCGCGTTGGTGAACGGCGACGGCGGCTTGATCGAAAGCGGCGCCGAACTGGATGTGCAAGCGGCCACCCTGGCCAACCAAGGCACCATCAACGTGCAGCAGGGGTTTTCCTTTACCGGCACCGACCTGAGCAACAACGGTGGCAGCCTGATCAGCAACGGCGGCATGACCCTCGACCTGCTCGGCAACCTCAACAACAGCGGCGGCAAACTGGCCAGCGTCGGGCCGTTGCTGCTCAAACGCGCCAACCAGGTCTACAACAACGCCGACGGCAAGATCATCAGCCAGAGCCTGTTGACCCTGCTCAGCGGTGGCTTGAATAACAGTGAGCGCGGCACCCTTGCCGGCAAAGAGCGGGTGGTCATCACCAGCAGTGGCGTCGTGCAAAACCAAACCGACGGCTTGATCTACAGCCAAGACGCCGACGTGCAACTGAACGCCGCAAGCCTGAACAACGCCAAGGGCAAGGTGCAGGGCCAGACCGGCCTGGGCTTGACCGTCAGCGGCGACGTCAATAATCAGGGTGGCAAACTGGTCAGCGCGCGGGGCCTGGACCTGCGCGCTAACCGCATCGACAACCAGAGCGGGCGCATCGCTGCGCAGACCGGCGATGCAGTGGTCAACGCCAATTATTTCGCCAACGCCAACGGCGGTTTGTACGCCAAGGGCTTGGTGCGCGTGGGCGCGCAAACCCTGGACAACAGCAGCGGCCAGATTGGCGCGGGCACGATCGACCTAGGGCTCAGCGGCGCGTTACGCAACCAGGCGGGGATTATCGAAAGCGACACCACGCTGAACCTGCTGGCCGGGGATGTCGATAACGTCGGCGGCCAACTGCGCGCCCTTGGCAGCAGCGGCAAAACCACCGTCCAGGTTGGCGGGCAGATCGACAACCGCAATGGCCGGCTGGAGACCTCCAACAGCGACTTCACGCTGACCGGCAGCCTGCAGAACCAAGGCGGCAGTGTGCTGCACGGCGGCACCGGGACCTTTGATATCGCCACCGCCAACCTTACCCGTGCGGGCGGCAATGTGGTGACGCGCGGCGGTTTGACCCTGACCGCAGACAACTGGACCAACAGCAGTGTGATCCAGGCCGGCCGTTTGACGGTGAACGTCAACACCCTGAACCAGACGGCGGGCGGGCAATTGCTGGCGTCGCAAAGCTTGGTCGGCAACGGCGGTAACTGGAACAACGACGGCTTGATTGCCAGCGACGGCAGCGTGGCCGTGCAATTGGCTGGCAGTTATGAAGGCAACGGGCGCATCAGCAGTGTCGGTACGCTGAACCTTAGCGCCGCGCAAATGACCCTCAAAGAGCCCGGCAGCCTGGCAGGCGGGGGCGCCAGCCACGTGAGCGTCGGCGGCCAGTTGAGCAACCGTGGGCGCCTGACCTCCGGCAGCGGCCTGCGTATCGACGCTGGCAGCGTGGTCAACACCGGCACGCTGGGGGCTGCGCAGAACCTTGACCTGACCGCCCAAAGCCTGCTCAACGACCACGTTGCGGGCAACATCAATGCGCGCGGCTTCGTGTTCAGTGGCCAGGACGCCACGTTCAACGTGGGCAGCCTGACCAACAATTATTCGGACATCTACAGCCTCGGCAACCTGACGATGGCCGGTGTTGCCAGTGGGACAGCGGCGCAGAGTATCCGCAACATTTCCGCCAGCATCGAAAGCATGGGCGACCTGAGGCTGTCGGCCAATGAGGTGGTCAATGAGCGCGAGAAATTCCAGCTCAACCAGCGGTTGACGTCGGTGGGCGTCAGCATTCGTTGCACGCAACATTGCAGCGGTGGCTGGAGCGACAGAAGGCCTGCGGTCACCCTGAGCCGCACGATCGAAAGTGTGGTGGAGGCCAACTCGCCGTCGGCCACCCTCAGCGCCGGGCGCAACCTGGTGATTGCCGGCCAGAACTTCACCAACCGTTACAGCGTAGTGTCGGCTGCCAATGACCTGTCGATTACCGGCGAGAACATCCAGAACCTGGCGGCTACCGGTGGTTCCGGCACTCAAAGCAAGGAATACGGCGGCGTTACTAAAATCGGCAAGGGCCAGTACAACCAGATGGTCGCGGCGGTGCAGGCCTACAACCGCGCGCACCCTCAAGGCTCGCCGGTGGATGAGGCGGCCTTTGCGGCGTTGATGACGAAGTTCAGCCCTTCGCTGTTTTCGGGGATCGATGCGCCCATACCGGTGGCGGGCGGCACGCAAGTGGTAGCCCCGGCGATTATCCAGGCCGGCGGTAACGCGCAACTCATCGCCAGTAAAACCATCAGCAACATCACCGTGCTCAAGACCGCGCTTGGGGTAGGCGGCCGCGCGCTGGATACCGGTGTGGGCGCGAACAAAACCAAGGTGGTGGTGCTCAATGCACAATTGCCGCCTGACCTCGCCCAACAGCAAGTCAACCCCTTGACCCTGCCGGGCTTCGGTTTGCCCAGCGGGCAGAACGGCTTGTTCCGCTTGAGTGGCCAAGGTGGCACCAGCGGGCAGGCTACTAGCAATCAGGGCGGCGCTCAGACGTGGACACTGGGCAGCGCCAGCATTGATCCGGCCACGCGTGATCAAGCGCGACCTGAGAACCAGGGCCGTACGATCCAGGTGGAAGGGGCTGCCCTTGTCACCGCCAGTACCCATCAAATCGCCCTGACCGCTCGCGAAGCCAGTGCCATTGATGCCGTCGCCAGCGCCATCAACCTTGACGCTGTCAGCAGCGCCGACGTGCAGACCTTGCAGCCTGGCCGCTCCAGCGGCGCAGACATCACCCACGTCGCGGGCATTGAGGTGCAGGGTGCCGGGCCTGCGGTCGGCGCAACGGACCTGTCAGGGCTGGCAGCAGCCGATCGCGACGCCCGGGCTGTGCGCACCGCGAACAATGAAGCGGGCGGCGTTCGCCCCGACCTGAGTGGGCAACCGACCCCGTTGACCAGTCAAACCTTCACCCGCGTCCAAGGCCTGCCCGACAGCCGCGCCGCCTCGCAGCCGCACAAGTACCTGATCGAGACCAACCCGGTACTCACCGACCTCAAGCAATTCATGAGCTCGGACTACCTGCTGCAAGGCCTGGGCTACAACCCCGACCAGAGCTGGAAACGCCTCGGCGATGGCCTCTACGAACAGCGCCTGGTGCAGCAGGCGGTACAAGCGCGCACCGGCCAACGCTTTATCGACGGCCAAAACACCGACGAGAAGCTGTTCAAGTACCTGATGGACAACGCCATCAGCAGCAAGCAGCAACTGAACCTGTCGATGGGCGTGAGCCTCACCTCGCAACAGGTTGCGGCCTTGACCCACGACATCGTGTGGCTGGAACAACACGAAGTGAACGGTGAAAAGGTCCTGGTGCCAGTGCTCTACCTGGCCCAGGCCAACAACCGCCTGGCGCCGAATGGTGCCTTGATCGCCGGTAACGACCTGAAGCTGATCGCCGGCGAAAACTTGGTCAACGCCGGTATCCTGCGCGCGAACAACAACCTGTCGGCCCAGGCGGGTAACGACCTGACCAACAGCGGGCTGATCGAAGCGGGCAACCGCCTGGACCTGCTGGCCGGTAACAATATCGTCAACAAAGCCGGCGGCATCATTGCCGGGCGCGATGTGACGATGACCGCGATTAATGGGGATGTGATCAACGAACGCAGCGTGAGCGGGTGGGACGACAGCGGGCGTGGGTATTCGCAGCATCGGGACTACGTTGACAGTGCGGCGAGGGTGGAGGCGGCGAATGACCTGGATATCAGCGCCGGCAAAGACGTTGCCAGCGTCGGCGGCGTTTTGCACAGCGGTCGTGACACGACAATCGTGGCGGGTCGCGATGCCAGCCTGGCCTCTGCCGAAGAGCGCAATGCGACCGACATGGGGCGCCGCCTGCAATCGAGCAATGCCACGCAACACGGTTCCAGCGTAGAGGCAGGTCGCGATATCAACGTCAAAGCTGGCCGAGACATCACGGCTATCGCCAGCCAGATCGATGCCAAGCGCGACATCAACATGAGCGCTGGCGGCGATATGTTCCTGGCCTCGGCTGCGGACGAGCAACACTCCTCCAGTAAAAGTAAAAAGGAAAAGCGTCAGGAAGATCATGTCAGCCAGGTGTCGACCACGCTGAGTGCCGGTGGGGACGTCTCACTCAGTGCAGGTAAGGACCTGGGCCTGATTGCCAGCCGTATCAGTGCAGGCGATGAAGCCTACCTGGTGGCGGGTGGCAACCTGGCGTTGCTGTCGGCCGAAGACAGTGATTATTCGCTGTATGACATGAAGAAGAAGGGCAGTTGGGGCAGTAAGAAAACCCAGCGGGATGAAGTGACCAAAGTCACCCACATCGGTAGCGAAATCAAAACCGGTGGTGACCTGACTATTCAAAGTCAGGGCGACCAGAAATACCAGGCTGCCAAGTTGGACAGTGGCAATGACCTGACCATCGCCAGCGGTGGTAGCGTGACCTTCGAGGGTGTCAAAGACCTCGATCAGGAAAGCCATGCCAAGAGCAAAAGCAGCCTTGCCTGGAACAGCATGAGTGGCAAAGGCAACACCGACGAGACCCTCAGGCAGACCCAAATGGTTGCCAAGGGTGAAATCGCGATCAAGGCCGTTGATGGTCTGCATATCGATGTCAAACAAGTCAACCAACAGACCGTCAGCCAGGCGATCGACGCGATGGTGAAGGCAGATCCACAGATGGCTTGGCTGAAGGACGCGGAGAAACGTGGAGATGTTGATTGGAAACTGATCAAGGAAACGCACGACTCGTATAAGTACAGCAACTCCAGCCTCGGACAAGGGGCGATGCTGGCGATCATTATTATTGTTACGGTATTGACGGCTGGGGCGGCCAGCGGTGCAGTAGGCACAGCGTTTGCGGGTGCAGGAACTGCGGGTTCTGGCACCGCTATGGCGGCGGCGGGTAGTTCGGCAATGGTCTCGGCAGGCACTGCTGTTGGGACTGCGGCGGCAGGCTGGGGCAACGCCATGGCCACTGCTGCGTTAACGTCACTTGCAAGCGGCAGTGCTGTCAGCTTTATCAATAATGGCGGCAACCTTGGCGCGACGCTTAAAGATGTGACTTCAAGCAACGCGCTGAAAGGCTATGCAACAAGCGCTCTTACAGCAGGTTTCACAACAGGTGTCATCGATCCCAACTTGGGCGGCACCACCAAGCCTTTCAATAACCTCACCAAAGGGTTCGATCTCAAAACTCTGGAAGGGATTGGCGGCTTTGCGGTTCACGCGGCGGCTCAAGGTGTGGCTGCTGGCACCATTCAGACGGTGGTGGGTGGCGGAAATCTGGGCAAGAACGTCACCGGCGGCCTGGTTTCACAGGCCGGCAATGTGGTGGCTGCGACGGCGTTCAACTACGTGGGCAGTTATGCCCAGGACCATTGGCAGGCCGCGAAGAACGCCGGTGATACCACCGGGATGGCGATGTGGGCGGAGGGTGGTTCAGCCCGAGTCACCATGCACGCCTTGTTTGGTGGTGCGGTGGCCAGTGCCACGGGTGGCGACTTCAAGACCGGGGCTATTGCTGCGGGCGCAAGCCAGGCAATGGCGCAGGTCCTGAACGATACGTTTGATAAGCAACCGGAGTTGAGACAGGCGTTCGCCCAAGTGGTCGGTTTGACTGCGGCGGGGCTAGCCGGCGGCGATGTCAACAAAGCGTCCTGGGTGTCGCAAATGGCGGATCAGTACAACCGCCAACTGCACCAGAAAGAAACGCTCGCACTGGAAGCTTTGCAGAAAGACGACCCGGCCAATGCTTATAAATTGAAGGCGGCGGCCTGTGCCTTGGTGCACTGCAGCGCTTCCGTTCCGACTGAAGATCCCAACTACAAGTACATCAGCGAACTTGAGTCGGACGGCGGCAACTTCAAGGATGCTCAGAAGCAGCTGTTGGCAACCGGAGCTTTTGATGAGTACGGCCGGTGGGATAAAGCCAACGACAAGCTGTTGAAGAATGACGAGGCACTTACCCGCTCGGGCAATGCGAGTCGAGCGGTGCTGGGGGCGATAGGGGCCGCTGCCGGGTTCGGCGGTGCAGCGTTGACGGCGCCTGCCTGCGTGACGGTGGTGGGGTGCGCGGCACCTGCATTGTCTGGCTTGGGCGGCGCGCTCTCCTTCCACGATGGTATGCAGGCGACGGGTGCTCTGCTAACGCCTTATCAATACACGCAGGGGAGCAAGGTACTTGCCTCGTTCAGTATGGATACCTACCCTGGCGATGTTAATCCCATGCGTGATTATGGGACTGCGGCGGCGCGGGCGGCGATAGAAATTGCGCTGTTCAAAGGTGCCGGAAAGTTGGCTGAAGGTAAATCTCTTCTGCTGACGGGGGAGAAGACGGGTTCAAAAGCTACTCCATCCGGTTTGGTTTCTGGGGAAACCAGAGTTGTAGGTACTGGTAAAACTGCGGCTAACGATGCGAGTTTCGATGGTTCAAAAGGACCAGGGCAGGTTATCCCTGATGCAATCAACCCACCCAAGTTCAGCCGGGTTGAAGACCTGTTTGGGCAGACATTTGAAAGTATCCCGCTGTCGCACCTTCCCAATTGGAAGACCGGTTCGCTTGTAAATGATGGGGTGTTAGGCGAGCAACTGGCCCTTCAAACCCTCAACGGAAAAACCGGCCTCAATTTCAAGCCATTGCAGAACGGTAGTAACCACGGCTGTGATGGCTGCGCGGTGGCGATCAATGGCGATACGATTACCGTGGTGGTGATGGATGCGAAGTCTTCGGTGAATGGCGTGAGTAAGGCCGGTACGCCGCATGGGGACCCGAGGACGCGGTTGGAGGGGTGGCTGGGTAATAGATCAATTGCCGACTCTGATCCTGCTTTACGCGATGCTTTGCAAGCGGCGTTGGATTCAGGAAAAGCCAAGGTTCAAGGTGTAACAGTCAAAGTCGGTGTTCCCGCT
>NZ_VXCW01000032.1:0-12354 GCF_052850675.1 Pseudomonas sp. 1152_12 | reverse complement strand
TATCGCAGGCAAGCCAGCTCCCACAACTGATCGGCGTTGAATTCAAGTTTTTCTACAGGCAAAAAAAAGCGGCACACCGACCAAGTGCGCCGCAAAAATGCCGTTAAGCACAGCAACAACGATTCGATAAATCAGCTCAATCCAGCAGCGCCAGCGCTTGTGCGGTGACTTCCTGGATGCGGGCCCAGTCGCCGTTCTTGACCCATTGCGGGTCGAGCATCCAGCTACCGCCCACGCACATCACGTTTTTCAACGCCATGTAGCTCTTAAGGTTGGCCGGGCCAACGCCGCCGGTTGGGCAGAATTTCACTTCGCCGAACGGGCCACCCAGGGCCTTGATGGCCGCGACACCGCCACTGACTTCTGCCGGGAACAGCTTGAAGCGGCGATAACCCAGGCCATAGCCTTCCATGATGCCGGAGGCATTGCTGATGCCCGGCAGCAGCGGGATCGGGCTGTGCACTGAGGCTTCCAGCAGGTCGCGGGTAATGCCAGGGGTAACGATAAATTGCGAGCCGGCCACTTCGGCCGCTTCGAGCATATGACGGTCGAGCACAGTGCCGGCACCGGTGCACAGTTCAGGCCGTTGCTCGCGCAGCACCTGAATGGCCTTGAGGCCGAACTCGGAACGCAGGGTCACTTCCAATGCGGTCAAACCGCCGGCTGCCAGGGCATCGGCCAGCGGCAGGATGTCCTGTTCGCGGGCGATGGTGATCACTGGCAGGATCCGCGCCTTGGCGCAGAGGCTGTCGATCAAGGCAACTTTATCCGCCATGGACACGGTCGGTTGAGGGCTTTTCATAGCGGCTGATCCTTGGCTCATGGGCACCAGTAAATCTCTAAAGTAGGTTGCAAAAACGCGCGAATCGGCATGGCAGCAACGTCGTCACTGGCCAGCGCGGCGCTCAAGGTGGTCAATTTCGAGCTGCCGGAAATCGACAGCACGGTGTAGTGGGCCGTGGCCAGCAATGCGCGACTCATAGTCAGGCGCTGGTGCGGCACGGTCGGCGCCAGCATCGGCCAGCAACGGCGGGTGCCGTCGGCCTGCAGGGCTTCGGTGAGGTTCGGGCTGTTGGGAAACAGCGATGCGGTGTGGCCGTCATCGCCCATGCCCAGTACCAGCACATCAATGGCTGGCAACTCTGCCAACTGGCGATCGGCCAGTTCGGCGGCGTCTTCAAGATTCGCAGCAACGTTGTATAGGCTGAGGAACTTGGCTTTGGCGGCCGGACCTTGCAGCAAATACTTCTTCAGCAGGCCGGCATTGCTGTCGGCGTGCTCCACCGGCACCCAGCGCTCGTCGGCCAGGGTGATGGTGACCTTGGACCAGTCCAGGCCCTGCTTGGCGAGGTTCTGGAAAAACGCCACAGGGCTGCGACCACCGGACACTACCAGGGTAGCCTCGCCACGGGCACTGATGGCCGCGCGCAGTTGCTCGGCCACGTCATTGGCCAGGCCGTCCGCCAGCAACACGGGCGTGCGGTACTCATGGGCCGTCACGCCTTGAGGCAGTTTCAATTCAGATATCGCCATACCACGACCTCCCATCCCGCGTGATCAGTGCAATCGAGCTCATCGGCCCCCAGGACCCGGCCGCGTACGGCTTGGGCGCATCACCGGATTTTTTCCACCCGGCGATCAACTGGTCACACCACTTCCACGCGGCTTCGATTTCATCTTTGCGAACAAACAGGTTCTGATTGCCGCGCATCACTTCCAGCAACAACCGCTCGTACGCATCCGGAATGCGCGCACTGCGATAGGTGTCGGAAAAATTCAGTTGCAGCGGCCCGCTGCGCAGTTGCATACCCTTGTCCAGGCCCTGCTCCTTGGTCATCACACGTAAGGAAATACCTTCGTCCGGCTGCAGACGGATGATCAGTTTGTTGCTGATCTGCAAGCGCTGCTCGGGGGCGAAGATGTAGTGGGACGGTTCCTTGAAGTGGATGACGATCTGCGACAGCTTTTGCGGCATGCGCTTACCGGTACGCAAGTAGAACGGCACCCCGGCCCACCGCCAGTTACGGATATCGGCTCGTAGGGCGACGAAGGTTTCGGTGTCGCTCTGGGTATTGGAGTTCTCTTCTTCCAGGTAACCCGGCACCGGCTTACCGGCGCTGTAGCCGGCGATGTACTGGCCGCGCACTACCTGAGTGGTCAGGCCGTCCGGGCTGATCGGCGCCAGGGCCTTGAGCACCTTGACCTTCTCGTCACGGATACTGTCGGCGGACAAGTCGGCCGGCGGGTCCATGGCGATCAGGCAAAGCAGCTGCAGCAGGTGGTTCTGGATCATGTCGCGCAACTGGCCGGCCTTGTCGAAGTAACCCCAGCGACCCTCGATACCGACCTGCTCGGCCACGGTAATTTCCACGTGGGAGATGTAATTCTGGTTCCACTGGGTTTCGAACAGGCTGTTGGCGAAACGCAGCGCAATCAGGTTCTGGACGGTTTCTTTGCCCAGATAGTGGTCGATGCGGTAGGTGCGGTTTTCTGGGAAAAACTGCGCCACGGCGTCGTTGACCTTACGCGAGGACTCCAGGTCCGAACCAATCGGTTTCTCCAACACGACGCGGGTGTTTTCCGTCAGGCCGACCTTGGACAGGTTCTCGCAGATCGCACCGTACACCGCCGCCGGGGTGGCGAAGTAGGCAATCAGGCGTTGTTCGGTGCCAGCGTTCTCTGCCAGGGCGACGTAGTCGTCAGCCTTCAGGAAGTCAACATGCAGGTACGTCAAGCGAGCCAGGAAACGCTGGGCGATCGCTTCGTCCAGTTCCTTGCCGACGTACTTACGCAGTTCTTTTTCGATATGTGCCAGGTGCTGCTGCTCGGAGCCGGCTTCACGGGCCAGGGCCAGGATGCGCGTGTCGTCGTGCAGTAGGCCTGCGCCATCGAGTTGATAGAGGGCAGGAAATAACTTGCGCAGCGCCAGATCACCCAAGGCGCCAAACAGGGCAAAGGTGCAGGGTTCCACGGTTATCAAAGGCATGATGTTTGTTCTTTTATCAAGTTAAGCTACAAATACCTTTTTTCAAGGCATCACTCAAGGAAAAATGTAGTAATAACCACAACATTTTCCCAAAATATGCATTCCGAGTGGTGGTGTTCAGCTACCCTCAGTAGGATAGGCCACCGCAAAGGGCCACTCGTCGATTGGTTACCGCCCTATAGTTGCATCGTCGCCCGAAGGAAAGACTGAATGGACCGCGTGCGAAATCTTCTGGAACAAATCCGGAACCGCCTCGAAGAATTGAACAAGGCCGAGAAAAAAGTCGCCGAGGTCATCCTGCTCAACCCGCAGCAGGCGACCCGCTTTTCTATCGCAGCCCTCGCCCAAGCCGCCTCGGTCAGCGAACCGACGGTCAACCGCTTCTGCCGTTCGTTCGGTGTCAGTGGTTACCCTGAACTTAAATTGCAGTTGGCGCAAAGTTTGGCCAGTGGTGCGGCGTATGTCAGCCGTGCCGTGGAAGCCGATGACAACCCTGAGGCCTACACGCAGAAGATCTTCGGCAGCGCCATTGCGTCACTGGATAGCGCCTGCCAGGCCTTGGACCCGGCCCTGATCAGCAAAGCCGTGGACCTGCTGATCCAGGCACGGCAGATCCACTTCTTCGGCTTGGGCGCATCGGCGCCGGTAGCCATGGATGCGCTGCACAAGTTTTTCCGTTTCAACCTGTCAGTCACCGCCCACGCCGACGTATTGATGCAACGAATGATCGCGTCGGTGGCGCATACCGGCGAGCTGTTCGTGATTATTTCCTACACAGGACGCACCCGCGAGCTGGTGGAAGTGGCGCGTATCGCGCGGGAAAACGGCGCCTCGGTGCTGGGCGTAACCGCCGAGAACTCGCCATTGGCCAAGGCCAGCACGGTGAGCCTGAACATTCCGCTGCCCGAAGACACTGATATCTACATGCCGATGACTTCGCGGATCATCCAGTTGACCGTGCTGGATGTGCTGGCCACCGGCATGACCTTGCGTCGCGGGGTGGATTTCCAGCCGCATTTGCGCAAGATCAAAGAGAGCTTGAATGACAGCCGGTATCCGGTGGGGGATGAGTTCAACTAAGGCCATACGCCTACTCTTTGTGGCGAGCGGGCCCTCAGGCACAGCGCTAAACCCCGGCGCGAGCCTGAAGACTCAGATGCGCCCTCTCCCCCGGCGCCAGGCTCGCCCCGGCCATCGCCGACTCCACACACACAAACCCCGACGCCTCGTTAAAGCTCACGCCTAACAACGGCCGGCTGCCTGGGTGCCACACCACGGTGTCGGCGCTGTCGCCGGTGTCGATGCACAGCTCGCGTTGCCAAGCGTGGTCCTTGAGGTGCAACTCACCTTCGTGCTGGAACACCCGCTGACACCCGCCATCCACCCGTAGCTCGCCCTCCTGCTGGCAAGCCTGGCGATTGAGCTGATCATAACCTTGCGCACCGTCGAGACCAGACAGCGCTACCTCGTCAACATGACCAATACGCCAATACGCGTGCAACGCATGACTCAACTGGCACGGCAGCTCATCCTGATGCTCGGTGCTCAGGCGCAGTTCAAGGGTTTCACCCAGGTGCGCGTGCAGGTCCACCTGCCAGTCGCACAGCTGCAGTTGCCAGTGCAGGCGCACACCATCGTCGTCGGTGCCGCTGTCGAGCAGTTTCCAGTCGATCAGCCGTGCCCAGCCATGGGACGGCCACGCGTTTTCGCTTGGGTGGCGGCCATACCACGGCCAGCAAACCGGCACGCCACCACGGATTGCGCCGACTTGCGGCCATTTAGCCGCACACCACAGCCAGGGTTTCTGACCTCTGGGTTGAAAGTGCAGCAGTTGCGCGCCCTGGCGACTGAACACCGCCTGGCATAGCGGATGGTCGATCACCAACACATCGCGCATCTGAAAGCGCTCCCAGGCGAACACCGGTTGCTCGCGCAGGGATTTGAAAAAGCGTTGCAGCGGATGCTCATGCATGTGCCACGGTCCTGAATAACGTCACAGTGCAGCCCAAAAAAAAGCGGATAGCCATGGCTATCCGCAAAATGCGCACAGAGAGAAGGAGCTTATCGCAACAGCGTTAGAACGTAGACTGAATTTTCAGGCCCGCTACCAGCGCGTTATCGACTTTATCCACGCCACCCGGGTGGGCTACGTATTGCAGGTTGGGGCGCACGGTCAGCCAGTTGGTGACGTGGAAACCGTAGTTGATTTCGTAGTTGTACTCGGTGCTACGCAGTGGCGAGTAACCGGCTTGGCTGTAATCGGTGAAGCCGCCTTCCTCGTTGAGCAACTCGGCGTTTTTCCTCACGTCACTGTTCACGTGTAGACGTGCGGCGCCAATGCCGACGTCATCTTTTGGACGTGCGTCGAATGGGCCCTTGTACACCAGCATAATCGACTGGTAATTGTCGACGAGGTTGGTGTCCTTATCGTGGAAGGTCGCGTTGGCTGCGATGTTCAGGCCGCGCGTAGCGTCGCCGTTATGCGTGGTGAGTTGCTGTTGGGCAACGAACCAGTAGCCTGTTTTGCTGCTGTGGGTACGGTACGCGGCGCGAGTGGTCGCAGCATCGTTGCCGTTGATGTCTTCACGTACGTCAGCAGCGTCAGCGGCGCTCTTGTAGTAACCCACACGGTATTCGCCAGGCAGGTTGTTAACCTTCGGCGACCAGACCAATTCCACCGGGATCACGGTCCCTTTGGTGCCGCTGCCGCTGAGTTTGAAGCCGTTACCGTGCTCCAACTGCGATGGGTTCTGGTTGTACGCACCGATCTGGGCATACAGCTCTGGCGTGATGTTGTACTTCACGCGGATAGCCGCCTGGGCGACCGGCCAGTTGTACCAGGTGTTTACATAGTTACCAACCTGGGAGCCACAGAACGACAGGTTCTGGAAGTCGCACGGGAAGGTGTTGAAGTCTTCGCCTTCACCAAAGTAGCCGAGCTTCACGTCCAGCTTGTTGTCGAACATTTGGTGCTGAATCCAGAACTGGGTCAGACGCACCATGTGACCACGACCGTAGACTTCCATCGACGAACTCAACGTGCCGGCACGCGGGTCGCCAATACGGTCGTTGGAGATGTTTTGGCCATTACGGTTGGTCAACTGGATCTTGGCCTGGGTGTTATCCCAGCCCCACAGCTTTTGCAGATCCAGCGCTACGCCCAACCCGAACTGGTCGGAGTAACGGCCGGTCTTGTCGTCGTTATAGCCGCCGTGCAGGTTGGCGCCCATTTCCCCTACGTAGTCAGCCTTGATGTCGATACCTTGCTCGATAAGCTTGGTGCGCTCGCCGCCCCAATCACCGGTCATCCATTTGGAGTCGGCACTGAATGCGTCGGCCGCCATCGCATTGGCGGACAATACCAGGGCGGCGGCTGCTGACAGTTGGCAGATCAGCCGAGCGTTGTCGTGTTGCTTTTTCATCCCTACATCCTCGTCTTTATTGTTATTAAACTGTTTTTATCTAACGCGGTTTACTTTTTTTATCTAAAACAACAACTTATCTGATTTTAACGGCCCTTGAACTGAGCCACGTTGTCGGCATGCGCCTGTGTCGGCAATGAAGCAGCAGTGCCCAGACGCTCGCCGGTTTTGGCGTCAAACAGCAAGACCTTGGCCGGGTCGAACTGCAGCGTCAGGGTCTCGCCCACCTGGGGTGCCACGTCGGGTGCCAGGCGGCAGCAGACTTTGGTGTCGTTGAGCTGCACGAATACCAGTGTGTCCGGGCCCGTCGGCTCGGTGACCTGGACTTCGGCACGAATGCTCGAAGCACCATTGCCCTCGTCCATCGCCAGCAGGATTTGCTCCGGACGCAGCCCCAGAATCACGTCACGGTCTTCAAGGCCTGCGTCATTCATGCTCAACGGTAACTCGCAGCGCGCTTGGCCGCTGTCGAGCAGCGCCACCAGACGACCCTCCTTGCGCTGCAGGCGCAAAGGAACGAAGTTCATTGGAGGTGAACCGATAAAGCTTGCCACAAACAGGTTGGCTGGGTCGTTATAGATTTCTTTCGGCGTGCCGAATTGTTGGATGATGCCATCCTTCATCACCGCCACTTTGTCGCCCAGGGTCATCGCTTCGATCTGATCGTGGGTGACGTAGACGGTGGTGGTCTTGAGGCGCTGGTGCATCAGTTTCATTTCGGTGCGCATTTCGACGCGCAGCTTGGCGTCGAGGTTGGAGAGCGGTTCGTCGAACAGGTAGATCTTCGGCCGACGCGCCAGTGCTCGGCCCATGGCCACACGCTGTTGCTGACCACCGGACAACTGGCCCGGCTTGCGATTAAGCAGGTGCTCGATCTGCAGCAGCTTGGCCACGCGCGCCACTTCAGTGTCGATATCGGCTTGGCTCATCTTGCGAATCTTCAAACCAAATTCGATGTTCTCGCGCACGCTCATGGTCGGGTATAGCGCATAGGACTGGAACACCATGGCGATGTCACGATCCTTGGGGCTCATACCGCTCACGTCCTGATCACCGATCATGATCGCGCCGCCAGTGATGGTCTCAAGGCCGGCGATGCAGTTCATCAGTGTCGATTTACCGCAACCCGAAGGGCCGACCAGGATCAGGAACTCGCCTTCCTTAATCGACAGTTCGATGTTCTTCAAGGTGTCGGGCAGGCCGGCGCCATAGGTCTTGTTTACATTGCGAAGTTCAAGCGTAGCCATGATTACCCCTTGACCGCGCCGGCCGTGAGGCCGCGCACGAAATACTTGCCTGCGATCACATAGACCAGCAGGGTCGGCAGCCCGGCGATCATCGCCGCCGCCATATCCACGTTATATTCCTTGGCGCCGGTGCTGGTGTTGACCAGGTTATTCAGCGCCACCGTGATGGGCTGCGAGTCGCCGCTGGAGAACACCACACCGAACAGGAAGTCGTTCCAAATCTGGGTGAACTGCCAGATCAGGCAGACCATGATGATCGGCGTCGACATCGGCAGAATGATCAAGCGGAAGATGGTGAAGAAACCCGCACCGTCCAGGCGTGCCGCTTTGATCAGTGCATCTGGAATGCTCACGTAGTAGTTACGGAAGAACAGCGTAGTAAACGCCAACCCGTAGACCACGTGCACAAACACCAGGCCCGTGGTGGTGCTGGCCAGGCCCATCTTGCCAAGCGTGAACGAGGCTGGCAGCAGCACGGTCTGGAACGGCAGGAAGCAGCCGAACAACAGCAGGCCAAAGAACAACTGCGAGCCTTTGAAGCGCCAGAACGACAGCACGTAGCCGTTCAACGCACCGATGGCGGTGGAGATCAGTACGGCCGGAACGGTGATCTTGATTGAGTTCCAGAAGTAGCCGTCTACAGTGGCCCAGGCCTTGACCCAGCCGATGCCGGTGACCACGGTCGGCCAGCTCAGCAGGTTGCCGGTGCTGATGTCTTCCGGGGTTTTGAAGCTGGTCAGCAGCATCACCACCAGCGGCACCAGGTACAGCAGCACCGCGAGGATCAGCACCGCGTAGATCGCGACGCGGCTCAGGCTAATGGCAGGTTTGGCAGCGAGACTAGTCATTACGCTTGGTCCTCAGCTCGGAGTACAGGTAAGGCACGATGATCGCGAGGATCGCGCCGAGCATCAGGATTGCACTGGCCGAGCCCATGCCCATCTGGCCACGACTGAAGGTGAACGTGTACATGAACATCGCGGGTAAGTCGGACGAGTAGCCCGGGCCACCGGCGGTCATTGCCGCGACCAGGTCGAAGCTCTTGATAGCGATGTGCGCCAAGATCATCACCGCACTGAAGAACACCGGACGCAGGCTTGGCAGCACCACGCTCCAATAGATGCGCGGCAGGCTCGCGCCGTCGATCTGGGCGGCACGGATGATCGACTGATCAACGCCACGCAGGCCGGCGAGGAACATCGCCATGATGAAGCCGGAGGCTTGCCACACGGCAGCAATCACCAGGCAATACACAACGCGATCCGGGTCGATCAGCCAGTCCAGGCGCAAGCCTTCCCAACCCCAGTCACGCAGGAGTTTGTCCAGGCCCATGCCCGGGTTGAGCAGCCATTTCCAGGCCGTACCGGTGACGATCATCGAGAGCGCCATCGGGTACAGGTAAATGGTGCGGATAAAGCCTTCGCGGCGGATTTTCTGGTCGAGGAAGATCGCCAGGGTCACGCCAATCACCAAGGTGATACCGATAAACATCCCGCCAAAAATAGCCAGGTTCTTGCTCGCTACCCACCAGCGGTCGTTGTCGAACAACCGCGCGTATTGCGCAAGACCCGCCCATTTGTAGCTTGGCAGGAACGTGGAGGTGGTGAACGACAGCACGAACGTCCACAGGATGTAGCCATAAAAGCCCACCAGCACGATGAACATGCTGGGCGCCAGCACCAGTTTAGGGAGCCAGCGCTGCAGTGCATCGAACGGCGAGGCCTTGCTGAACACAGCAACAGAACTCATGGGAAAATCCAGTACAGGGAAAAAGGACTACAGGAGCACGCCTTGTGAGGGGTCAGGGGGTTTCCCCTCACAAGGACCAGCAGTGCTAACCGTTACTTGGCTGACTTAATCGCCGCGCCAAGTTTCTTGGCGGTGTCGGCAGGGTCAGCTTTCGGGTCGTTGATGTAGTTGGTCACGACATCAAAGAACGCGCCTTGCACCGCCAGGGTGGTGGCCATGTTGTGAGCCATGCTTGGCTGCAGGCCACCGGTCTTGGCGTCGGCCAAGAAGTCCTTGGCGGCAGTCTGGGCGCAGGAGTCGAAACCGAGCTTGTCCATTTCATTGAGCATGTCGGTACGAACAGGGATCGAGCCCTTGTTGATGCTGAAGACTTTCTGGAAGTTTTCACCCAGCACGACTTTGGCGATGTCCTGCTGACCGGCAGCTGTGCCTTTGTCTTTCTGCTTGAACACCGCCAGGGAGTCGATGTTGTAGGTGAAGGCTTTGTCGGTGCCCGGGAAGGCTACGCACTGGTAGTCTTTGCCGGCGATTTTCTTGGCGGCAGTCCACTCGGACTTGGCCCAGTCCCCCATGATCTGCATACCGGCCTTGCCGTTGATGACCTTGCCTGCTTCGAGGTTCCAGTCCTGGCCTTTGCCGTCGACGTCCATATAGGTCGCGACTTTCTTCAGCTCGGTCAGGGCCTTGACCATTTGCGGGCCGGTTAGCGCGTCATTATCCAAATCGACCAGGGCTTTCTTGTAGCCATCAGCCCCCATCACCGACAGAACGACGGCTTCAAATACGGTGCTGTCCTGCCAAGGCTGGCCACCGTGGGCAAGCGCAATAAAGCCCGCAGCCTTGAGCTTGTCGCCGGCTGCGTAGAATTCTTCGAGGGTGGTCGGGTTTTTGGTGATGCCGGCTTTCTTGAAGACTTCCGGGTTGATCCACAGCCAGTTCACGCGGTGGATGTTGACCGGTACGGCGACGTAGTCACCTTCGTACTTCACGGTGTCGGAGACTTTCTTGTCGAGCAGAGAATCCCACTTCTCGTCCTTGGCCACTTGTTTCAGGACGTCAGTGTCGAGCAAGCCCGTGGACGCCCATTCCTGGATGTCGGGGCCTTTGATCTGGGCAACGCCCGGTGGGTTACCGGCGACTGCGCGGCTTTTCAGCACGGTCATGGCGGTGGCACCACCGCCACCGGCGACGGCACCGTCTTTCCAGGTGAAGCCGTCTTTTTCAACTTGGGCCTTCAGGACATCTACAGCCGCTTTTTCACCGCCGGAAGTCCACCAATGCACAACTTCAACCGTCCCTTTCGAGTCGGCGGCAAATGCACTGAGGGGAAACAACGAGGCAATGGAAATAGCAACGGCGAGGCGATTAATCGCGTTCATCTGAGTACCTTTTCTTGTTGTTATGCATGCAAGTCTAGAGCTTGCGCTGCACGGAGTTTAAACAGGGATTTTCCAGGCGCAGGTAACAAAGGGACGTACAAATGTCACCACTTGGTGACATAGCAGCCCTGTCCCAGCGCACTGGTCATGCTGGGTGACAAGGGTAGCGCAGGCAGCACCACCGCTTGCCAGGCGTGATAGAGGTCCGGTTTACCCCCCCAGATCCTGCTGCTGGGTTGGTTATGCGGGCTGAGTTCGTGGTGCCAGCTGCCGTGGATGCGGTCGATAAAGTGGCTTTCGCAAAACTCCCAGAACCGTCGATACCAGGTTTCGTAATGCAGCTCCCCCGTGCGTTTGAGCAACGCTTGGGCAGCGGCGCTGGCCTCGGCATGGGTCCAGTGCAGGCGCTCGCGCACTACCGGACGGTGGTTCCAGTCCAGGGTGTAGACAATGCCGGGAGCACCGTCCACGGCCCAGGCATATTCACAGGCGCTGGCGAACAGGCCTTTAGCATCGCTCACCAACCAGTCCGGCGTGACCAGCCCGGCTTGCAGGCGCGCGGCTTCGAGGTGCAGCACCAGCCGCGCCCATTCAAAACCGTGGCCGGGGGTGATGCCATACGGGCGGAAGCCGTCGGCAGGGTTATCTTCGTTGTAACCGAGCAGCGGTTTCCAGTGGGCGTCAAAATGCTCGATGACCATGAACTGGTTGCCAGCGGCGTGGGTGTGGATAACACGTTCGACGATGCGCAATGCGCGGTCGAGCCAGCGCGTGTCACCGGTCACATCAGCCAACGCCAGGAAGGCTTCGGTGGCGTGCATGTTGCTGTTGGCGCCGCGATAAGCCTCTACACCGCTAAAGTCTTGGGCAAAGGATTCGAGCATGACGCCCTCCTCCTCGCTCCAGAAGAACTGGTCGATGATGTGCACGGCGTCATTTAATAGGTTCTGCGCGCCGGGCGCGCCCGCCACCACGGCAGAGCTGGCAGCCAGGGCGACGAAAGCATGCAGGTAAGCGGCCTTGCCACGGTTGCCATCGACGGCGTGAGGCGCGGCGAACCAACCACCGTGCTCGCTATCGCGTAATGGGCCGCTGAGCGCCGCAACGCCGTGCGCCACCAGGTCGGCATAACCGGGCAACCCCATGGCGTGGGCCATGGCGAAGCTGTGGGTCATGCGGGCGGTGTTCATGGTTTCGGCGTGCACATTGGCCGGCAGTTGGCCGTTGTCATCGAGGTTGCCGAAGCCATCCGGCAGGCGCGAGGCCTTGGCGAATGCGAGCAGGCGCTGGCCCTCGTTGGCAAGCCAGGTGTGATGGGCAGGAGCGTTCAGCCAACTGCTGGCAGGCAGTGGTTGCGTGGTCATAGATAGCCCTTATTATTTTTTATGGGATGACCGGAGTCTAAACAAGGGTGAGATGAGTGCATGTAACGAAGGGGAAAGAAAATGTCACCAGCCGGTTACAATTCAAAAGAGGGTCCTGTCTAACTCTGACCCCAATCTAATTGTGGGCGCTGGCTTGCCTGCGATAGCGGTGGGTCAGTTACAAAAGCATGAGCTGACAGACCGCTG